>JAKQIM010000053.1 GCA_029557965.1 Chloroflexota bacterium | reverse complement strand
TCGATCTGCACGTACCGCAGTCCAGACGGGCTAGAAAACTCCTATAGTACAGAAGAAAGGGGTTCTTTGGCATTGTTTCATTCCTCACCCCTGGGTGAATCGGTTGCTGATCTGAATGCCAGAATGGGCTGCAATCTCGCTGAGGAATTCCGCGCGCTGCTCTAATCCCCTCGAAATCAGAACCACGGGATTCTCATGCCCGATTCCGGTCCCGTAGAGCGCATTGATCCACAAGCCATTGAACAGCGCAAAACCTTTTCGCTTGATTACCAAAGCTAAACAGCCCTGCGGCCTTTTTAACGCCACCAACTCTTCCATTTCATCCCAACGAACCAAACCCTTGACGAATAAGTAACGATATTTCAAACCATTCTCTACAATGCGCAGCTCTGGGAAAGACCCCGCAATGATCAAGCCCACCACTACAAATATCAACAGTGGGCTTAGCACAATTACAGAAATGACAGCTTCTAAAGCTGTGGATTGTTCTCGTACAATCTGAAAGGTATAAATAGCATTGTATATATAAGCCATGCCCCCATACAAGGTAATAAACGCACCGATTATATATGTAATACGGGGTAACCATCCCTTTTGAGCCAAGTACATTTTCCCCCCTCTACCCTGCATCCCTGCCCAAGATCACCAGCGTGATATCGTCGAAGCGGGGCGCCTCGCCCACAAAGCCATGCACGGCGTCTAAGACCGCCTGCCGGATGGCATCTACCGGCTGGCCCACAACCCCCTGGGCGGTATCCATGATCAACTGGCGGTCGATGAACTCGCCCTGGCTGTTCTGGGCGTCGGTGACGCCATCGGTATAGAGCAGCAACGCGCCGCCCGGCGGCATCTGCACCAGCTCTTGCCGCCAGGTGGATTCTTCATCGATGCCCAGCGGCATGCCCGTATTGCGCAGGGTCTGCACACCGGGGTTGGGGCTGAACAGGTAAGGCGGGGTGTGCCCGGCGTTGGCATAGGTCAACTGCCCGCTGACCGGGTCGAGCACGCCATAAAAGACGGTCACGAACAGGTTGGCGCGCGCGTCGCGCAAGATGCGCTGGTTGGCGGCGGTGAGCACAGCCGCCGGGTCATCAGGATACTGCTCGGCAAAGGTGCGGATGAGGGTGCGGCTGAGGGCCATGTACAGCGCCGGGCCCAGGCCCTTATCGGCCACATCGGCGATCACCAGGCCAATTTTCCCCTCTGGCAGGGTCAAGAAATCGTAAAAGTCGCCCGAGATCTGGCGGGCCGGCTCCAGGGCAGCCGTCACCTGCCAGCCGTCGATCTCCGGCAGGCACTCGGGCAAGAAGCTGTCTTGAATGCGCCGGGCCAGGGCCAGCTCTTGCACGGTTTTCTGCATCGCCAGCGTCTCGTGATAGACGTGCGCCTGATGCAGGGCCGAAGCCACCTGCGCCGCCAACGCCTGCACCGCCGGGACAAGGGCCTGCACGCTGCGGCGCGTCCAAGGCAAGACCAGGCTTTGCAGGTCCATGTACACGCCGCCGATGGGATGGTCACGCTCGACGTGCAGCACCGGGGCGATCACCACGGCGTTGTGCGCCGCCGTCCCGCCCTGCCAGGGCAGCGGCTCAGAGGTCAAGAAACAGCGCGCTTCGGCCTTATCGTGCAGCCACTGCCAGGCCGGGGCCAGGTCCACCTCCCAATCGGGCGGATAGTGGGTCAAGATGCCGCGTTCCTCGCTCCAGATGGCGATGCCGCGCGCCGCGAACATGCGCGGGACATACTCTTCAAGGATGGCCGGCAGCGTGCTGGCATCTGGCGGGGCGCTCAAGATGGCCCGCCCGAGCTTCTCAAGCTCTTCGAGCTGGCGCGACTGCTGGCGGCTGCTTTCGGCCGCCAGGCTCAGGCGGCGGGCCAGCAGGGCGATCAGCACCAGGCCGATCATATCGAAGAGGAACATCACCAGCCCATCCTGGATGTACAGGCCGGCCCCTAAGATGGCAAAGGGGTTAGCCAGGGCCGGCATGCCATAGGCCATGGCGAAGAAGGTGATGGCGGCGGCGGGCGAGGTGTGCATCACGGTGCGCAGGCCCCACACCACGTAGCCGATATAGCCGCCGTTCAGCAGCCCCTGCAAGACCACCTGCACCAACATGGCCGTCATGGCGGCCAACAAATTGAGCAGGCTGAAGCCATCCAGCGGCAGCGCGCCGCCCAGGCCTTGATAGACCTGCAAAGCGACCAGGGTGGAGAGCACGTTGCCGGCGATGGTGGCGGTGAAGGTGCGCGCCCGGTTCCAACGGGCGCTGCTTTGCGCCGCCTGCAGCAGGCCGCGGACGAAGGAAAATAGGTTCCAGGCCACGTCTAGCCACAGGCCCACCGGGCCGAACAAGAGCACCGCCGTCCACAGCACCACCCCATCCAGGGCGCCCTCTGAATTGGCGTAGCCCCCGGCGCGGATCTCGGTGATGATAAAGAAGCTGAAGCGGTTGAACAGGTAGGTAAAAACGGCCAGCAGGAGGAACAGGCGCCAGTCGCGCGCCACAGCGCCCCAATCGCTGGCAGCCGCCAGCCAGGCCAAGGCCAGCAGGCTGAGCGGCAGGCTGTAGAGCAGGGTGATGGTATCGGCCACCGCCCCCAGGCGGCGCTGGCCCAAGAAGCTCTCTAGCTCAGGGCGCAGCTTTTTGGCAAGCGTGTAAAACGGATCGTTCATGGATAACTGATTCTAACATGAGTTCGGATCAGCGTAACAAGTGGTTATTATGACCAATGTGGGGTTGTCAAATTGATTACATCGGGATATAGTTAAATCCTATGGATCTACCTCCCGATCTGCTGCAAAAAATCCTGGAAAACATCTCTGCCGGCGTCATGGTCACAGATCCGGGCGGGCGCATCCAATGGGTCAACCAGTTTTTTTGCAATATGACCGGCTATACGCCCAAAGAACTGGAAGGCCAGCTCCCCAGCCTGCTCAAATCGGGCCATTACAACGCTTCCTTTTACCGCAAGATGTGGGAGACCATCCTGGCAGGGCAGGTCTGGCAGAACGAGATCACCAACCGCCGCAAGGATGGCAGCCTGTACGTTGAGGCGCAGACCATCACGCCCTTGTTGGATGCCAACAAACAGATCACGCACTTCATCAGCCTGAACCAGGCGCTGAGCCAGCCGCGCCAGGCCGCCGAGCTGCTGTTGCGCCAGATGGACGAGCTGACGGTGCTGCACACGGTGGCTACAGCCAGCGCGGCGGTGGGCAGCGTGGAGGCCCTGATCGAGGGGGCGGTCAAAGCCATCACGCAGCGCCTGTACCCCGGCGCCGATTTTGGCGTGGGGCTGGTGGATGAGAGCCTGGATGTGATCCGGGTCTACCTGGTGCGCAAAGGCGAGAACAGCCAGCGCACCTTCCCCCTGGACCAGGGCATCGCCAGCCAGGTGCTGTCTACCGGGCAGCCGGTGTACATCAACGACGTCTCGGAAGAGCCGGGTTACGTGGCCCTGTATCCAGATATTCGCTCTGAGATGTGTGTGCCGCTGATCTCGGGCGAGCGCGCCATCGGCGTATTGAATGTAGAGAGCACCCAGGCGCACGCCTTTGACGAGGCCGATGTGCGCCTGATGACCACCTTCGCCGGGCAGTTGGCGGTAGCCATTGAGCGCCTGAACCTGTACCACCAGGCCATGTCTACGGCTGAGCGGCGGGCCGTGCTGTACCGCGCCGCCCAAGAGATCAGCGCCAGCCTGGATATCGAGCACGTCTACCAGGCCATTCACCGCGCCGTGGCGCAGTTGATGCCCTGCGACGACCTGTTGATCGTCTTATTAAATGAACAGGCCCAAGAATTCGAAGGCGTTTACGTCATCCAAAACGGCAAACGCCTGCCGGTTGAACACTTCCCCTCTGATTCGGGGCTATGCGGTTACGTGATCGCCAACCGCCGCTCGCTCAAGATCGACGATTTTACCGCCAACATCGATGATGTGCAGAGCATCGCCTTCGACCTCGACCAGACCCAATCGGGGATTGTGGTGCCGCTGATGCTGAAGGGCAAGGCGATTGGGGCGCTCTCAGCCCAAAGCTATGCCACCTACACCTATACCGATGACGATCAAGAGATGCTCGAACTGCTGGCCTCGCACGCGGCGATTGCCCTGGATAACGCCCGCCTCTTCAGCGAGGTGCAGCAGCTTGCCACCACCGATTCGCTGACCGCCATCTACAACCGCCGCCACTTCTTTGCGCTGGCCCGGGGCGAGGTGGAACGGTCCCGGCGTTACAAATACCCGCTCTCGTTGATCATGTTCGATATCGACCATTTCAAGCGCGTCAACGACACCTACGGGCATGCCAAAGGCGACGTGGTCTTGCAGACCATTGCCCAGCGCTGCCGCCAGCAATTGCGCGACACCGATATCTTTGGGCGCTATGGCGGGGAGGAGTTTGTGGTGCTGCTGCCCCTGACGGATATCGAGAGCGCCCGGCGCGTGGCTGAACGCCTGCGCCAGGAGGCCATTGCGGCGGGTGAAGAGACGGGCGTGGCGGGGGTGACCATCAGCCTGGGGCTGACCACGTTGGATCACGACTGCAGCGACCCCGAATCTCTGCTTGACCGGGCCGATAAGGCCCTGTATGCGGCCAAAGAGGCCGGGCGGAACCGGGTGGAGGTTTACAAAAAAGAGTGAAGCGGCGCCCCAGCGCCGCTTCACTCTTTTTTGTAGACGTTAGTTCAAAAATAAGGTCGCTCTGGCTGCCAGGTTGAAGAGCGGGCCGGCTGCCAGGCTGAGCAGCACCGTGAGCACGGCGGCGGCGATGGCGGTGAACTTGAGCCAGGGGTCGGCGCTCACTTCAGGGTCGCCCTCGCGCATGTACATGATCACGATCACGCGCAGGTAGAAGTAAGCCGAGATGAGCGAGGTGACCACGCCGAAGAGGGCCAGGCCCACAAAGCCCCCGTGGATGGCGGCGCCGAAGAGGTAGAACTTGCCCATGAAACCCAGCGTGGGGGGCACGCCGGTGAACGAGAGCATGAAGACCGCCATGGCCAGGGCCAGGAGGGGGTATTTGCGCCCCAGGCCAGCATAGTCGTCCAACTCCAGGCCCTTGCCCTCGGCCTTCTCTAAGGCAATCACCACCGCCCAGGCCCCAAAGCTGGTGACGGCATAGGCCACCAGGTAAAAGAGGGCCGCGGCCACCCCAATGGGGGCGGTGGTCGGCAGCCCATAAGTCACCAGGGCCATCAAAATGTAACCGGCATGGGCAATGCTAGAGTAAGCCAGCATGCGCTTGATATTGGTCTGGGCGATGGCTACCAGGTTGCCCAAGAGCATGGTCAAGATAGCCAGGATCTCAAACACCAGCCACAGGTGCGCCGAGGTACTGGGCACCGCCACCATAAAGATGCGCAGCAAGGCGGCAAAGCCGCCCGCCTTGGCCCCTACCGACATGAAGGCGGTGACCGCCGAAGGCGCGCCCTGGTAGACATCGGGCGTCCACATGTGGAAGGGCACCGCCGCCACCTTGAAGCCCAGGCCCACCACCACCAGGCCGGCGCCAATCACCAACAGGGTCAGGTTGGCGGCGCCGTTGCGCGCCACCTCCAGCACCGTGGCAAGGGCCGTGGAGCCCGTGGCGCCGAAGACCAGCGCAATGCCAAAGACCACAAACGCTCCCGAGAAGGAGCCCAGTAAGAAATACTTGAGGGCGGCTTCTTCCGAATCGGCCCGGGGACGGGCAAAGCCCGACAGGACATAGAGCGGGATGGAGAGCAGCTCCAGGGCGAGGAACATGACGATCAGGTCGGTGGCCTGGGCCATGAGCATCATGCCCGAGATCGAGAACATCAGCAGGGTGTAATACTCGCCGCGCTCCATGCCGGTGCGCTTGAGGTAATCATACGCCAGGGCAATCCCCGCCAGGCCGCTGGCGGCGAACAAGACATTCAAGAAGGTGGAGAAACCATCCACCACCACCATGTCATTGAAAGCAGATTCCTGCCGCCCGGCCTGGGCGACCGCCAACCCCAGCACCACCGCTAACCCCAGGGCCGCCAGGAGGGCCGTCAGACCTTTGCGCTGGGCCGGGATGAACAGGTCGATGATGAGCAGGGCACAGGCCCACAGCACCAGCACGGCGATCGGCAGGATCACTTTCAGGTTCAAAACCAGATCGGATAAACTCATAACCAATCTCCCTTACGGCAAACCAGCCGCGGCAGCCTGGATGATGGTCACCAGCTTATCGACGGAGGGGGCCATCAAGGTGAAGAAGGGCTTGGGATACAGGCCGATCCAGAAGATGAAGACCAGCAGCGGGATGAGGGTGACGATCTCGCGCCAGTTCAAATCTTTGAGCGCTTGATTCTCTTCTTTATCCACCGGGCCAAGGAAGAGCTTCTGGAACATGTAGAGCATGTAGACCGCTGCCATGATGACCCCGGCGGCCGAGATGCCGGCGAACCAGGGCGAAATGTGCTCTGAGCCAAAGGCGCCCAGCAGGATGGTGAACTCGCCCACGAAGCCGTTCAGGCCGGGCAGGCCCATCGAAGAAAGGGTAACGATGAGGGTCAACACGCCGTAAATGGGCATGATCTTCCACAAGCCGCCAAAGGCATTCATATCGCGCGTGTGGCGGCGCTCGTAGATCATGCCAACGATGAGGAACAAGGCGCCGGTGCTCAAACCGTGGTTGACCATCTGCAAGATGCCGCCGGCAATGCCCTGCGGGTTGAGGGCGAAGAGGCCCAGCATGACGAAACCCAGGTGGCTGACCGAGGAATAGGCCACCAGTTTCTTGACGTCTTTTTGGGCATAGGATACGGCGGCGCCATAAATGATGCCGATGGTTGCCAGCAGGGCCATCCAGGGGGCGGCTTTGACCGCTGCCTCAGGGAAGAGCGGCAGGTTGAAGCGCAAGAAGCCGTAGGTGCCCATCTTCAGCAAAACGCCTGCCAGGATGACCGAACCGGCGGTGGGGGCTTCGACGTGGGCATCTGGCAGCCAGGAGTGCAGGGGCCACATGGGCACTTTGATGGCGAAGGCCGCCGCAAAGGCGATGAAGAGCACCATCTGCACCGCGTCGGGGATGCCGCCCTTGGCGATCAGGTCGGGCACGGTGAAGGTGCCCTGGTAGATCCCCAGCCACAAGATGGCCAGCAGCATCAAGATCGAGCCGGCCATAGTGTAGAGGAAGAACTTGATGGCGGCATACATGCGGCGCTGGCCGCCCCAAATGCCGATCAAGAAGTACATCGGCACCAAGGTGAATTCCCAGAAGACGTAGAACAAGAACAGGTCTTGCGCCACGAACACGCCCAACATGCCCACTTCTAACAGCAAGAAGAAGATCATGAACTCTTTGACCCGATCTTCAACCGCCGTCCAGGTAGAAAGGATGGAGATGGGCGTCAGGAAGGTCGTCAGCATCACCAACAGGATGCTCAAACCGTCTACAGCCATGTAGAAATGAACCGTCCAATTGGCGATCTGGAACCAGGGCGCCCGGGCCACCAGTTGCAGGTCGGGGTTGGCGGTGTCGAACTGCGCCAGGACGGCAATGGAAATGCCGAAGGTCACCAGCGAGGTCAACAGCGCCACCCAACGGATGGCGTTCTTATGCTCGGCTTTCAAGAACAAGATGATCAGCACGCCAAGCAGCGGGAAGAAGGTGGTCAAAGTCAGGGGGTAGATGACAAAGTTCATATCTGTTCCTCGGTCAAAGATAGTGAATAGTGGATCGTGGATAGTGAACGGGTTACCTTAATTGAAATACCAGGTAGCTAATGATCAACACCACACCCACAAATACCGAAAGGGCATAGTTGCGCACAAAACCGGTTTGGATGCGCCGCGCTTGCGCCGCCAGCCCGCGCACACCTTCTGCCAGCCCATTGGCAATGCCATCAATGACACCCAGGTCGATCGGGTTGGCAAAGATCCAGGCCAGGCCGCGGTAGCCGCCGGCGATGATGGTATCGTGGAAGAAATCGTGCCAGAACTTCCAATCGATCACCTCAGCCAAGAAGCGAGAAATGGCCACGTAAGGCTTGATGATCAAGAATTCGTACAGCTCATCTACCCACCACTTATGCTCCATGCCGGTGAAGACCGGGCCAAGCATACTGCGCAGGGGGTCATCGGGGCGCCTGGCAGCCGGCAGGCTCTTGAGCGCTTCAACCCGGCGGGTGTAGATCATCCAGGCCAGGGCAATGGCGATCAGCGCCAGCAGGGTCGAGAGGCCCGCCACGATCAAGTTCAGCCCGCCCCACATGTACCAGGGTCCGGCATGGGCTGCGGCTTCGGCGCCCGCTTCGGCGGCCTCGGCGGCCGGATGGATGGTGTACTCGATCCAATGGGTGAAGGTATGGATGAAGGGCAGGTTCAAAAAGCCGCCGAAGGTCGAGAGCAGCGCCAGGATGACCAGGGGCACGGTCATGATGGGCGGGTTCTCGTGCGCCTGGGCGGCAGGCTCGCTGCGCGGCTCGCCAAAGAAGACCATGATCACCTGGCGGCCCATGTAGAAGGCGGTGAAGAAGGCGGCAATGGTCAACAGCCAGTACACGGCCGGGTTGAGGTGCAGGGCTTCGGCCAGGATCTCGTCTTTAGACCAGAAGCCCGCCCACGGCACAATGCCCGCCAGGGCCAGGGCCCCCGCCAGGTAGACCCAATAGGTGGTCTTCATGCGGTGGCGCAAGCCGCCCATGTTGCGCATGTCTTGCGGGTCAAAATGGTGGGTGCTGCCGAGGCGCTCGTTCTGTTTCATCTTCCGGCGCAAAAGCGGGTCGTGCTCTACGGCGTGGTGCCCGTGCTCCATGCCCTGGATGACAGAACCGGCGGAGAGGAAGAGCAGGGCCTTGAAGAAGGCGTGCGTCACCAGGTGGAACATACCCGCCACAAAGGCGCCCATGCCCACCGCCGCCACCATGAAGCCCAGTTGGCTGATGGTGGAATAGGCCAGCACCTTCTTGATATCAAACTGCGCCACGGCAATGGTGGCGGCGAAGAGCGCCGTGACCCCGCCCACAATGGCCACCCAGTTTTGGGCGGCAGGGACGAGGGAGTAGATGGCAAAGGAACGCGCCACCAGGTACACGCCAGCCGTGACCATGGTGGCGGCATGGATGAGGGCCGAAACCGGGGTCGGGCCGGCCATAGCATCGGGCAGCCAGACGAAGAGCGGCAGTTGGGCCGATTTGCCCGCCACGCCCAAGAGCATGAAGAGGGTGATCGCCAGGATCACCGGCGAGGCCACCTTGGGGGCAATAGCGGCCACGCTGTCAAAATCGAAGGAAAAGACCCCGCCCTCGGCCAGGGGCTGGAAGAACTTGAACATCAAGAATGAGGCCACCAGGAAGCCAAAGTCGCCGATGCGGTTGGTGATGAAGGCCTTTTTGCCGGCAATGGCATTGCCGATGCCGTCTTTGCCCTTGTCATACCAGAAGCCGATCAGCAGGTAAGAGCACAGGCCCACGCCCTCCCAGCCCACGAAGAGCATCAGGTAGTTATCTGCGCTCACCAGCACCATCATGGCGGCGATGAAGAGGTTGAAGAAGACAAAGAAGCGGCGGTAGCGCCCGGGGTCGCCATTGTGGCGCACGTCTTCGTGCATGTAACCGATGGCATAGATGTGGATGAGGGTGCCCACCCCGCCCACCACCAGCATCATCGTCACCGAGAGCGTATCGACCCTGAAAGCCCACTGTAAGTGCAGGCTGCCGATGGTGATCCAGTCCAAGAAGGGCACGGTGACGCCCGCGCCGTGGCTGCCGATGAGTGAGATGCCCAAGAGCACTGCCACCCCAAAGGCCAACCCCGATGCCAGGCTGGCAAGCCATCCGATGGCCTTCTCGCCCAGCCGCCCGCCGAAGATGATGTTCAACAGCAGGCCGATGAGGGGAAAGAAAACGACTAAAGGCACCAGGGAGAAGTTTCCGCCCGCGTTCGTAGCTTCACTCAGTAGCATAGCTTTATCCCTTTAAGGTATTGATCTGGTCGACGTTAATGCTGGCCTTGGTCTTAAAAATGGCCACGATCAGGGCCAGGCCCACCGCCACCTCGGCCGCGGCCACCGTCATAACGAAGAAGACGAAGAGCTGCCCACTGGTGGCTGCATACTGGCGGGCAAAAGCCACAAAGGCCAGGTTGGCGGCATTCAACATCAGCTCGATGGACATAAAGACCACGATGGCATTGCGCCGGATCAGCACGCCCAGCGCGCCGATGATGAACAAAATTGCTGAAAGGATCACGTAATACATCACTGGCACCATAGCTTCACTCCATAACGCACAGGCTCAAAGACCCATCGCCTTACTTCTTCTCAACTCTCGTCATCACAATTGCGCCCACGATCGCCACCAAGAGCAAGACCGAGGTCACCTCGAACGGCAGCAAGTACTTGGTGAACAGTTCCATGCCCACATTAGCCGGGCTGCCGAAATCTGGATTGATGGTCGTCCCTTGGGAGGCCACCACCAGGCCGCCCGCACCAGACACCAGGATATAGACCATCTCAGCCGCCAGGATCAGCCCCAGGCCAATCGCCAGGGGGCGCTGCCAGGCCTGCACCTGGCTCTGCCCGAGCTTTTCGGCGCCCAAGAGCATGATGACGAACAAGAAGAGCACCATGATCGCCCCGGCATAGACCGTGACCTGGGCCACCGCCAGGAAGGGGGCATTCAACAGCAGGTAGAAAACCGCCACCGCGGCAAAATTCAAGATCAGGTACAGCGCGGCGTAGACGGCGTTCTTGCTGACCAGCATGCCCACTGCAGTAAGCACCGCCACGATGGCGAGGATGAAGAAGAGGATCAATTGTACGGTCATCGGCAAATTCTCCGGGTCAATGGGAATTCTAGTCCTTGGGGTTTTCCATCACAGGGATGGAGCGCGTAAACACACCCGGCTCGGTCTGCTGGGGGGTAGGCTGGCCGCCCGGCGGCACCGGCACCAGCAGGCGATCTTTGCCATAGATGGCCTCGCGGCGGTCAGAAAAGGTCAGCTCGTAATTATCACCCAGCACGATGGCCTCGGTGGGGCAGGCATCTTCGCAGTAACCGCAGAAGATGCAGCGCAAGAAGTTGATCTCATAGGTGCTGGCATAGCGCTCGCCAGGCGAGAAGCGCTGTTCGTCGGTATTCTCAGACGACTCGACGAAGATGGCATCTGCCGGGCAGGCAGCGGCGCACAGGGCACAACCGATGCACTTTTCCAGGCCGTTCTCATAGCGGTGCAGCGAGTGGCGGCCCTTGAAACGCGTATGCACGGGCCGTTTTTCCTCAGGGTACTGGATGGTGACCGGCTTTTCAAACAGCATGCGCAGGGTGGTGCCCATGCCTCGGGCAAGTTCAATGAGAAACATGCTTCTATCCTCCAAAAATTACCGTTAACACAGCCGCAATGAAGACGTTGAGCAGGGCCAAGGGCAGGAGCACCTTCCAACCGAAGGCCATCAGGCGGTCATAGCGGAAGCGCGGCAGGGTTGCGCGCACCCAAACCAAAAGGAACAACAAGACCACCGTCTTGACCATCAAGTAAACCGGGCCCAGCCAGGGCCACTTATCTACAAACGGCCCCAGGTAACCACCCAAGAAGACGGTGGCGCCGATCATGCTGACGACGATCATCTTGATATATTCGGCCATGAAGAAGAGGGCGAACTTCATGCCGGAGTATTCCACATGGTAGCCGGCGGTCAGCTCTTGCTCAGCTTCGGGCATATCAAAGGGAGAGCGGTTGATCTCGGCAATGCTGGCAATCAAAAAAATGATGAAGCCGAGCGGCTGGAAGAGATTCCACTTGATCCAGCCCAAGAAGCCTGCCGCCCCCTGCGCCTCGACAATATCCACCAGGCCCATCGAGCCGGCCAATAAGATGGGCCCCACAAAAGACAGGCCCAGCGCCAGCTCATACGAGATCATCTGGGCTGAAGAGCGCAGGCCGCCCATCAGGGCATACTTATTGTTCGAAGACCAGCCCGCCAGCACAATGCCATAAACGGCAATCGAAGACACCGCCGTGATATACAGCATGCCAACGTTGATATCCGCCAGGTAAAGCGGCACTTGCCGCCCAAAGATCGTCATCACCCGCCCCCAGGGAATGACAGCCGGGATGATGAGGGCCGGGATGACGGTGATGACCGGAGCCAGGATAAAGAGCAGTTTATTGGCTTTATCGGGGATCAGCTCTTCTTTGAAGATCAGCTTGATGCCATCGGCAACCGGCTGCAGCAGGCCCATCGGCCCGGCCCGGTTGGGGCCCACCCGCGTTTGCAAACGGGCCAGCACTTTGCGCTCGAACAAGGTCAGGTAGGCAAAGCCGCCCGTCAAGAAGAGCAGGATGAAGGCCGATTTGATGAGATATTCCCAGATCAAGGCAGGTTCCATGTACTGTGCTCCAGGTTACTTTACTTTCAGCTCAACCGCTTGCGGGCCGCGCAAGGGCAGGCCCAGGCTGCGCGGCACCAAGACCACACCCGCCGGCAGCGCTTCATCCAGGCGCAGGGTCACCGTGAACACCTGGCCGCCCAGGCTGAGCTGGACTTCGGCCCCATCTGAGGCAGGCAGCTCGCCAGGGTGCAGGGCCACGTAGGGCGCTGGCGTGCGGGCATGCAGCAGCCCGGTATGGGCAATGGTCGAACCGTGATCGTACAGGCGGGTGACCGGGACGGCCAAACGCTCGCCGGCCTGCAGGGGCAGCGCCGGGGCAGCGCCCAACGCGCCCCGGGCGGGGGGCGGGCCATCTTGGGCGCCGGGCTTGACCTGCACACCCAGGCCCTGAGTGTTCTCGTAGGCTGTGCCGCCGTAATAGACATCGGGGCGCCCAACAATGGGCCACTGTTCGGCCGTTTGGGCCAACATGCGGTAATTCAGACCCTGGTAAGCCGGCACCTTCTCAGCCAGGCGGGCAAAGACACCCGCCGCCGAGCTGATTTCGGCCTCTACACCGGCGCGCTTGCAGATCTCGCCGCTGATGGCGTAATCGGGGCGGGCATCGGGGCGGGCCAGTACAGCCGGGTAATAACGCTGGACGCGCCGCTCGCCCGAGGTGAAGCTGCCATCGCGCTCGGTAAAGGGCAGGGCCGGCAGCACCACGTTCGCCAGCCTGGCCGTCTCGGTCAAGAACAGGTCTTGCACCACCACAAAGGGCAGGGCACGCAGGGCTTCTGCCAGGGCGGGATCATCGCCAAGCGGATCCGAGGCCGCCACGTACAGGGCCTTGGCCGCTTGCAGTGCAGCAGGCAGATCGGGCAGGGGGCGCAGGCCCATTTCCCAGGCGCCCTGGTCGTTGGCGTGCGGCCAAACTGCCAGCAGGCCGTTATTGGGCTGCCCAAAATGCCCCGTGGCGATCAACAAGTTGGCGCAGGCCTGCGCCAAAGCCTGAGAGCCTTGCAGCCCCAGGCCCTCAGAGCCATAGACCACCACCAGGTTGCCCAGGCCGGTAATTGCCTCAGCCGCCGCCTTGATGCCTGAATTGGCGGCGTTTTGCTTGCCATCGATGGCATCCAGCAGGGCGGCAACCGTAGCCGCCTCAGACCCGTAGCCGTAGCGCAAGATATGCGCCGCGTAGCGCTCTAACTTGGTGGGGCGCGGGTTGGCCACGATCAGGGATGCCCCGCGCTCAACGGCCCGCTTGAGGCGCAGCCACCAGATGGGGGCTTCTTCTTCCAGGTCGCAGGCCACCACCAGGATGGCAGAACCCTGGCCTAAATCACCCAGGTTGCTGCCCTGGCCCAGGCCCACCTGGCTCACCAGGTCGCCGCCCGCCATATAAGTATCCAGGCCGATCTTGCCACCCAGGCCTTGGGCCAGGGCCTGGATGTTGAAGAGGTCTTCGTTCGAAAGCCGCCCGCCAACCAGGGCCAGCAACTCGCGGCCTGCCTGGTGCAGCCCCTCAGCCGCCAGGCGCAAGGCCTCGTCCCAGCTTGCGGGCTGCAGCTCGCCGCCCCGGCGCACCAGGGGCTGTGCCAGCCGCTCGAGCGGGCTTGCCCCGCCGCTCTCGGCAAAGTGGTAGCCAAAACGGCCTTTGTCGCAGATCCAAAGCTCGTTGACCTGCTCATTCTGGCGCGGCATGGCGCGCTTGATCACAATATCGCCGCCGGCCTTGGCCTCGCGGCGCACATTGAAGGCCAGGTTGCAGCCCACGGCGCAGTGCGTGCAGATCGAGGCCGTGGTGCGCATCTCCCAGGGGCGGGCGCCAAAGCGGAAGTCTACCGTGGTCAATGCGCCCACCGGGCAAATATCGCTGGTATTGCCCGAAAAATACGAATCGAAGCCGGGATCAGAATAGGTGCGGATCTCCAGCTTGCGCCCGCGGTTGTAGAACCCAATCACCGGATCGTCCACCACCTCAGATTGGAAGCGCACGCAGCGACCGCACTGGATACAGCGCTCGCGATCCAAGAAGATCAGGTCACCCAGGGGAACATGCTTGGCCAGGTGCATCTTTTCATCGTATAAGAAGCGGCTCTCGCCCGGCCCAAAGCCCATGGTCAGGTTTTGCAGGGGGCATTCCCCGCCCTTATCGCACACGGGGCAGTCCAGCGGGTGCGAGGTGAGCAAGAACTCCAGCACGTCCTTGCGCCCAGCCTTGACCTTCTCTGACATCCCCACCACCACCATGCCTTCAGAGACGAGGGTGGTGCAGGCGGTTTCTAGCTTGGGGCCGAATTGGACCTTGGGCGAGCCATCGGGCTCTAACACGGGCTGGCCCGTGGCGCGATCGATGACCGGGCGCCCCACATCCACCAGGCACATGCGGCACATGCCCACCGGCTCCATCTTGGGATGGTAGCAGAATACCGGGATGTCGATGCCCACCTTCTTGGCGGCATCCACGATCACCGTCCCCTCGGGCACGGTGACTTGCTTGTCATCAATGGTCAACGTTACAAGTTTACTCATGCTCAAAATCCTGCGGGAAACGTTCGATGCCAGAGAGCACGGCCTCGATGGAGAATTCGCCTAGCGCACAGAAACACTTGCCTTTCATCTGCGAGGCCACGTCGTGCAGCAGCTCAACATCCTGGCTGGTGGCGTGCCCGCCCGCAATGCGTTCGGTCAGGTGCAGCATCCAATAAGTGCCTTCACGGCAGGGGGTGCACTTGCCGCACGACTCGTGCTTGAAGAATTCGATCGTTTTGTGGATCAGCCAGGCCACGTTGACCGAGTCATCAATGACGATCACCGAGGCCGAGCCTAACTGCGCCCCCACGTTGGGCACGCTCTCGTAATCCATGGCGGTATCCAGCGCTTCTTCGGTCGCCACGATGAGTGAGGAGGAAGCGCCCGCCGGCATGATCGATTTGATCTTGCGCCCCTCCGGCAGCCCGCCGCCGTGCTGGTAGATCAGTTCACGGAAGGTGGTGCCCAGCGGCAACTCGTAGTTGCCGGGTTTGTTCACACAGCCCGAAAGTGAGAATATCTTCACGCCCGGGCTTCTATCGGTACCATAGCTGCGGTACCACTCGGCGCCCTTCTCGATGATCAAGGGCAGGTTGGTCAGCGTCTCGACATTGTTGACAATGGTCGGTTTGCCATACAGGCCGAAGGAGGGCGGGAAGGGAGGCCGCAAGCGCGGCTGGCCCAGCTTGCCTTCCATCGATTCCAGCAGGGCGGTCTCTTCGCCGCAGATGTAAGCCCCCGCCCCCAGGTGGGTGTGCAGGCGCAGGCTGTAATCGGTGCCGAACAGCTTATCGCCCAGCAGCCCGGCGGCTTCCATCTCAGCAATGCAGCGATCCAAGATCGCCGCCACCTGCCAGAACTCGCCGCGCAGGTAGACATAGGCCTCATGCGCCGAGACGGCGTACGCGCACAGCGCCAAGCCCTCTAAGAATTGGAAGGGGTTGTAGGTCATGATCTCGCGGTCTTTGAAGGTGCCCGGTTCTGATTCATCGGCATTGGCAACCACATAGTGCGGCCAATTCTTGTTATCGATGAACGACCACTTCATGCCGGTGGGGAAGCCAGCCCCGCCGCGGCCGCGCAGGCCCGAGGCCTTGACCACATCGGTTACCTGGCCCGGCTGCATGCCCGTGACGGCTTTTTGGAAGGCCTCAAACCCGCCGCTCTGGCGGTAGGTCTCCAACTGATCCAGGCCGGCAATATCACGATGACGCAGGAGAAGGTATTGTTTGATATCTGTCATAGATTATCCTGAAAATCACCGCCGAGACGCTGAGAAAACCTGGTAAAACACGCCCGGTTCTCAGTATCCCTGTGGCTTTTCTTACTGAGACCTCAACATATTAATGAGTTCCAAAGCACTTTCAACCGTCTGGTTCTCAAAATACTTCAAATGTTCTTTCTCTTCGGGGGTCATCGATTGCAGTTGGAACATGGGGGCCTTATCGCAGGCCGCCAGGCACTTCACCGCTTCAACCGTCACCTTGCCATCGGGTGTGGTCTCGCCAACCTGGATGCCCAGCCGCTCGCACAGCTTCTCTAAGAACTGATCGGCCCCGCGCAGCGCACAAGGCAGGTCGGTGCAGACCTGCACCCGGTATTTGCCGGCATTATCGTCGAAGAACAACGAATAAAAGCCGACCACAGAAGCGACCTCGGTTGTGGTAACCCCGCACAAGCCGGCGATCTCTTGCATCAGCTCTTGGGTCACGCTGCCGTTGGCGCGCTGCGCCAGGTAGATCAGGGGCATGAGGGCCGAACGCTTCTGGTCGGGTGGGTACTTGGCCAGGATGGCCTGGACTTCGCTAGAGTAATATTCAGTCAGCATAATTTTTCCGCTTTAACGGTCAGAATCGCCCAGTACGATATCGACGCTGCCGATGATGCCCACCAGGTCGGCCACGAAATGACCTTTGGCGAGCTTGGGCAGGGCCTGCAAATGGATGAAAGACGGCGTGCGCCAGTGGACACGGTGCGGCTTGGGGCCGCCATCGCTTTCGAGATATACCCCCAGCTCGCCGCGCGGCGATTCGATCGGGCTGTATACCGAACCCTTGGGCAAGATAAAGCCCTCGGTCCACAGCTTGAAGTGGTGGATGACCGCCTCCATACTTTCGCCCAGCTCGGCGCGCGGCGGCGGGACAAACTTGCGGTTGTTCGAGCGCACCGGGCCATAAGGCAGCTTATCCAGCGCCTGCTGGACGATGCGCAGCGACTGGCGCATTTCTTCCATGCGCACCAGGTAGCGGTCGTACACATCGCCATTGGTGCCGGTGGGCACTTCAAACTCATACTGCTCATAGCCCATGTACGGCTGGCGCTTGCGGATATCGTAATCGGGGCCAGAGCCGCGCAGGCTGGGGCCTGTCAGCCCCCATTGGATGGCATCTGCGGCAGAGATCTTGCCGATATTGCGCGTGCGATCCATGAAGATGGGGTTCTTGGTCAGCAGGGCGTGATACTGGTCAAGCCGCACCGGGAAGGTGCGGATAAAACGCCGCACCGAGATCTCAAAATCAGCCGGCACATCTCGCCACAGGCCGCCCGGGCGAAAAAAGGTGGTCATCATGCGCTGGCCCGAGCACATCTCTAAAATGTCCAGGATGGCTTCACGCTCGCGGAAGCAGTACAAGAAGACCGACATCGCCGCCAGGTCGAGGGCATGCGTGCCCAGCCACACCAGGTGCGAGGCGATGCGCTGCAGCTCAACCAGGATGACACGAATGGCCTGGGCGCGGGGCGGCACATCCAGCTCGGCCAATCTTTCAATCGCCATGCAGTAGGCCAACACATTGCCGGTTGTGTTCAGGTAATCCAGGCGGTCAGTCATCACGGCGGCCTTTTCAAAAGTCTTGGCCTCCATGTTCTTCTCAATGCCGGTGTGCAAGAAGCCCACATCAGGGATGCAGGTGACGACGATCTCGCCATCCAGCTCTAAGAGCAAGCGCAGCACGCCGTGCGTGGAGGGGTGCTGGGGGCCCATGTTCAAGAGCACGGTTTCGCCCTTCAAGGCCCGCTCAGAGACCAGGTGTCTCAATTCATCTAGGTTGACTTCAGAAAAAGTGATATCAGACATACGCCTAAGCCTCTGTATACCCTGGGCGGTGCTTGCGAATGGCGATCTCATCGAAGTTGAAGGAGAACTGCGGCTCTTCGTAACCCAGGGGGTAATCTTTGCGCAGCGGGTGGCCTTCCCAATCGGCGGGCATCAAGATGCGGCGAAGGTCTGAGTGTCCCTCGATGTAGATGCCGAACATATCGAACAGCTCGCGCTCCTGCCAGTTGGCGCTGCGGTAAACGCCTTCTACCGTTGGCAAGGCAGGGAAATCGCCATCCAGCGGCACGCGCAGGCTCAGGCGCAGGTTGTGCTCATTCGAATACAGGGTGTAAATAATGTGGAAGCGCGGCGCCTGTTCGGGCCAATAATCGGAGGCCGTCACGTCGCATAAAAAATCAAAGCCGAACTCATCACGCAGAGTCCGGCATACCTCAACAATCTGACCGGCGGGTACCAGCAGGGCCGGTGGGGATTTCATCTCCGCGGCGTCTTCCACCCCGAAGCGCTCTTTGACATTCCTCAAAACACTTCTCAGTTGTTCATCCGCCATGCTCACTCGCTCCTAAGCCCAATCCTTCATCTTTTCTTGCTTCACCTTCTCATACAGGGTCACAATGCCGTGGATGAGGGCCTCGGGTCGCGGCGGGCAGCCCGCCACGTAGACGTCCACCGGGACGATCTCATCTACACCCTGAACGATGGCGTAGTTGTTGAACACCCCCCCACAAGAAGCGCAGTCGCCCATCGAGATGACCCACTTGGGGTCGGGCATCTGGTCGTACAGGCGGCGCAGAACCGGCGCCATCTTGCGCGTCACGCGCCCTGCCACGATCATCAGGTCAGATTGGCGCGGGCTGGCACGCATCAGCTCCATGCCAAAGCGGCTCATATCATAGTGCGCCGCCTGGGCCGCCATCATTTCGATGGCGCAGCAAGCCAGGCCGAACAGCATCGGCCACATGGCATTGGTGCGCGACCAGTTAACGGTCTTTTCTAACGTGGTGGTGACCACACCCATATTGCCAAGCTTTTGCTCTATTCCCATTGAAGAGCTCCCTTCTTCCAGGCATACACGTACCCAACCAATAAGATGACAATAAAGATGGACATCTCAACCAGGGCAAAGACCCCCAGGTCCTGGCTGATAAACTTGTGCAAGACAACTGCCCAAGGCAAGAAGAATATGATTTCGATATCGAACAGGATGAACAAAACCGCCACCAGGTAAAATTTGACCGGTATGCGGCGGTTAGCAGACCCAAACGGGATCATGCCCGATTCATAAGGCATGCTCTTGCGCTTGGTAGCGCGCCGGGGGCCAAACAGGTGCCCCAAGGCCACCACCAAAAAACCTAACGCGATCGCCAACAGGATTATGACAGCAACAGGGACAAAGTCTGAGAGCATAGCAATTCCTCTAGGCCGAAAGCCTTACCCGGGTTGTGAATACATTGTTACGATTGGAAAGTTTATCACATGCATAGGTTGGTGTCAATTTTCACGAAGGCGATAAACCTAGCCACCTGACAGTTTTGGTCTAGCAGAAGGAACATAGCGTAATCCGGAATGTAAGGGCATTGGTCACACACCTTTCTATGAAACGGAAGCCGATTTGGAAGATGGACAAATCGCGGCGATCTGTGCGGTCGACCAAATCCCGCAAGCCATCGCGAACGGTACGAGTTCCAATGGAAACCAGCCAGACATAGATCAAGGCTACAGCCAAGGTCAAGCGAGATAAGCGCTCAAAATGACGCAACATTGTACACTCAAGGTCAAAGCCATGTTTTTTCAGGTCACCGAACATCTCTTCGATCCACATTCTTCGAGCGTAATAAGCCAAGGTCATACATCGATCGGGCAGATTGGTGGCCAGGCACCAGGGCTGTTTTTCGTCGGCCTTCCAATGCAGCAGCAGGTTGACCGGATAAATCTGCTTGGCTGTCAAACAGCCTCTGCCCAGCCAGATGCTTTGACCGGGACCGCTGATGTAACTACCGAACGGTTGCCAACCACGCTTTTCATTGAGCCAGACCCCAGTATCGGTTTTCTGGCGCAAAACATAGAACCAATGCCAGCGATCCAGTTGGCGCAAGACCGCCACGGCGCCAAATTCGCAGTCTCCGACCAGAAAAACGGCCGCTCGAACAGGGATCAGCTGACGCACATAGGCCAACAAAGCCAGTTGCTTGGCAGCCGTGCTATGCCCTTTGACGTGTTTGACCCAGGTCCAGGCAATCGGAATAGCTCTTTTTCGGTATGCCAGGCACACGATCAGCAGTTGATGCCCAAAGCCGATCTTGGTGCCATCGACGATCAGCCGGATTTCTCCAATGTGCTGGAACTGTGTTTCCAGCCACTCTCGAGCGACAGGCTCGTACCAGTCTCGTACGCGGATAGCCGGGTTGTCCAAAAATCTGCTCAACCGTCGGGTCGTGCTCAACAACTTGGCTGGGCCGGGGATCTTCCCCGCAATGCGGCTCAGATACACCGACCGGCTTTGATAGATCCCGATGATCAACCAGACAAAGTTTCGAACCTGGGTCATTCGTTGTCCTGGTCTCAGTTCACAAATTCGCTGCATCCAGGTATGATAGAGGTGGTTGGTCGGCATTGGTCAGCTCCTGGTTTTCGGTTTCTTGGCGGAAGCCTAATTTACCAGGTTTTGCCTGCCGATCAACCCTCTTTTTGTTAAAGTGTCAGGTGGCTAGCGATAAACCTAACCCAAATAATCTCGTAAATAGCGGCTGCGGGTGGGGTGGCGCAGCTTGCGCAAAGCCTTGGCTTCGATCTGCCGGATGCGCTCACGCGTGACGTTGAAAGCCTGGCCCACCTCTTCGAGGGTGTGATCCTTGCCATCCTTGAGCCCAAAACGCATCTCCAACACATCCCGCTCACGCTCTGAGAGCACCGCCAGGGCATTTTGGATCTGCTCACGCAGCATCTGGCGGGCGGCGGCGTCCATCGGCTCGGGGGCATCTTCATCGGGGATAAAATCTCCCAGCATGCTGTTATCTTCATTACCCACCGGGCTGTCTAAAGACATGGGCTCTTCAGCCGCCCTCAACACCCGGCCCACCTTGGCGGCAGCGCGTGTCAGGCGGCGGCGCACGTCTGGTGGCAGGGGGTCGCCGCTGGTGCGCGAGTGTTGGATGATCTGCAGGTCACGCTCATCCACAAAGCCCCCCTCCAAGGCCAGTTCTTCAGGGTTGGGGGCGTGGCCCAATTCTTGGGTCAACTTGCGCTGGATGCGCAGCAAGCGGTTGATGGTCTCAAAAATATGCACCGGGATGCGGATGGTGCGCGCCTGATCGGCGATGGAGCGGCTGATCGCCTGGCGGATCCACCACGTGGCATAGGTGCTGAATTTGTAGCCGCGCGTCGGGTCAAACTTGGTCACGGCCCGCAGCAGCCCCAGGTTGCCTTCTTGGATCAGGTCCAAGAAGGAGCTGCCCCGCCCCAGGTAACGCTTGGCAACGCTGACCACCAGGCGCAAGTTCGAACGGATCAGGGCCTGGCGAGACTCTTGGAAGCGCTCTTGCACCCGGTCCAGCTCACCCTGCAAAACATCCTCCCCCGGCAGCAAAGCCGTAAACGCCGAGGCATCCAATAATCCACCGTTCTGCACGATCTGCTGCCTTAAGGCAAGCGCCACCTCATCCGGCAGCATGTAGAAGCCCATGAAAACGGTAAAGGCATGCCGCGCCACCCCGTCCCAGAGTTGATCTTTGCCCCAGCGCCCATTATCCAGGTAAGCGCGCAGGTAAGAGGGGTGCGAATTGGCCCAACCGTTGCGCAGCAAGCGCGCCTCGTCCAACACCGTCACCATTTCAGGGGCCGTAAAGCCCAGGCGGTGGGTATCTTCAATCAACCGTTTCCAGGCTGTAGATAGCTCATCGTACATGGCCTCATAGATGCCGGCAGCCATTCCGCCGTCTTTGCGAGCTTTGGGATGGCTGCGATTGATCGTATCTACCCAACGGGCCGACTCGATGCGCGCCGCCAGCCAAAATTCATGATCGATATCCAGCAGGCTGATCTGGCCGATTTCCTTCAGGTACAGGCGCACCGGGTCTTCGCTCAACTCGGTTGTCAGCGTGGGGGTGATCAATTCGAGCGATTCGTCGCTCACCAGCTCATCGATCTCAACATCAGCCCTGGCCAAATCCGGTTCATCTGGCTCATCGATGACCACATCTTCGTCCAGCTCATCCAGTAGGTCGTTCACATCCTCCACCTCGCCTAGCGGGACAAGCGGCAGGCCGTTATCATCCTGGTTGAAATCAGGCGGCATGGGGGGGGCCTTCTTTGAGTTAGCAATGGGTCTTCGAGAGGAGGGTTTCATAATGTATGTTAGTATAGCATAGTCCGTGTGGAGGCAAGGCTAACACAGCTTAAAGACTTCCACCGCCTCCTGCTTACCGCGCACATCCACGCGCCCGATCGCTTCCAGCGGCAGGCGCTCCTTCACAGCCTGGGCGGTGAGCCCGCTCAACAGCACCGCAACGCCCAAATCTTTGGTCATGCTCTGCAAGCGGCTGGCAAGGTTCACCGTATCGCCAATCACGGTGTATTCCATGCGTTCCTGGCTGCCTACGTTGCCTGCCACCACCGGCCCACTGGCTACCCCCACGCCAATGCGCAGTTGCGGCTCGCCGCGCTGGGCCTGGTCGGCATTGAAGCGCTCCAGGGCCGCCTGCATGGCTTGCGCCGCCTGCACCGCCTTCCAGGCGTGCTCGGCATCTGGGTTCATGGGCGTGCCGAAGACCGCCAACAAGCTATCGCCGCCGAACTTATTAACCAGCCCGCCGTGCCCCTTCACCACCCCCGACATGGCCTGGAAATAGCGGTTGAGCAAGGCAATCAATGCCTCGGGCGATTGGGTTTCGGTGAGAGCAGTGAAACCGCGGATATCGGAGAACAAGACGCTGGCTGAGGTCAACTGACCACCCAGCTCGGCCCCGTGTTGGATGGCGTGTTCGGCCACTTCGGGCGTCACATACAGGCTGAAGAGATGGCGCACCACCTCCTCTTGCTGCAAGCCGCCGACCATGCTGTTAAATCCGGCCGCCAGCTCGCCCAGCTCTTCATTCGAAGTCACCGGCAGGTGCACCCCCAGGTTACCGTGCCGCACCGCAGCCATGCGTTCTAACAGCTTATCCACCGAGGCCGCAATCGAATTGCCCACCGTGGTGGCAAGCAGCACTGCCACCAATGCACCGATGCCCAACACAAACAGCACCAGGCTGGCCAATTGTGACAGGTCTAACGGGCGCTGGTTGGCAGCCGAGTTGGCGGCTAACGAATAGCTGCCCAGGCCCAACACCCCCATCAAGATCAAAACCACCAGCAAGGGCAGCAGTAAGCGCCAGCGCAGCCGCAATTGAAAGGCCGGCACATCTGCAGGCAGAGTGCCTGGGAAAAAGTTCGGGATCTCATCGCGGATCAGGTTCTCGGCAATGAAGTAAGCCAGCACCGAACAGATCGGGCCGGCGATTGCCAGCAAGCCGATGGGCAGCGAAAGGTCGATTTGCAAGATGCCTGCCAGGCTCGACGGCTTGCCATATGCATCCCAAAGCAGGTACACAAAGGCCAGGCCGCTGAGAGTCCACATCGAAAACGTCACCAGGGCGGTGTTCAGGGGCGAGTTCAGCACTAACTGCTGGATCTTTTGCGAGGGTGGAGCCTGGTGTTCAAGATCTGGGTTTAAGTACCAGCGCCATAGTGGACGCTCAGCCAGGCTGCCCACGACGACCCCCAAGACCACCAGGATGGGCAGCAACACCTGGACGGCAGCCAACGCACCTGGTTGAGCCACCACATTCGATAAACCGCCCAGGGCAGATATGGTGTAGTAAGAGGAGGCCAGCACCGCCCCCACCACACTGATCAATGGCAAGATCAGGTCCATGCGCCGCTTCCAACGCTTGCGGCGCAGATGTTCGGGATGCGGGGAGAGATGCTTGGACGAAGCAGGATCATCTTTCATTACAATAGTCCTGATTTCGGAGGCCCTTGCTGTAAGCGTGCCAGGACGTTTTCAGGTTTTGGGGTCTCCCACATTGCCTCCAGCCACCATGTGGCCCCGGCCTGGGCATAAGGCCGCACCATCTCGACAGCCCGTTCGGGGTCGGCCCCAGGGGTTTGCCCTTCAACGATAATATCATAGGGCGGCGGCTCTTGACCGGCAAAGACCTCGGCGCGCTGCTCGGCGGCGTAATCGGCCATCTGGCGCACTTCCTCCGGCGTTACCGGCGACATGCGCACCTTGCCATCTTCGCCCAGCACCTGGGGCAGAAGCCCATCGTAGCGCAGGGCGCGCTGCATAGATTTTTGACTGGGCCAGGCGCCCACCACCCAGATGGGAATGCGCGGCTGTTGAACAGAGGGCGGCGGCAGCGGAAGGTGCATGGTTTTCGAGTTGACGTCAACCCGGTAATGCCGCCCCTCGAAGCGGAAAGGCCGGCCGCGCCACATCAAGGCCAGCAGCTCCAGGCTTTCATCCAACAGCTCAGCGCGCTGCTTCCGGTCGGTCACTTCGCCAAAGGCTTCAAAACCCGAATCAATGGCCCCCAACCCCACCGCCAGGTTCAAACGCCCGTGAGAAAGGTGGTCGAGGGTCACCGTTTCGCTGGCCAATTTCCAGGGGCGCATGCGCGAGGGCGGGGTAAGCAGCGTACCCAGGCGAATGTACTGCGTACGCATGGCGGCTGCCGCCAGGCTGATCCAGGCATCAATCCCCCACACGGCCTCCCACACAAAGAAGCCGTCCCAACCTGCGGCCTCTGCCTCGGCAGCAAAGTCGGCGGCAGTGCGGGCATCGCCGCTCGGCAGGACAAAGCCGTACTTCATCTTGGCCATCGTGCATCACCTTGCTTGGGCATATTCCTCCACCTTAAGGACTATCAGTTGTTCTGCGTTTCGGTGTTCTTATCCTCAAGCGCCAGGTACAGTTGCAGTAAAACCCGGCTGTACTGCTGCATGACCTGCATTTGCTCCACGTCTGGCGGCTGCCCCTGCTGTTGGCTCTCTTCCATCGAGTAACGAATATGCTCTACCAGGCGGCGCACTTCACGCAGGCGCACATCCAAAAGCGTGCGGCGGACGTCTTCAAATACTTTGTCGTCGTTGGGGTCCAGCTTCTCGCTGCGTTTCAGCAGGCTATCGGCCATCTCCATCAGCTCCAAAGACAGCCCGCTGAGCACAAAATTGAGCGGCTCGGCCACGTCTTGGGCCAGTGATTCTTGGATCAGCTCATAGATGGCCTGGAACTCTGTGTGTTCGAAATCATTGGTCGATAGGCGCGCCAGGCCAAACTGCTGCAGCTTGCGATCCAGGCGGTACACGATATCTGGGCGGCGCATCAGCACGCCCAGGCAGTGGCCTTCTAAGGCCATGCGCGCCGAGGCGGCGCTGGCAGAGGGCAGGGCCTGCGGAGCAGACCGGGGCCGGGCTGCCGGGCGAGAGCGAGCGGCGCGCCCGGGACGCGCCTGGGCCGGGTCGAGCAGGGCGCGTTCATCCACCCGCAGCAGGCGCGCCAGGCGCTGGCGGTAGGTATCGCGCTCCACCGGGTTGGGCACCTCGCCGATCAAGGGCAGCACCTGCGCTGCAATCTCACTCTTGATCTTGGGGTCTTCCATATCTTGACCCATGGCCAGCGTTTCCATCACGTGGATCACCACCGGGCGGGCATTCTCGACAATACGCTGCCATTCTGCCGGGTCACGCTTGACCACGTCGTCGGGATCCATGCCGCGCGGCAGGGTGGTGACACGGATATCGGCCTGCAAGCGCGATTCGTATCCCAACAGGCCGCGGGCATCGAAAACAGCCTCTTCCTGGCGGTCCATGGCCTGGCGCGCCACCTGCAAACCGCGTAAGGTGGCTTTGTCGCCCGCCGCATCAGGATCCAGCGCCAGGATAATCCGGCGGGTAAAACGCTTGAGCAAGCGCAGTTGGTGCTCGGTCAGTGCAGTGCCCATGGGCGAGACGGCGTTGGTAAAACCAGCCTGGTGCAGGGCGATCACATCCAGGTAGCCCTCTACGATCACAGCCTGGTCGAGGGTGCGAATGGATTTGCGCGCCCGATCCAGCCCGTAGAGCAGGTGGCCCTTATCAAATAAAGCCGTTTGGGGCGAGTTGAGGAACTTGGGCACATCTTCAGGATTCAAGATGCGCGCCCCAAAGCCTGTCATGCGCCCGCGTTCATCGCGGATGGGGATGGTGATGCGGTGGCGGAAGCGATCATAGATCCGCCGGGCCTGGGCTGGCTCACTGCCCCCGCCTTCTGTGCCCTCGCGCACCGTCACCAGTCCGGCATCGATCAGGTCATGCTCGCTGTAGCCCTTAGATTTAAAGTGTTTCAGTGCCCCATCCCAGGCATTGGGCGCATAACCCAACCCAAAAGCCTCCAGGGTGGCATCATCCAGGCCGCGCCCCTGCAAGTAAGCCAGTGCCTGCTGACCGGCAGGCGTGCTGGTGAGCTGGTGGCGGTAATAAACAACCGCTTCTTCCAGCAAGGCGCGCAGGTGTTCGTGCTCTTCAGCCGCTTCTTGTTCTTGGGGTGTGGGGGGCTTAAGCTGCACTCCGGCCTTCTCAGCCAGGATGCGCAGGGCTTCGCTAAAATCACAGCCCTCTTTCTTCATTACAAAACGGAAGATATCGCCGCCTTCATTGCACTGCCCAAAGCAGCGCCAGGTACCCGATTCAGAGAAAACCACAAAGGCCGGCGTGCGCGTATTGGCGTGGAAGGGGCAAAAACCAGTGTAGTTCTTGCCCGAGCGCCTCAGCGTGACCGTCTCAGAGACGAGGTCCACGATATCAATGCGGGATTTGATCTCGTCGATGGAGGACATGGGTTGATTATACCAGTCGAGAGAACAACCTCGCGAGGCGAAAGCAGGCCTTTCTCAGTGCGTCTCTGTCGAGAAAGATGAATCATAGTAGAATATGAGCAACATCCCATGCCTCTTGACCTGCCCTTGCCTGCCGCGGCCCAGGGCCACCTGCGCCGCCTGAATACCCAACGCGACCTGGAGTCTGTGGCGAACCTGGTGGAGTTGTGTTTTGACGACACACTCGATGCAGAAGGCCGCACCTATTTGAGGAACATGCGCGAGTCAGCCCGCAGCGCCCAATGGACGGGGTGGGTCAACTCGCTGGCTGAGTATTCTCCCACGCCGCCCTCTGGCCTGGTGTGGGAAGAAAACGGCCAATTGGTAGGCAACCTGAGCCTGATCCCGATCATTTGCCGGGGCCAGCGCTGCTACCTGATCGCCAACGTGGCAGTCCATCCCGATCACCGCGGGCGCGGCATTGGGCGCACCCTCACCGCCACCGCCCTGGATTATATCCGCAGCCGCAACGCACCTTCTGCCTGGCTGCAGGTGCGCCACGATAACCCCCCCGCCATTCACATTTACCAGGCACTGGGCTTTCAAGAGCGCACCCGCCGCACCACCTGGTTCGTCTCGAACCAGGCGCCCCAGGTGCACCTGCCGCCGGGCACAACCATCAGCTCTCGCCGCCGCCAGCATTGGCCCCAACAGCGCCAGTGGCTGCAGCGGCTTTACCCGCCTGAGCTGTCCTGGCATTTGCCGCTGGATTGGACCCTGCTTCAACCCGGCCTGGTGGGCGCCATCTACCGCCTGCTCAACCTGGATGCCCCCACCCACTGGGTCATCCAACGCCCCAATGAGATGCTGGGCGCCCTCACCTGGCGGCGCATCCAGGGCCATGCCGATCCACTCTGGCTGGCTGTGCCCCCCCAGCCAGATAATGAAGCCCTGCTGGCCCTGCTGGCCTATGCCCGCCAGCGCGTCACCCCTCAGCGCCCGCTGACCGTCAACCTGCCCGCCGACCTGAGCCCCGATGTGCTGCGCCAGGCTGGCTTTTATCCCCACCAGACCCTTTTGTGGATGGAATACGCATTCAAAACGAAAGACGAAAGGTAAACCATGTTATTCGACCTGCCCCTTGAACAGCTCCAAACATACCTCCCGGCGCGCAATGAACCGGCCGATTTCGATCCCTTTTGGCAAGAGACCCTTGCCGAAGCGCGCGCCTACCCACTCGATGCACGCTTCGAGCCAGTGGATACCGGCCTGAAGCTGGTCGATGCCTTTGACGTGACCTATCGTGGTTTCGGCGGTCAGCCCATCAAAGCCTGGTTGATCTTGCCCCGCCAGCACCCAGGCCCCCTGCCCTGCATGGTTGAGTTCATCGGCTATGGCGGCGGGCGCGGCCTGCCCCAAGACTGGTTGGGTTGGGCCGCGGCCGGCTATGCCCACCTGGTGATGGATGTGCGCGGCCAGGGAACCACCTGGCGCACCGGCGATACGCCCGACCCAGAACCGCAGGGCTCAAACCCGCAGTACCCGGGCTTCATGACGCGCGGCATCCTAGACCCCCGCACCTATTATTACCGCCGCCTGTTCACCGACGCCGTGCGGATTGTTGAAGTGGCCCGCGCCCATCCCCAGATCGACCCTGACCGCGTCAGCGTGACCGGCGGCAGCCAGGGCGGCGGCATCACCCTGGCAGTGGCCGGCCTGGTGCCCGGGTTGGCAGCCGCAATGCCCGATGTGCCCTTCTTGTGCCACTTCACACGCGCCACCGAGATCATCGATACCTATCCCTATCGCGAGATCGTCCATTTTTGCCAGCGCCACCGCCACCAGGTAGAGACGGTATTCCGCACCCTTTCGTATTTTGACGGCATGAACTTCGCCGTCCGGGCGCACGCCCCGGCCCTCTTCTCGGTCGGGCTGATGGACGATACCTGCCCGCCATCCACCGTTTATGCCGCCTACAACCACTACGCCGGCCCTAAGCAGATCAAAATCTGGCCTTTCAACCGTCACGAGGGCGGCGAAACCTTCCAGTTTGTTGAAAAACTGCGCTTCCAAAGCAGCCTGGAGAAGTAAATGCGGCGGAACTTTCTGCCCGCTTGAACGTAGAAAGTGTATAGAAGGAGATCAACCATGTCCCGTTTTATCACTCGTTGGGTCATATCGGCTGTGGCGCTCTATGCCGCGGTTGCCATCTTGCCGGGCATTGAGCTGCAAAATGAGAACTGGCTTTCAATCATCTGGCTGGCGCTCATCTTCGGGCTGGTCAACGCGTTGGTGCGCCCCCTGCTGCACATGCTCACCTGCCCGCTGATCGTCTTGACGTTGGGGCTTTTCGTCCTGGTGGCCAACACCCTGCTCTTCGCCCTCACCGGCTGGCTGGGCACCCAGTTCCAGGTAGGCTTTACCCTGGCCGACCCCTGGTTCTGGAATGCTTTCTTAGGCTCGCTGATCGTGAGCGTTGTCAGTTTCATCCTCAACCTGGTCTTGAAAGACGAGGTTAAAGGAAAGTAAGCCTGGGCCTCTTCGCCGTTTAGGGTGTTGACTTTCCTCCCGAAAAGGCTTATACTGGAACAGACTGGAGACAAAAAAGAAACCATTATGCAGGGTTTGAACTCCAAAGTTAGGCTGCTTGACTAATCGCAAGGCACGCGTACTATACGCGTGCCTTTTGTTTACCAACATCTTCTATAGCGAAAGGAGAAATACACGAAATGGATTCTGGTCTGATCCGCAAGCGCGAAAAAGCCAAACGCTACGCTGAGGAACGCGGGCGCATTCGCGTTAAATCGCTCACGGTAACCTTTGACGGCGATAACAATCCCCATACCGTTCAATATGTGAATAAGGGTTGGCAGTGTGACTGTGATTTCTTCCAGACACGCCAAACATGCAGCCACACGATGGCGTTAGAAATGATCATGGAGAGCTGCACCTGGGATTAGGGGCAGCAAAACATCCTCATAAAGCAAATGAGGTGGTGCGGCGCACCGCCTCATTTGCTTTATAAGAGGCTTTTTATCCAGTTGACAAGCCTCCCCTCTACGGGTATCATATGCCGCGCGATATATACCCAGGAGGGCACAATGACCAAGCCTCGCAAACCCAGTATCTTACCCGGCCAGCCTTATCCGCTTGGTGCAACCTTTACACCCCAAGGCGTGAATTTCAGCGTTTATTCTCGCCGCAGCACCGGCATGGAGCTGCTGCTGTTCGACGACGTGGATGATGCCCAGGCAGCGCGCATCATTACGCTGGACCCTAAGATCAACCGCACCTTCCACTACTGGCATATCCTGGTGCCCGGGTTGCAGCCTGGGCAGGTGTATGCCTTCCGTGCCCAAGGCCCCTACGACCCAAGCAACGGCCTGCGCTTCGACGCCAACAAGGTGCTGCTTGACCCCTACGGCAGGGGTGTGGCAATGGGCAAGAAATACTCGCGCGGCGAGGCCTGCCAGCCCGGCGACAATACCCCCAATGCCATGAAAAGCATCCTGGTCGACCCTTCTCGCTATAACTGGGAAGGCGACCGGCCTCTCAACATCCCCTTCTCTGAGACCATCATCTATGAGCTGCACGTTGCGGGCTTCACCAAGCACCCCAGCTCAGAGGTTGCGCCCGAGAAGCGCGGCACTTACGCCGGCTTGATCGAAAAGATCCCCTACTTAAAAGAGTTGGGCGTCACGGCTGTCGAGCTGCTGCCCATTCACCAGTTTGACCCGCAAGACGCCCCCCTGGGTAAAACCAATTATTGGGGCTACAGCACGGTCAATTATTTTTCGCCACATCGCGCCTACAGCTCTCGCCAGGATGCCCTTGGCCCGCTGGATGAATTCCGCGACATGGTCAAGGCCCTGCACAAGGCCGGCATCGAGGTGATCTTGGATGTGGTGTTCAACCACACAGCCGAAGGCAACGAGCATGGCCCCACCTTCTGCTACCGCGGCCTGGATAACGATGCCTACTACCTGCTGGAGCCAGACAAGGCTTTTTATTCCAACTATACCGGCTGCGGCAATACCCTGGATGCCAGCAATGCCGTGGTGCGCCGCCTGATCCTCGACAGCCTGCGCTATTGGGTGGCTGAGATGCACGTGGATGGCTTCCGCTTTGACCTGGCGTCGATCTTCTCACGCGACGAATATGGGAAACCCCTGGCCAGCCCGCCCGTACTGCTGGAGATCGAGACCGACCCCGTGCTGGCCTCTACCAAGCTGATCGCCGAGGCCTGGGATGCCGGCGGACTATACCAGGTGGGCAGCTTTGTGGGCGAGCGCTGGAAAGAGTGGAACGGCAAATTCCGCGATGACGTGCGCGCCTTCTTGAAAGGCGATGCCGGCACCGTGGCCCGCCTGCCCAACCGCTTGCTGGCCAGCCCCGACCTGTACGAGCACGAGGGGCGCGAGCCCCAGCAAAGCATCAACTTTGTCACCTGTCACGATGGCTTCACCCTCAACGACGTGGTCTCGTACAACAACAAGCACAACGAGGCCAACGGCGAAAACAACCGCGACGGTGCCAACGACAACCTGTCTTGGAACTGCGGCGTCGAGGGCCCCAGCGGCGATATGGCTGTCGAAAGCCTGCGCAACCGCCAGGTCAAGAACTTTCTCGTCATCACCCTGGCCTCGATGGGCGTGCCCATGCTGAACATGGGCGATGAAGTCCGCCGCACCCAAAAGGGCAATAATAACGCCTACGCCCAGGATAATGAAATTTCTTGGTTTGATTGGTCGCTGGTCAAGAAGCACGCCGACGTACTACGCTTCACCCAGCAGATCATCCGCTTCCGCAAGAATTTCGACCTGGCCCAGGGCAATGAAAACCAAACGCTGTCTCAGTTCTTACAGCAAGCGCGCCTGAAATGGCACGGCACCCGGCTTAACCAGCCCAATTGGAGCAGCGAATCACGCCTGCTGGCTTTCACCATAGAAGACATCGACGGCTCTCATCGCTACCACATCATTTTGAATGCCCACTGGCAGCTGCACGAATTTGAGCTGCCGCCGGCCCCTGCTGACCCGCGCCTGGTCTGGCGCCGCCTGGTGGATACCGGGCTGGCCTCACCACAAGATGCCGTGAGCTGGCCCAACGCCCTCATCATCCAGGGCAGCAGCTATACGGCCCGGGCGCGCTCGGTGATCATTTTAGGGGCCTACGCGATGTGACCTCGCCTCACGTCACAGAGCCAGCCCGCCCCCTGCTGGCCATCTGCGCCCAGATCCCCGGCAACGAGCTGATCACCGCCGAATGCCAAAACCTGACCGGCGGCGCGCCGTCTCTTGAGCGTGCCGCCGTTTGCCAATCGCTGGACCTGGTGCCCCGCGCGGCTTACATCCAAACCGGTTTGCGCCTGTTGGCCTCAGGCCGCAACCTGCCTGAGCTGGTGCAGGCCATGGCCCAGGCCCAACACCAGGCCCCCTTCGCGGCCGATGATTTCAGGGTCGAATTCCTGCGCCTGGCGCAGGAGAATCCCATTCACAAGATGGAGGCCATCCTGGCTGCCGCCGAAGCGCTCAACGTCTATCCGAACTTAAAGCATCCGGCGCACCGTTTCTTGGTGGTGGCGCACCGCGGCGGCCTGTGGTTTGGCGAAATCCTGGCCGAGTGCCAGCACAGCTACCAACAGCACGATGCCAAGCCTTACCGCACATCGGCATCCCTGCCGGCGCGCCTGGCGCGCGCCCTGGTCAACCTGGTGGCCCCGCCCGCCGGCACCCTGCTCGACCCCTTCTGCGGCACCAGCTCAATCCTGCTCGAAGCCTGCGCCCTGGGGTTAGAAGCCTACGGCCTGGATCACAACCCCAAAATGGTAGGCATGAGCCGCCGCAACCTGGCGCATTTTGGCTACACCGCCCAGGTCAAGCGCGGCCGGGCCGAAGCTTGCAGCCAGCCGGCCGACGCCATCGTCACCGACCTGCCCTATGGCCGTTTTTTGCAGCGTGACCCCGCCGGGCTGCTGCCGGCCTTCAGCCGCCTGGTTCACCTGGCCCCCCAGGCCATCTACCTGGCTGAAGGCGATCTCTCCGCACAATTATTCGAAGC
>JAKQIM010000067.1 GCA_029557965.1 Chloroflexota bacterium | reverse complement strand
ACCCAACAACACTGGGAATTCATTCGCCAGACCTTGGGCCTCACCCAACCCGGCTTTGAGCGCTTCTTGGAGCAGTTTTGGGGCCAGGACGAGATGGATTATGCCCTGGTCGATGCCATCCGCAGCCTGCGCCCGCAGCGCTGCACCGCCTTGTTGAGCAACAATTTTTCCGATCTGCGCCGCTGGCTGGTGGAGAAATGGGCTGTCGCCGATGCGTTTGACGAGCTGATCATTTCTTCTGAGGTGGGCATCCTGAAGCCCGACCCGCGCATCTACCAGTTGACATTGTCGCGCCTGGGCGTCCAGGCGGCTGAAGCGGTATTTGTGGACGACTTTTTACACAACGTAGAGGCGGCGCGGGCCTTGGGTCTGCACGCCGTACACTTCCAAAACTCAGACCAGGCGCTGACCGAACTGAGAACCTTGTTAGGAGAATTCTGATGAGTGGATTGATCCGGGCCATCTTGTTTGATGCGGGCAGCGTGCTGTTCGGCATGGGTGATCTCTCCATCCGCCAACGGCTTGCAGAGCGCATTGGTGTGCCGTTAGCTCGAATCGATGATCTGGTCTTTGGCAGCCCCTCGGCCCAGCAGGCTACGGTTGGCGAGCTGACCGTTGACCAACATTGGCAGCAGGTGATGGCGGCTCTGGGTCTGCCGCTTGAAATGCTGCCGGATTTCATGGCGCAGTTTTGGTCGGCCGATGTGTTGAACATTCAGTTGGCAGATCTGATCCGTTCCCTGCGGGGGCGTTACAAGATCGGCCTGCTCAGTAATGCCTGGAGTAATATGCGCCAGGTGTTGGATGAGCGCTTCCACGTGGCTGACCTGTTTGACGAGTTGATCATCTCTGCCGAGGTGGGGCTGGCCAAGCCTGACCCGCGCATCTATCGCCTGGCTGTGCAGCGCCTGGATGTCCAGCCTTCTGAAACGGTCTTTATTGACGATGTGTTGAAAAACGTCGAGGCGGCCCGCCTGGAAGGGCTGCATGCCATCCAGTACCTTGATTTTGAACAAATGCTGGCTGAGCTAAATCCCTTGCTAGAGATGCCGTGAACCACTTTGTCCTTTCACATTACCAGGCTAACGCCTTGCTCAACGCCCGCCGGAATGGGTTGGCGCAGGTACAGGTTTCGCTGGATCTGGAATTGAGCCTCAGCACGGTGCTGTTGGATGACAGCGGCATTGCCCTGCCAGGCGATCAACGCCTGGGTTGGGATGCCGTGCAAACCGTCCAGGATAACGAAAGCGGTGTTTTTGTCATCCAAGATAACCAGGTGCAGGCAGTGCACTTCTTTTCAGAAGATACCGGGCGCGCCTACAGCCTGTATCCTACCCGCAGCGCCCCCACTATGCTCATCTCGGGCCTGCCCATGCACCGCATTAAAGACACCAACCCGCATCAGGATACGCTGGAGAAGGTGCGCTCGGTCAAGCCGCTGGTGGGGCAGGTGTTGGATACTGCCACCGGCCTGGGCTATACGGCCATTGAGGCCGCCAAAACCGCTGCCCACGTCACCACCATTGAACTGGACCCCACGGCGTTGGAAGTGGCACGCCGCAATCCCTGGTCGCAGGACCTCTTCGATAACCCCAAGATCACCCAGCGCATCGGCGACAGCTTCGACGTGGCTGAGGCCCTGCCCGATGCCGCCTTCACGCGCATCCTCCACGACCCACCCGTGATGAGCCTGGCTGGGCACCTGTACTCGGGCGAATTCTACCAGGAGCTGTACCGCTTGCTGCGCAACAATGGCAAACTTTTTCATTATATTGGCGATCCCGATAGCAAATCGGGCCGCAGTGTCACGGCGGGCGTGCTGCGCCGCCTGGAGCAGGTTGGCTTCCGCCAGGTGCAGCGCGCCCCGCGTGCTTTTGGTGTGGTGGCGGTCAAATGAGTCTGACCCACTTGACCATTAACCAGGCCGCGGTCCTGCTTGCCCAGGGCGAGATTTCGCCGCTGGAATTGACGCGCGCCCACCTGGAGCGCATCCAGCAGGTGGATGGGCGGCTCAATAGCTTCATCACCCTCACGCCTGAGCTGGCCCTCAAGCAGGCGTGCCAGGCTGAGGCAGAAATGCTGGCTGGCATGCGCAAGGGGCCTTTGCACGGCATCCCCCTGGCGCTAAAGGATCTCTTTGAGACGGCCGGTGTACGCACCACGGCCGGTTCAAGCTTCTGGGCTGAGCACGTCACCCAAGCGGATGCCGCCGCAGTGCAAAAGCTGCGCGCGGCCGGGGCGGTGCTGTTGGGCAAGCTGAACATGCACGAGATTGCCCTGGGCGTTACAAATGAGAACCCACATTTTGGTGACACCTGCAACCCGCATAATTTGCAGTGTATTCCAGGTGGTTCTTCGGGCGGGGCAGGGGCGGCCCTGGCTGCCGGCCTGTGCCTGGGGGCCTTGGGCTCTGATACCGGCGGTTCCATCCGCATCCCGGCCTCGTTGTGCGGTGTGGTGGGCTTGAAACCCACGCGCGGGCGGGTGAGCTTGCGCGGCGTCATCCCCCTGAGCTGGAACCTGGATCATGCTGGCCCTATGGCGCGCTGCGTTTGGGATGTGGCCCTGCTCTTGCAGGTCATTGCCGGTTATGACCCTAAAGATCCCTGGTCAGAAGACCTGCCCGTCGATGATTACCTGGCCCGGCTGGATGACGGCGTGCAGGGTTGGCGGGTGGCCCTGGCTGGTGACGAATACTTCACCACGCCAGAAATTGTTGATCCAGAGGTAATGGAGGCCGTTCAGCAAGCAGGGCGGGTCTTTGAACGCCTTGGCGCCCGGGTGGAGGTGGTGCCTTTCCCAAGCGCACGTGATGCGGCAGTGGCCAACGGCCTGATGACCATGGCTGATGCGGCCACCTTCCATCGAGAGCGCATCGCCGAGTCTCCGCAGCAGTTTGGCCCAGATGTACTTGGGCGCTTGCGGCGCGGGGCGTCTTTTACCTCCAGCGAATACAGCCAGGCGCGCCGCACCCAGGCCATGTTGAAGCATCAATTTGTGCGTTTTCTGGAGGGGATGGATACGGGCCAGCCTTACGACCTGCTGCTCACCCCTGCCACACCCATCCCGGCACCAGGGCGCGGTTCAGCCGATGCTGCCGAGCGCGCCAACCTGCTGACCCGTTTTACGTCTCCTTTCAACCTCACCGGCCTGCCGGCCCTGGTCATGCCCTGCGGCGTAAGCCGGGCTGGCCTGCCTTTGGGTTTACAGATCGTAGCCCGGCCCTGGGCCGAAGCCAGCCTGCTGCGCGCCGCCCATGCCTACGAAAAAGCCCGCGCCTGGTCACTTGACGTGACGGAATTCACGCTTTAATGTGGAGTTTCTTCGGTTACTTGCCCATGTAGAAGCGTGTATAATGACAAATGTATGATCGAGCATTCCAATTGATCACGAGGTGGGGCGTTATGAATGGGTTTAACCCATTCGTAATGCCCCGCGTTTCATCTATTACTTGTTGATAAGGATGGTGAGCGATGACAGATGAGCAAGTGACTGTAGAAAAGACAGCTACGCCTGCGGCTGCCCCCCAGGCGAAGAAAGGCCCGCGCGGCCAGGTGACCATCTTCGCCAATTGGTGCAAGGGCTGCGGCATTTGCGTGGCTTTTTGCCCCACGGGGGTGTTTGCCCTGGATGATACGGATCATCCGGTGGTTGTCCATCCAGAAAAGTGTACCGCTTGCCACTGGTGCGATACACACTGCCCTGATTTTGCCATTGTGGTCAAGAAAATAGCGCCTTGATCTTGAAGCTGCCCTATGTTTGGTTCTATTTTGTCAAAACAAGGAGGATAATTTGACCGTCAAACTGATGCAAGGCAACGATGCTGTCGGCTGGGGCGCACTCGCCGCCGGCTGTCGCTTTTATGCGGGTTACCCCATCACGCCATCCACAGAAGTGGCAGAGATGCTTTCGCGTGAGCTGCCCAAGGTGGGGGGGAAGTTCATCCAGATGGAAGATGAGATTGCCAGCCTGGCGGCTTGTATTGGCGCATCGGTTGGCGGGCTGAAATCAATGACCGCCACCAGCGGCCCTGGTTTCTCGCTGATGCAAGAACACATTGGCTACGCTGCCATGACCGAGGTGCCTTGTGTGGTCGTGAATGTGCAGCGCCTGGGGCCCAGCACGGGGCAGCCCACCAGTGCCTCGCAAGGTGACGTGATGCAAGCTCGCTGGGGCACGCATGGCGATCATCCCATCATCGCCCTCTGCCCCACCTCGGTCAGCCAGTCTTTTGACCTGACCGTCAAAGCCTTTAATTTTTCTGAGAAATACCGCACCCCGGTCATCTTGCTGTTGGATGAGGTGATTGGGCATATGCGTGAGAAGTTTGACATGCCCGATTTCGATGCGATCGAACGCGTTGACCGGATCGCCACCGATGTGCCGCCGGAATGGTACAAGCCCTACGGCGATTCCCTTAGCGATGTGCCGCCCATGGCCAATTTTGGCGATGGCTATCGCTATCACATCACGGGCCTCTTCCACGATCCGCATGGCTACCCAACCCAACGCCTGGATGAAATTGACCCCTGGATCAAGCGCGTGCACCGCAAGATCGAGCGTAACCTGCACGATATCGTTTTGTATGAAGAAGACTGGGACCCGACGAATAAGACGGTTGTGGTATCTTACGGCGCTTCGGCGCGCAGTGCGCGTCACGCCGTCAAGTTGGCTCGCCAGCACCGCCTGAAGGTTGGTGAGATCACCTTGCTTACCATCTGGCCCTTTGCCGAAGAAGTGATTGCGCGCATGGCCCGCACTGCCCGGCGCATTATTGTGCCCGAGATGAACCTGGGGCAGCTTGCGCTGGAGGTGGAACGCGTGGCAGGGCGCAGCAAGGTGGTGCGCGTGAACCGGGCCAATGGTGAAATGGTCACCCCGCAAGAGATTCTGGATGCGATCGAGGGCAGTTAATATGGCACAACACGAAGAACATACCGCATACGAATACTTACGACCATCCAAGAAATTCCCCAATGTGTGGTGCAGCGGCTGCGGCATTGGTGTGGTCATGAGTGCCCTGATCCGGGCAATTGACAACATTGGCCTTGAAAAAGACAACGTGGCCCTGGTTTCGGGGATTGGCTGTACCGGGCGTATGCCCGTTTACATGGATTTCAACACCATGCACACCACGCATGGGCGGGCACTGGCTTTTGCCACCGGACTCAAGATCGCCCGGCCCGAGTTGAAGGTCATCACCATCATGGGAGATGGCGACGCGCTGGCAATTGGCGGCAACCATTTCATCCATTCGGCTCGCCGTAACATCGGCATCACCGCCATCGTGGTCAATAACAATATCTACGGTATGACCGGCGGCCAATACAGCCCCACCACGCCGATTGGCGGGCGCGCCACCACGGCCCCTTACGGCAATATCGAGCCGCCCATGCCCATCTGCGAGCTGGCCCAGGCGGCCGGCGCCAGCTATGTGGCGCGCAGCACGGTGTATCACGCGGCAGAATTGGAGCGTTACATCGAGCAGGCCATCCGCAAGGACGGCTTTGGCCTGGTGGAGGCGGTCAGCTACTGCCATACTGGTTACGGTCGCTTGAATAAGCTCGGCACCGCCGTGGATATGATGCGTGCACTGAAAGAGACCAGCATGGCCCAGGCGGCTGCTCAGAAGTTGGCACCCGAGGAACGCGAGAACAAGATCGTGCGCGGTGTGCTGCATGATGTCGAGCGGGTTGAGTACACGGCACGCTATCAGCAGCTCATCGACCAGGTTCAGCAATCAATCGGCGGGCGTTAAAGGAGCTATCACATGACCAAGACTATCCAAAACGACCGCACCGAGATCCGCCTGGCAGGCGAGGGCGGGCAGGGCATGATCCTGGCGGCGATCATCCTGGCTGAGGCCGCCGCCATCTATGATGGCAAAAATGTGACCCAAACCCAGGTCTATGGGCCCGAGGCTCGCGGCGGCGCCAGCAAGGCTGAAGTGGTCATTTCGAACGGCCAGATCGACCATCCCGAGGTGATCAACGCAGATGTGCTGGTGGCAATGAGCCAGGAAGCCTGTGATAAATACGCCGGCAACCTCAAGAAAGGCGGCCTGCTGATCGTTGATGAAGAAAAGGTTGGCCGCATCCCTTCTAATAAGGCGGTCAAGATCCCCATCACCCAACTGGCAGAAGCGCGCACCGGGCGCACCATCACGGCCAACGTGGTGGCTTTGGGGGTGCTGGTGGGATTGACGGATGTTGTTTCTCGTATGTCGATCGAGAAGGCGGTTTTGGCACGCGCCCCAAAGGGCACAGAAGACATGAACCGCACTGCGCTGTTGGCCGGCTTTGAAGCGGCCGACATGGTCAAAAGATAAGAATTTCAAGGGGCTGCCCAAATTGGTTCTTTTTTGGGCAGCCCTTGACGGGCTTTACCAGCCCGCATACAATAACCCTTCAACGTGATCTTCGCGATCACCATATACTTTCCAACCCAGGTGTTCTGCCCCCGGATGGGCAGGCGGCTTCTGAGATGTTTAGAAGCCCGGCGAAGCCGGTGCAAGTCCGGCGCTGTTGCGCAACTGTAATTGGTCGAGCCTTCGTGGCCCGGCCAACAGCCAGGTCGCCCGACTGGGTTGGGTTCACCGAGCCTCGCAGAAAGGAGTTGGGAACGCATCATATGGGCACATTTACCTGATCCTCCCCTGTCTTTTGCGGCAGGGGTTTTTTGTTCACATGCTTCACAGATCATATGCTTCATATCAAGTTGACTTAAGATTGGAATAAATAATGAATTCAAAAAAATATACTATCCCTACGATCCTCTGCCTGGCCATGCTGATGGCCCTGGCCTGGCTGGCAGTGCCGCCTTTGGCGGCCCAGGCTTCTGCCGATCCACAGCAGGCCCCTGACCCAGCCCTGGCCTACCTGCAAACGCAGCAGCAGCCAGATGGCGGCATCTTGGGCTTCAGCGGTGTGTCTGACCCCGATACCAGTGCCCGCACCGCCCTGGCCCTGGCCCTGCACGGCCTGCCTGCCGATGCTCTGACCTCGGCAGAGGGTGGCACTTTGCCCGCTTACCTGGCCGGGCAGGCCGCTGCTTACGTGCATGATGAGAACGGCTTGCTCTTCCCGGGGCGCGCCGGCCTGCTCTTGAGTGCCGCTTCCATCGCCAACCCCGAGGCCACCCCGCTGGGTGGGGTAGATCTGGCGGCTGAGCTGGAGGCCAGCTTCCAGCCTGCCAGCGGCGCTTACAGCACCACCGCCAGCCAGGATTGGTCCAGCGGGGCGGCTTCAGACCTGGGCCAGGCCTGGGCGATCTTGGGCCTCAGCCTGGCCGGTCGGCCGGTCCCCATCCAGGCCACCACCTATCTCAGCGGCACCCAATCTGCCGACGGCAGTTGGGGGGCGGGCGACCCTGACACCACCGCCCTGGTGGTGGTGGCCTTGCTTTCCAGCCGCAACCTGGGCCCTGCCGACAGCCGCATCCAGGATGCGCTGAATTTCTTCAAGACCACCCAGCTTCCGAACGGCGGCTGGCGCCCGGCCTGGGATACCGACCCCTTGAATGCCGATACCACCGGCTGGGTTTTGCAGGCCATCCGGGCCGCCGGGCAAGACCCGGCTGCCTGGTCTGCTGCCGAAGGCGATCCGCTCAGTGCTTTGCTGGGAATGCAAAAAGAGGATGGTAGCATCGGCGGCACCTATGTCAACGCTTATTCCACCGCCGATGCCCTGATCGGCCTGGGTGAACCGCTGACAGCTTTCTTGCCGCAAGCGCCTGGCTCTCATGCCGCCCTGTTGGTGCAATATAGCAGTGGAGAGCGGTTTACCGCCTGCGTCCCCTTTAGCAGCGATGCCCTGACTGGCCTGGAACTGCTCCAGCTTGCAGGCCTGCCGCTGGAAACAGTCACTGACCCGGCCCTGGGCACAGCCGCCTGCGGCATCGGCGGGGTGGGCTGCCTGGCCTCTGACTGCTTCTGCGGCATGCCGGATTATTGGTCTTACTGGCAGCCCAGCGCAGAGGGTTGGGCTTACGCGGTGGCTGGCATGGACCAGAACCTGGCCCAAGATGGCAGCTTGCAAGCCTGGGTGTGGGGGGGCGGAGACCCGCCGCAAGACCTGGGTGCCGACGCGTTCGCGCAGGTCTGCCCTTACCTGGGCCGCGGCGATACAGCCGGCGGTGATGCCGCCAGCGCTGCCCCCACTGCATACCCTGAACCGGCGGTGGTCGTCCCGGTGATCGCTGAGGTGGCCTATCCTGAGCCTGGCCTCACGGCGCCCGCGGCCACTTTGACGCCCACCCCAGAACCTGCCTTGCCGACTGCCCTGCCTACCGATGCGCCCACGACTGAGCCCGAGCAGGCGGTAGAAAAAAGCCAGCCGGTTGCCGCTTACCTGGCTTTTGCGGGCCTGGCTGGCATCTTGGGGGCGGCGCTCCTCATCCTGCGCCGCAAGGAAAGAAGTTAGGCTTTTATGCGCGCCCGCCTGCTTGATATCACCATCCTCCTGGTCAGCACCCTGTCTGGCCTGCTGGCCCTGCTCTACCCCTTCTTCTTACCGGCGCTGGCAGGGCAGGCAGCCCCTGGGCGCATGCGCCTGGGTGAGATGCCGGGCCTGATGACGGCCCTGGTGGGCTTGTGCCTGTTGGTGCTCTTGGCCGAAGCCCAGGGGCAAGGCATGCAGACCAAGCTGGTGGCTTTGCTGGGTGTGTTGGTGGCGATCAATTCGGTGCTGCGCTTTGTAGAGACAGCCCTTCCCGGCCCGGGAGGCTTCACGCCGGTCTTCTTCCTGATCATCCTGACCGGCTATGTCTTTGGGGGACGGGTGGGCTTTTTGATGGGCGCCTTGACCATGCTTGTCTCGGCTTTGGTGACCGGCGGGGTTGGCCCCTGGCTGCCCGCCCAGATGTTCACTGCCGGGTGGGTTGGCCTGAGCACCCCCCTGGCGCGCCAGTTGACCAAGGCTGCTGCCCCAGCCCTGGGCCGGCATGCTGAAATTGCCACCCTGGCCGTGTTCAGCGTGGGTTGGGGTTTCTTGTACGGTGCGCTGATGAACCTGTGGGAGTGGCCTTTCATCATCGGGCCAGAAGCCCAATCCTGGTCTGCGGGATTGGGCTTCTGGCCAACCCTACAGCGCTATGCTGTGTTTTACCTGGCTACTTCTCTGGCCTGGGACCTGGCAGCCGCCCTGGGCAACCTGCTGCTGGTGCTGGCCTTTGGGGCACCGGTGCTGCGAGCCCTGCGCCGTTTTCGCCAGCGGTTCACCTTTGTGTACCAGGCGGTGGCAAATTGATGCATCCCTGGGCCTGGGGCGCCTGGCTGGCGGGGGCGTTGGTGGCGCTTTCGGTCACCCGCAACCCCTTGTATTTGCTCCTCATCTGGCTGTGCCTGCTTTTGGTGGCCCAGGCCTGGCGCACTGCCGGGCCTGGAGATGCCTCTGCCGCGGCGGGCAGGCTGCGCCCCATCTCTCCCTTCAAATTTGCCCTCCTGGTCATTGGCCTGGCAGCGCTCTTTAACGCCTTTACCTCGCACGTAGGCCAGACGCGCCTGTTCACCATCCCGGGACGCCTGCCGCTCTTCAGCGGTCCGGTGACTCTCGAAGGGGTGGTTTACGGGGCCATTAACGGCCTGGCTTTGGCGGGCATGTTTGCTGCATTTGCCCTGCTGAACCAGGTGCTGCCGGTGCAGTCCCTGGTGCGCATGATCCCGCGCACCTACTATCCGGTGGCGGTCATTGCCTCGATCGCAGTGACCTATGTGCCCACCACCCTGCGCCAGTTCCAGCAAGTGCGTGAGGCGCAGGCGGTGCGCGGCCACCGCTTGCGCGGCCTGCGCGACTGGCTGCCCCTGTTGGTGCCGCTCTTGGTCAGCGGGCTGGAGCACGCCCTACAGCTTGCCGAGGCCATGACGGCGCGCGGCTTCGCCAGCCAACCCACGCAGCCTGGCACTGCCCGCCGCGCCTGGCTCTCGCCGCGCCTGGCGATCTTGCCTGGTATGCTGCTGCTGATGGGCGGCTGGCTGCTGGATTTGACCGGGTATGGCGGCCCGCTGGGGGGTGTGCTGGCTGCCGGCGGGGCGGCCCTGGTGTTGGGCGGCTTGTGGGCCATGGGCCGCAGTATGCCGCGCAGCAGCTACCGGCGCTGGCGCTGGTCAGCCTGGGACAGCCTGGCCTGCTTCGGCGTGCTCTTGGTCCTGGCGGCTTACCTCCAACCGGCGGCCCAAGATGGCCTGTGGTACAGCCCATACCCTGCCCTGGCCTTGCCTCCTTTTAATCCCTGGTTGGGGGTAGCTACCCTGGGGCTGCTGGCGCCTGCCATCCTGACCTTTTTGCCCTGGCTCCGGCAGGCTGACCCCGTATGAGCTAAGCATGGGGTGATGCCAATGACGTTTCCTGCCTCGCACAATTATGATGTGGTAGGCCTGGGTGTCTCTACCGTCGACATCCTGGCCCTGGTGGAACATTTCCCGACCGGCGATGATACCCAGCCGGCCCTGGCGATGGGGGTGCAGGGCGGCGGCCCGGTAGCCAGCGCGTTGGCGGCCCTGGCACGCCTGGGGGCGCGTACGGCGATGTTGGATGCCCTGGGGGATGATTGGCGCGCCCGGCAGATCTTGGATGAGTTTGCCGCCCTGGGCGTCGAGACGCGTTTCATCGTGCGCCGGCCGGGCCAGTCTTCGGGCCTGGCCTCGATCCTGGTGCAGGCGGGCAGCGGCCAACGGGCGATTGTCTATTCGCCCAAGAACGCCGGTGATCTGCTGCCAGAAGAGCTGCCCGCCGCGCTGGTGCAGGGGGCGCGCTTTTTGCATCTCAACGGCCGGCATTGGGCGGCCTGCCTGCACGCCGCCGACCTGGCGCGCCAGGCCGGGGTGCGGGTCTCATTTGACGGTGGAGCCGGTCGTTACCGCCCTGACCTGCGCCAACTGCTGCCCCTGGTGGATATCTGTATCGTGGCGCGCGCCTTTGCCGCCGAATACACTGCTTGCGATGCCATCCGGCCTGCCGCCCAGGCCCTGCTGGCCGAAGGCCCGTCTTTGGTAGTGATCACAGATGGTGTCAATGGCAGTTGGGTCTTCCCCAAGGCGGCGGGCTCTTTCCACCAACCGGCCTTTTGTATGCCCCAGGTGGTGGATACGACCGGCTGTGGCGATGCCTACCACGGGGCTTTTTTGTTCGGCCTGCTGCGCGGCCTGCCCCTGCGGCAAACGGCGGCCCTGGCCAGCGCCGTGGCGGCGCTCAACAGCCAGGCGCTGGGTGGGCGGGCCGCTTTGCCTTCTTTGCCGCAAGTTGAGGCTTTTCTCAGGGCGCAAGTGGGGTAGAATTAACGCGCGTCAATTCGTTCGGAAACGGTTTTGCTGGTACATACCCGCACAACGGGACTTGATCGAATGGAGGAACCCACGATGCCTCATTCCCGTACCCGTAAGTCGTCTCTTGGGCTGGCCTGGTTTGTAATTCCCTTGCTGCTTTCGCTCTCTTGCCAGACCCTGCTGAGCGGGCCAACCGGCCCGGTGCCGCCCGCCCAGACCCCAACCCACACGCCCGCCCTGGCCTCTGAGCTGGTTCAGCCATCGCCCACGCCCTTCCCCGAACCCCAGCTTTCGGCCACTTCTCTGCCGCCTACCCCTGTACCCCCTGGTGACCCACCTCTGGAGGGGGCCAGCCTGGCCTATCCCGGCCAGGTGTATGCGTATGTGGACCCGCCCGTGCCCTACGAGATGGGTTCCCAGGTCAAAGACCGCCTTGAAGAGCTGGGTTACGAAATCTGCCATGATGTTGATTGGTCGAACTCGCCTTTTTATACCCTCCAGACGGCTTATGCTGTGCGGCACTTCCAGGAAGTGAACGGCCTGGAGGCGAACGGCACGCTGGATGAAGCCACCTGGAATGTGTTGTTCGCCGCCGGAGCGCAGCCGGCCCCGGCTTACCAGGCAGAGAGCCTGGAAGCGGCCCAATCTTTTTATGGCGTTGGCTCTACCGAGCTGGGCGCGGCTGGCAACGGCTGGTTGTGGCTCTCGGCGCGTGGTTTTGGCATGGCCGATGCTTTTGATCCCAACTCGTCCGAATTGTACGCCGGTATGTACGCGCTGCTTGGCCCGGCGGATGAGGGTTACACGGATCTGCAAGGCCTGGCCAGCGACGGCGAGACTTTGTGGGCGGCCTTCCAGGGATCAGAGAGCGCCGTACTGCAAGCCTATGACCCCAGCACAGCCAGCCCGGTGGATGGCATGCTTAACCCGCTTTGGGCTCCGCCGGTGGCATTCGATTCGTTCTACGTGCGCGGCCTGTCCTATGGCGGCGGCTGGGTTTGGGCGGCGGTCGAGGCCATGGGCGGCATGCACCTGGTGCGCATCGACCCGCTAGCACAAGCGATGCACTCCTATATCGAGATGCCGGTAGAAACTTTCCCCAATGCCCCGGCTTATGATGAGAAGCTGCAAGTGCTGTGGGTGCCGGTGCAGGGCATGTATGGCGATTACAGCATCCTGGCGGTGGACCCGGATACCGGCCCTTATGGGGATGTGCTGGGGGTGTGCGGTTCTCAGGCCGCTTATGTGGCTGGGCGTTTGTGGGTGGCTCAGGGTGCCCGCCTGCTTGGTGTGGACACAGCCAGCCGACAGGTGATGGCGGTGCTTGACCTGGATACGCCGGGCGTGCCTATCCTGACCCTTATCCCTGCCGGCGACAGCCTGTGGGTGGTGGCGGTGGATGGAATGATTTCGCAGGTGGTGATGCCATGAAGGGGCCTTGCCCGATTGCACACGATGAGCGCCTGGAAAATATGCGCCGGATTGCATCTGCCGTCCGAGCGCATTATGCCGCCGACCTGCTGGCCCTGGGCGTGTACGGCTCGCTGGCGCGTGGCACCGACGGCCCCTTCTCGGATATCGAGATGCACTGTGTGTTACGCGGGGATGGGATTGAGACCTGTTATGAGTGGTCAAACGGGCCTTGGAAAGCTGAGGTGGACGTCAATAGCGCGGATGTGCTGCTGCGCTGGGCGGCCCAGGTGGAGGGGGAATGGCCCATCACCCACGGCGGGGTGGTTAACGTGGAAGCGCTCTACGATCCAGATGCTTTCTTCCCTCGCTTGCGCGCCGCGGCCCTTGACCACTCAGACCAAGCCTTTGAGCTTGCCATGCGAGAACTGATCATTGGCACGATCTACGAGCTGGTGGGCAAACTGCGCAATGCAAATGCGGCCGGCAACCGGGTGGTGCTGCCTTACTATACGTTAGAACTGGCCAGGGCTGGGGCCTGCCTGGTGGGGTTGGCTAACCACCACCTCTTTACCACCACCTCCTGCATGTGGGATGAATCGTTGACCCTGCCCGGTGCCCCGCCCGGGTATGCTGAATTGGCGCAGTTGGTGATGTCTGGGCGGCTGGCCCGCTCCCAGCCGATCATGCGGGCGGTGAATGCCTTCTGGGAGGGCATTGAGCAGTGGGCCGAGGGGCGGGGGATGGGCCTGGTGGATACCCTTGAAGACCTACTGAAGAATTGAAACGGGAGGAGCCAAAATGCAAAAGGATTTCCATTATTTCGCCATTGCTGTCTTGTGCCGTGCGGCGGGCTTTAACCCCGCCGACGCCCTGACGATCGCTTATGCTTCTCAATATGTGGATAACGCCACCGAGAGCGAGCTGATCCGGATTGACATTGGCGGGGGCTACTTGAAGTTCGACCCCGTCTGCACCTGCTACCAGGGCCTGGATGCTGTTGCCAGCCTGGCCTGGTCGGCCCAGAAACGGGTTTGGATTCCCTTTCACTTCTTGCCTGCCAGGCCTTTTGACCCCCTTGCGCCAAATTTCTCCTTTATCACCCGCCCGGGCTCGCCCTTTACGGAACTGTTGATCGACCAGGCCTGCAAGGAACCCCTGGAAGAGAATACCCGCCGCCTTTGCCGCATTGGCGTGGCCTTGCATGCGTATGCCGATTCTTGGGCGCACCAGGATTTTTCGGGGCGCAAGGAGCACGGCGAAAATGACGTGGAAGAGATTTCGACGTATCATCGTGAGACGCGCCGCTGGGATCACCCCCTGGCAGAGAACCTGCTTTTCGATATTCTTCCCCAAATTGGCCATGCTGAGGCCGGGCACTTCCCCGATCTGTCTTATCAAAAATGGCGCTTCTATCTTTGCACCCCTGAACGCCGGCAGATTGAACGCGACAATGTTGAGTTGTTCATCCACGCCGCGCGCTCGATCTACCATAAGCTGGTGCCAGTCGATAAGATCAGCCCTTCTCCGCTTGTGCCCTGGAACGTTCTGGAGCCCCAGCTCCGCACGCTGTTTGCCGACCCTGGCAAGAAGCCCACTACGCTCGATCGTTCCAATCTGCGCGCCTACCGTTCGTATCAAGAAAAGAACCTGGATCTGCGCTGCCAGGCCTGGCAGAAGACCTTTGGAGATTGGTTCAGCTCAGCCGGTGAGCTGTACGCCTATGACCATTCAACCTGGCGGCGCGAAGCCCTGGAAGGTGACGTGGATTGGGATGGCTACAGCGAACGAGATTGGTACCAGATGCTGCCTTTGCGCTCGCGCCCCAATTTCTGGAACTCGCGTTGGGTGCACTTCCACCGCGCAGCCCTGCGCCAGCGCCATTTTGTGCTCGAAAACCTGCCTTAGAGGAGAAGACGCGCGATGGTCAAATTCCGCATCCTCTCGTTAGACAGCGGCGGTATCCGTGGCATTCTTACCGCGGTCCTGTTGGAACGCCTGGAAGAGGCCTATCCCGGCTTTTTGAGCATGGTAGACCTGTTTGCCGGCAGCTCCACCGGGGGCATCCTGGCGTTGGGGTTGGCAGCGGGCAAAACCCCATCTGAAGCGGCCTGTATGTACGAACGGGATGGCCCTGAGGTCTTTGCCGACTCGCTCTTGGATGACTTGAAAGATGCCGGCAATGCCTTCGGCGCCGAATACACGAATGCCGGGTTGAAGCATGTACTACAGGCCGAGTTTGGGGAGCAAACCCTGGGCCAACTGCCGCGACGGGTCTTGATCTCTTCTTTTGATCTGGATAACGGCGGCGGCAATCCGCGCGTGCTGGATGGACAGCGCACCTGGAAGCCTAAGTTCTTCCATAACTTCCCCGGCCCCGGCAGTGATGGTGATGAGAAAGTGGTGGATGTGGCCTTGCGTACATCCGCGGCCCCCAGCTACTTCCCCGTTTACCAGGGGTATATTGATGGCGGGGTGGTGGCCAATAATCCCAGCATGTGCGCCCTGGCCCAAACCCTGGATGCCGGCACCGGCGGCCGCCGCTTGACGCAGGTGGCTTTGCTCTCGGTGGGCACCGGCCGTTATGCTCGCCATCTGAATGCTCAAAGCGCTGATTGGGGTTGGACGCAGTGGGCACGCCCGCTCATTGACATCATGCTAGAAGGGAGCGTGGATGTGCCGGATTACCAGGCTGCCCGTTTGCTCGGGCGCCGTTACCAGCGCATTGACCCGGTCTTGCCTGAGCCAATCGACCTGGGCGACCTGGCCCAAATCCCACGCCTGAAGGAGCTTGCCGCCCGGGTGGATATCCGCCCGGCGGTCACCTGGCTGAAAAAGAATTTCCAAAAATAAGATGGGGTGGAGCATTAGCTCCACCCCATCTTATTTTTGGGGTTTTATCGCACTGAAAGTGCGTCGGCCACCAGTTCAACCGTCGCCCGGTCTGGCCCCAAGATCCAGATGGTAGAGACACCTGTATCCAGATACAGGCCGTTGAAGCCGTCGGTAAATTCCCACAGCAGGTCGTCGCCTTCTTGAACGGCCGGTACGCCAAAGCGTTTGTCGCCATACTGCTGGAAGGCCTGAACGAACTCACTGCGTTCACTTCCATTGTCCCAGGTGGTGACCATCACCAGCACGCTTTGGCCGGTGGCGGCGTTCTGAAAGACCTGGTAGGCGTCGCCGCCCCAGCCTGCCGCGGCGGCAAAGGCGGTGGTGTCGTCAACCTGGAAATTGGGGTCGATACCGCGCCCCAAGATCAAGAAGGTGTACCACTCGCCCATCAAACCGCTGTCAATCTCGCTCCAATCGGTGCCCAGCGTGCCGGTCAGATCTACGGGGATGACGACGGAAATTGGGGTTTCATCTGGGTACAACTCGGGATGCATGATCTGCTCGGTCGAATCCGGCAGGTCGACGTACGCCGCATCTACCGCCGGCCAGCCGCCTTCTTGCCACAGGCCCATGGTGAAGCTCAGGCCGTAGGTGTAGGCGAAGAGGAAATCCTCTTGCATGAAGGGTGGGGCGCTGTCGTAAACCGGGCTTTCGTAAGAGTCGTAGAAAGACTCTACATCTTGCTGGTCTTGCGGGGTGCCGTAGCTAAAGTACCACAAGTATTCTGACAGGGTGGCGTCGCCTTCCATCAATGCCTGGATGCCCGCACAGCGTTCGGAATCGTCTTTGCAAGTGTCTTCGTTGTATTCCAGGCCGTCGTCAATATCGTAAGTCTGGTCTTGCAGGGCGTGGGTGTATTCGTGGGCGTAGGTCATGCGTTCGGTGCCCTTGAAACCCTCTCCCAAAACCACGTACATCTCACGGGTTTCGTGGTCGTAATAACCGGCTACCTGCTCAGAGTATAGATCAATGTAGAAGTTCATCAGGTCAAAATCCGGTTCCAGCAGGCCCAGGGCTGATAGTACAGCCGCATCTTCAGCAGCTTCTTCTGCGCTGTAATCGGAGAAGAAATCGTCCAGCACCTTTTGGCGCAGCTCTTCGGGGGTCAGCAGGGCGCGGCTGAACGAGCCGTTGGGCTGTAGGCCGCGCAGATCGATCACGTCCTGTTGGATTTGATCCATTTGCGCCGCGATGGCTGGGTCTAATGTATCACTGCTTGTCTCGGCGGTGGGGGTGCCTTCAGCCGTCCCGGCATCTGCGGTGGGGGCAAGTGTGGCGGGCGCATGGGTGGCAGTCGGCTCATCAGCCGGTGTTGTCGAAGAAGGTTGGGCGGTGGCAATTTCGGCCACGGCTGTGCTGGTCGGTAAGGGCTCTTGGGTTGGCGCCAGGGTTGAACAGGCCAACGAGAGCAGGATCAGGATGGTCAATACGGGTAAGATACGGTGCATAAGGGTCTCTTTCTTCACTCTAAATATTTTTGCAATTGTACTCGATTATTGGGGAGTAAAATTTTGATCTATGCGCTATAATTGCCCCTTATGAAAATCGATCTCCACGTGCACACACGTGACCGTTCTCCTTGCGGCCGCGCGACCGAAGAAGAGCAGATCCGGGCCGCCGTCGCTGCCGGGTTGGATGCTATCTACTTTACCGATCATTACCACTTTTGCCCGTCTACCCACCTGGCAGAGTTGAACCAGCGTTACGCCCCATTCTTCATTTTTAACGGCATCGAAGTGACTGCCGATGGGGAAGATTTTTTGGTTTTGGGCCAGTTCGACCCCGCTCTTGAGCGCGTGGATTGGGATTATCCGGCGCTCTATCAATGTGTGCGTGGCGGCGGGGGATTTCTGATCCTGGCGCACCCTTACCGCTACCATACCGCCATTACGGCAGATATCGAGCAGTACCCGCCCGATGCAATCGAGCTGCATTCATATAATACTCCGCCCTCTGCCGAGGCTGAGATCCGTGCCATTGCGGCCCGCCTGGGCCTGCGCCTGCTGAGTAACACAGACGCTCACAGCAGTGAGCGCCTGGGCAATTATTACAATATCCTGCCGGATGGGGTGTGTGATGAGGCGGCAGTCCTTGCCAGCCTGAGGGCCGGGCAGATCGAACTGTTCCAATCCGATCTGGTCGCCGTACGGTAGTCAGCCTCTAATCTTCTCGTTCTAGCTTTGCCAGCTTGTGCAGGCGGCCGCGTTCGTGCGTATTCAGGATGCGCTTGCGGATGCGGTAGCTTTGGGGGGTCACTTCCAGCAGGTCGTCATCGGCCAGGTATTCGATCGCTTCATCGATGCTCATCTGGCGTGGGGGAGTCAGGCGGATTTCCATCTCGCCGCGCGCCGCCCGCACGTTGGTCATGTGCTTCTTCTTGCACACGTTCACCGTCAGATCGCCAGGGCGTTGGTGTTCACCCATCACCATGCCTTCGTATACATCCACGCCCGGGCCATAGAACAACCAGCCGCGCTCTTCGGCATTCTTTAGCCCGTAAGAGGTGGTTGTGCCCGGCTCCCAGGCCACCAGCGAGCCGGTGGCGCGTGTTTCCATGGCCCCTGCCAGGGGCATGTAATCGTAAAACAGGGTGTGCATGATCCCTTCGCCGCGCGTGGCGGTCAGGAATTGGTAGCGGAAACCCAGCAGGCCGCGCGTGGGGACTAAGTATTTCAGACGGACGCTGTTTTCTTGGGTGTCTTGCATGTCCAACATCTTGCCGCGCCGCCCGCCCAACATCTCGACCACCACGCCCACCGTCTCGGGGCTGGTTTCGATATGCACTTCTTCAAATGGCTCTAACAGCTCGCCATCTTCGTCCTCGCGCAAGATCACCTCGGGCCGCGAGACCTGGAATTCGTAGCCTTCGCGGCGCATCGTCTCGATCAAGATCGCCAGGTGCAGTTCGCCGCGCCCTGAGACCAGGAAGGTGTCGGCGGTTTCGGTTTCGGCCACGCGCAGGGCCACGTTTGAGCGCAGTTCATCGAACAGGCGCTGGCGCAGCTTGCGGGAGGTGTTCCAGCGACCTTCTCGCCCTGAGAAGGGCGAGGTGTTGACGCCAAAGGTCATGCGTACAGTGGGCGCCTCGACGTGGATGGGGGGCAGGGCCACGGGGTTTTCAGGGTCAGCCAGTGTCTCACCGATGCCAATGCCTTCCAGCCCAGCCAGGGCCACGATCTCGCCGGCATTGGCTTGCTCCACTTCCACCCGTTTCAGCCCTTCGTGAATGTACAGGTAACGGGCGCGCTCGGGCAATTGCTCGCCTTCAACGGTGATGCGTGTCAGGGCCTGCCCCACCTGCATGTGACCAGAAAAGATGCGTCCCACAGCCGTGGTGCCGCGGTAATCGTCGTAGCCCAGGGTGGTGACCAGCATCTGCAGGGGCGCCTCAGTGTCAACCTTGGGGCCAGGGATGTGGCGCAGGATGGCCTGGAAGAGGGGCTGCAAATCAGGCCCCAGGATGGGGGTCAGGCCGGCCTGGGCGGTGATTGCATTCGCATAGATAATGGGGAAATCAGCCTGTTCGTCGTTGGCGCCTAGTTCGATGAACAGGTCGAAGGTCTGGTTCAGGACGCGCTCTGGCTCGGCATCTTTGCGATCCACTTTGTTGATCACCACAATGGCGCGATGGCCCATCTCGAGCGCTTTTTTGAGCACAAAACGCGTCTGCGGCATGGGGCCTTCGGCGGCATCTACCAATAAGAGAACGCCGTCCACCATGTTCATCACCCGTTCCACCTCGCCGCCGAAATCGGCATGCCCGGGCGTATCGACAATGTTGATCTTGACCTGCTGTGAGGCTGTTGCATCCCAGATGGAGATGGCGGTGTTTTTGGCCAGGATGGTGATGCCGCGCTCCCGTTCCAGGTCGTTCGAATCCATCACTCGTTCGGCGACCTGCTGGTTCTCGCGGAAAACGCGCGCCTGTTTGAGCAGCCCATCTACCAGGGTGGTTTTGCCGTGGTCAACATGGGCGATGATGGCAATGTTGCGTAAATCGGTTCGTTCTGTGATCATAATATACCTGCTTAGCTGGGGGCGGTGGATGGCATTTGTGTCATCCATCTCCTCCGAGAGGATCGGGCTTGCATCAAAAAGAAGCATCCGCAACTGCATGGATGCTTCGCCCCAAAAAATAGTGCGCTGAATTATAACGCGATTTTCAGTTTTGTGTGGATGAGTTGGAGGCCGGTGGGGGCGTCTCTTACTGGCCTCTTCGCTTGACCCAAGTTGGCATCATCTTGCTCTTGACAGGCAGGCCAACCGGATGTATTATGGGATTGATACAATATAGGATATAACATATATAGGAGTTGTTCTATAATGTCGCTAGATTTCGCCATCCTGGGTTTTCTCAGCTACCATCCTTCTACCGGCTATGACCTCAAGAAGATGTTCGATGTTTCGGTGCGCCATTTTTGGCCGGCCGATCAAAGCCAGATCTACCGCACCCTGGCGCGCCTGACCGAGCAGGGCTACGTGGAAATGGAAAAGGTGGCCCAAGAAGACCGCCCAGACCGTAAGGTGTATCACATCACCCAACCAGGCCTGGCCGCACTGGTCAACTGGCTGGGCGGCCCACCGGCGATGGATGAGCCGCGCAGCGCCCCATTGGTGCAGGTCTTTTTTGCGGGCAAGCTTTCGGATGAAGAGGTGCTGGCCAAGTTTGAGGGCTTCGCAGCCATGATGCGCGCGATCCTGGCGCAGTATGACCAGGTTCCTGCGCAAATTGGCCCTTACCAGCAAGAAGTAGCTTCGCCGCGCGAGCATTTCTTTTGGATGCTGACCCTTGAGAACGGCATTGCCAACATGCGGGCCAACCTGGCCTGGGCCGAGAGCGTGATCGAACGGATCAAGAACGGGCAAGTCCCCCAAGCGTAAAGGAGTTTTGTCATGCTTCACCAGCTTTCCCTCCGCCAACGCATTCGCAAGGCGCTTGTTATCCTGGCCTTTCTCTCTTTCCCCGTCACCATGAACTATCTCTCGCCTTATGTGATCATTGACGGCGCGGCGAACGGCATCTTGAACGGCAGCCTGGTAATGTTTGGGCTGATGTTCCTCTCTTCGCTGTTCTTGGGCCGTTTGTGGTGCGGTTGGGTTTGCCCGGGCGGCGGCATGCAAGAGATCGTCGAGCCGGTCAACAACCGGTCAGTCAACGGCCGCCGGCTGGATTGGATCAAGTGGCTGATTTGGATTCCCTGGATGGCTCTGATCGTCTTCCTGGTTATCCGCTCTGGCGGCTACCATACGATCGACCTGCTGTACCATACCCAAGGCGGCATCTCGGTCGCTGGCTTGGCTGAGCGCCCTATCTTGCTTACATCATCTATTACATCGTCATTGGCCTGTTCGTGGGCCTGGCGGCCTTGGTTGGCCGGCGCGCCGGCTGCCATACCATCTGCTGGACGGCGCCTTTCATGATGCTGGGGCGTTGGCTCCGCAACCGCTTTGCCTGGCCCTCGCTCAGGCTGGTGTCCAATCCTTCAATCTGCGCCGACTGCAAGAAGTGCACCAGCAACTGCCCGATGAGCCTGGATGTGAATGCCATGGTTCAGCTTGGCAAAATGGAAAATTCCGAGTGCATCCTGTGCGGAACCTGCGTCGATAACTGTTCGAAGCATGCCATCCGCTATTCATTCAGTTCTGGGAAATAAGGTGTATAGCATGAAAGTCACCATCTTAAACGGCAACCCCCAACCCTCGTCTTTCGACGATTACCTGGCAGCTTTATCGGCCGCCCTGGAGGGCAGCGGCCATGCGGTCACCTGCATTACACTGCGCGACATTGCTCTCCGCCACTGCGTGGGTTGTTGGGGCTGCTGGGTCAAAACGCCCGGCCTGTGCAGCTCGCAAGACGCGTCGCGGGAAATGGACCAGGCCGTGATCCAATCGGACTTCACCCTGTGGGCGTCGCCGCTCAAGATGGGTTTCCTCACCGAGTGCTTCAAAATGGCCCAGGATAAACACCTGCCGCTGATCCACCCTTACATGGAAGTGGACCAGGGCGAGGCACACCACCTGCGCCGTTACCCGCGTTCGCCGCGCGTGGGCCTGCTAGTTGAGAAAGAGCCCACCACAGATGCCGAAGATCTGCAGATCGTGACCAATATCCTCTGCCGCACAGCGCTGAACTTCAAAACCCGCCTGGAGTTCAGCCTGACCACCGAGACTCCCGCCGCCGGCCTGGCGGCGCGCATCACGGCCTCTCAGCCCAGCCTTCTGCCCCTGCCCAAGCAGCCCCCTGCCACTGCGGGCGCTGTCATCCGCCCGCCTGCCCGGTTGAGCCTGTTCAACGGCTCGCCGCGCGGCCGCAAGGGCAATACGCCGCTCATGCTTGAGCAGATCGCCAACGGCTTCGCCCATGCCGGAGGGGTAGAGCGGCCGGTTGAAACCTACCACCTGGTGCGCATGACTGAGACGAGCCAGGCCGTGGAGGCCTTTGCCCATGCCGGATGTGCCGTGCTGGGCTTCCCGCTCTATACCGACTCGATGCCCGCCGTGACCAAGCATTTCATCGAGGCGCTTGAGCCCCTGGTTGGCCGCCCGCATAACCCGGCCCTGGCCGGGTTGGTGCAGTCTGGCTTCCCTGAGGCGCTGCACTCGCGTTATGTGGAGCGTTACCTGCAGAAGCTGGCGGCTCGTCTGGGCAGCCCTTACTTGGGGACGATCGTCAAGGGCGGCGGCGAAGGAACGCGCGTCATGCCTGTCAATATGAACAAAGACCTCTTTACAAACCTGCAAGCGTTGGGCGCCGGCCTGGCAGTCGATGGGCGGCTCGATCCGCTGATCCTCCAGCAGGTGGCCCGTCCTGAGCGTTACCCGGCCATCCTGGGGCCGGTTTTTCGCCTCTTCCTGCGCCTGCCGCTGGCGCACAGCTATTTTGACCAGATGTTGAAAGAGAACGGTGTTTTCGACCAGCGTTTTGCCCGCCCGTTTGAGAAATAGGGTATACGCGGTAAAAAATAGCGATATAATCAATTTGTGAAACAAACATGGATGGCGGGCTTGTTTGTTTTGGTCCTGGTCGCGCTGGCTTGCCGCGGCGGCCAGCCGACTCCTCCCCCAATCGCTTGGGATACTTCACCTACGGCCCTCATCGTTGAGGCTCTGCATAACAATGGCTTTCCCGGCGGGACAGGCGGGGATGGATTCTCTGAGAATTACATCCCCCATGCCCGCCTGTACGGCGACGGGCGCATGGTTTGGCTGCAAAGTGATGGCACAAGCGGCACCCCGCGGGTGGTGATGCAGGGTTGGCTTACGGTAGACCAGATGAACAACCTGCTTGGCAGCTTTGCCGAGGCCGGCTTTTTTAATTGGAAGGCCGTTTACACTTCTATGCTGCCTTACGATAACCCACCCTTTGACCGCCTGACGGTCAACCTCCTTTTAACCAGCAAGAGCGTACAGGCTATCTTCGGCGATGGACCGGAAGGCTACGGCGACCTCTTCAACCAGGTCAGCAGCGGGGCAGGAGCAGTGGGAGAAGTTTTTGTGCCTGAGCTGGGTTACCTGACGGTGTACCCGGCCACCGATGCTTCCGGCGATCCACTGCCTGTCTGGGATGCGGCACGCTTCGGCTTTGAGCTGAACCCGGCGGATGACGCGTTCTACATCCGGGGCGAGGCCCTGGCCTTTGTGTGGGAACTGGTCAATCAATATCCGTATTCTTATGCCCTCATTGAAGCGCAAGGACAGCCTTTGGCCGTTTACCTGCAAATCCCCGGGCTTTCACTGGCCGTTCCGCCGGTACTTTCGGATGTTTCTGAATCGCCTGCCGTGTCGACGGAAACGCCTGTTCCTGCCAGCCCCGTTTCAGAAAGCCCGGTGAACGGGGGTGTGCTGATCGAGGATGGCAGGTCGGCTGCGGGCGGTACAGCCGGGGATACGATCGACGTTTCGGTCTCTTTCAATGCCGTCAGCACTGCCGCCGATGTGAGCGAAATGCGCGTTCGTACGGGGGGCTGGTGCAGCGCCGAGGCCGATCTGGCAGAGATTGCCTGGCAGCCCTTTGTGACCGAGCTGTCTTACCCCTTTACCCTGCCCATCAACTGGGTTGGCTTTTATGTCAGCGTGCAGTACCGCGATGCGCTGGGCAACCTATCGCCCGTTTACTGCGATGATATCAGCCTGGAGGGCATGCCCGCCCCGCCCCCACCCTAAACTTTCATCTTGCGGGACCTGTTCCTCTGCCTGGAATTAAGCCGTGTCCACTTTCGCCGCCAGACTGGCGGCGTTTTTAATCTTTCCTGGTCATTGACTGGCATGTTTATAAGGAGAAAAAATGACCCCCTCACCCCCATTGTTCGTTTTCTGCTGGCTGTTGTGATCTTAAGCGCGGCTTGGGCCGGCATGCCCCTCCAGGCGCAGGCCCAAGAAATTGTAGAAGCCTCCCCAGGCCCAGATCCGTACCTGGTGGCGGATATCAATATCACACCTGGTGAAGATTACGATCCTAATGTGAACGACGATGAGGTAGGCGCCGTAGTGATGGACGGGGTGCTGTACTTCACTGCCACTACCGAGGCCGAAGGGTTTGAATTGTGGCGCAGCGATGGCACGCTTGCCGGCACTTACCTGCTCAAAGATATTGAACCGGGGCGTGCTTCGTCTGAACCTGGTGGCTATGTGGTGGTGGGCAGCCTGCTCTTTTTTGTTGCCACCACCGATCATTATGGGAAGGAGTTGTGGCAGACGGATGGTACGCCTCAAGGCACACGCCTGACCCTGGACACTGTTCCGGGGAACCCGAGTAACGAATATGCATACATCCATGACCTGGTAAATATGAACGGCGTACTGTATTTTTCTGCTTATGATGCTGCAAATGGTAACCAGCTTTGGCGCAGCGATGGCAGCCCCAGCGGCACTCATATTGTTAAAGACCTGTCTGCCGACCCCGATAATCAAATCGATCACCTGACAACGGTTGGCAGCGGCGCGGATGCAGTGTTGTTTTTCGCCGGTTGGGAGAGCACCTATGGCACCGAGTTGTGGATCAGCGATGGCACAGAAGGCGGCACCCTGCTGCTGCGTGACATTTATACGGGCACGGATGGGTCTGATCTGAGAGGGTTGATCGATGTGGATGGCATGCTCTTTTTCGTGGCAGATGATGGCGTGCATGGCGACGAGTTGTGGACCAGCGATGGCACGCCAGAAGGCACGCACATGGTTGAGGATGTGGTGCCTGGTGGAAATCTTTCTATCGATAGCTCGCTCATGGCGGTTTATGATGGGCGACTCTTTTTCTCTGCCGACGATGGCGTGCACGGCCGCGAGTTGTGGGCATCGGATGGCACGCCCGAAGGTACTTACATGGTCAAGGATATCGATAATACCGCCTCTGATTCGATGCGAGGCCAACGCATGCTGGTGTACGAAGGCTGGCTGTATTTCGCCGCAGATGATGGGGTGAATGGTGAGGAGCTTTGGCGTTCAGATGGCACGGAGGCCGGCACCACCTTGTTCAAGGATATCAACCAGACCGGCGATGGGTCGGAATCTTCGTGCCCTGAATACTTTACCCAGGCTGCCGGCCTGTTCTTTTTCTCGGCCGATGACTCCTCGAACGGCCGGGAATTGTGGGTCAGCGATGGCACCGAAGCGGGTACACTCTTAGTGGAGGATATCTATGCTGGGATGGAAAGCGCCCAGCCATCGGGACTGAATGCATTGGGTGAGCAGTTGATTTTCTTCGCTCTGGTTGAGAGCACCAGCGATGCCGAAATATGGCTCAGTGATGGAACGCCTGACGGCACCTTCAGCCTGTTTGAACTCTCAGATCCGGTTTTAAGTTCTGATCCTGATAACCCGATGGCGATCAAAGGTGTGGCATACTTTAACGCGGATGATGGCCTGACTGGTCGTGATCTGTGGCGCAGCGATGGCACGCCCGCCGGCACCTGGAAAGTGAAAGATATTAACACGAGCTCGACGAATGTGGTCCCGGATAATTTCACTGAACTGGGAGATATCTTCTTTTTTACATCCCATGACTTGACCCATGGGCGGGAACTGTGGGTTAGCGATGGCACTGAAGCCGGCACAAACATGCTGGAAATCTATGTGGGAGGAAGTTCCGCCACACCAGAGTACCTGGTGCCCCTGGGCGGCCAACTGCTCTTTGCTGCCAGCGATGGCACACATGGCAAGGAATTGTGGGGCAGCGATGGCACGATCACCGGCACCCAATTGATCACAGATGTCAATCCTGGTTCGGGCAATGCATCCCCTCAGTACTTGACTGCGTTAGGACCGAATGTGTATTTTAGAGCTTGCGATTCAAGTTATGATTGCGAGCTGTGGCGTACTGATGGCACGGCTGCCAATACCACCCGCTTTGCCGATATTAACCCGACTGGCGATTCTTACCCTTCTTATATAACGCGCTGCGGCAGCAATTTGCTCTTTAGCGCGGATGATGGCGTAAGTGGTTTTGAGCCATGGGTCACGGATGGAAGTGCAGCCAGTCTGCTGATGGATATCAACGTCGGCGAAGAGGATTCGGATGTATCGGGTTTTGTGGAAGCAGGCACGAACTGTTTCTTCACCGCTTACACCGATGAATCTGGCTATGAATTGTATGTTACCGACGGCACCACCGCAAACACACACCTGGTAAAGGATATCTACCCGGGCGTGCCCAGCGCCAATGTTCAGGAGATGACGGCCCTGGGCAACAGCCTGTACTTCTCTGCTGATGACGGCGGCACCGGGTTAGAGCTTTGGCGCAGCAACGGTACGCCTGGTGGCACCCTGCCGGTGAGCAATATTGTGCCAGGGGTAGGCAGCGCTTCCCCGCGTCACCTGGCGGCGTTGGCCAACCGCATCTTTTTTGCGGCTTACAGCATCCAGTACGGCGTGGAGGCCTGGTTCTTTGACCCTGCTTTTGGACAGCCCGTGCGCCTGGGTGATATTGCCCCTGGCACGCTTTCCTCCTCGCCAGAGGATTTTGTGCGGATCGGTGGGCAGGTGCTCTTCTCTGCCGGGGACTATGCTGCTGGCGCAAACCGTGAATTGTGGGCTGTTTCCATCTCGCCCGACCTGGGGTTGGATGGGAGCGTGCAGCTCCCGGTATACCAGCCGGGAGAGGAGGTGATCTTTGTTTTGGAGGTCGAGAATGACGGCTTGTTGGAAGCGGCCGGTGTGGTGCTGACCAGCACCCTGCCCAGTGAGCTAACCAACAGGGTAATTGCTAGCAACCTGGCAATTACTGATACCGGCTACACTCCGGCTTACGTGTGGCAGGTGCAGGACCTTGCCTCGGGTATGGCAGGCGCGGTGGTGATCACGAGCACCCTGGATGCCAACCTGGATACTGAAGGCGTGCTGACCATCACTTCGCAGATCGCCATGTCTGTGAGTGATAACCACCCGGCCGATAACAGCCTGGACGTGGCTTTTGAGGTCAACATTGCGCCCACGCTAACGGCTACCCAGCAGAGCGCCGTTGAAGGCACAGTCTATTCCGGCACCCTGGCTACCTTCAGCGACCCGGGCGTGGAGGACACGCACACCGCCGTGGTGGATTGGGGCGACGACAGCCCCAGCCAAGCAGCGGCTGTGGACCAGGGGGCGGGGCAAGTCACCGGATCGCATACATATGCTGACAATGGCGTCTTCACTGTCACGGTGATCGTCACCGACAGCGACGGCGGTGCAGGCGAAGTGGAATTCCAGGCAACGGTGAGCAACGCCGCTCCGCAAGCTGTGCCTGCCGGGCCGCAAACGGTGGATGCGGGCGTGGAACTGGCCCTGGTGCTGGCGACCTTCAGCGACCTGGGGGCGGACGACACCCACACCGCCACGGTGGGTTGGGGGGATGGCAGCCCCAGCGCGGCTGCCGTGATAAACCAGGCTGCTCATACGGTCAGCGGGGCGCACACCTATTCTGCTGCCGGCAGCTATACGGTGGAGGTGACCGTTACCGACGATGATGGTGGCAGCGTGACCGTCTCGTTTACCGTCACCGTTATCGAGACCCACCCCGGTTACCAGGTCTTCTTACCCATTACCCAGCGGTAACAGGCACGTACTGGAAATTCGTGGAGAGGCTGTCCCAAAAGTACCTTTTGGAACAGCCTCATCACCATATAGAGGGTTTTCGGGGAGTGGCAACCCCCATACCTGGGGGTTGCCACTCCCCGAGCCCCACTTTTCAGACAACCCCTTCATGCTTTTTACCCTTCGATTTTGTTAGGTTGATGGAGGGCGGCTTTCTCTCAATGGCGTATAATTAAGGTGGTGTAAGTGTTTTTGTCACGATCATGAGCAGGGCGTGTTTGCAGGCCCAAGTAAGGGATCATCGCACATGCAAAACCTGGTTCCACACTTTATCCTTGAAAAATATGCTGCTGGCGAAATGGTTGGGCAGTTGGATGTTGCCAGCCTGTTCGTAGATATTTCTGGCTTCAGCGCTGTCACCAGCACCCTGGCCCAACATGGCAGCGAGGCGGCTGAGGTGATGGCCGATGTAATGTGCCGGGTCTTTGAGCCGCTGGTAGATGCCATCTATGCCCAGGGCGGCTTCATCACCACCTTTGCCGGTGATGGTTTTACGGCCCTCTTCCCCATCCAGCCGGAGGATGCGCCCGAGACCCCATACTTGCACGCCCTGGCTGCGGCCTTGACCATCCAATCTCACATGACCACCCATCCGGTGCAAGAGACCGCTTACGGGCACTTTCCCTTTGCGGTGAAATTGGGGTTGGGGAATGGCCGCGTAGATTGGGGCATCTTACAGCCGGAGGCCGAGGGCCTGAAAGCGGCTTATTATTTTAGCGGCCCAGGGGTGGATACGGCTGCCGCGGCCGAACACCATGCGCAGCCTGGCAATATCACCTTCAGCCCGGGGGTGGCGCAGGTATTGGGCAGCCACACCCGCCTGATCGCTGCCGGGGATGGCGCTGCTCCCGATGGCAAGGGGGGCTTTATGCGCCTGCTGGCGTTGGACCCCCAGGCGACCCTGCCCGCGCCGCTTGAGCTGCCCTCGCCCCAGGCCCTGCCGGGTGAATCCAGCTTTGTTCCCGCCTCCATCTTGGAAAGAGGCCTGTCCCCTGGCGAGCCAGACACGGCGCCGCAAAGTTCTGATGGCCAACAGCGAGGAGAATTCCGCCAGGTGGTGAGTGTGTTCATCAACCTGATGAGCGTGCGCGGGCGCGAAGATCTGCTGCCTTTCATCCAGGCTGTTTTTGCCCTCCAGCGCCAGTATGGTGGTTACCTGGCGCGCGTGGATTTTGGTGATAAGGGCTGTAACCTGCTGCTTTTTTGGGGCACCCCCACCGGCACCGAGAAAGACCTGGAGAGCACCCTGCACTTTGTGCTATCCCTGGGCGAGCACACGCCCGGTTCTTACAAAGCCGGCATTACGTATCGCATGATGTACGGCGGGCTGGCAGGCTCGGCCCGGCGGGGTGAATGGACCTGTTACGGCGAGGGGGTCAACTATGCCGCCCGCCTGATGGTGGCGGCCCCTTGGGGCAGCATTTGGCTGGATGAACGCGTGGCCAACCGGGCTGGCGGCCAGTTTGTGATCGAGAAAATTGGCGAGCGCATGTTCAAGGGCTTCCCTGACCCACAGCCCGTATATGCTTTGTTGGAACAGACCGCCCTGAACGCCGCCACCTCATATCACGGCGCGTTGGTAGGGCGCAAAGCCGAGCTGGCGCGTTTGCATGAATTCGTTAAGCCGATGCTGTCGCCGGGTGAGAAACGCTTTGCCGGCATAATGGCGGTGGAGGGTGAAGCCGGCCTGGGCAAGAGCCGCCTGGTGGCTGAGTTCCTGGCCCAGTTGACCGGCCCGCCTGCCGAGGATGCCCCGGGTAGCGCCCCCCAACCTGCCCAGGGCTCTGCCCAATGGGCTTTGTGCCAGGCCGACCAGACCGTGCGCTCTCCGCTCAACCCCTTCTGTTACTGGCTGCGCAGCTATTTCGGCCAATCCCCCACCGAATCGGCGGCGCGCAACAAGCGCGCCTTTGGGCGCGGGCTGGACCAGTTGATCGCCAACACCCCTGATGAAACCCTCCAACAAGAGCTGAACCGCGGCCGTTCCTTCCTCGGTGCGTTGTTGGAATTGTATTGGGATAGTTCGGCCTATGCCCAGACCGAGCCCCAGGGCCGCCATGAGCTGACCTTTACCGCCCTGAAAGCCCTTATCCTGGCAGAAAGCCTGCGCCAACCGTTGGTATTGGACCTGGAAGATGCGCAGTACATCGATGAGGATTCGCAGGCTTTCTTACAGCGCCTGGTGCGCGATATCGATGCGTACCCCTTAGCCATCCTGGCTACGGCCCGGCCGCGGGTGGGCCAGGCCCCCTTGTTTGGTGATATGCCTTATGAGCGGCTGGACCTGGGCGTGATCTCGGATGAGGATATGCGCCTGCTGGCAGAGGGTTTGCTCGAAGGCCCGCTGGATGATGACCTGGCTGAGTTATTGACCGGACGCTCTGAAGGCAACCCCTTCTTTGCCGAGCAGATCTTGCTCTACTTGCGCGAGGGCGGGGTGATCAAAGAGACCGATGGCGCCTGGCAGTTGGTGCGCAAGCGTTCTCAAGAGCCCCTGCCCACCGATGTGCGCCTGGTCTTTACGGCCCGCCTGGACCGCCTGGTGAAGGGTGTCAAAGATCTGGTGCAAACCGCGGCGGTGTTGGGGCGCGAGTTCGATGTGCAGGTCTTGGCGCACATGCTACGCAATGATACCCACCTGCCTGAGAAGATCCAGCGTGCCGAGGATGATGCCATCTGGCAAGCCATCAACCAGGTGCGCTATCTATTCAAGCATTCTTTGCTGCGCGATGCCGCCTATGAAATGCAGTTACGCTCTCGGCGCCGCGAGCTGCATCACCTGGCTTCTCAATCGCTCGAGCAGTTGTATGCCCAAGAGCTGGAACTGCACTACGATGAGATTGCCTATCACTATGAGGCCGCGTATCAGCAGGGCCTGGATGCCGACCGCCTGCAAGCCATCCAATACCTGGAGCGCGCCGGTCAGCGTTCGGCCCAGGCGTATGAGAATGCCGCGGCCTTGGATTTCTTCAGCCGGGCTTTGCAGTTGTTGGCTGCAGACGAGGCTGATCAGCGCTTCACTTTGCTGTTGGAACGCGAGGCCATGTGGAATCTGATTGGCGACCGCGCCGCCCAGGTTGCTGATCTTGAGGCCGCCCAGGCCCTGGCAGATGCCTGGCAGCGCCCGGCCGAACGCGCAGAAGTGGCCCTGCGCCGTGCCAATTATTTCAATGCGGTTGCCGATTATCCTACTGCCATCGAGCAGGCTCGCACCGCCTCGGCCGCGGCCCAGGCGGCCGGGCTGGTGGAAAAAGAATCCGCCGCCCACCTGGCCTGGGGCGAAGCCCTGTATCGCAAGGCCGATTACCCTCCCAGTGCCGAGCGCCTGGGTGTGGCCCTGGAGCTGGCCCGGGCCGCCGGCAAGCCCGACCTGGAAGCCAGCATCTTGCTCATGGCCGGTAACGTGGCCCTGCTGCAAGGCAAGTATGACGACGCCCGCCAGCGCTTCAACCAGGCGTCAGAACTGGCCCAGCAGGCCGCAGTCCGGCGCAGCCAGGGCAGCGCCTTGATCGGCCTGGGGAACGTGGCCCTTTACCAGGCTGATTACCCCCTGGCGCGCCAGCATTATACCGAAGGGCTGAAGATTGTACGCCAGGTGGGCGACCGCGCCGCCGAGGGCAAAGCCCTGAATAACCTGGGGTTAGCCGCCAAACACCAGGGCGATTTTGAAGCTGCCCGTACCTATTCGGCCCAGGGGCTGCAGATTGCCCGCCAGGTGGGCGATAAACCCATGGAGGGCATGCTGCTCAACAACCTGGGCAATGTGCTCTCTGAGCAGGGAGATTATGCTGCTGCCCGCGCCCATTACGCCCGCGGCTTAGAGATTGCCCGCCAGATCGGCAACCGCCAGAGCGAAGGCATTGGCCTGGGCAGCCTGGGTATTGTGGCCCACCGCCAGGGCGATTACGCTGCCGCCCGCAATTATTTGGAGCAGGGGCTGGCGCTCTTCCGCCAGGTGGGCAACCGTTGGGCTGAAGCTACCGGCCTGATCCACCTGGGTGAGGTGGGCCTGAGCCAGGGCGATGTGACAGCCGCCCAAGAGCACTTCACCCAAAGCCTTGAGATGCTGCGCCAGATTGGCGACCGGCAGAAGCAGTGCGAAGCGCTGAACGGCCTGGGGCATGTGGCCTTCTACCAATCGGATTACACAGCCGCCCAGGAGTATTATTCGCAGTGCCTGGACCTGGCGCGCCAGCTTGGAGATCGCAGCGCAGAGGGCAGGTATCTGCATAACCTGGCAAAGACGGCGGTGGTTTTGGGCCAGGTTGAGGGCGGGCGCACCTATTTTGAGCAGGCCCAGGCCCTACACCAAGAATTGAGCCAGCCTCAATATATGGTGGAAGACTTGGCCGGCCTGGCTGCGCTGGCCTGGCAGGTTGGCGCAAAGGAAGATGCGCAAGCCCATCTGGATGCTTTGCTGCCGGTTTTGGCGGCCAACCCGGGTTTGGACGGCGCCCAAGATCCACAGCGTGTCATTTTATCGGTCGTGCAGTTGTTGGATGCGCTGGGTGATGGGCGCGCCGCAGCCATCCTGGCTGATGCCCAGGCTCGCTTGCGCTTGCAAGCCGCATCCCTGCCTGATGAAGACGCCCGTCGGCTTTTCCTTGAGAGCGTGCCTGAGAACAAAGCGCTCTTGGATGCCACCTGCTGTCAAGCAGCTGCCCTGCCTGCCGAGCCTGCCAGCAAGCAAGCAGAAATCCCGGAACCCGCCGCAGAAGCCCAGCCTGAGATGGCTGAACCAGAACCTGCCGCTAAGGCCGCGCAAGCTGCGTCCGCCGCGCAAGTCGCGTCCGCCGCGCAAGCCGCGTCCGCCGCGCAAGCCGCGTCCGCCAAAGCGGCCCCGGCCTCTGTTCGCATCAAGAACCTGGATCAGAGCAGCCTGGCGCGCATGTTATCTGAATTGGCCCAAGGTGCAGCACCCGCTGGGACTGTCATCGTGATCAACATCGAGCACGTGACAATCGAAAACATTTACTTCTCGGGGCCTCCCCCACTACCTCCAGACGAGACTGAATAAAGGCCGTTTCTGAGAGCAGTGGGGGGAAAGAAACATGGCAACATCAATCCTGCAACCTTTTTAGGCTGGCGGGAACGACTAATATATGGGGTAGTTTATTCACATGGAGGAAATGTCATGAAAACTTTGCGTACCTGGCTCAATTGGATCTGTGTCTTGGCTATGGTTTTGGGGCTTTTTGGCCATCCCACACCTGCCGCAGCAGGATCTACCCTGGGACTGCATGTATTGGCTGCCAGCCAGCCTGCCAGGCAGGCGGGTCAAACTACGGGCGCGGCTCCTGCCGGCCTGAGCGAGACCGAGTGGGCCAGTGTGCAAGCCCAGATCCGGGCGGCCGAATACCGGGCTGTGCCCCAGCAGGGCGGCGAAGGATACCAGGCCTTTAACCGGGGCCAGGGTTTTTCTGCCGCTTTTACCCCCCGCGGTTTCAATCTTACAACCTCTGAGACCGGCTGGACCTTTGGCCTGGAGCTGACCGCTTACGGTGGCCTGCCGCTGGCTTCGGATCAGGGCCAGGTGCTGCGCGCTGAGCAGGCCCGTGTGACGGCAGCCCGCAGCCCCATGTTGAGCGAATGGTACGAAAACACCGCCCAGGGCCTGGAACATGGGCTGACGTTATATGCCCCGCCTTTTCCGGGGTCGGCTGCATTGACCCTGGATTTTGCCCTCAGCGGCGGCTTACAAGCCGAGCAAATATCCAATACGGGGCTGCGCCTGCGCAGTCCCTCTGGGGCTGTGGCGCTGGCTTATGACGGCCTGGCTGTATACGACGCTTCTGGGCGCACTCTGCCCGCCAGCATGGTGCTATTGGGTCGTTCTCCCGCTGGGCCGCAGCTCCGTATCACCGTCGATGCCTCTGGCGCGCTGTACCCCATCACCGTCGATCCCCTTGTGCACAGCGAAACCATTATTCTCTATCCTTCTGTAGAAGAGCGGGCGGGCTTTCTTGAATTCGGGACTGCTGTGGCCTTGGATGGCGATACGTTGGTGGTGGGTGCCTGGGATTTCGGTGGGTATATGAACAACGCACCGCAGGGCTCTGGTGTAGAGGATGCGCCGGTGGCTCAGGCTGGCAAAGTTTTTGTTTTCCAGCGTAACTACGGTGAGCTGGGGCTGGACCCGATCCCCGATGCCTGGGGCGAGGTGG
>JAKQIM010000021.1 GCA_029557965.1 Chloroflexota bacterium | reverse complement strand
GCACCCAGGCCGCCCAGCCAATCGGGCAGGTCTTCTGCCGGGCGGGCGGGCTCTTCAGCCGGGGCGGCAAGGACCTCTTGGGCAGGGGCGGCACCCAGGCCACCCAGCCAATCGGGCAGGTCTTCTGCCGGGAGGGTGGGCTCTTCAGTTGGAGCGGCAGGAGTCTCCCCAACGGAGGAAGGTTCTCCGACCATACCACCCAACCAATCGGGCAGGTCTTTTGCGGGTAAAGCAGGTTCTTCGGCCGGGGCGGCAAGGGCCTCTTCAGTAGTGGCGGCACCCAGGCCGCCCAGCCAATCGGGCAGATCTTCAACTGGGAGGGCGGGCTCTTCAGCCGGGGCGGCGGGAACTTCTCCACCCGCGAGGGCTTCTACAGCAGGAGTCTCCCCGATGGATGAAGGTTCTCCGACCATACCACCCAACCAATCGGGCAGGTCTTCTGCCGGGAGGGCAGGTTCTTCAGTTGGGGCAGCGGGGGCTTCTTCGGCGGGAGCCGCACCCAGGCTGTTGAGCCAGTCAGGCAGGTCGGCAGATGCCTGGGCGGGCTTCCTGGCAGGGGATTCGTCTTGTGAGGGGGCCAGGCTGCTCAACCAGTCTGGTAGGTCGGCAGGCTCGGCCTCGCCTTGCGCGGGTGTGGGAATAGATGAAGCGGCGGCTGAGCCAACCGTGATGCCGCTTTCCTCTTCTAGCTGGGTCACCCAATCGGGTAAACCTTTCTCGTCGCCGAACAGGTCTTCCATCGATTCGCCTGCCGGGCCAAAGCCAGAGATCTCTTCTGCGCCCAACGGCTTCTCACAGAACTGGCAGACCGAGCTGCCATCAGGATTGGGCTTACCACATGCGGGACAGATCAAGTCAGCCATGTTTTAGCCCCCATAAGGGCGATCGGCGCCCATCAGAACACGCAGACCGGTGGCAATGGTGCCGAGTGCTACGCCCAACAGCAGGCCGCGCATCCCGCCTACAGCCAGCAGGTTGACTGCCAGGCCGCGCAAGGTGGTCAGCGGTGCAGAGCTGCCAAAGTGATAGAGCGGCACTGAGCCGAGCAAAACGATCACCACGGTCAGCAAGAAGATGATGGAGAATGTGTTAGGGCGGCGCCCAAGCAGCCGGGCCGCCATAATGACCAGCACAATTGCCAAAACAGCGATCAGGCTGATCTCAATGGGCATTTGGATGTTTTTAAACAGCCACAGCGACCAAAAACCGGCTGGGCCATTCTCGCCGCCCGCCAGGTCAATGCCAACCAGGGCCAGGGTGAGCAGCATGGAGATCAATAAGACAATGCTGTAACCAGCACCGCGTTGGCGGGTGGTGACCTTCTTGAGATGCGTCCCGGCCAGGTTAAGGACCCCTACCAGCAATGCAAAGGCTGCCAGGAAGATGGCCCACAGCAGCATCTGGTCGCGCAGGCCGCCGAAGATGTTGGGTAAAAAATACCCCAGCAGCACCAGCAGCCCAGAAGCAATGGCAATCACGGCGTTGGCCGCAGAAAGGATCGTCTTCATTTAGGAAGAACTCCCAATAAGCGCAGCAAAGCGCCCCCAACAATGACCGCTGCCAGCAGCCAGCGCAGCACGTCTTGCATGCGCAAGCTGGCAAAGTGCAAAGGCCCTGCGCCCAGGTAAGCGCCCCCGGCATACAGCTCTTCGCCGATCAGGGGCTCTTCAGTCCCGGCGTATAACACCGCCTGGGCTGGCAGGCTGTCGCTGCCGGCAACCGTCAGGCTGCCAGAGCGGTCTCCGGCTTCGGTCAGCAGGCCCACTTCGCCGCCGAAATGCCCGGCCATTACATTGGTGGATACAGCTTCGTCGTGGATGATGGACATGGCGCCGGCAGTGTATGAGAGCGGGGTAGCGCCAGCCAACCGCCCGCTGGTGGGGTCGTAACGCCGGTCTGCGCCGATGTTGTGATACGTGGCGCGCAGGGTATCCTGGCTGAGGATGCTGACCACACCGTCGCCAGAGCTGACCACTGGTGGGCGGTCGCTGATGGAGGCGGCGCGGGCGCAGCGTTCCATCATTGTAATGCCTGCCAGGGCAGCTCCGCCGGGTTGGTCATCCAGGCGGCCGCGGCCAAGTGAGATGTGCAAGCGCTTACCCGATTCAACCGCCAGACCAACCTCATGCCGGAAGCGGTTAAAGGCCGGGATCTCGCGTATGCTTTGGATTGGGCGTTTGCGCCCGCTGGCTAGAAAAATGATCATCATGCCCAGGCAAAACAGGGCAAAGATCAGGCCCAGCAAATCACCAAGGATTTCAAGCACCAGGTTCAAGGTGAGCAGTCTCCCGTAACAGGTGTATAAACGCCTGCCTCTCAGCAGCATCTTCCAGGACTCGGGCCAGGGCGTCAGATGCGCCGCGCCCCAGGCCTGGAGTGAATAAGGGTTGGGCCAGGTACACCACCTGCGCGCCAACAATGTTCAAAGGCCCGGCTGTTTCCAGGATCACAGCCGCCGCATTACTCAGCCCCCACCGGGATAGCAAATCTACCCAGGTCTGCCAAAACTGCCGGCCTTCGGTCATAAATAAAGTATAGCACATCGCGTAAAAGTTGGGGTCTGGTTCGGTGCGTAGAACGCGCTGGACAATACCACAGAGTCCTGATATTATGACAGGACTCAGCTTTTTTTGTGTCAAATAGTACTATTAGTTTCGTCCAACAGGTACTAAACTTCTAAATTGGTGACCTCTTGTTCACAGGCGCATACCCTGCGCATAAAATACACATGGAGTAATCAAATGACCAAAACGATGATCAACCTAGATGGTAACGAGGCAACCGCCTACGTTGCCCACAAGACAAGTGAAGTGATCGCCATTTACCCGATCACCCCCTCGTCTTCAATGGGCGAATATGCCGACGAGTGGTCGGCTAAGAAGCGCCCAAACCTGTGGGGCACTGTCCCGCTCGTTGCTGAAATGCAATCTGAGGGCGGGGCCGCGGGTGCCGTGCATGGTGCGCTGCAAGCTGGTGCGCTGAGCACAACCTTCACGGCCTCCCAGGGTTTGCTGTTGATGATCCCCAATATGTACAAGATCGCTGGTGAACTGACCTCGACGGTGTTCCATGTTTCGGCCCGTTCGATTGCAGCCCAGGCGCTCTCCATCTTTGGTGATCACTCAGATGTGATGGCTTGCCGCCAGACTGGCTTTGCAATGCTGGCTTCTTGCTCAGTGCAAGAGGCGCATGACTTTGCCCTGATTGCCCAGGCTGCCACGCTGGAGAGCCGGGTGCCCTTCATTCACTTCTTTGATGGCTTCCGCACTTCATCTGAGATCAGCAAGATCGAGCAGCTCAGTGATGAGCAGATCCGGGCGATGGTGAGCGATGAGCTGGTCCAGGCGCACCGCGCTCGCGGGCTCTCGCCTGAGCATCCGGTGATCCGCGGCACTGCCCAGAACCCAGATGTGTACTTCCAGGGCCGCGAGACCGTCAATACTTTCTACATGGCTTGCCCTGGCATTGTCCAGAAGGCGATGGATAAGTTCGCCGAGCTGACGGGGCGGCACTACAACCTGTTCGATTACGAAGGCGCTCCCGACGCCGAGCGTGTGATCCTGCTGATGGGCTCGGGCGCCGAGACCGCTGGTGAGACGGCCAAGTTCTTGACCCAAAAGGGCGAAAAAGTGGGCGTGGTCAAGGCCCGCCTGTACCGGCCCTTTGATCAAGAAGCTCTGCTGAAGGCCCTGCCCGCCACCACCAAGTTTGTGGCAGTGCTGGACCGCACCAAAGAACCGGGTGCCGGCGGAGAGCCGCTGTACCTGGACGTGGTCAACGCCTTGTTTGAGAGCGGCCGCCACAACATCAAAGTCATTGGTGGTCGCTATGGCCTGTCTTCCAAAGAATTCACCCCCGGCATGGTCAAGGGCGTCTTTGATGAAATGCGCAAAGCGCAGCCGAAGAACCACTTCACCATCGGCATTATTGACGACGTAACCCACACCAGCCTGGAATTTGATCCTCAATTCAGCATTGAGCTGCCCGAGACGGTGCGCTGCGTGTTCTGGGGCTTGGGTGCAGATGGCACGGTGGGTGCCAATAAGAACTCGATCAAGATCATTGGTGAAGAGACCAACAACTTTGCCCAGGGTTACTTTGTGTACGACTCGAAGAAATCCGGCGGCACCACCATCTCGCACTTGCGCTTTGGGCCCAAGCCCATCCGCGCCCCGTACCAGATCAGCCAGGCGCAGTTCGTGGCTTGCCACCAGTTTGGCTTCCTCGAACGCTACGATGTGCTGAAGTTTGCCATGTCTGGCGGAACTTTCCTGTTGAACAGCCTGTATGGCCCCGAAGAAGTTTGGGATCACCTGCCGCGTGAAGCTCAAGAAGGCATTATCAATAAGAAGCTGCGCTTCTTTGTGATCGATGCCAACGAAGTGGCTAAAGCCACTGGCATGGGCGGGCGCATCAACACCATTATGCAGACCTGTTTCTTCGCCATCTCGGGCATCTTGCCCCGCGATGAGGCCATTGAAGAGATCAAGAAGAGTATTAAGAAGACGTACGCCAAGCGCGGCGAAGCCGTCATCCAGAAGAACTACGATGCCGTAGATCAGACCCTGGCCCACCTGCACGAGGTGAAGGTGCCCGGCAAGATCACCAGCACCACTGCCATCCGCCCGCCTGTTCCGGCCGAGGCTCCTGACTTTGTGCGGAACGTGTTGGGCCGGATGATTGGCCTGGATGGCGATAGTGTACCCGTCAGTGCCATGCCCGTGGATGGCACCTATCCCATGGCGACTACCCAATGGGAAAAGCGCAACATTGCTCTCGAAATTCCGGTTTGGGAGCCCGATCTGTGTATCCAGTGCGGCAAATGCGTCTTTGTTTGCCCGCATGCCGTCATCCGCGCCAAGGTAGTGGACCCCGCTTTGTTAGAGAGCGCGCCACCCACCTTCAAGAGCAAGCCGGCCTCGTGGAAAGAAATGCCCAGCATGCGCTATGCTCTGCAGGTCTCACCTGAAGACTGCACCGGTTGTGCGCTGTGCGTAGAAGCTTGCCCCGCCAAAGATAAGACCCAGGTTGGCCGCAAAGCCATCAACATGGCCGATCAACTGCCGCTGCGCGAGCCTGAGAGCGCCAATTGGAAGTTCTTCCTCGACCTGCCAGAAGTGGATCGCACCCAGATCAGCCTGCGCACGCTCAAGAACGCTCAACTGCTCCAGCCTTTGTTCGAGTTCTCTCTGGCTTGCTCTGGCTGTGGTGAAACACCTTACGTCAAACTGCTCTCGCAGCTCTTTGGCGACCGGGCTCTGATCGCAAATGCTACTGGCTGCTCTTCAATCTATAGCGGCAACCTGCCGACTACGCCGTGGGCCGCCAATAAAGACGGGCGCGGCCCGGCCTGGTCGAACTCGCTGTTCGAAGACAATGCCGAATTCGGCTTGGGCATGCGCCTGACCGTTGATAAGCAGAGCGAGTACATCCGTGAGGTATTGCCCCAGGTAGCCAATGTGGTGGGCGAAGACCTGGTGACTGCGCTGTTGAATGCCGATCAGAGCACCGAGACGGGCATCAATGAACAGCGCGAGCGCGTGGCTTTGCTCAAGCAGCGCTTGCAAGGTGTGGCTGGTCCCCTGGCCAAAGATGTGATCAGCCTGGCGGACATGCTGCTGCGCCGCAGTGTTTGGATCGTGGGCGGCGACGGCTGGGCCTATGATATTGGTTACGGTGGTCTTGACCACGTTTTGGCCTCGGGCCGCAATGTGAACGTGCTGGTGCTGGATACCGAAGTGTACTCGAATACGGGCGGCCAGCAGTCCAAGTCTACCCCGCGCGGCGCGGTGGCCAAGTTCGCAGCCCAGGGCAAGGGTATCTCGAAGAAGGACCTCGGCTTGATCGCCATGTCATACGGTTACGTCTACGTGGCGCGCGTGGCGATGGGTGCCAGCGACCAGCAGACCCTGAACGCTTTCTTGGAAGCAGAAGCCTACGATGGCCCATCTCTGATCATCGCCTACAGCCACTGCATCGCCCACGGCATCGATATGCGCAAGGGGCTTGAACAGCAGAAACTGGCCGTCCAATCGGGCGCCTGGCCGCTGTACCGCTACAACCCAAACCTGATGGCTGAGGGTAAGAACCCGCTGACGATTGACTCGAAGGAACCCTCCATCCCGCTCGATCAGTATGTTTACAACGAAACCCGCTATCGCATGCTGCTGCAGAGCGATGAAGCCCGGGCCGAGATGCTGCTCAAGCAGGCCCAGGATGATGTCAAATCGCGTTGGGAATACTACAAGCAGATGGCTGCCATGCACTACGGTGGCAGTGAAACCGGTAACGACTAGGAGAAAAGAAGATGGCAGATCTGAGCACGACCTATCTCGGTTTGAAACTGAAGAACCCGCTGGTGGCTTCGGCCTCACCGCTCTCTGAAAAAGTAGAGAGTGTCAAACGCCTGGCCGATGCGGGTGTGTCAGCCGTAGTGATGTACTCGCTCTTCGAAGAGCAGATCATTCATGAAAGCCTGGAACTGGATCACTACCTGAGCCAAGGCACCGAGTCATTCGCCGAAGCGCTCAGCTACCTGCCAGAGGCGGGCAAGTACACCCTGGCTCCCGATGCCTATGTTGAAACCCTGCGCAAGATCAAGCAGGCGGCGAACATCCCGGTGATCGGCAGCCTGAACGGTGTCTCTACGGGCGGTTGGATCAAGTATGCCAAGAATATCCAAGATGCCGGCGCGGACGCGCTGGAGTTGAATATCTACTTCTTGCCTGTGGATGCAAACATCACTTCTTGCGAGTTGGAAGATGCCCACGTTAAGTTGGTGGCTGATATCCGCTCACAGGTTCAGATCCCGCTGGCGGTCAAGCTCAGCCCGTGCTACACGGCGCTGCCTAACTTCGCCCGCCGCCTGGTGGATGCCGGTGCAAACGGCCTGGTGCTGTTCAATCGCTTCTACCAGCCCGATTTAGACCTGGAAGAACTGGAAGTGACGCCCCGCCTGGTGTTGAGCAGTTCACAAGAGCTGCGCCTGCCCCTGCGCTGGACGGCTTTGCTGTACGGCAAGGTCAAGGCCGACCTGGCACTGACCACCGGCGTGCACACCGCTGAAGACGCCATCAAGGCCATCATGGCCGGCGCCAACGCTGTGATGAGCGCTTCGGCCTTGCTGAAAGGCGGCCCTGAAGCGGCTTCCAAGATCCTGGCTGATATGCAGACCTGGATGGAAGCGCACGAATACCACTCTGTGGAACGCATGCGCGGCAGCATGAGCCAGGGCACGGTTGCCGAACCCGCTGCTTTTGAGCGTGCTAACTATATGAAGGTGCTCAACTCCTTCTAAGTTCATCAGAATCAAAAACGGGTGCGGCACGCCGCACCCGTTTTTGATTCTTAGAGTGGTTTTTGATAGATTGTGCCGTGCTTGACCACCCGGTAGCCCATCTTCTCGTACAGGTGGGTAGCACCAGAGATGTTCTCGGCATCCACGCCCAGGGCAGCCTCGGTCATGCCGCGCGCTTTGAGCTCCTGCAGGCTGAGGGCAATCAGGGCCTTTGCCAACCCGGCACCGCGCCAGGGTCGCCGGACGCAGATGTTTTCGGTATAGCCGCGTTTGCGCTGATATTCCTCGTTCTGGCTTTTGTCGATGAAGCTCAACACCATGCCCGCAATTTGATCACCACACCAGGCCACCCGCCACAGGCTAGGGTCGAAATTCGGCGAGCTTTGCAGCTTCTCGAATTCTTCCCAGGGATCGGGGATGTAGCCCCAGTGGTCGCGGAAGGCCTCGTTGCTGGCCTCCCAAACCAGGCGCAGGTGCTCGGGTTGCACCGGGCGCACTTCCAGGCCGGGCGGCAGGGGCAGGTCGGGAATGTTCTCCAGGTCGGGGCGCACCATATCGAAGGTGTGACGCACAGCCTGGTAGCCATTGGCCTCAAGCAGGGCGATGGTGTCGTGGTAAGTCTCTGTGGCGAAAACATCACCAATGCAGGGCAGGTCAGCCGCAATCTCGCCACTGGCCTTGAGTTGGGCAGCGATCTGGCGCAGGCGCTGTTCGTTGAAGCCCAGCAAAGCGCTGCCAATGCCGCGTTGCCGCCATTCGGCCTTTACAAAGGCAAAGTGGAAGCCAAGAAATTGTGGTGTCTCATCAACCTCCCAGTGCACACGGCTGTAGCCCAGTACCTCCCCATCCAGCTCGGCAAAGCACATATCGGTGAAGGGATTGCAGTGGTGCATGTGGGCGTAGCTGTTGGCTAGCTCCTCTACGGTTTTTGACCGCTGATCGTCATCGACGATCTTGGCGCTGTTGATAACGGCCAGCATCTTGGGAAAATCGGATGGGCCTTCAAAGCCGCGCAGCACCAGCCCAGGGATGGTGGTGGGGGCCAATATTTGATGTTCAACAAATGTGGTCATTTCATTATCTTTCTCAGGTTCACTGATCGTTGTGTCGATTTCTAACGGCTGAATTACAGCCGGTGATCTTTACTACCCATTGCGGTGCAGTTTTCCGGTGCGCTTGGCATAGCGCTCGGCCAGGCCAAAGATCCACAAGCCGAGCGGGATGGCAACCAGGCCCATCAGCAGGGTCGGCCAGATGTGCGGCCAAAGCTCCCTTGTGGGGGTGCCATCCAACAAGGCCAGGCGCGTGCCTGTCAAGACATAGGTGGCGGGGCTGGCCACAGCCAGCTTCTGCAAGAAGGCGGGCAGCACTTCCACCGGGTAATACACGCCAGAGACCAGCAGCAGCACGGCAATGATCACGTGTGTCATCTGCGAGCCGCGCTCAGGGAAGAGCAGCGGCAACACAGAACCCATCACGCCGACGCCAATGAAGGACAGGCTGCCAGCCAAGAGCATCACCGTGCCGCCCCACAAGTTGGCGTTGCTGATATCGATGTCAAACATCCACACGGTGACCACCAGGATGATCGCGGTGAAGAACATGCTGTAAAGCACGGCCCACAGCGTTTGCCCGGCCATGTGGGTGACGCGTCGGATGGGGGCCATCAGCGTGTATTCAATGGTGCCTTCCCAACGCTCCATGCCGATCACATCGGTGATCCAGTAGAAGATGCTGGAGAGGTAGCGCCAGACGAGGGTGCCAATCACCAGGTAGAGCACCAAGAAGCGCCCATCCACTGCTGAAACACCACTGATCTTTTCCATGCCCATGCCGATGAAGCTGACCGAGAGGCTGTTGGCGATGGAGTAAACCATCCACACCAGCTCCCAAGACCAGTAGCGCTTCACCAGGTTGGCATTGCGCTCCATAAAGGCATAAGTTGCCCTGAATTCATGTACGAGTGTACTCATTTTGATACATCTCCATCCATTCTTCTCGTAAGATACCCATGTAAACGAGATCCCAACGCTTGCCATCGCGCTTAAGGTACTGGCGCTGCCGCCCTTCGTGGCGGAAACCAGCTTTTTCGTAAGAGCGCAGGCCGCGCGGGTTGTACTCGAAGGCATTCAGTGAAACACGGCGCAGGTTCAGCTCCATAAAAGCATAGCGCAGGGCCAGGCGCATGGCATCGGTGCCGTAACCGCGGCTCCAATCCTTGCGATCGCCGATGCCGATGCCCACGAAGGCCTCTCCGTGTGGGACGACGTTGCCGTCTAGCCCCACAAAACCAATCAGGCGGTCATCTGCCAGGGTGCGGATGCAAAAGCCGTAGAAGGTGGGGGGATCTTTTTCGAGATCCTTTTCAAGCCATTCCTTCCATTTCTTCACCGAGAACAGGCTGGCGGCGCTGGTATCCAGCATGCGTTGGTATTCTGAATCTGCCGCCGCCCAGGCCGAGTAAGCCTTGGCCATTGCTTCAGGCTCTTCGGCAGTCAAGCGAACCAGTTCACCTTCAAACAAGTTGTTATACATGGCTTTGCCCTTCCATCCACTCCTGGCTCAGCAGGCCCAGGTGTACGAGATCGTAGGTCTGCCCATCCCTGAGCAGGGCCTTGCGGCGGCGCACCTCTTCGACGAAGCCAAACTTCTGGAACAGGTGCAGTGCCGCCTGGTTCTCACTGCCGATCACGACAGAGAGGCGGAACAGGTTCAGCTCGGCAAAGCCATAGCGCAGCAAGAGGCGCAGTGCCTCGCTGCCATAGCCCTTGCCGCGATCCTGCCGCTCGCCGATGGCAATCTGCAAGTAACCATTGCCGTGCGGCCATTCGATCCAGGTAACGCTGGCAAAGCCCAAGAGGCGGCTTTCCTGGCTCTCATCGGTAGGACGAGTGCGCAGGGCAAAGTGGAACAGGTCGCGGCTTTCTTCCATCTGCTTTTCCAACGCTTCGTACTTCTTCTTGATCTGTGCGGCAGTGAGAGGGCGGGCGGCGCCCAATCCCAGGCTGCGCAGGTAAGCCGGGTCGTACGTCCAGCGCGCCGCGATCTCGGGGTCTTTCTCGTGGTCGATCGGCGCCAGGCGTAGTCGTTGTCCCTCAAAGAGTTGCTGCGTGATATCCATTATGTTTTCTCCGCTTTTGCGAACCGGTTTGACGATCACCCTTCATCTTCTTCTTTGACCAGCTTCTTGCCGGTCAGTTCCAAGAACACATCTTCCAGGGTGGGCTCATGCCCATTGCGGGAGATGAGGGTCTTTAATGCGGCGGGCGTGTCGAGCGCCACGATTTTGCCGCTGTCTACAATGGCGATGCGATGGCACAGCTCATCAGCTTCGACCATGTCGTGGGTGGTGAGCAGGATGGTGGTGCCGTGTTGTTCGTTCAGCTCTCGCACCACAGCCTGCACCTCGTGCTTTGAGCGAGGGTCAAGGCCGGTGGTGGGCTCATCCAACAGCAGCAGGCGCGGGCGTGAAAGCAAGGCCCGGGCGATAGCCACTTTTTGCTGCATACCGCGCGACATCTCTTCCATCGGGGAATAAATGGAACGCTTTTCCAGCCCCAGGCGGGTCAGGATCTCGACCACCTGACGGCGGGTTTGCTTGCCTTCCAACCCGTATAGGCGCGCCCCGTAAAGCAAATTCTCCATTGGCGAGAGCTTCTTGAAGAAACTGGCTTCGACCGAAACGCGGTTGATCAGGCGCTGTACCTGCATGGCCTGGCGCACAACGTCAAACCCAAAGACCTCGATCGAGCCGCTGTCGGGCAGCAGCAGGGTGGCGATCAGGCGGATGAGGGTGGATTTTCCCGAACCATTGGGCCCGAGCACCCCAAAGATTTCGCCCTGCTTAACCCTGAACGAGACACTGTCAACGGCCACGGTGGGCTTGTGGGCCTCTGGGGGCTTGTGACCATTGCTGCTGTCCTTGTGGTTACGCACCTGTGCAAGCCGCTCCCAGAGCGGGTTGGCAGGTTTGCCGAACTTTTTATAAGCCTGGTTGACGATGATGGCGTCAGACATAACAGCCTCCTTCTTGAACAATTCCATGGCTTGTGTGGACGTCTGGTCGATGATGGTATTGGTAAGCATTGCGTTCATAGTCTTCTCTTTCTGATAAAAAAACAAACCGGCCACGGGTTTCCCGAGGCCGGCCAGGGTGCAGGCAGAAAATAAAAACGGCCACGGGGGTGGAGCGCTCCGTGGCCGTTTAATAATTGCGTATAACCTAACGGTCAGCAGGCGCACTCCGATAAGGCAAATGCGAAACCATCGCTAGAGAGAGCGATGTTGCGCAGCCAGATGTTGACGTTTACCTTATCCATACAGTGCGATTTCCTTTCGTTAGAATAGTTGCGATAACGTTGCAAGTTTATCACCCGCCCCTCAAACGGTCAAGGGGGAAAAACCGGCTTTTAATCAGGGGGTGCCGGGTTCCAGGGGATATCCCGCAGCCGACCAATCGATCAGCCCGCCATCCATGCTGGTGACGGAGGTGAAGCCATTATCCAGTAAGATCTGGCGGCCTTGCTGGCTGCGGTTGCCTGAACGGCAGACGACCACGATCTCTTGATCTTTGGGCAGCTCACTCAAGCGCGATTCAAGCTCGCCCAGCGGAATGAGGGTGGTGTTGGGGATGTGATTTTGCGCCCATTCATCTGGCTCGCGCACATCTAACAAGAAAACCCCGGCCTCGTATTTCTGATAGGCTTCTGCCACGCTGATCTCGGCGGCGGGGGCGGCTGCCGGCAGGGCGCTCGATCCGCTGGCGGCGGGGGAATTGTTCTGGCTGAGCATATACAACACGCCGGCAAAGGCCAGGCCGATGCATAAGATGACCCCGAGGACGAGCAGGATCGTGCCAATGCCGCAGCCGCCAAACAAGCTGGGGCGGCGGTAGCTGCGGCGGTCATTTCGCATTCCAGACATGGGCTGCCCTGAAGAACTCGAGGACGAATCGGCAGCCGATGGCGCCTTGCCAATTGAGGGCGAGGCAGTGCCTTTTAAGCCGCCGCTTGGTTTACTGCCGCCGCCGAATAAGCCGCCGCTTCTGCGAACACCGCCGGACGGACGGCTGCTGCTATGGGAACTGCTTTTGAAGCCACCGCCGCCGCTGCTGCGGTGTAGACTACCGCCGCTTGAGCGACGCATGCCACCACCTGCTCTTTTTGGCATAAGAACTCCTCCTGAGAGATCGTCAAAAAAGATAAATGGTATCATTTCAATAAAGCGGGGTGCGGGGTGTTGTGGGCGTGCTGCGCACGCCCACAACACCCCGCTTCCCCCCTTATTTTTGAGATGATACGATAAATGTGACATTCGAAATGCCACATTGCGCATTATACACGAGAATGGGTTGTCTTACCGAGTCAGCTCAAAATAATCGACCACGTACCCTTCCCAGGTGATGAACTGGAAGCTGAGGCTGTGCTCGCGGGCGATGACCAGCATGGCGCCGTAATCGTCGTTGTAGCGCATGGCGCTGCCTGGGGCAGTGTATCCGAACCCGTACAAACCACCGCCGCCGGCGCCGTTGACGAAGTAAGGGATGGTGTCAACCACCAGGCGTTCATAGAGATGCTCGTGCCCTGCCAACACGGCATGCGCACCCCAATCCCGGTAAGGCCACTGCGCCCAATCGGTTGAGCCGTAACTTTCTCCCGAAGAGTAGGGTGGGTAGTGCATGTAGACGATGTTCCAGGGAGAAGTGGATGCCGCCAACCCTTCTTTCAGCCAGGCTGCCTGGGCAGAAGAAACCCCTACCCCATCCGGCTCATATTCACCGGGGTTGTTGTTAATGGCAAAAAAGTGCACCAGGCCCCAGGTGAAGTCGTAATAGCGCTCGTTGCCGGGCAGGGTGAAGTAATCAAAATACGGTTGGCCGTCATCAGAATAAAAATCGTGATTCCCCAGGGCGGGGAAGAAGCGGTTTTCACTGGCGCCTTGACCGTAACTGCCGGTGTAGGGAAATATGTAACTGTGGTAGAACTGCCCGATGGCGGCGTCGATGGTTTCGGCCTCGCCCAGGGGATAATTGTTATCGCCCACGGTGATAATGAAATTCGGTTCCCAGCTCTTGACCAGATCGGCCACTTTTTCGGCATTCTCGTCGGCAGAGCCATAATCGCCGATCACCGCAAAGACCACCGGCAGCGGCTCGGGGGTGTTGGTAGATGAAATGGGGGTGGGGGTGGGCGGGACGGGCGTTTCGGTGGCAGGCGGGGTGGGTTCGCCGGGCAGCCCGGCCGCGGGCGAGTACAGCCACTGCAGGTACAGATCATCCAGCGGGCGCCCTGCGGCGTGCTCAAAGGCATCCAGCAAATCAGTGGCGCCGGCAATGCCAAACCAGTGTGCCTGGTAATAGCTTTGCAGTGCGCTGAAGAAAGCCGCATCGCCGATCTCTTGGCGCACTGCGCCGAAGAATAGCCCCGCTTTGGCGTATACGATTGGGCCGTAAGCGCTCTGGCGTTCAGATAGCTGGAAGTAGGGCACGCCGGATGCGGCGGGGGCATCCAGGCCTTCGGCGATGGCTTCGTTATATGCGCTTTGGTAATAATTCAAATTGCCCGCCAGGCTGCCTGGCTGGTACATCTCATAATATAGCAAAGACGAATAGGTGGTCAACCCTTCATCCAGCCAGGGCTCATCGATCACATCATTGCCCACGGTGTTGTACCACCACTGGTGGGCTACCTCGTGCGCCACGGTGGTGATCAGGTAGGGGCCTTGAGGGTTTTCATAGCGCTCGGTTTCGATCAAGATGAGCCCGGGGTACTCGACCCCACCGGCATTGTTCAGCGGCGTTTCTACCACATCCAGCTCAGCATAGGGATAAGGGCCGAATAGCTGGTTGTAGGTTTCCAGCGCATCGCTTGCCACCTGCAGTGCAGTGCGCCCGCCATCTTCGTGCTGCGGCAGGTAATAGGAATTTACCCGCGTGCCGTCCACCTCCTGGCTGGCTAGCTGGAAGTCTGGGCCGGTTACCAGGAAGAAATCGCGCGCCGGCCCGGTGACAAAGCGATACAAGATCTGCCCGTTTTCCAGCGGGCGCGCTTCGGTTTGCACGCCGCTGGCGATCACCACCTGGTCGGGTGCGGCGATCACCTCGACGGTGTACAGGGCTGCATCTGAATAGACGGCGTCGCCCAGCGAGTAGACCGGGTCCAGGTTCCAGCCGTCCTGGTCATAAACTGCCAGGATGGGGTACCAATTGGCCAACGCCAGCACGCCGGCGCTATAGTTGAAGATGCCATAGCCGCGGCTGTTGAAATCAACAGGCACCACGCCGCTGAAGTCAAAGGCCAGTTGGGCGCTCTCGCCGGGGTTCAGCAGGCTGGGCAGGGGCACTTCTAAGATGCTGTCGAGCAGGGTGCTGCGTGTTTCGACATCCTGGTCGTTCACCTGCACCCGGCTCAGCGCCAGCATGCCGCTGCCGTACATTTGACCGGCATTGGGGTAGATGCGGAAATACAGCCGGTCCAGGGCCACGTCTTCGGTGTTGGTGTACGCTAGGCGGGCACAGCCCTGCAAGGTGTGGGCGGCAGAGTCGAGCGCTACCTGGATGTTGTAATGGGTCAGGCCGGGGGGAATTGAAGGCCCGCCGGGCAGCAGGGCCGGTGAAGGATCTGCCGCGGCGGGCGGGACAAGCAAAAGTGTTGCCGTGGGGGCCGCAGTGGGTGCGGCCAACGGCGGTGATACGGGGGTGGGATCTTGGCGGCAGGCCAGGGCGGCTAACAAGAGCAGCGCTAGCAGCCAGGCCGGGCGCGGGATTCTCATTTGGATTCTTCGGTATCTTCCCGGTATTCTCCCTCGATGATGTCCTCTTCTTGGATCGGCGCGGTGCTCTGTTGAGGCTGCGCGCTGATGGCAGGCTTGCCTTCGATCGCTTCCATGTGCTCTGCCACCACGTTCGGCGGGCACAGCTCAACAAAGAGATAGGTGCTCAACCAGATAATGGCGGCGTCGTCAACCGGGCCGGGGGCTATATCGGGGAACAACATATAAACTGCCGAGCCAATGGGCAGGATCTTAACCAACGGGCTAACCCGTGAGTCGGCCAGCAGGCGGAAGATCAACTTGACGCGCTTGGCCAGGTCTTGGAACATGCCTCCGTTTGAAGGAAGGGTAATTTTTCGATTGGGTTCGTTGGACATTGTGCGCCTCCGTGGAAGAGATTATAACCCAAAAATTCTCTTTAGTTATCTGCATCTACCGGTGGGGCTGCCGGGCCATAATCCAAGATCTCAAAGCCCAGCGGGTTTTGCTCGGTGCCAATGATGCCTTTTTCTTGCATGGTCTCGATGATGCGGGAGGCGCGTGAATAGCCGATGCGCAGGCGGCGCTGCAGCATCGAGATGGAAGAGCGTCCCTGGCGGCGAGAAAGATCAATCGCCTCATCCAAGAGGGGGTCTTTATCCTTGTCTTCCATGTCATCCCACAGGGGGATCTGTTTGAGGGGTATACCTGCCGGTAGGCCGTCTACAATGCCGTCTGTGGCAGTAGATGCGGCGGTGACCGTGCCGGCCTGGCTTTGCCAGAAGCCGACCAGGCGGTTGATCTCGCTGTCAGAAACGAAGGCACCTTGCAGGCGCAGCGGGGCCGCGGCATCGGGAGGCTGGAAGAGCATATCGCCGCGCCCCAGCAAGCGCTCGGCGCCGAGTTGATCCAGGATCACGCGGCTGTCTACACCCTGGGCCACGGCAAAGGCAATGCGGGCCGGGATATTGGCCTTGATTAGGCCGGTGACGACATCGACCGATGGGCGCTGGGTGGCGATGAGCAGGTGGATGCCGGTGGCGCGCGCCAGTTGCGCCAGGCGGGTGATGGATCGCTCGGTGTCGTCGGGGGCCAGCATCATCAAGTCGGCCAATTCATCGATGATCACCACCAGGCGAGGCAATTTCTTATCAGTGCGGGCGTTGTATTCGGTGATATTGCGCGTGCCCACCTGGGCCAGCTTCTGGTAACGCATATCCATTTCGCGCAAAACCCACTGCAAGGCGCTGACCACGCGCTCAGTCTCGACCACCACGGGCGCCAGCAGGTGCGGGATGCCGTTGTAGCCGGTCAATTCGACACGCTTGGGGTCTACCATGATCAGGCGCAGGTCATCGGGGGTGTTGTTCAACAGCAGGCAGGCAATGATGGCGTTCACGCACACCGATTTACCCGAGCCAGTGGCCCCAGCCACCAGCATGTGCGGCATGGCCGAAAGGTCAGCGGCGGCGGCATTGCCCGCCACATCTTGCCCGATGGCAAAGCGCAGGGGTGATTTCAGGCGGCCGAAGGCTTCGCTTTCGATCACGTCGCGCAGGGCCACCAGTGAGATCTCGTCATTGGGCACCTCAATGCCCACGTAACCCTTGCCTGGCACCGGTGCCTGGACGCGGATGGCACGTGCTGAGAGTGCCAGGGCCAGGTCATCGGCCAATTGAGCGATCTTGCCCACGCGCACGCGCGTGCGGCCGGTTCTGGTTTCGAGAAAATCGGGCTCGACGCCAAACTGGGTGATGGTAGGGCCGCGGTTGATCTCAATCACGTTGACCGGCGCGCCGAAAGAGCGCAGCGTCTCTTCAATGACGCGGGCGCGCTGGCGGTCGATCTCGTCGTCATGGACAATCTCCTCGCCGGCGTCCAAAATATCTTCCAGGCGTGGCAGCACCCAGGTTTTTGCCTGGCCGGGCGCCATAGATGGAACCGGCAGGCCAGCCTGGGCGGCGGCCTGGGCTTCTGCCACGGGGATCGGTTGGATGGCGCGCGGCAGGGGCTGGAACTCACCTTCGGCGCGCCCGCGGCGTGCATCCCACCAATCTTCCAGGCTTTCTTGCCAGCGGTCCAGCAGGGGGGTAGCCCAGGCGAACAATTCGGCAACCGGGCGATCCAGCGAAAGGGCCAGGCCAATCACCAGCCAGGCCAAGAGGGCCACCGCAGTACCTCCCCATCCCAGGCTGCCGCGCAGCATTTCGATCAGCGAAGCGCCCAAGAAGCCGCCGCCCTGCCCCAGGTCAGCCAGGGCAAAAGATTCCTGGCGGTTTTGGGGCAAGAGCAAAAAATGCAGGGTTGTGACCAGCAGGCCAAAGAGCAGCGCCAGCCCCACCACGCGTTCTACCGAAACCATGGGCACACGTTCGAAGCGCCGTAAGACCAGCCATAAACCAACCCCAACCAGGGCCACCGGCAGGGCGTAAGAACCCCACCCAAAGGCACGCCCCAAGAACGAAAGCCAGCCGCTGGCAAAGGCGCTGCGGCTGCTGGAGAGCAAGATCAACAAGGTGACAAAGCCGATGAAGCTCAGCACCACGCCGGCCACATCCAATTTTCGGTCGAGCGTCCAGGGGCTGGCGGGCAGCACGGTGGCCTGGGTTGTGCCGCGTGCGGGGTGCTGCTTGGCAGGCGGCGGAGGCGCAGCCGGGCGGCGCGTGCCGCGGATGAAGTTCAGCAGGCGCTGGCGGATGGGCTGGTGTTGTGAAGACGAAGACTGGCGCACGGCGGGCTTGCTGCGCGCCGGGGTGCGAGAGGCCGGGCGGCGTGCAGCCGGTTTGCGGGGGGCGGGTTTCTTGGGGGCGGGCTTGCCCCCGCCGGCTTTGCCACTGCCAGAGGTCTTGTGATAGGCACGTTTGGTTGCGCCGCGCCGTTCTTCTGCGCGGCTGCGCGCCGTTTTACGCGTGGAGGAGGTTTTCTTATCGGTCATGGTATTATTGAAAGATTATAGCATATCGAAGCCTTCAGCCTGGCTTGATGGATGGGCCATTTAACATGGGCTGTGCCTGCCAGGCCCTGATTTGGCCATGACAACCGTTGAAAACCCGGTTGAGATTATGGAGAAGAATGGTACAATATCTGGCACGGCAACCGGGGGCGCCGTTATTTTATATCAGGTGAAATCCATTGTTTGAAATCGTTTTTCTCGGCACTTCTGCTTCGGCTCCCTCTGTCCACCGTGGGCTTTCAGCCCAGGTGGTCATGCACGATGAATACCGCTTCTTGGTGGACTGCGGAGAAGGTACGCAGCGTCAGATTTTGCAATCGGGCCTGGGTTTCAAGCGCCTGAACCGCATCTTGATCACCCACGGTCACCTGGACCACATCTTGGGCCTGGCCGGCCTGCTTTCTACCTTTTCGCGCTGGGAGACGATCGACGAACTGGAAATATTTGCTGGTTCTTGGGCGCTGGCCCGCATTCACGACCTGGTGCACGGCGTGGTGCTGCGCGGGGCGCACCCGCCCATGGAGTTGAACCTGCGGGAGATCCAGCCGGGCCTCATTTTCGAGGGCAGCGATTTTACCGTCAGCGCTTTTCCGGTCTGGCACCGGGGGCCAGATTGCTACGGGTTTGTGTTTGAAGAGCAAACCCGGCGCCCCTTCTTGCCAGAAAAGGCGGATGAGTTGGCCATCCCGGTGGGTCCCTGGCGGCGCGACCTGGTCGCCGGCCTGCCTGTCACCCTGCCGGATGGGCGCACGATCGACCCTGAGCAGGTGCTGGGTCCGGCACGCCCAGGCACGCGCCTGGTGCACGTGGGAGACCTGGGCCGCACGGACGAGCTGGTAGAAATCTGCCGCGATGCCGATACCCTGGTGATTGAGGCCACTTATCTGCACGAAGACGTAGAGATGGCCGACCAATTTGCTCATTTGACGGCCCGGCGGGCGGCTGAGCTGGCTGTCAAAGCCGGTGTCAAGCACCTGATCCTGACGCACATCTCACGCCGCTACCGCGAGCGCGATGTGCTGGCAGAGGCGCAGTCCATCTTCCCTGGTGCTATCGTGGCGCGCGATTTTGACGCCTTCCAGGTGCGGCGGGGAGAATGTGCCAGGGTCAAGAAAGAACCAGAAGAATAACGGTTATTCTTGGGCCTTCGGCTGTTGGTCGATGTCGCGCAGCTTGTGGGCTGTGCGCAGGGCACTGCCTAAGAAGACGAAGACGAAAATCGTCCCCACGACCCCCAGCACGATATCGAGGATCGAGAAGGGGCCCAAGGGGGTGGCAAAGGTGGGATTCCAGAAGTACAGCACCACGTTGATCAAGAAAATGATGGTGCGCACTTCTGTCGGGCCGATCTTGCCGTAAGAGATCTTGAAGACCCCACTCACGCTCATGCGGGCCAACACCAACACATCCATCAGCAGGTAAACTGTCAGCGCCAGCACGGCGATTTCTGGGCGCACATAAGGGGATAGGATCAGGCCAATGAAGGCCAGGACCTGGCCGATGGCGTCAAACACATGGTCGACAAAGAAACCATAGATCGGGCGCTCAATCTTGCGGTAACGGGCCAGGCTGCCATCCAGGCTGTCGCCGAACCAGTTGACGAGGATGCCCAGGTTGACCAGCCACAAGAAGTTTTTATCCTGGTTGCTGAGGGCATACCCCAGGGTCATCAGGGCCGCCCCACCCACACCGATGCCGGTGAGCAGGTCGGGCGTCACCCAGGCTGGCATATGTTTGCAGAACCATTGCAGAGCCGGGCGCTCCAGTGGGCCGAGCAAAATATCGTTGATGCGTTTTTCGCGCGGGACGCGAATCTTCTTCTGTTTTTGTTTTTTCATAGTTCCCAAACTCGATGAAACATCATCCATTGCTCAGGATCCTGGCGGATGTAGTTTTCGGCCGCGGCTAACACGGCCTCGGTATTTTGCAGGATAGCCTGAGATGGGTCTTCTGCCGGCTGCATGGGGATGGGCTGCGATGCACGGATGTGATAGATCCCATCAGAAGCACGCCGGCAGGCAACGACCACCACCGGAGCCTGGGCTTTGATTGCCAGGCGAACATACCCGGTGGACAGCAGAGATGGTTGGCCGCAAAAGCGCGGCCGGAACCTGGTTTCTTTCACCGGCCAGTCCAGCCCTGTCAGCACAGAGCCGCCGCTTTGCAGGCGCTGGATGGCCTGGCGCAGGGCTTCGGCCGAAATGGGGGTGATGTCAAACCCCACTTGCTGGCGCAGGCGGTTCTTGGCCTGGTAATCGCTGCGCTGCCCAGGTTGGGCCAGGAGCTGAACGTTCAATCCCATCAGCCGCAGGGCAAAACCGGCCAGTTCAAAGTTGCCCGTGTGCGGGCAGGCAAAGACGGTTGGGTGTTCGCTGCGCTGAGTCTGGCGCACCAATTCGACCACAGGGTCTTCGGGGGCCACCATTTGGAGCATGGCTTGCGGCCGGCTCAGGTAATGGAAGAACTCAAACTGACTGCGCAGCGCGTTGCGAAAGACGGCGCGGGTACGCTGCGCCAGGGCCTCTTCGCTGAGCTGGCCGCGTTCGAATACCTGGTGGTTGGCGCGCACGATCTGCACCTGCGGGTTCTTGAGGCGGCCCGAATAACGATCGGCCAACCAGAAGGACAGGGCCTGCCCAGCTCGCAAGGGCACAAGCCGCCCAATCACCATCAGCAGGCGCAAGGCGGCCTGGCTGTTGATCAGATCGTCAAGACTCACGGCTGTGGTTTCTTCACCAATGGCAGCAGGCTGACCAGGATCAAGGCCGCCAGCGTGATGAAGGCCAGGGGCCAGGTGACATACCAGGCACCCCAGGCGAAGATCATCTCAAGGGCCAGGTCGATCAACAGTGGCAGGCCAATCAGGGCCCGCCAGGGGCGCAGAGGCCGCTCAGCCAGCAGCGCACCCGCCAGCCCGGGCCGGGCAACGCTGCCAGGCTCTGGCGAGACGGCTGCCGGGGCGGTGGATAACGCCGCCGCCAGCCCCAAGGCCCAGCTTGGGATCAGCAGGAGTGTGAACAGGCCGGGGAAGTGTACGTTTACCTGAGAGAGCAGCACCTGCCCGTAGGATGCCGGCACCACTGCGTAAAGGCCCGCTGCCAGCACCTGGCTGAAGGTGGTGCTTGGGCGCACCAGGGCGGCAATGCCCCAGAAAACCAGCCCGATCAGCAACACATGCCCCAGGCGCACCAGGCAGTACCAGATGGCCAAGAGCGGCAGGCTGATGACCATCAACACTGCCGACGCGGTGCCCCACCAACCGGCAGCGGTGGTGCCGTTGATAAGGATGGGGTCGGCCTGAAAGGCAGCTTGCAGATCGCGCAAGGGCAGGCGCTGGTAATTGCCCTGGTTGTTCAGCATCACCAGCTCGGTGCTGGTGAGCAAAAAGCCCTGGTTGTACCGCGCACGGTCGATATCGGTGTAGGTGCCGCCGGTGTCGACCACTATCAAGATGCCGTCCTGGTCGATCAGTACGCGCGGCTGTGGACCGGTTGCCTCAGCCACGCCGCCTGAAATCGTGATTTCGGGAAATTCGCCGCTGGCAAAAGAACGCTGGATTTCGGTACTCACCAGCACCATGCCGCGGATCATGCCCAGGGTTTTAAGCCCGGTGATGACCAGCCCGAACAATATGAAGAAAACCATTGCCAATGCCAGGCGAGTGCGGGCGGCGCGCCGGTAAAATGTGAGGCTGAAGAGCGGCAAGACAAAGCTTGCGCCCATTTCAGCGCCAATTCCCAGGCAGCCAGGACTTTTGGAGATGGCTGGGGGTAAGACCTGTGAAGCTGCAGGTGGTGAAACTGAGGCTGTTGGCTCGATCTGATCCATTTTTCTCCTTTACCGCAGCAACGGCCTGGTCTTCAAGGGGTTGAAATCGTTGCTACGATCGTTTATCTGAAGCGTTCTTCTTTCCACACGTCCGCTTCATTGTGATATCCGGCCTGCTCCCAAAAGCCGGGCCGGTCCAGGCTCATGAATTCCAGGCCGCGCAGCCACTTGGCGCCCTTCCAGAAGTACGGGGTGGGCAGGTCATCGCTCCCAGGGATGTAACCCACCACGCCGCGCAGCGGGTAGCCGTGATCGGGGCTGAGCGGTTGGCCGTCGAAGTGAGTCGCCAGCAAGAAGTTCTCGGCCAGGGCCACTTCGACAGGCAGGTTGGCTGTGAAGCCATATTCAGCATGCTGCATCAGGTACTTGGCGCCTGGCTTGAGCTTGATCAATCCCTGGTCTACCAGCACCCGCAGCGACACCCCTTCCCAGGTGGTGTCAAACTTACTCCAGCGCGTCACGCAGTGAATGTCCATCAACAACGATGTGCGCGGCAGTTGGTTGAATTCTGCCCAGGTCCAGCGCTTTTCTTCTTCTACCTCACCCCAAACCCGCAGATCCCAGGTGGCGGGGTTGAAGCGCGGCACTGCGCCATAATGCAAGACGGGGAATTTTTGGGTCAGTGCCTGGCCGGGCGGCAGGCGGCCTTCTTTGCGCACCTGCTCTTCTAGATTTCTACGGCGAAACATATTCTCAAACATGGCGGTTAACTCCCTTCATCCATACCTGTAATGAAGTGGATTATAACTCATAGAATCAAAAACGATGGTGAGGCAATATTTTGCCGTAGGTCACCATCGTTTTGAGAATCGATCGCTGGCCGTCAGGAGATTGTGAAGGCGCCCCCCGGCTTGAGTACGTGGGCTTTGGTGGGGGTCTCGGCTTCTACGCGCGTGGCCCAGGCCACCGGATCTTGGGCGATCAACCCCCAGGTATTGTAGTGGACGGGGATGACGTGCCTGGGCTGGAGGAGCTTGACTGCCCGCAGCGCATCGGCAGGGCCCATGGTGAAGTTATCGCCGATGGGCAAGACAGCCAGGTCAATGCCTTCTTCACCGATCAGGTGCATATCTCCAAACAGGCCGGTGTCGCACGCCATGTAGATCTTCTTGCCGGTGTTGGTGGTGAGCAAGAAGCCAGCCGGGTTGCCGCCGTAAGAGCCATCTGGTAGGGCCGAACCGTGCATGGCCTGGGTCAGCTTGAGATAGCCGAAGGGGTGTTGGTGACCGCCGCCGATGTGTTGGGCATGGGCCTGGATGCCCTGTTTTTCCAGCCAGTTGGCGATCTCGAAATTGCAGATCACGGTGGCCCCGCAGCGCTTGGCAATTGGTATGGCATCGCCCACATGGTCATCGTGACCGTGGCTGACCAGGATGAAATCGGGGGAGGCCTGGCTGGCAGCCAGGCTGGCAGCCGGGTTGCCCGAGAAGAAGGGATCAATCAAAAGCTTATAGCCGCCGGTCTCTAAACCCAGGGTGGCATGCCCATACCAGGTAAGGATGGTGTTCATAAAAGAAACCTCCGGTTTTTGGAAAAGGTCAAGAAGATGGCTTGTAAACGTACTTGGCCAGTTTTTCGCTGCGCGTCAGTACCATTGATGCGCAGGCATTGGCAACGGCCGATGTGACATCCGGGTCCATCAGGCCCAGGAATTCCTTGGCGCTGATCTGCCCGGCGAACATTTGCCGGGCATGCTGGGTGTACAGCAGCACTTTTTCGGGCCCCAGCACTTTATATAAGAAGAGGGCCAATGGGGCATTCTTCATATCGAAATCTGTCCGAGAGCGCCCAGAATCCAAGAGGCGGAAGACGGTGGAATTGGTGTCGATGTGCTCGGGAGTCTCCACTGCGGGCAGGTAATCTTCCATGCGCTTCATGTCTTCGATGTCGGTTTCTATATCGCCCATGAAAAGTGACATGGGGGCGTCGCCACCGGTCAGCTCAGCCAGCGCTTCAAGCATGGCGGTTGCCAACAGCTTGGTGCCCAGGTACTCGCGCGCCGTTTCTAGGTTACAACGCGTGTGTTGCACCTTATCCTGGTAAATGTCATCTGGCGGGACGCCTTTGTATTGATGCATGACGGTGTCGGGGTCCAGGTCCACCAAGAAACCGTGCATCTTTTGCAGGGCAAAGCGGTATTCGCGGATCGAATAGACACTGCCCGACCGCAAGGCGATGTTGGTTTCGGGCAGCAGCTTCCAGGTATTCTCTAAGAATTGGGCTGGGTCGGGCTCAGAGAAGTTCTCTACATCTGTATTTGCAAAGACCACAGCCCCCTGGATGGAAGAAATGATCTCATCCTCGCCCAGAGGAATGGCGTAGGCTTGGGCGGCCTGGCGCAGGCGCATTTCCAGCTTGTCAAAGGCGCTCAACCCGTTGGCGTCGGGGCCGCGGAAGGGAATGGTGGCTTCGATATAGACGATGATCTTGAGCAGCTCTTTATCTGGCAGGATGCCCTGCAGCTTGCTGTACATCACCAGCGTGCTGATAAACTCGTTCAGCCCGCTGGCTGGGGCCAGGGTTTGCCCAGGGAGCAGGCCAAAGATGTCCATCGCCACATGGAAGAAGCGTTCACTCTGAGGCACAGCATCGTTAATGAAAATTTCGGAATTGTCTTCGTGGAAAAAGGGACTGACAACGGCATAGACTTCGGGAGAAAAGCCCCGGTCCACCTGGTAATACACAATATCATGGAACAGGGCTGCCAGCGATTGGATGGGGTTAGAGGTGTCTACCAGGCCAAGCACGTGTTCGGGGGTGTGAAAGTGCCGCGCTTCCACCGACATGGCCTTGTGAATGGTGATGGCGATATCTTCCAATGCAGCCGCGGAGACATTGGCGTTCAGGTTCTCAAATGAGTCCTCTAAAACGTCAATCAGCCGTTGGATGATGCCCGTCTTCATCAATGCCCTTTTCCTCCACCATAGATGATTATAGCAGAGATACGCCCAAAACAGGTATGCTATAATGACTCGATGCCTTGCGTTTCTGTATTGCTGCCCTGTTACAATGCCGAAGGGACGCTGCCCGAAGCTCTCGACAGCCTCCAGCGCCAGTCTTTGGCCGATTTTGAGATCGTGGCGGTGGAAGATGGCTCGACTGATGGCACCCTGGCCCTGTTGAAGGATTGGGCCAGGCGCGAGCCACGCCTGCGCCTGCTGGCCCAGCCGCATGCCGGGTTAGTAGCGGCCCTCAACGCCGGGCTGGAGGCTTGCGGCGCACCCCTGGTGGCGCGCATGGATGCCGATGACCGCGCCTACCCCCAACGGCTGGCCCGGCAACTCCAATACCTGGATGCGCACCCCCAGTTGGCTGCGGTGGGCTGCCTGGTACGTGGTTTCCCACCTGAGGCGCTGGGTGAGGGTTTTCGCTTGTATATCGAATGGTTGAATGCCCTGCTCACCGATGCCGACATGCGCCGCGATCTGTTCATCGAAAGCCCGTTGGCGCACCCCAGTGTGATGTTCCGGCGAGAATGGGTGACGCGCCTGGGTGGCTACCAGGATCACGGCTGGCCTGAAGATTATGACTTGTGGATGCGCCTCTCGCTGGCAGGCGGGCAGTTGGGCAAAGTGCCCGAACTGCTCTTGGATTGGCGGGCTGCACCCCAGCGCCTGACCAATACCGACAGCCGTTATGCGCTTGAGAACTTCTTGCGCCTGAAAGCTCATTACCTCAAGCAGGGGCCTTTGGCAGGGCGCGAAACGGTCTTCATCTGGGGGGCCGGGATGGCCGGGCGGCGACTGAGCAAGCACCTGCTGGCGCAGGGCGCACCCCTGCAAGCCTTTTTTGACGTGGATGCGCGTAAAGTGGGGCGCACGCGCCGCGGTTTGCCGGTTCTGCCTGGCTCGGTGCTGCCAGAATGGTGGGCGCGCTGCCCAAAACCCGTCTTACTGGCAGCGGTGCGGGTGCGCGGGGCGCGTCCCATTGTGCGCCGGCGCCTGGAGGGGTATGGGTTGAAGGAAGGCCAGGATTGGTGGTGTGTAGAGTAGTGAAAGAGAAGGATAGAGAAAACCAAGAAGACACCGTGGCTGAAAGACAGCCGAGTGAGAGGAAAATATGGAATTAACTGAATTGTTTCAAGTGGGTATGAGCCGCGAAGAAGAGATCTTGGTAGAGACCAAGTACCTGGCCTTGCACATGGGCAGTGGGGATGCCGGCGTGCTGGCAACGCCCTGGATGATCGCTTTCATGGAGTGGGTCTCGCATCATTTGCTGGCGGCTTCTCTGCCGCAGGGTTTTTCCAGCGTGGGTACGCAGTTGAATGTGCGCCACCTGGCAGCCACCCCGCCGGGCGTCAAGGTGCGCGTGCGGGCTGAGATCTTGGGGATGGAAGGCAGCCGGGTGGATTTTAAGGTCGAGGCCTGGGACCCGCAGGAGAAGATTGGCGAGGGTACGCACGAACGCTACGTGATCGAAGCGGAGCGTTTCATGAAGCGTGTGAGCAAGAAGCGCGAAAACCTGGGATTGGACTGACCGCTGAGACTGCTGTACGACGGCCGGCCCCTGGTCTATGCGCCCAACAGCCCGGCGGCGCTACACCTGCCTGGCGCGAGGGCTTCGTGCAGGCTTTACAAAAGGTCAATCAGCGTCTCTGAGAGAGGTCAGGGGCTGTAAGAAAGGAACGCCGCGTTCAGGGTCTCGTCCCTGTGCGCCGCATCACAAAGGCGTAGATGCCAAGGCCTACCCCAAGCAAGAGCAGGGCCGCGCCGGCAATCCCTAACACCGGCGAACGCCCAGGGGTCTCAGGGATGATGGCTACTTCGGCGGCGGTCTCAGTGTCCTCCTGCGCGCCGAAGGTCAGGAAGCTTTGATCGCCCGGATTGAGGATCAGGCTGCGGTTGGCATCAGTGGTTTCGTTATAACCATCCGGCGCCGCGGCGGTGATGTTGTATTCGCCCGCCGAAAGTCCCTTGAAGCAGGTATAGCCCAAATCTTCTGGCTCGGGATAGAATTTATCTGAGATGCCGCCGGAGGGGGTGTCGACGGTCAAAGAGACCGTGCCCGACCGGTTGTTCACGCTGATGGCGCCGCCCGGAATCGAGACTTCCAGCTCCTGGCGCAGTCCGTCGCCGTTCACATCCAGGTAGAGCAGCACGCAGATATCGCCTGTGCTTGTCAGCGGGGTGGGGGTGGGAACAGCCGCCTCAGGGGTGGGCGAAGGCCCGCTGGTGGGGGTGACTTCTACCGGCCCAGCCAGGCCGATGAGCAGCACCTGGCCTTCGCGCAGCGCCTCGTCAGTGCCCAGGTTGTTGAGCGCCCTCAGCTCATCGATCGCAATGCCGGTGATCGCTGAGATGCGCCATAGAGTATCGTTGGGTTGAACGGTGTAGAGGATGCGCCCATCTGCGCCGGGGGTGGGGGTGGGGAAGACGGTCAACTGCGCGGCTGGGGCAGCCAGGGCCGGCATGCTCAGCGGGAGGGTTAATAGTACGAGCAAGAAAACCAGGCCAAGCCCGGTCAATATTTTTTTATTCATAGCGTGATGATTATACTTGAAAATCTCAAAGGGTAGCAAAACCAACCGAAACGCGGTAAACTCAGTGCCGTTGTATTTGACCGCGCGTGGATGAAGCCGTTCTCACTATCCAGGAGGAGTTATGAACGAGGAACTTTTTAACACCTTTGAAGCCCTGACCTTTGATGACGTTTTGATCGTGCCCGGTTATACCGATGTGCTGCCTGACCAGACCGATGTCAGCGCGCAGCTTACCCCCGGCATCCGTTTGAATATTCCACTGCTCTCGGCAGCGATGGATACGGTGACCGAGGCGCGCCTGGCGATCGCCCTGGCGCGCGAGGGCGGGTTGGGCATTATCCACCGCAACCTGTCGCCCCAAGACCAGGCGGCTGAGGTGGATAAGGTCAAGCGCTCGCAGTCGGGCATGATCGTTGAGCCGTTCACCCTGCGCCCCGACGCCAAGCTGCGCCAGGCCGAGCAGATCATGTCGACTTACCACATCAGCGGCGTGCCTATTGTGGACGAAAACAACGTCCTGGTGGGCATTTTGACCAACCGGGATGTGCGCTTTGTAGAGCCAGGCGATTACGAGATGCCGGTCAGCCAGTTTATGACCCACGAGAACCTGGTGACGGCCCGGGTGGGCATCACCCTGGAAGAAGCCAAGCGCATTTTGCAGAAGCATAAGATCGAAAAGCTGCCCCTGGTGGATGACGCCGGGCACATCAAAGGCCTGATCACGGTCAAAGACATCCAGAAGGCGCGCGATTTTCCCCTGGCCTCGAAAGACAGCCAGGGAAGGCTGCTGGTGGGTGCGGCAGTGGGCGTGGGCGCAGACCTTGAGCCGCGTGTCGATTTGCTGTTCCACGAGGGTGTGGATATGGTGGTGGTAGATACCGCCCACGGCCATTCGGCCGGGGTGCTGAAGGCTATCCAGCGCATTCGCAATGGCTGGCCCGACCTGCCCATCATGGCAGGGAACGTGGTCACGGCCGAAGGCGTGCAGGCCCTGGCTAAGGCCGGCGCCAGTGTGATCAAGGTGGGCGTGGGGGCGGGTTCCATCTGCACCACGCGCGTCATTTCTGGTTCAGGCATGCCCCAGGTTTCAGCCATCTATGACTGCGCCCGGGCAGCGCACGCCCTGGATTTACCGATTGTGGCTGATGGCGGGGTCAAGTACAGCGGCGATATCGTCAAGGCCATTGTGGCAGGGGCCGATGTGGTTATGCTGGGCAGCCTGCTGGCCGGGTTGGATGAATCGCCGGGCGAGGTGGTGCTCTTTGAAGGGCGGCGGTTCAAAGAATACCGCGGCATGGGCAGCATGGGCGCCATGCAGGGCTATGGCAAAGATCGCTATGCCACTGGGCAGGGCAGCGGCAAGCTGGTGCCCGAAGGCATCGAAGGTCGTGTGCCTTACAAAGGCAGCTTGCGCGATTACGTTTACCAGTTGGTGGGCGGCCTGCGCTCGGGCATGGGATACGCCGGGGCGGCCTCATTAGACGACCTGCGCACCCAAACTCGTATGGTGCGCATCACCAATGCCGGGCTGATCGAAAGCCACCCGCACGATATCATCATCACCAAAGAAGCGCCCAATTACCAGATCAATCAATAGTAGACTGCCCCTTTTAATGAAACGCCATTCCCTGATCACCTCGCTGGTTAATTTCAGCGGCAATGCCCGCGGTTGTGTGTATTCTGAACCTTTGTGGGGCATTGCCTACAACCTGTATGCGCCTTATATTTCTGTTTACATGCTGGCCTTGGGCCTGTCGGACCGGCAGATTGGGCTGATCGCCAGCATCACCTGGGGCGTGCAGATTTTGACCATGCTGTTCAGCGGCGTGATGACCGATAAGCTGGGCCGGCGGCGCACCACGTTGATCATTGACCTGCTGGCCTGGAGCCTGCCGGCCCTCATTTCAGCCCTGGCACAGAACTATTGGTTTTTCTTGGTGGCTGGGCTGCTGAATACCTTGTGGCGTGTTGCGCATAACTCGTGGTCTTGCCTGCTGGTGGAGGGCACCGACCCCGACCAGTTGGTGGATGTGTACACCTGGATCTACATTGCCAACCAGATCGTGGGCTTTGCGGCCCCGCTGACCGGGGTTTTGATCAATGCCTTTGGCCTGGTGACCACCATGCGCGGGCTGTACTTCTTTGCCACCGCCATGTTCGCGCTCAAGGCCTTCATTACCTATCGCCTGACCCGCGAGCCTGAACAGGGCCTGGCACGCATGCAAGCCACCCGCCACCAGAGCATCTTCAGCGTGCTGGGCGAGTACAAGGGTGTGCTGCGTGACCTGCTTCACACCCCGCAGACACTGTATGTGACGGCTCTCTTGATGATCACCAGTATCACCTGGATGATCTCGGGCAATTTCTGGTCGATCATTGTCACCCAAAAGCTCAATATCCCCGAGCAATACCTGGCAATCTTCCCCTTTGTCAAATCTGCCATCATGTTGATCTTCTTCTTCGCCATCATCCCGGTGATCAACAAGGTGCATTTCAAGGGGCCGCTGGTGTTGGGCTTCTTGGGCTACGTTGCCAGCCTGGTGCTGCTGGTGACTGCCCCCGTTGGAGGGTATGTTTCGCTGATCTTGAGCGTATGCCTGGATGCGTGCAGTTTTGCAGTGGTGGGCCCCCTGATGGACAAATTGACGGCGGTGAGCATTGACCCCAAGGAACGTGCCCGCATCCTGTCTCTCGTCTTTATGGCTGTGGTGCTCATTACCTCGCCGTTTGGTTGGGTTGCGGGCACGCTCTCAGAGATCGACCGGGCCCTGCCTTTTGTCTTGTGCTTGATCCTGTATGCGATCGGCGCGGGATTGGCTTACTACGTGGGCAAGCGGAATATCATCTCCACGCCAGAGCAAGCGTGAATCGCTGACCATTGCCTGGATTGAATAGGGCGTGCGAAGCGGCGAAACAGGCCAACCCTAACCGGCTATTCCGCGGCCCCGCGCCGGTCCAGCAGGGGGCGGAGCAGCATGCTCAAGCCCACGGCAATCAGCAGGATGGGGAAGAGCGGCAGGTCGAGGCCCAAGAAATCGGCGCCGCCGATCACAAAAGCTACCAGGCCCAGCAGAACAGTCGAATGGCTGACGGGGATCTTGAGCAAGAAGCGCGCCAGGTTCAGCCCCAGCATGATCAGCCCGGCGCCCAGTAACCAGGTGCCGCCTGGCACGCGCTCATCCGGAACAAGCCACAATCCACCCAGCATGATCAAAAAGAGACCCCAGGCGGCTGTTTCCAGGCGGCTGTTCAGGCCAGCATGCTCATCGGATGGCTCATCGGTTTCGATAGGCGGCTCTACGGTTTCAATTGGGGCATTGTTCATATCCATGTGTGAACTCCTCACGAATAAATACGATATTCCAAAAAAAAGGATGCAAGCGGCCTGGCTCAGGCCTGTGACTCTAATTCCTCATAGCGGTCGATCACCACTTCCAACAGGGCCTGGCGCAGGGGCTCGCCAGACAGGCCGCGCCCGGCAACTTTGGTGATGCGCCGCGCCAGCTCCTCGTCGTGCAGCACCTCTTGCAGCCAGTGCGCAAAATCGCCGCGCTCCAGGTGATAGGCGATCACGCTGGGCGGCAGGCGCCCGAGTTGTTCGCGGAATTCCCACAGGTTGGCGGCCTGCCCCAGGGCGCGCCCATCTGGCTGGTTGAAGTAAAAGCGCTTGTGCTCGGGCAGCGGGGCGCGCAGGTATTTGTGCAGGTGGCGGATATGCGGGATGGTGCGGTTGCTGACGCGGAAGCGCAAGGTCTCTGCACCTGGCAAGAGGCTGTCTTTGGGGGTGTACAGGTAGGCGTGGCCGCGCGGTAAGGCCGCAAGCTGTTCGAGGGCCTCGGGGCCGGGGCTGTAGTGCTCCAGGTAGGGGGTGAGGGTGGCGACCTCTTCAGACAGGGCCAGGCGCGTGACCAGGATGTGATCGAGTTGGTCGAGAATGGCCGGGGCAAGCAGGCTGGGGCGGTAGCTGATCAGCCCGAAACCACCCCACTGCATGGCCTCTAAGAACTGGTCGGTCAACGGGCCGCCCTCTACCGGGCAGAAGCTTTGGATTTCATCTACCAGGAAGTAATGTGGACGGCCGCGGCGGGCGCGCAGCCCGCGCAGGGTGCGCAAGAAGCTCTCGAGATATTCCAGCCGCTGGTCGATCTTGTAGAGCGAAAGATCCAACACCAGGCTGATGTTGTTCCATTCGGCAATGTTGAGCACGTCTGCCACCGGCGGCAGGGGCGTTTCTGGGCCGCCCAAGAGCAAGGTGCGCGGCGAGGCAGCCAGGCCGCGGTAATCGCCCTCAGGGTCGATGATGCAAACCTGGTATTTTTGCTTGAGCAGCTCTTCGGCCAGCAGGCCGGCCAGCCAGGATTTCCCGCTGCCGCTGCTGCCAAAAATGCCCAGGTTGGTCTCCACCAGGTTGTACGGATCAACCAGGAGGTGTGATCCGCTCATGCGGTAGCCTAGCTGCAGCTTGCGCCCTGGGGTGCCCTGCCGTTCTGGCTTACGCCGGCGGGCCGGCACGGTGCCCTCCAACAGGTTTCGGATCAGGTGCGATACCCCGGCGCCGTTGGCCTCAGGCAAGATCACGTCGGCCATGGTGCGCAGCGAGGGGCGGGCATTGGCGACCGCCGCCGACAGTTCGGCTACTTCAAATAAGCTGCGATCGTTTTCTCCATCGCCGCAGGCTACCACGTTGTGCGGCGAATAGCCCAACTCTTCCAGCGCATAGCGCAGGCCGTTGCCCTTTGTGGCCCCGGTGGGCAGCAGCATGACGGCGTTGCGGTTATATTCGATGGTGGCCCCCCAGCGGTTCTCGCGCAGCACCCGCAGGACCAACTCGTCGTTGGGGATGACGGTGGCGGCAATGGCCATGCCGCGTTCGAGCGGCACCCCCAGCGTTTCGAGCTGGTGGAGAATGCCCGCATCCACGCGTCCAAAGGGCAGCATCAGGGCATCGCGACGCGGAAAATGCACCACGGCGCCGTTCTCGGCCACAATCGCCTCGCACAGCTCGTTGAATGGCCGGCTGCTGGCAAAGCTATCCAGGGCCCGGCCGGTGACCAGGAAGATCACCATGCCAGATGTTTTGGCAGCCTTGAGCATTTCCCAGGTGGCGGGCGCCACCAGCCCATTCTCGCCCAGGGTTCCATCCAGGTCACAGGCCAGCACGGTCAGGTGGACCGATTTGCGCAGAACGGTTTGCTCATCTGCCGATTGGAGTCCTGTGGATGTGAGGGGCAGCTCAGATGCCTGGAGAGGGCCGGGGGCCGGCTCGGTCAGCACCCGCTCGGCCAGGCGCACCAGGTCTTGAAGCTGAAAAGGCTTGGCCAGGTAAGCATTGGCCAGTTGTGTGGCGCGCAGCTCGACGGTTGGGGAGCCAAAGGCAGTGATCAAGATGCTGCGCGTCCTTGGGCTGACCTGGCGGGCGCGTTCCAGCAGCGCCAGGCCGTCCATGCCGGGCAGGCGCAGGTCTGAAACGATCAGGTCAAAGCGGGCGGCATGCAGTTTCTCGAGCGCTTCTTCAGCAGAGGCGCAGGTTTCGGCCCGGAAGATGCCCTCGCGGTACAGCCCCAGCGCCAGGCTTAAGGAGCGTGCCACACCCAGCGAGTCTTCCACCACCAGGATGTGGGCCACCGGTTCGCGGCCAAGGGAGGTGGGTTCGCTGGTCATGGGGTCTCTGGCTTGTAGGGGAGGGTAATGGTGAACTGCACGCCGGTTTCATCAGGTAAATTGCTGACCTCCAGCGTACCCCCGTGCTGTTCGACGATGTTGTGGCAGATGAACAGGCCCAGGCCGGTGCCGTTGGGCTTGGTGGTGAAGAAGGGTTCAAACAGGTGCGGCAGGTGTTCAGACGGAATGGCCGGCCCATCGTTGCTGATGCTGACCACCAGGTCTTGGCCCTGCACCTGCCCCGCGATCTCCAGCCGCCCACCATTGGACATGCACTCGATGGAATTGAGCCCAAGATTGAGCAGCAGTTGGACGAACTGGTCATAAGACCCATAGATGGGGGGCAAATCTTCGGGCAAGATCAGCTCAACCTGGATAGCTGAGTTTTGGATCTGCTGAGAAAGCAGGTCCAGGGTTTCGCGGCAGGCCTGGGGAATAGAGACCAGGCCATAGGCATCTTGCCCGCTGCGGCTGAGGTTGAGCACATTTTGGGTGATGCTCTGCAAGCGCTGCACTTCGCGCTGGCAAATCTCTAGCATTTCCTGGCGTTCATCTGCCTCGAGTTGAAAATCATTCAACAGTTCCAGGCCGCTGCGGATGGCTTGCAGGGGGTTCTTGATCTCGTGCGCCAGGGTGGCGGTCATCTGGCCCATGGCGGTCAGGCGCTCGGCGTGGAGCATCTCGCTTTCGATGCGCTTGTATTCAGAGATGTCTTGCCCGGTGCCCAACACGCGGCCGATGTGCGGCTTTTCTGCTTCGCTGCCGGCAGGCTCAAGCTCAGGGCGGAGCTGCAGGCGCACCCAGCGCACCTGCCCATCCCGGGCCTGGATGCGCATCTGCATCGTGACCGGCGCTCCGCTGCGAAGGCGCTGGAGGCTGTCTTCTACCACCGGGCGGTCAGAGGGGTGCACCAGGTTGAGCCAATCGCTGTACTGGCCAAACTCGGCTGCCGAATAGCCGGTGATGCGCTGGAAGGCATCGGTGACCCATTCGGTGTGAAGGCCCGCGTGGGGGTTAACCTGCATTGCAAAGGCGAAGTCAGAGGCTAGCTCAGAGACCGCCCGGTAGCGCATCTCAGAGTTGTGCAGCGCGGCCTCGGCTTCTTTGCGGAGCGAGATATCTTCGATGACCGAGATGAAATACTTGGGCTCGCCGCCTGGCTGGCGCACCAGGGCGGCCGTCAGGTTGACCCACACCAGGCTGCCATCTTTTCGGTAGTAGCGTTTTTCCATGCTGTAGGTCTTGCGTTCGCCCGCCAGCATTTGTTGGATGAATCCCAGGTCGGCTTGCAGGTCATCGGGGTGGGTGATATCCTGGAAGGTAAGGGCCAACAATTCTTGATCTGAGTAGCCGGTGATCTGGCACAGCTTCTGGTTGACGCGCAAGAAATGACCCTCAATGGCAACGTGAGCCAGGCCGACGGCAGCCTGCTCGAAGGTGGATCGAAAGCGCTCTTCGCTCTCGCGCAAGGCTGCCTCGGCGCGCTTGCTGGCGGTGATGTTCTCAATTGACACCAACACGCGAGCCAGCGACTCTTCAAAGCCGGGCGCTGCCGTCCAATGCAGGCGGATGTTAATGATCTCGCCGCGCAGGGTGCGGTTGACGCCTTCCCAGGCAAACGAGGTGCGCCCTTCTGCGATCCAGACCAGCTCTTCGATGAACAACTGGTAACCTTCAGCCGGCACCAATTGATCGATGCTGCTCAGCATCTCGCTGCGGTCGTTGGCGGCGTATAATTCCAGGCTGGCGTGGTTGAAGCGCAGGACCTTGATCAGCGCCACGCACTGGGATACCTCTTGGGGGTTGTTTTCAAAGAAGGTTCTGAAATCTTGCACGCCCTGCTGGCGCAGCTCTTGGATGCGCTGTTTGACGGCGGCAAAATCTTGTTCCCACAGCGAAATGGGCGACTCTTCGAACAGCTCGCGGAAGCGCGCCTCGCTCTCGCGCAAAGCTTGCCCGGCTTCGTGCTGTGCCTGGTGGTTAAGGGCCCTCAGCCGGCCGAAAAACAGGATCTCGTTGGCGCCGATCACCAGCAGGCCAAAGACGATGGCGATCAGGGCCGTGCTCCAGGCGCTGAGCGATGGGCCCAGGGCCTGCATCACCAGCCCATACAGGCCCATCAGCACCAGGCTGACAACGGCCACGCCTGCCAACAGCGGCAGGAGGTGTGGGGGCAGCTTGGGACGAGGATTGGCTGGATCCGTGTTCATAGGCTAAACGAGGTCGTTTGAAGAATAGAATGGTGATTTTTAAGCGCCAGGGCGGCACGCTATATTCATTATACATCGAATATGCGCTTGCGGAGCGCCGCCTCTGCCAGCCGGGAGCGGAAGCAGATGGGATGTGAACGGGCGAAGTCAACGCCCGTTCACATCCCTAAACACTTGCTGGTTAAGGTTGTGTGCCAGCCAGCAAGTAGGCGATCAGATCGGCAAGCTGTTGGTTACTGAGCTGGCTGTAATAGGGCATCAGCCCGCCAGAGCAGGCGCCGATGGGGCATTGTGGGGCAATGAAGGCGTCGGGATCAACCAGCGCTTCGAAAAGATACTGTTCGGCGGTGTAACCGGGCTGGCGGCTGGCGGCGCTGGATGCCATCTCACCCAGCCAGGGGGCTAGCAGCAAGCTCTCTTGCTGGGCCACCTCGCCGTGGCATTCGGCACAGCGCTGTTCGGTGTAAGTGGCGGCGCCGTTTTCAACCCTGCCGCCTGGCAGGGTGCTGATATCCGGCGGCTCGATGACGGGCGTGGCGGTGGGAACCGGGGTGGGCAGGGGCAGCACGCGGGTCACATCGGCCTCGCCGGGCAGGTAGCGGAACGCTCCGCCGCCCCAGGTGCCCAGCCACAAAGCCCCATCTGGCCCAATCACGCCCGCCCAGGCGCGCTCGCCAGCCAGGCTGGCTGGCACGGTGTAGCGCTGCCAGGTGTCATCTTCCAGGCGCAGCAGGCCGGCGTTGGTGTGGAACCAGACTGCTCCCTGTGGTTCGACTGCCAGGGGTACCACCAGGCCCTCGAAACCATCCGCCGGGGCATAAACGCTCCAGCGTGCGCCGTCAAAGTAAGCTGCGCCGCTTTGCGTGCCCACCCATATGCCGCCGGACTGGTCTTCCACCAGGCCCCACAGGCGGGTGTTGAGCGGGCTGTTGGATGCGTCGTAGACAGCCCAGCTTGTGCCGTCATAGCGGGCCAGCCCTTCATCCATCAGTGCCCACACCTCCCCCGTGCGGCTGACCAGCGAGAGTGCCACGTCACTGCCGGGCAGGTCAGCCGGCTCGGCTTTAAAGCCATTCAGGATGGTCGTCTCACTATCTGTGTAGCTTAGCCAGGCAAAGCCGTTGAACCGCAATACCCCCGGCCCAAGGCCCGCGCCAAAATTGTTGTTCACCATGCCCATCCAGATTGAGCCATCTTCTGCGGCAGCCAGGGCCTGGAAACAGGTGCTGGCGGTGCTGGTTGGGGCTTGTTCGTCCACGCTTTCCCAAGATTCGCCAACCAGGCGGAAGACACCGCCGCATAGCCCGGCAACCGGTGCATCGCTGGCGGTGAGGGTCAGGCCCCAGGCGTCGTTGGTGGGCAGGCCGTCATCGGTGGTGTAGATGCGCCAGGCGCTGCCATCGTAGCGCCAGACGCCCTTGTCGCTGGCAAACCAGGTGTTGCCGTAGCCATCCACGGCCAGCGCGCTGACCCATTCATCCCCTTCTGGGCCAGAGACCCGGCTCCAATCGGCCTCGTTCAGGGCCACCTCTTCTGGTGTAAAGCTGGTGACCGGGTAAAAGGTGGGGGTGGGGGCGGGTAGGGTGGCGGTGGCAGGTATCACCGTGGGCGCGGGTTGAGCGGCCAGGGTGGGGGCGGCAGTGGGCTGGGCCGTGCAAGCCGCCAGGACGATGGCAGCCGCCAGGAGAAGGAATGCGGTTCGTAGTTTGTTCATTTTGTGATCCAATACTTTCGTTTGATCCCGTCGCGGGGTTCTTCAAAGGTATTCCAATAGAAGCCCTGGGCCACCAGGAAATCATGAGCGGCCTGCTGGCTGAGGCTGCTGCCTGGGCAGAGGATGATCTGCCCGCCGGGGCGGGTGACACGGCGCAGCTCGGCCATTTCTTCTGCCGGCAGGTCGCCAAAAACGTGCCCGCCCATGGTCACACCGGCAAAGTCATCGGGGAAGGGCAGGCTGGTGATGGTGCCATCTACCGGGAAGACATTGTGCAGGCCCTGGCGGCGGGCTTTCTCTTTGATGTAATGGCGCAGGTTCTCCACCGGCTCGACGGCAAAGACCGCCCGTGCCCCGGCCTGGGCTGCCACGAAGGCCAGCCGCCCTGTGCCCGAGCCAACGTCGATCACCATCTGGCCGCGCCAATCGGCCAGCTTGTGCAGCTCGTCTGAATCCCAGGCCAGGAAGGGCTGGGCATCGTAAACGCTGGGATCAACGGCATACACCACCAGGTCTTCGATGGCGCGCAGAACGGCCACTTCAGCCGCGCGCACCGCCTGGGGGTCTCCAGCCGCGGCTTGATCGACCTGCGCCAACACCTGGTCTACCCAGGGGGCGACCGGCGGGCACTTGTGGCGCAGGTACCAGGCCACGGCCGGGTTGGCGTGTAAGGCCAGGGCCAGCTCGGGCTCTTTCAGCCAGCCGGGCAGCCAGCTTAACTGCACCCGCTCTAAGAGCAGCAGGGTGTTGAATGATAAACCGGTCACATCCATCCAATTGAGGGGCATCAATTTGCACTATCCTGTTGATTGATTGTTTTGATCATCCCTGCCACCACCTCGGCCATGCCGGGTCCGATGCCGGGCAGGCTTTCCAGGCCCTTGCGCCCCATCGTCTTATAGAACAAGCCCAATTCCTGCTCCAGGTCGTCAACGGCCCAGGCGGCTTTGCGGTAAGCCCAGATGCGGTGCTGGGGGGCGTCTTCGATCTCGAGCGTGTAGAGCGCATCGGCCAGGGCCTCGGCCACGCGCTTGTTGAGGCTGCGCTTTTCGCCGGGCACCACCTGGCGCGGGATGCGGTGGCGGATGCCGGCTGCCTGGCAGGCGGTGCGGATGCGGCGGCCAAAGGGTGGCCAACCCGGCCCGGCCGGGCCGTAAGAGCCGGGCGGATAAATCTTTTGATAGTGCGCCAACAGATCGGGGCAGAGCTGGCCCAGCACGCCGAAGAAGTACTGGCGCTGTTGGTCTGATAAGGTCAGGCCCGAGCCCAGCATGAAGCCCCCGCCGTGGCCGGCCGTCCAGCGCGCCAGAGATTGCAGGTTGGCGTCGTCATCGCACAGGCCGGGCAAGAGGGGCATGGCCACCGTGCCGGTGGGAATGCCCGCCGCGGCCACCTGCTGCATAGCCGCAAAGCGCTTGGCGGCCGGTGGGGCCAGGCGTTCCATGCGGCAAACGCGGGCATAGTCTGGCGAATCGGGTGTGGTGATGATGCTGAAGGCCACCATGGCCCGCGCCCGCCGGTGGATGGCCTGGATCAGGTCCAGGTCGCGCAGCACCAGCGGCGAGCGGCTGAGGATGAAGACCGGGAATCCCAGGTCGAGGCACACCTCTAGCATCTGGCGCGAGAGGCCAAACTTGCGCTCGGCGGGCTGGTAATCGCCGGTGAAGAGCACATCCAGGGGCAGGCGGGCCAGGGCCTTGCGCAAGAGCTGGGGGGCGTTCTCTTTGACCTTGATCAGGTGCGAGAAGGGGTCGGCAGCGGCATCGTAGGCGGGCAGCGCTGCGCCGGGTGTTTTGTGTGGAAAGAACTTTTGCTCGCGGCAGTAGCAGAACTCGCAGCCGTGCTGGCAGCCCAGGTAAGGGTAAGCGCTGTAGCGCGTCCAGAACCAGTGGTCGGCGCGCGGGCCCTTGTTCAGGATGGTCTTGGGCTGGTAGGGCAAAAAGCGGGTGCGAGGGGGCATTAATGCACCTGTTCGAGCCTCAGCTCTGCCAGGCTGGTGGTCACCAGGTCGGCGGCCTTTGCCAACACATCGGGCGGGTTGGTGTTGGCCACAGCCAGGCGGCGCATGCCGGCGCGGCGGGCGGCTTCGAGGCCGGGGAGCGAATCTTCGATCACCAGGCATTCCTGAGGGGTGACTTCCAGGCGGCGGGCAGCCTCTAAGAAGACATCTGGATTGGGCTTGCCGGGGATGTGGAAGCCCGATACCAGGGCCTTGAAGTAAGGGCGCATCTCCAGGGCATCTACCAGGATCTCGATGTTAAGCGGCGGGGCCGAAGAAGCCACGGCCTGGCGCAGGCCCTGCCGCTGGGCGGCTTCCAGCCATGCTCGCACGCCCGGAAAGCTGCGCACCAGGCCCGGCGCGGCCTGCTGGAAGGCGCTCTCTTTCTGACCGGTGACCAGGGCTACAAATTCTGGCTCGGCCGGGCGGCCCAGCACGGTGGCTACCAGGTCCTTGTTGTTCATGCCAAAGGCCTGCCGGTACAGCTCGCGGCTGAAGGGCAGCTTGTGTTCAGCAAAGGCGGCAGACCAGGTCTGGTAATGCAGCTCAAGGGTATCAGCCAGCACGCCGTCCAGGTCCCATAAGATGGCTTTGAGGGTCATGCAGCGATTGTACCACCGACCTGCCGAGATGCAGGGCCGGCGGCAGGGTCAGCGGCCATCCAATGCCCCCAATGTCTTATACCAGCGCATGATATTTGGCGTTATAATAAAAACGCGAGGGGAGGGGGATTGACGATTGGTACCTGGCATTTCGTGACCGGTGATCAGTGAGTGATTGGTTCCTCAGTGGTTGTGCAGCGGGTATTTAACCCGTGTTGATCCTGCGTAAAAAAAGCATGTCACTTTTTACGCCCAAGCTGCTGGCACGAAAAGGAGATCGATCATCATGAACCGCAAAATCATTTTACGAATCGCTTTGACTTTTATGATCGTACTGATGGGCGCAGGCCTGGCGCAAGCAGCCCAGCCCCAGGCCGCCGATGACCTGGCAACGCGCATGCTGCCCTGGTTCGAGAGCTATGTGGAAAAAGGCCAGGACGGTGGGCCATCCCTGGGTGGGCATGCTTCATTGGCTGTTCGATACAACGGCGAAATGTATGTTGCCTATTATGACAGCGTCAATGGCGACCTGCGGCTGGCGAAATACGTGGGCACGGGCGGCAACTGCGGCACCGCCAACCGCTGGTCGTGTGAGACGATTGATTCGGAGGGCAACGTGGGGCAGTATGCTTCGCTGGCGATGGCCCATCCAGTGCAGTTGATTGGGGGCACCCGCTACGGCATCAGCTACTACGATGCCACCAACCACGCCCTCAAGTACGCCTATTACCACTGCACATATAATTTTCCAACCTCCTGCTCCTGGACGATCGAGATGATCCAAAGCTCGTCCATCGCAACGACTTATTACGGCCTCTATAGCGACCTGGCGTACAACGAAGACAATTCGCCCATCATCGGCTACCAACTGCAGAGCAGGATCCTTTTCCCCACGGTAAAAACCATGGGCACGCTGAAGTATGCCTACCGGAAAACGGCTGGTAACTGTGGCGTGGGCGACGCGGCCGGGGATTGGAATTGCGAGACGATCGACAGCGGCGAAGGCTTTGGGCAGTACATCTCGATGGATCTGGATACTACCGGCATG
>JAKQIM010000014.1 GCA_029557965.1 Chloroflexota bacterium | reverse complement strand
ATAGCTCACCCCACCCTTGCTGCTCAGGTTGCCGGTGTAATTGGCATAAACGTAGCTCTCGCTGTACGTGCCCCCGCTCCCGCCCGTGGCAGTTGCGCCCGTCAGGCGCTCCAGGGCGTCGTAGCCAAAGGTCTGCGTCTGCGTGCCCCCGGCTGCCAGGTAGTCCTTGATCGTCGTCACGCTGCCTAGCGCATTGTAGGTGTATTCCAGGTCTTGCAGGCTCGTCGGGGAATTTTCTGGGCCGCTGTAGCTGTAGATGGACTGCAAGCGCCCCACGCCGTTGGCTGCCGTCCAGTTGTAGTAGGCGTAGTCCACCTGCAAGGTTGTGCCCATGCGGCGCAACTGCACCCGCCCGGCATCGTCATAGTCTGTGCCTCGCACGTAGGTACCCAGCGTACCGCCCACCGTGTTCAACAACATCTGCGGGTGGTAGCTGTAGTTCACCTGTTCGCCTTCTTCACCGGCGTTGTTGGCGGGGTATTTCATCATCGTCACCAGGTCGGCCGAGTTGTAGGCCCATTCGCTGCGGAAGGCGCCGCTGCCGGTCACGTTCTTGGTCTCTACCACCAGCCGCCCGCGGCTGTCGTAGGCCCAGCTTGTGCTGCCGCTGGCATCGCTCATCAGTGAGTGAGTGAGTGAGTGAGTGAGTGAAGTGCGCAGCATGTTTTCCTCCCAGGCGCAGGTAAATTTGGAGGTAAGTATATACCCACTTTGCAATTCTGTTGGGCGATATCCGTATGGATTACAGGTGACAAATGTCATATTTCCGGCGATCTGCGCGCCTTTGCCCAGCGCCAATGCGTAACGCCCTTGCCTTTCCCCCTTGCATTACGCATTTCTCCCATTTGCCACGTAACGATTGAAATCGTTACTACAATTGCATATCGATCACTTCAGCTCTTTGAGCAGCAGGTCGTGGATGACGGGGTTGGCGGCGAGGATTGAAAATGGCGGCAGCAGGTAATCCGGGTCGCCAGACAGCTTGGTGACCACGGCGCCGGCTTCTTGGGCGATGAGCGCCCCGGCGGCCAGGTCCCAGGCCCCCAGGCGGATCTCCCAATAGCCGTCGAAACGCCCGGCAGCCACGTAACTCAGGTCGAGGGCAGCCGAGCCCAGGCGGCGCACGCCCTGGCTGCGCAGGGCCAGGCGGGCATAATGCTCCAGGTTGTTCTGCGGGTTGGTGCGGATGTCGTAGGGGAAGCCGGTCACCAGCAGGCTGTGATCCAGGTCACGCGCCTGGGCCACGTGCAGCGGCACGCCGTTCAGCCAGGCGCCGCGGCCGCGTTGGGCGCTGAAGCACTCGCGGTGCATGGGATCGTAAACCACGCCCAACTTGACCTGGCCCTCTTCGGCATACGCCAGCGAAACGCTGAAAATGGGCACGCCGTGGGCGTAATTGACCGTACCATCCAGGGGGTCGACATACCAGGCCTGCCCAGAATGGCCGTTCAACTCGCCGCTTTCTTCAGCCACCACGCGCTGGCCCGGGAAACGGCGCTGGAGCTCGCCCAGCAAGAAGGCTTCTGAGGCCCGGTCGGCCTCGGTGACCAGGTCGATGGTGCCCTTATGCTGGATGTGTAAATGTGTGCCATAGCTGGCGCGCAAGATGACCCCGGCCTGGCGGGCCAGGATCTCAAGGTCTTGCAAACCGGGCATCACGGTTTCTTTTGGCCGTTCTCGAGCAGGCGGTAGAGGTCGTTCAGCTCTTGCTGGATCTCGTCGCGATGGCGGCGGGCTTCGGTCAGCAGGGCTTCGAAGGCCGGCTTCTGCTCAGCGGGCAGGGTGGTCAGCAGGCGCTCGGTGCGCGTGATCTGGGTGTTCTTGTGGCGCAGCTTGGTTTCCAGGCGCTCGCGGTAGCCTTTGTAGAAGTCTGTTTCGCTGAGCGGCTCAGGCGAGGTGGGGGGTTCCTGGGTCAAGACCTCTGCAATGGTCAGCAAGAACTCTTCGGTATCCACCGGCTTCTCTAAGAAACGCACCGCCCCCAGGCTGAGGGCAAAGGCGCGGTCTTCGGGGGTGACGTAAGTGGCAGAGAGGAAGACGATGGGGATGTTGCGGGTCTGCTGATCGATGCGCAGTTTTTGGGCCAGGGCATAGCCATCCAGCTTGGGCATCAGGATGTCGGTGATGACGATAGCCGGGCGTTCTCTGGCAATCGTTTCGAGCGCTTCTTGCCCGTTGTGGGCTGTGATCACCGGGTAACCCTTAAAGCGCAGCGTGACCTCTAACAATTCGAGCACATTGGGGATATCTTCAACAACGAGGATGGGTCCGGAAGGTACATTCATAGGGTTAATTGTAGCCGTTTTTAAGATTCAAAGCAAGATATGCGGGCAATTGAAGGCTTACGCTTTTGTTAAGGTGAGGGCAGGAATGGGGTTGAACCCTGGGCTTCAGGCACAGCCATCTGCCTCCTGGCGCAGGCGTTCAAAGAAGTCGGCCATCAGGCGGTGGCGGGCTTCAGCCAGGCGGCGGGCGGTGGGGGTGTAGAGGCGGTCTTTGAGCTTGCACAGCTTGAAGACGTATTCGTGGTAAGCGCTGTGCGGCTCGCCGGGCTGGGGCGGCCCACCCTGCATGAACTGCCGGGAGGGGGCGGCGTAAGCGGGCTGCCCAGCGCGGGCGGCATAAGCCACGGCGCGCGCCACGCCGACCGCCCCGATGGCATCCAGCTTATCGGCGTCGAACAGCACCTGGGCCTCGAGGGATTGGGGCTGGACGGAACGATCGCGGAAGCGGTGGGCACGAATACAGTGCACCACAGCAGCGAGGCGCGCCTCCGTCCAGCCCTCGGCAGCCAAGACCTGCCCGGCAAAATTGGCCGAATCGAGGTGGTGGGCCTGGCGGTTGGCTTCAGCGGCAGGAGCGGCGGCGTCATGCAGTAAGGCAGCGGCGCGCACGATCTCCAGGTCGGCGCCCTCAGCCTGGGCGATCTGTTCAGCCAGGTGCAGGACGCGCAGCACGTGCTCGAAGCCGTGCACGGGGTCGGCGGGGGGATACCAAGAACGGGCCTGCTCAATGGTGGGCATAAAGCACTTAAGCGCCCGCCAGGGTGCGGAACAAGAATAGTAAAATGCCAATCGCCAGGATGGCCCCGCAGCCCATGGAAAAGACCCTGGCCGTCAGGCGCAAGATGAAGCGCAGCACCACCCACACCAACAGCAAGGCGCCGATGATCAGTAACAGTTGCGTAATCGACTGGGTATCCAATGGAGCGCACCTTAAACGTTGAGAACGTTTCCTTTCTTGATGACGGTATCGACCAGGTTCATGCCAAACTGGTAGCCCAGGTGGCGGTAATCGGGCACGTTCAAGATGAGCAGGTCGGCCTGCTTGCCCACCTCCAGCGAGCCGACCTGGTCGGCGCGCCCGATGGCGGCGGCGGCGTTGATGGTGGCGGCGGCAATGGCCTGGGCCGGGGTCAGGCGCATGGTGCGGCAGGCCAGGGCGATGACGAACTGCATGTTGCCGCACCAGGCCGTGCCGGGGTTGAGATCTGAGGCCAGGGCCAGCAGGCCGCCGGCCTCTAAGATGGCGCCGGCCGGGGTGTACTCGCGCTCGGCCAGCCCGAAGGGGGTGCAGGGCAAGCCCACAGCCACGGTCTGGCCCTGGGCCAGGGCGGCGATATCGGCGGCAGAGGTCTTGACCAGGTGGTCGGCCGAAACCGCCCCCAGCTCGGCGGCCAGGCTGGCCCCGCCCAGGTTATCAAATTCATCGGCATGGATCTTGAGCGGGAAGCCCAGCGCCTTGGCGGCCACCAGGATGCGCCGCGACTGTTCGAGGCTGAAGGCACCCGTCTCGCAGAACACATCCACAAAGGGCAGGGGGCGTTGGGGGGCATGGGCGTCCCACCAGCGGCGCACGGCAGGCAGCATCTCGGCGCACAGGTGGGCGGTGTAGCCATCGGGATCGCCCTTGTATTCGGGGGCGATGGCGTGGGCGCCCAAGAAGGTGATGGCAATCTCCAGCGGACCTTCTTCGTCCAGGCGTAGCAGGCCTTCGAGCATGCGCAGCTCAGATGCGGTCTCCAGGCCGTAGCCGGTCTTGGCCTCGGCAGTGGTGGTACCGTGGCGCAGCATCTGCCGCAGGCGAGGGCGGGTTTCTGCTAACAGCATCTCAACCGTGGCGGCCCGGGTGTGGCGCACGGTTGAAAGGATGCCGCCGCCAGCCGCCAGGATTTCGAGGTAGCTCTTGCCTTCCAGGCGCATCTCGAACTCAGCCGCCCGGTCTCCGGCCCAGATGAGGTGGGTGTGGGGATCGACAAAGCCGGGCATCACCACGCGCCCGCCGGCATCCAGGCGCTCTTCATCAGGGTAAGCCGCCAAAAGCTCGGCGCTGGGGCCAACGGCGGCGATGAGGCCATGGCGCAGCAGCAGGGCGCCTGCGGTGAGGATACCCAGGCGGCCAAGCTCTGTGCCGCGCTGCGGCCCGCCAGAAAGGGTGAGGACTTGGGAAGCAGAGTGAATTAGCATGGGTGAATTATACCCAAAATAACAGACAGGCCGGCTTTCAGCCGGCCTGTCTGTTATGGGAGATTGATCCTGTGTGGGCGGAATAGGACTCGAACCTACGGCCTTCGCGATGTCAACGCGATGCTCTAACCAACTGAGCTATCCGCCCGAGAGGCAAACATTATACCATAAATGAGAGATGGCGCAAGTCGGCGCCATCTCTCATTTATGGTAGGTTTCTAAGGCCGGTGATCCTGGATGAACTTCTTCGGATCGACGTAATGCGTCTTGACGGCGTTGATGTCGGTGCTGGGCCAGTGGGTGGGGGTTTTTCCCTTATCCAAGATATCGGTGCAAGAGATGTCAAAGTGCAGGTGGTAGTTCTGCCCTTCGACCGGGCCGAAGAGGCCCACGGTGGCGATCTGCTGGCCGCGCTTGACCATATCGCCAACCTTGACCGAGATGTTTTCCACGTGCCCGTAGCGGCTGAAGACCGGCTTGCCATCTGGCAGCTTGGGGTGCTTGATGACGATCAGGCCGCGCCACGACTGTGGCACCACCTGCGCAAAGACCACTTCGCCATCTCCAATAGCATAAACCGGCAGGCCCTTATCGGCATTGAAGTTGGGGAAGTTCAGGTTCAGGTCGGCGCCGGTGTGGTAGCCCAGGCTGTACTTGCTGAGATAGGGGTTGGCATCGACCCATTTGCCGGGCCAGATCTGCGGGCTGGCGCGCTCGGCGGCGGTGCCAACGGGGGCATCATAGCCCTTGCCGCCCACCACCTCAACCACCGGTCGCCAGCGGATGGCGGTGAAGCCGATCTCACGGGGAGAGTCGTCATTGGTGATGTCCACCAGGTTGACGCGCCCGGCATCGGCATGCTGCGGATCCAGGTCATAGGTGCCCAGCGAGACCCATTCGTTGCTGCGGATGATCTGGTTGACCACCACACGGTTCTCTTTGCGCACCCCGTTCTCGTAGTAAACGACAAAGTATTGGGCGCCCTTGGTGGTGGCGTGCGTGCTGGGGATGAAGGTCTCAACGTTGTAGCGGCCTGCTTTGACCAGGGCCGGTTTGTAGGTGGCATACATGGTCTGCTTGCGAGTGGCGTTGCGCACCCGCACCAGGTTGCCCTCGAGATCGGTGAACTGTAGGGTCCAGCCGGCCTCGGGGGTATTGGGCGGGAAGGCAAAGACGCTGAAGCCGGCGCCGTTGGGCTGCACCAAGACGGTTTCGCCGCTGTCGGGGATGACGATGACCTCTGATTCGGCCACCTCCAGATTCTTGAACGGCGCCCAGGCTTCGGCCATGGTCACACCGGCGCGGTACAGGCTGACGAAGGTGGGGGCATGGGCCTGGGCCTCGTCACACCAGCGCTGGAACTCAAGGCGCGTCATGCGCGCCTTGCCGCCGTTATCCCAATAGGTGGCGATGATGGGCAGCATGGGGATGGTGTAGCCCATCTGGGCCTTGTAGAATTCGTATTGGTTGTAGGCGCTGCTCAGCACCACCGAGGCGGCGTTCTTGCGATCTGAAGGCAGGATCTCGCCATAAGTCATGGGCATGAACCCGCCGCGGCAGATCTTGGCCAGGATGGCATAGGGGAAGATGGCCATCTTGGTGTTCAGGCGCGGGTCACCGCACAGGTAGAGGCGAGATTGGTCGATCTTGGCATCTGCCTGGACGCGATCGACCAGGTCTTGGGCCTGGGTGAACTTGTTCAGGACACCATCCTCGGCATCGATGATGACGGCCTGGAAACCATCGTTGAGGGCGCGTTTCAGGCATTCGGCCTCGGCGGCGGGGGCATCCAGGTAGCTAAAAGTCCAGGCCACGGGCACCAGGTCAGGATTCTTCCTTACTTCTGTGAGCGCCTTTTGGGCGGCATCGGAATCATACTTGCCGCGTTTGCTGATCTTGCACAGGATAAACTTGGCCCCTACGATGGGGGCTACGGCGACGGCCATTGCCACATCGTCATACAAAGTCCAGATTCCCTTGCCTTGCAATATGCCCATAGGCTGTTCTCCTCAGGAATTATGAAATTGTGCTTTGGATGGATGATACGCTAATTCATAGTATATTACAAAAACGTTGCAGGCGCAACAATTGAGACAAGAATTGTAGAATTTTAGGTTGGGATAAGGCCAGAGGTGAGAAGGCCTGGTTTTCTGCTTACTGAGCGGCGGCCTTCAAGGCGCGCAGCGCACGCAAGGTGACCCAGGGATTGGGGGCTTTCTTGGGGCCGGCATCCAGCCAGGTTTTATCGGCGTAATCGTATTCCAGGGCCCAACGCCCCTGGGCATCTTGCCTGGAGCGGATGAACTCCAGGGCATTGGCCAGGCGCGGGTCGCGGCCGCAGCCATGAAGCGCCAGGGCCTCCACAATCTGTAAGACATCGGTAACGTAAAAGACGGGGAAGCCAAGCTTGAACCAACTGGATGAGGGCTTAGCGGTGATGGAAGGGTAGGCGGCACTCGCCGGGTCAACGCTAAACAGGAAGGCGATGCCGCGTTCGATCGCTCTCTGGACGAGGGGCGTGCGGCGCTCGGGCGGCAGGCAGGCGAAGGCCAGCATGACCTTGGCCGCACCCCAGGCGCAGGGCTGCCGGTTATTCGCGCCGCAGGCGAAATTGGGGCCGCACTTGGCGGCATAGTAGCGCAGGGGGGCGGCACGGTCATCCTGGGGCGCAACGCCCTCGCCGGTGACGGTGCGCGCCATCCACTCGAAAGCCAGGTCGAGGCGCGGGTCACGGCAGCCCAGCTCGTTCAGCGCCCAGCACAGGTTGCCCTGCAGGCAGTCGATGGTGCCGGAGGGGGCGCCATTGGTGCTGATCTGCCCGCCGGGGGCGATGCCATGTGCCAGGAAGTAGGCGCAGGCCGTCTCCAGGCGGGGGTCTTCTTCGATGCGGGCGCCCAGTTGGGCCAGCAAGATCAGCGCCCAGACGGTGGCGCGGTACTTGGGATTGTAGCCGGGACCGGGTTTGACCCAGTACCCGGCAGGGTGCATCTCTGCCAATATGCCAGCGATGGGGCCGTGCAGGTGCGCCTGGCGCCGCGCCGCCAGCAGCTCGGGGTCATCCGGGGGCCGGTCGCACAGGTGGCGCAGGGCCAGGTAGCGCACGCCGGGAGAAGAGGGGTCGAGAAGCCAGGAGAGAGAGGTGGTCATAAAATTATTATAACGCCAACTAAAAAACCTTCGGCGTTCTGAGACCTTAGGAATTTGACTCAATTTACTCTTCCCCAGATTCTACGTCACCGGATTAGTCAACAATCGCTACTTTCCACCCACTTTGAATTAGTTTTAGGATTTCTTATCAGATTTAAGCCTGACTTAGAAAGTTCTCCCTTCATGGCTCAATCCGTTGTTTCGATCTTAAACCTATCAGAAAAAATCAGTTCAGATACCCGAATTTGTGAAGGAGGATGACCGCAAAAGTTAGGCACATTGGAGAAAATGATGCTAAACTTACAACAAGATCGTCAAAATCATCAACCATTGAGATGAAAATGTCGATTGTCTTGATTCGACGTAGAATCCCGGTTATACGCAGGCGGCATCTATGATCACCTGGCTGTGCGACACCTATGTCAATAGTCGGGTAAGGTAGATGCTCAAGGGGTAACAACCATCGAAGCGTGGTTGCTTTTCATCAAGGAGGGATTGGAAATGTTTGGTTTATTCATGCGAAGGGTTGCCGTTGATACTTCAGCGGAGGGGATAAAAAGGATCTCAACGATCCTCGATCAAAACAGTATCAAGCATGAGGTCCGCTCTGAACGCTCCCGCGGGACGATTGGAATGGGCATGGATGCCGCGGCATATGCCAGGGCAAATTTAGCTATGTATAAGGGGGCCTCAGAACCCACTTTCATCTATTCGATTTATGTCAACCTCAAAGATTACAAGCGGGCTCAAAAATTAATCGAAGCAATCAATATGTGACGACAAAGCGTTTTCCATTCGATTTTTGATGAATAAAATTGGTTTTCACATTTCTTCTCAACTGCTATGTGCGGCATTGGTTGCATGCCTGATGGCGGCCTTGTGTTCGGCCTGCTCGGCCCAGCAAATCCCTGAACCAACGAAGCAACCCCCGATCAGCCAGACAGCAACCGAACCAGTGTCGACGCCTACCGCGACCCTTCCACCCCTTGATGGGACGCTATCCTTTGAAGAAGGGCGCTACAAACGGGACGAGATATGTGGCAGGGTATTTGATTACACCCAGACGACCTACGGACCGATCATCATCGCAATTGCCAAAAACATCACCGAGCCCCAAGACTCGCAGGCACTCGCCACCCAGGTCATTGAGCGCTACAACGACTTGGCCGAGTCTTCCCCGGTTCCGCTCGACCAGCCGATTACCATATACGTTATTCCCGACCCCAAGAATGGAGAGTGCTACTCGCGCGATCAAATAATTTTTACAGAGCCCGAAGAGATAGACTCTCGCGCTTTTGTTGAAGATGTGCTGGGTGTGACTACCGGTATCCACGAATATTGGGTCAAGGCAGGGCTGGCCTCGTTGACCTTGGGTGAACAGCCCGACCAGGAAAGACTCAAGAAGTGGTATCAAAGCACAGATAGTATAGACATGGCCGGCCTATTCATTGCCTGGTTCATGGAAGATTGGGCAACCGAGGAAGAACGGGAAATTGCCCGCATGTCTGCTGCTTCTTTGGTGCAGTATGCGCTCGAAACAGAGAACATTCCACCGGCCAGGCTCTCAGAGCAGGTCAATAATGCTGTGCGCACGCACTGGCTGGCATCGCTAGGCGTAAACCGCGAAGTCACTTATCCATATGATGGGCGCTTTGAAGGGTTCACCTATTTGCCCAGCGACGGGTGTTCGTTGAGCATCCAGGCTGATACCATGCGCTTTTGCCTCGACCGGCTGCCAGACCAGGAGTTTTTTGACGAAGTTGCGGATGCAGAATTTTTCATCGACTTCTCTTACTATGGGCGCAAAGCACTGCAGGAGTATATCTTAGCGGAAGCGCCCTCGGTCAAATCTTGGATGAACACAGATGAAATGATCACGATGATCGTGAAATATTTGGAAAACAACCGGCTTGGCTCTGCAGACGTCTATGCAAACAGGATTTCTCTTCAACACAGTGCCGCATATTATTCTCCGCTGCATGAAATCGTCCACACTTTCGATTGGAACCAGTCGTTTCTCGGAGACTCGCTATGGCTGGTTGAGGGTTTCGCCGAATATATGGGAATGTTGTTACCCATCTATCCTCAGACCAGGAAACTCGCCGTCTATGAAGATTTGAGCGGTCGCTTTCGTGAAGAAGAGACAAACGGCGAGGGTAACCTGTCGTATTGGTATGGCCTCTATCCTGATCAGGTTGCGGCGGCGAAAAGCTGGTACCTGGCGCAAGGGGCAAGCATGGAAGACAAAGAATCTGTCGATGTCCGTCTTTACACGGACGCAGTATCCTTTGCAACCATGTTTCGAGATGCGGCTGGTGGGCCGTCAAACTGGCCGATTGGCTATGTATACAACACGCTTTACCCAGGCCGGAGCAAGTCTTGGGAAGGCCAGGATGGTTTGGAGTTGAGTTATGTCCAGGCGGCCTCCATGATCGCCTGGCTGTGCGACACCTATACGCTCGACCGGGTATTGAATGTCTACGTTAACGGCGCAGAAGACGGCTTGTTGGACGGCAAAACCTATGCCGAGTTGAAAGCCGAGTGGCAAGCTAACCTGATATCCAAAGGTCCAGGGATTCCCATCCCCGATGCACCGTAACTGCTCCACGATACAACTCAACCCCTGAGTGTTTTTATCAGACAAGGTTGTCTAGTCGAATAATAGGGGTTGTGATACAATCGGCGGGTCGATGCCATTTTGGCCCTGAGGTCTGCTAAACTTGTCTCCCAAAAATCTGAACATCTACCGCTTTGTGGTGCGGGCGAGGCGCAGCAATGACCCGCGCTCAGCCTCCTATTTACAGGATGCCCACGCCCTGGGCATACAGGCCATCCAAACCCTGGAATGCCAGGACCTGTACTTTATCGAAGGGCAGGTGGACCCAGCCGGGCTGGAACACCTGGCGACCCAAGTCCTCAGCGACCCCATTACGCAAACTGTCGAATGGGGTCGCATTGTTTCTGCGCCCGGCCCGCAGCCCCAGGCGGGTGAAGGGCAGGTGATCGAAGTGGCCCTGCGCCCGGGCGTCACCGACCCGGTGGCGGCGCAGGTGGTGCGGGCGGCGAGGGTATTGGGCATTCAAGGCGTGGCCCAGGCTTCTACCGGGCTGCGTTTTTTGGTTGGCGGCGAGCTGGACGAGGCCGGCCTGCACCTGCTGGCGCGCCGCTTGCTGGCCAACCCCACCATCCAGCGCTATGCCCTGGGCCAGCTAGAGCCAGTCTTTCCGCACCCGGCTGAGGCCTCGGGCCAGGTGGAACAGCTGCCCGTGCGCCACCTGGACGAGGCGGGCCTGTTGGCGCTCTCGGCTGAGCGCCGCGCGGCCCTGGACCTGGCAGAGATGCAAGCCGTGCAGGCTTATTTCGAAAAGGAAGGCCGCGAGCCAACGGATGTGGAGATCGAGACCATCGCCCAAACCTGGAGCGAGCACTGCGTCCACAAGACCTTCCGGGCGCGCATTCACATCCACAGCAGACAGCCCGCCGCCGGCGGGGCGGTGATCAACGGCCTGCTCAAGACCTACATCCGCGCCGCCACCCAGCAGATCGACGCCCCCTGGGTGCGCTCGGCCTTTGTGGATAACGCGGGGATCATTGATTTCGACGACGAATACGAGGTCTCGTTCAAAGTCGAGACCCATAACCACCCCTCAGCCATCGAACCCTTCGGCGGGGCCAATACCGGCGTGGGCGGCGTGATCCGGGATGTGCTGGGCGTTTCGGCCAAGCCGATTGCCGCCACCGATGTGCTGTGCTTTGGCCCCCAGGATACCCCGGTGGAGAGCCTGCCGGAGGGTGTGCTGCACCCGCGGCGCATCCAGTCGGGGGTGGTGGCAGGCGTGCAAGATTACGGCAACAAGATCGGCATTCCCACCGTCAACGGCGCCATCCTGTACGATGAGGGCTACACCGCCAACCCGCTGGTCTTCTGCGGCTGCGTGGGGCTGGCGCCCAAAGACAGCCACCCCCGAACGCCCCAGCCAGGCGACCACGTGATCGTGCTGGGCGGCGGCACCGGGCGGGATGGGCTGCGCGGGGCGACCTTCTCTTCGATGACCATGGATGCCCAGACCGGCGAGGTCTCGGGCGCCTCGGTGCAGATCGGCGACCCGATCACCGAGAAGGGCCTGATCGAGGTGGTGCTGCGCGCCCGCGACCAAAAACTCTACCATGCCGTCACCGATTGTGGGGCGGGCGGGCTTTCTTCGGCAGTGGGCGAGATGAGCAGCCAGGTGGGGGCAGAGATCGAGTTGAAACGCGTGCGCCTGAAATATCCCGGCCTGGCGCCCTGGGAAATCTGGCTTTCTGAAGCTCAAGAGCGCATGGTGTTGGCCGTGCCCAGCGAGCACCTGCCGGCTTTACAAGCGCTGTGCGACATTTATGATGTCGAGCTGACCGATATTGGGACCTTCACCGGGCGCGGCCGGCTGGTGGTGGGCTACGATGGACGAACGGTGCTGGATTTGGAAAACCATTTCTTGCACGAGGGCATTCCCCAACGCCAATTGGAGGCCATCATCCCGGCCCCAGCGGTGGTGGAATCCATCCCGCTGCCCAACGAGCAAGACCCGGCCCAGACCCTGCTGGCCCTGCTGGCAGAACCCAACACCGCCTCTAAAGCGGCGGTGATCCGCATCTACGATCACGAAGTGCAAGGCGGGACGGTGGTCAAGCCGCTGACCGGGGCGCAGAACGACGGCCCATCCGATGCCTGCGTGCTCAAACCCATCGGCACGCGCGGCCGGGGGGGAATCGTGCTTTCAAACGGCATTAATCCAGAATATGGCAAGCGCGATGCCTACCGCATGGCGCTGAGCGTGGTGGATGAAGCGATGCGCAACGCGGTGGCGGTGGGCGCAGACCCGGCCCGCGTGGCACTGTTGGACAACTTCTGCTGGGGAGACCCACGCCGGCCCGAGACGCTTGGCTCATTGGTCGAGGCCGCCCGCGGCTGCTATGATGCGGCTGTGTATTACGGGGCGCCCTTCATCTCTGGCAAAGACTCGCTCAACAACGAGTACCTGGGTTCCGATGGTCAGCGCCACGCCATCCCGCCCACCCTGTTGATCTCGGCCCTGGGGCTGATCGAAGACGTTCGCAAGGCGGTGACGATGGACCTGAAAGAGCCGGGCAACCTGCTCTACCTGGTGGGCGAGTTTCTCCCCGCAGCCGCAGGCGCATCGAGGGTGCCAGACCTGGCCCCCAGCAGCGCGGCGATCTACCACGCTTTGCACCGCAGCATGCGGTACGGCCTGGTGCGCGCCTGCCACGACCTGAGCGAGGGCGGGCTGGCCCTGGCCGCGGCTGAGATGTGCATCGGCGGGCGGCTGGGCCTGGCCCTGAACTGCCCCGACCTGCCCCTGTTCGCCGAGACCAACGGCTGTTTGCTGGCTGAGGTGCGCCCGGCAGATGCGCCCGCTTTTGAAGCCGCCTTTGCCAGCATGGCCAACCCGGCCTACCGCCAGATCGGCCTAGTCAGCGCCGAGCCCTACCTGGCGGTTCCCGGCGCGGGCCTGCAGGTGGCGGTAGAAAAGCTGGCCGCGGCCTGGAAGCGCACACCATCCCATTCGTCCCGAGAGCACCTATGATCCCAAAAGCCCTCATCCTTCACGCCACCGGCACCAACCGCGACCACGAAGCCGCCCAGGCCTTTGAATTGGCCGGCGCGCAGCCCGAGATCGTGCATCTCAACCAACTGCGAAGCGGCGAGCGGCGCTGGGCCGATTACCAGATCCTGGCATTGGCGGGCGGATTTTCTTACGCCGATGCCCTGGGCGCCGGGCGATTGCTGGCCCTGGACCTGAGCGCCTATTTTGCCGATGAAGTGCAGCGCTTCGTAGAAAGCGACCAGCCCGTGATTGGCATCTGCAACGGCTTCCAGGCCCTGGTCAAGGCCGGGATCCTGCCGGGCGATGGCGGGCAGGGAGCGATGCCCGCAGGAGCGGCACAAACGCGGGCCGCCACCCTGGATTTCAACGCGGGGGGGCACTTCGAGTGCCGCTGGACCCTGCTGAAGCCTGCCTCACAGCGCTGCATCTGGACCCGGCGGATGGAAGAGCTGGTTTACTGCCCCATCGCCCACGGCGAAGGGCGCTTCAGCGTGGCTGACGAGGCCCTGCTGGGGCGGCTTGCCGCCCAAGACCAGGTGGCCTTGACCTACTGCCTGCCAGATGGCTCGCCTGCAGGGGGGCAATATCCACACAACCCCAACGGCTCAAGCGCCGACATCGCCGGCATTTGTAACCCGGCTGGCAATGTACTGGGCCTGATGCCCCATCCAGAGGATCACCTCTTCGATTACCAGCACCCGCGCTGGACGCGCGGCCAGGCCGGCCAAAAAGGCCTGCCGCTGTTCATCAACGGCGTGAAGTACGCCAAAGGACTGCTGCCATGATCGACGCCCCCACCCTGCACCAACTGCTGCCCCTGGCCTTCAGCGGGGCCGGACTGCCCCTGCCGGGCATGGCCTCGGGCAAAGTGCGCGATTGGTACAGCCTGCCAGCCGGGCGCCTGCTGGTGACCACAGACCGGCTCTCGGCTTTTGACCGCATCCTGGGGCGCGTGCCATATAAAGGGCAGGTGCTCAACCAATTGGCGGCCTGGTGGTTCGAGCAGACCGCCGGTATCGTGCCCAACCATGTGCTGGCGGTGCCCGACCCCAATGCCTTGCTGGCTGAGGAGGTCGAGCCATTTGCGGTCGAGGTGATCGTGCGCGGCTACATCACCGGGGTGACCTCCACCGCCCTGTGGTACCGTTATTCATTGGGCGAGCGCGAGATCTACGGGTATCACTTTGCAGAGGGGCTGCGCAAGAACCAGGCCCTGCCCGCGCCGATCATCACCCCCACCACCAAGGGCGGGCCCACCGGTCATGATGAACGCCTGACCTGCGCCGAAGTGGTAGCGCACGGCTTACTCGATGCCGCCACCTGGGAGCAGGTGCAGGCGGCGGCCCTGGCGATTTTCCAGCGCGGCCAGCAGGTGGCCCACAAGGCCGGCCTGATGCTGGTGGATACCAAGTACGAATTTGGACGGGCTCGCGATGGGCGGGTGCTGCTGATCGACGAGGTGCACACGCCCGACTCTTCGCGCTTCTGGAAAGCTGAAAGCTACGCGGCGCGCTTTGCCGCCGGGCAAGAACCGGAGAATTTTGACAAAGAGTTCGTGCGCCTGGCCTATGCCGAGCAGGGTTACCGCGGCGAGGGCGAGCCGCCTGCCATGCCCGCCGATCTGTGGGTAGCCGCCAGCCAGCGCTACATCGGCATCTACGAGATGCTCACCGGCCAGCCGTTCCAACCGGGCGCATACCCGGTGGCGCCGCGCCTGCTGGAAAACCTGAGGCAGGCAGGATTTATGGGTTAGATTTTCACCGCAGAGACGCTGCGGCTGAAGTACAGCCGAGAGAGGGCAGAATTTTATGAAGTTCTCTACGTCTCTGCGATGAAAAAAGCTGGAGTGATGAAATGGATTCTCCCCTGGTTGTGATCTTGATGGGTTCGAAGGCCGACCTGGCGCACTGCCAGAAGATCGCCGAGGCCGCCCAAGGCTTTGGCCTGGAGACGGCCCTGCGCATTGGCTCGGCACACAAAACGCCCGAGCATGTGCTGGGCCTGCTGCGCCAATACGAGGCCGACCCACGCCCCAAGGTGTACATCACCGTCGCCGGGCGCAGCAACGCCCTCTCGGGTTTCACCGATGGCCTGGTGCAGGCGCCGGTGATCGCCTGCCCGCCGCCCTCTGAGAGCTTCGGCGGGGCCGATATCTATTCTTCGCTGCGCATGCCCTCTGGCATCGCCCCGGCGCTGGTGCTCGACCCGGCCAACGCGGCCCTGCTGGCAGCCAAGATCTTGGGGCTGAGCCAGCCCCAGGTGCAAGCGAAAGTGGCCCAATTCCAGCAGCAGCAGGCCGCCAAGATCCTCTCCGACGACCAATCTCTGATTACTGATAACGAATGACCGACCATTATCCACTATCCACTATTCACGATCCACTCCTCCCCGATTCTCCGCACGACGAATGCGGCATCATCGGCGTTTATGCGCCCAACGAAGACGTTGCCAGCATGACCTTCTATGGGCTGTATGCCCTGCAGCACCGCGGCCAAGAGGCCGCCGGCATCGCCGTCTCAGATGGCGAAGGGGTGCGCCTGCACAAAGACGTGGGGCTGGTTTCGCAGGTCTTCAATGCCCAAAACCTGGCCCCCCTGCGCGGGCATTATGCCATTGGGCACACGCGTTATTCCACCACCGGCTCGCCGACGGCGCGCAATGCCCAGCCCTTCTTGATCGAAACCCAATACGGGCCGCTGGGGGTGGCGCACAACGGCAACCTGATCAACACCGCCGCCCTGCGCATGGAACTGCTCCAACACGGGGTGGGATTATCTTCCTCATCTGACTCAGAAGTGATGACCATGATGTTGGCGGGTGCGCCCGGCCAAACCTGGGATGAACGCATCCGCAACACCATGCCGCGCTGGCAAGGGGCTTATTCGCTGGTGGTGCTGACGCGCGACTGCGTGTATGCCGTGCGCGACCCGTGGGGCTTCAGGCCTTTGAGCGTGGGCATGCTGCCCAGCGGAGGCCACGCGGCGGCCTCTGAATCAGGGGCTTTGCGCACCCTGGGCTGCATTGCCATCCGCGAGGTCAAGCCAGGCGAGCTGGTGGCCTTGAGCAACCATGCCCTGCGCGTCTGGCAGGCCCTGCCGCCCGCCGAGCGCACGGCGCGCTGTATCTTCGAACACATTTACTTTTCTCGCCCCGACAGCTTTTGGGACGGTTTGAGCGTACACGAGGTGCGCCAGCGCCTGGGCGAGCAGTTGGCGCGCGAATGCCCGACCGAGGCCGACGTGGTCATCCCGGTGCCGGATTCATCGGTGCCGGCTGCCATCGGTTACGCCCGCGCCTCGGGCATCCCCTATAATGACGGCTTCATCAAGAACCGCTACATCGGGCGCACCTTCATCGAGCCCAGCGATTCGCTGCGCAAGCAGGGCGTAGCGCTCAAATTCAACACCATCGACGAGAACCTGCGCGATAAGCGCGTGGTGGTGATCGACGACAGCATTGTGCGCGGCACCACCTCCGGCCCGCTGCTGAAGCTGCTGCGCGAAGCCGGGGCGCGCCAGGTGCACCTGCGCATCACCTGCCCGCCCATCTGCCATCCCTGCTTCATGGGGGTGGATATGGGCACCTATGAGGAGTTGATCGCCCACCGCATGCAAGTGGAGCGGATTCGCCTACACATCGGCAGTGATTCGTTGTATTATTTAAGCCTGGAGGGCATGCAGCAGGCGCTGGGGCGGAAAGAAGGCTACTGCCTGGCCTGCTTCACGGGTGATTATCCGGTGGCGGTGGATTTCCACTCCATCAAAACCGGCTTTGAGAAAAAGGAGATGCCATGCTGAAAGTGCTTCTGATTGGTGCAGGTGGGCGCGAGCACATGTTGGCCTGGAAACTGGCACAATCGCCCCAACTCTCGCAGCTTTATATTGCGCCCGGCAATGCCGGGACGGCCCAATTGGGCGAAAACGTGCCCATCTCAGCCGAAAACGCCACCGCGCTGGTCAATTTTGCTTATTCAAAAGCGATCGACCTGGTGATCGTGGGGCCTGAAGGGCCGCTGGCAGCCGGGCTGGCCGATAACCTGCACGCGGTGCGCATCCCCGTCTTTGGGCCCACGCACGCCGCCTCGCAGATCGAAGCCTCTAAGGCCTTTGCCAAAGAATTCATGACCCAACACGGCATCCCTACGCCGCGTTATGCCATCTTCCGCGATTTCGAACAGGCGCTGGCGCACCTGCGCGGGTTGGATTATCCGGTGGTGATCAAGGCCTCGGGGCTGGCAGCCGGCAAGGGCGTTTTGGTGCCCGATAACCTGGCGGAGGCGGAGGCCGGCCTGAGGGCCATGCTGTTAGGGGGCGAGTACGGGCAGGCCGGGCAGCAGGTGGTGATCGAAGAGCGCCTGGAAGGCGATGAGATCTCGCTGCTGGCCTTCACCGATGGGGAGACCGTGCGCGCCATGCCGCCGGCCCAAGACTATAAACGCCTGCTGGACGGCGACCGCGGCCCCAATACGGGCGGTATGGGGGCCTACGCCCCCACCCCGCTTTGCCCGCCAGAGATGGTCGAAGAAGCCGTGCGCACCATTTTGCAGCCGGCAGTGGATGGACTGCGCCAGGCCGGCACGCCGTTCGTGGGCGTGCTGTATGCCGGGTTGATGAATACCTCCAAAGGCCTGACGGTGCTGGAATTCAACAGCCGCTTCGGCGACCCCGAGACGCAGGCTATCCTGCCGCTCTTGGAGACGGATTTGCTGGAGATCATCCAGGCCTGCATCGAAGGGCGGCTGGCAGATCTGCCCATCACTTGGAGGCCAGGCGCTACGGCCTGCGTGGTGGTGGCATCTGAGGGCTATCCGGGGGGCAAGGCCCCGGCCAGCCGGCCGATCTATGGGCTAGAGAAGCCCACCCCCAACGCCTTGGTCTTCCACGCGGGCACCCGGGTTGAGAACGGGCACGTTTCTACAGCAGGCGGGCGGGTGCTGAACGTGACCGGCAGCGGTGCCGACCTGCCCCAAGCCCTGACGGCCGCCTACCAGGCGGTGGCGGGGATCACCTTTGAGGGCATGCATTACCGCCACGATATTGGCCGCCGGGCGGTGCATTCGGCCTATGCAGACGCGGGGGTAAGCATTGATGCCGGTAACCAGGCCGTGATCATGATGCAAGATGCGGTCACTTCCACCTATAACCCGCTTGTTTTGAGCGGGGTGGGCTCTTTTGGCGGCATGTTCGATGCCAGCGAGGTGCAGGCCATGCGCCGCCCGGTGCTGGTGGCTTCTACCGACGGCGTAGGGACCAAGGTCAAGCTGGCGGCGGCTGTCAACCGTTACGAGTCAATTGGCCAAGATCTGGTCAACCACTGCGTCAACGATATCCTGGTGCAGGGGGCGCGCCCCTTGTTCTTCCTGGATTATTTTGCCGCATCAAAGCTCAGGCCTGAGGTGGTAGCCGAACTGGTCAAGGGTATGGCTGAGGCCTGCCGGGCCTGCGGCTGCGCCCTGCTGGGCGGCGAGACGGCTGAGATGCCCGGCACTTACGCCCCCGGCGAATATGACCTGGCCGGAACCATCGTGGGCGTGGTCGAACGCGCCCGCATCTTGCCGGGCGAGGGCCTGCAAGCCGGTGACGTGCTCATCGGCCTGCGATCCTCAGGGCCGCACACCAACGGCTTCTCGCTCATCCGCAAGATCTTCGAGGGCATCCCGCTAACGCGCGTCTTCCCTGAATTGGGCATCTCACTGGCAGATGCCCTGCTGGCCCCCCACCGCTCGTATTTCTCGCTGCTGCACCCCCTCATTTCTACAAGCGCTTCGCCGATCAAAGCCCTGGCCCACCTGACCGGCGGGGCATTCATCGAAAACATTCCGCGCATCTTGCCCCAAAACCTGGACGCCGTGATCCGCCTGGGAAGCTGGCCGGTGCCGCCACTGTTCAAATTCATCCAAGAGCATGGCAAAATCCAGGACGACGAGATGTACCGGGTCTTCAACATGGGCATTGGCATGGTGGCTGTGGCCGCGCCCGAGAACGCCGAGCAAGTGCGCGCGGCAATCCCTGAAGAGACCTGGATCATCGGCGAGCTGGCCAAAGGCGAGCGGATCACCCGGCTGCAGTGAGCAAACGCGCTTCTCCACCCGCCCGCCTGGTGGTGCTCATCTCAGGCCACGGCTCGAACCTGCAGGCCATTTTAGATGCCTGCGCCAGCGGAGAACTGCCGGCGCAGGTGGTTGCCGTCATCTCGAACAAAAGCCAGGCCTACGGGCTGGAACGCGCCCGCCAGGGTGACATTCCGGCGGTTTGCCACCCGAAACCCAAAGAGCAAGCGCGCGGGGCTTATGATGCCTCGCTGGCTGAACTGGCTGCCGGTTACCGGCCCGATTGGATCGTGCTGGCGGGCTGGATGCGCCTGCTCTCGCCTGCTTTCTTGGGGCGCTTCCCGGGGCGAGTGATCAACCTGCACCCGGCCTTGCCGGGGGCCTTCCCTGGCACCGATGCGATTGCGCGTGCCTTTGAGGCATACCGGCGCGGGGAGATTGAGCACACGGGGGTGATGGTGCACCTGGTGCCCGACGAGGGGGTAGATTCTGGCCCGGTGCTGGCGCAAGAGGCGGTGCCAATCTTGGCAGAGGACAGCCTGGATACGCTGGCAGAGCGGGTGCATGCGGTGGAGCACCGGCTGTTGGTGGGTACGTTGAAGGTGGTGATTAAACCTTAGGGAAAACCACGGAGACACGGAGAACACGGAGAAGAACCTTTAAGGTAAAAATATGGAGAGCTTAGAGAAAATCGCGGAGGCATGGAGATGGGCTCTTATCGACAGGTAAAGGTGGTGATTAAACCTTAGGGAAAACCACGGAGACACGGAGAACACGGAGAAGGGCATTAGGAAGAGATGGGTGAAGAAATGGTGCTTTATGAGAAAGAGCTGACCGAGAAGATTATTGGGGCAGCGATTGAGGTGCATCGCATCTTGGGGCCAGGGTTGTTGGAATCAGTTTACCAGGCTTGCCTGGCACACGAACTGACCGAACGTGGTGTCCCCTTTGAGCAAGAAAAAGCTTTCCCCGTCATGTATAAGGATCACGATATTGATTGTAATTTTCGCCTGGATTTTCTCGTTGCAGATAAAGTGATTGTGGAGCTCAAAGCTCTGGATGCTGTGCTGCCAATCCACAAGGCTCAACTGCTGACTTACCTCAAACTCAGCGGCTGTAAGGTCGGTTTATTGATCAACTTTAATGTTATCTTACTAGTCACCTGACAGTTTTGGTTTAATGGTAGGCACATAGTGTAATCCGGAAAGTAAGGGCATTGGTCACACACCTTTCTATGAAACGGAAGCCGATCTGAAAAATGGACAAGTCGCGGCGATCTGTGCGATCAACCAAATCTCGTAAGCCATCGCGAACGGTACAGGTTCCGATGGAAACCAGCCAGACATAAAGCAGGGCCACTGCCAGGGTCAGGCGAGATAAGCGCTCAAAATGACGCAGCATTGTGCACTCAAGGTCAAAGCCATGTTTTTTCAAGTCACCGAACATCTCTTCGATCCACATTCTACGGGCGTAATAGGCCAGGGCCATGTGGCGGTCGGGCAGATTGGTGGCCAGGCACCAGGGCTCTTTTTCGCCAACCTTCCAATTCACCAGCAGGTTGACCGGGTAGATCTTCTTGGCGGTCAAACAGCCTCTTCCCAGCCAGATACTCTCGCCAGGCCCGTGGATGCAACTACCGAAAGCTTGCCAACCACGCTTTTCATTGAGCCAGACCCTGGTATCAGTTTTCTGGCGCAAAACATAGAACCAACGCCAGCGATCCAACTGGCGCAAGACCGCCACAGCGCCGAATTCGCAGTCTCCGACCAGAAAAACAGCCGCTCGAACCGGAATCAGCTGACGCACATAGGCCAACAAAGCCAACTGCTTCGTGGCCGTGCTGTGTCCTCTGACGTGTTTGACCCAGGTCCAGGCAATCGGGATGGCTCTTTTTCGGTATGCCAGGCAGACGATCAGCAGTTGATGCCCAAAGCCGATCTTGGTGCCATCGACGATCAGCCGAATTTCTCCCATGTGCCGGAACTGTGTTTCCAGCCACTCCCGGGCGACAGGCTCGTACCATTCTCGTACGCGGATGGCCGGGTTGTCCAAAAATCTGCTCAGCCGTCGGGTAGTGCTCAACAACTTGGCTGGGCCGGGTATCTTCCCTGCGATGCGGCTCAGATGCACAGACCGGCTTTGATAGATCCCGATGATTAGCCAGACGAAATTGCGGATCTGGGTGATCCGTTGATCAGGTCGCAGTTCACGAATTCGACGAATCCAGGTATCATAGAGGTGGTTGATCGGCATTGGGTTACTCCGTTTCTAAAATGGTTCCGCAAAACTTATTTTAGTGGAGAATCCGTGCCGATCAACTATTCGGTTTTTAAAGTGTCAGGTAGCTAGATTTTAATTGATCTTTTTGTTCTCACCCGCCTCAATCAAAGCCTCTCGCCTGCGGCGGTACTCGATGATTGGCCCATCCCCGGCGATCATCTTCTCACCCATCCTCAGTTGAGAGCGCAAAGGCCGCTGGGTCAGCACCACGCGCCGGTCCTGGCGCTCGATGTACAGGTTGCCCAGGTTGCCGGCCAATTCAAATACCTGGCGCAGCACGGGTGCCTTCACGGTGTGGTAAGTGCGCAAGTAAAGCAGCGTGTTCTCCCCGTCCACCGGCACAAAAGCAATGAACAGGTGCAGATCCCCCAGCCAGTTGTGCCAGATGTTCGGGAAGCGGAACTGGATCTGCGGGCGCGTATCAGCCAGCGGCATCTCAGAAGCCCTGAGCGGCTTCTGGCCGCGCTCCACCTCGCCGTCATACCACAGGTCGATCCGGTCATGCCCGCCTGCGAATTCGGTGACGGTGTAGCGTGGGCCGTTGATCACGGTCTTATTGCCGCGCCCGATGCTGTTGGCATGCACAAAAGGCAGGTGCACCACGTCCAATTGATTCTCAATCGCACGTGAATAATGGGTTTTCCAATGGTCCACAAAGGTGGTGTATACGTAGCGCCCATCTCTCATGAAGTCAAATTCGGGCAGGGGTGGATACTCGGCTTGTGGCGCTCCCCACCAAACGTAAACCAGGCCATGCGCCTCGCGCACCGGGTAAGCACGCACATTGAAAGCCTTGGGCACTTCGGCGCTGCGCCCATTGGCCGGGATGAGCGTACAGCGCCCGCTGGGATCGAACTCGAAACCGTGGAAAGGACATTGAATGCAATCCCCCTGCACCTTGCCCGCGCTCAACGCCACCCCCCGGTGCGGGCATAGATCCACGGCGCAGGCCGCTTTACCTTGCTCATCCCGCCAGAAGACCATCTTCTCGCCCATACGCGTCACCCCAATGGGCCGGTGGCGTGGGATTTGCCGGGACTCGAGCAGTGGATACCATTGATTTGGGATCATTTATCCTCTCCCAAATCATGCAGCCCTTCAGCCAGTTCAACGATCTTGGCGCGCATCGCCAGCTTCTCCAGCCAATCCGCCGGGATGCCCGCTTCGCCATAATATGCCCCAGCCAATTGGCCGTAGATGGCAGCCGTGGTATCGGCATCGTCCCCCAGGTTAGCGGCCAACAAACACCCACTGCGGTAATCCCGTGTCTGATCGAAAGCCCACAGCGCCGCCTCAAGCGCACGCACCACGTAACCGCTGCCCTTGATCTGCGGCGGCTGGCGCGTTTTGAACGAACCGCACGCCACCTCATCCACTTCAGGGGTCAGGGGCCATTGGCTCCAGAACGGACCCGGCAGGGGGGCATATCGCACTGCCAGCAAAGTGGCTCTGTCGACCCCATTCAGCGCCCCCACCAGCAGCGCGCCGTAATAGCGGCAGGCATCCACCGCCGTCTGTGCGCCGTGCGTGGTGCGCGAGCTGACGGCACAATGTTGGATGGCAAGCCCTGGCTGGTGGGCATATGCCACCGCCACCGGAGCCAGGCGCATCAAAGAGCCGTTGCCTGCTGAATGAGGGTCGGTTGGGCCGGGGTATGGCTGGCGCGTCCGCTCAAAAGTTTCAAGCGCCTGGCGGGTGGTTCCGCCAATATCGAAGCAGCGCCCGTTGTGGCTCATATAACCCTGGCGGTACCAGCGCAGGTAGCGCTGAAGTTGATCCAATGGATCAAAACCCGCGCATTCCACCAGGCTCTCTGCCAGGCACAGGGCCATTGCAGTGTCGTCTGTCCACTCGCCGGCGTTCAGGTGGAAGGGTCCCCCTCCGGTCATATCGGTAATCGGCTGAAAGCTGCCCGGCGGCCTGAATTCCAGGGTTGTGCCCACGGCATCGCCCACTGCCAGGCCCAGCAGACAGCCGCGCGAGCGGGCGATCGGTTGAACAGCGTGAAGGTGGGTCATTTTTTCCTCGCAAAGGTTTATTATACCCCTCCCCTTGTGCAACCTTCTCCCTGGCCCTGCGTAAACTATCTTAGAACATAACCAAGGAGAAAACACCATGAATAATGACAAGAGACTGTACCGCAGCAACACCAACCGCATGATTGGCGGCGTGTGCGCCGGGATCGGCGAATTCTTCGGCATTGACGCCACCGTGATTCGCCTGCTGTTCGTCTTCGGCGTGATCTTCGGCTGGGGGTCTATGCTGGTGGTGTACCTGATCATGCTGGTGGTCGTGCCCGAAGGGCCTGGCGTAATGCCCCCGCCGCCTCCGGCCCCACCTGCCCCGCCAATTGAACCAGAAGTGTAGTGAATAAAGTGAATAAAACGAACCTGGCGCTGCGATGCAGCGCCAGGTTCGTTTAGTGGTCCGATCCCGCCCGCATACCGTTGAGCGTCACCAGCAGCGAGGCCCCCATATCGGCAAAGACCGCCATCCACAGCGTGGCCCAGCCGGGCAAAGTGAGCAGCAAGAAAACGGCCTTGAGCGCCAGGCTGACCACAATGTTCTGGATGATAATGTTGCGGGTGCGGCGGCTGGTTTTGACCAGCGCGGGCAGCGAGGCCAGGTCATCCTGCATCAACACCACATCCGCTGTTTCCATCGCCTGGGCCGAGCCGGCCCCGCCCATCGCAATCCCCACGCTGGCTGCCGCCAGGGCCGGGGCATCGTTCACCCCATCCCCCACCATCGCCACCAGCTCACCCTGCGATTGCAGCCCCCGGATGGCATCCAGTTTTTCCTCAGGCAAGAGTGAAGCACGCACCTCATCCACCCCGCCCAGGTTATCCGCAATCCGCTGGGCCACAGCCGGGTTGTCGCCGGTCAGCATCACCCTGCGCATCGCCGGGTCAATGGCTTTCAGGGCCCGCAGCGCCTCGGCACTGTTGGGGCGTTCACTGTCAGCCACGCTGACATAGCCCAGCACCTGCCCGGCGCGGCCCACCAGCATCACCGTGCGCCCTTTCTGCTCAGCCGCTTGCACCTGCTCATGCAGGCCGTTACAACCGGGGTAGCGATCATGGATCATGGCGTGGTTACCCACCAGGATCTCCTCGCCGTTCGCCAACCCCTGCACCCCCTGCCCGGCCAACGCCTGCACGGTCTCAGCCGAAGGATAGACATGTTCCAGGCTGCGGGCCTGCGATTCGTTCACGATCGCCTGCGCCAGCGGGTGGGCCGAACGGCGTTCGACCGCCGCCGCCACAGCCAGCATATCGTCACAAGCCTCACAGCGCTCGGTGCCAGGCGGGCAAGACAGGGTAAAAGTTTCCATCACCACCGGCTTGCCATGCGTCAATGTGCCGGTCTTATCAAAGGCAAAGGTGCGCACCCGCGCCAGGGTATCCAAAAAGGCCCCGCCCTTCACCAACACACCGCGCCGGGCCAGGCCCGTCAGCGCGCTGACAATGCTCACCGGCGTGCTGATGACCAGGGCACAGGGGCAAGCCACGATCAACAGCGCCAGGGCGCGGTACAGCCAGCCGCGCGTGCCGTCTGGCTGGTCAAAGAAAGGCCCGCCAAACAGCGGCGGAATGATGGCCAGGCAGGCCGCCAACAATACTACCGCCGGCGTATACCAGGCTGCAAATCGATCGATAAACCGCTCTACCGGAGCGCGCTGGGCCTGGGCCTGCTGAACCAGGCGGACGATGCGGCTGATGGTCGAGTCTCCGGCTGGGCGCAGGGCCTCGATTTCGAGCGCAGCCTCACCGTTCAGCGAGCCGGCGTACACCGCATCGCCGGGGGCCTTCTCTACCGGCACCGATTCACCCGTCACCGGGGCCTGGTTGACCGCCGCCGTGCCGTTGCGCACCACCCCATCCACCGGCACGCGTTCACCCGGCTGCACCACCACCCGCTCGCCAACCTGCACCTGGCTGGCAGGAATAGCCACCTCGTGCATCCCGCAGAACGGGCAAACCCCGCCGTTGTACCCATCCTGCCCAAGATGTTCGGCGCAGTCGATGCAAGGGCGGAGCACGCGCGCCTGGTCAGGCGTCAATGCCAGCAGGCTGCGCAAACTGCGGCGAGAGCGCTCGGCGGTGAAACCTTCCAACGCCTCACCAATTGTGAACAACAAGATCACCGTAGCCGCTTCGCCGGTTTCACCGATGAATAAAGCCCCCAGGGTGGCAATGGTCATTAACAGATCGATTGTCACCTGCCGGCCTACCAGCAAAGCCCGCAGTCCCTTGTTGGCGATCGGGTAGCCTGCCACCACGCTGACGCTGATCTGCAAAGCCAGGCTCAGCCAACCGGCCCAGGGGGTTGCAACCCATCCCAAGAGCGCCGAGACCAAAAGCAAGATCCCGCCCACCAGGGCCATGGTGGTGCTGCGTTCAGACAGTAAGAATTGCAAAAAGCCCACAACCGCCGGCTGTGTCTCTGCATCCATTGGCTGCGGCAAGGCGGCTTTTGTCTCAGGGGGGCTGGCACGGTAGCCCATCGCCTCGACGCGTGCCACCAATGCCTGCGGATCAAAGGTCCCGCTGGCTGTCAGAACCGCGGCAGTGAAGTTGACCTGCACCCGCTCCACACCCTGGAGTTGGGCCAGGCTGCGCTCTAAGGTCAGGGCACAGTTGGCGCAATCCATCCCCTGGATGGCATATTCAATTTCGTAAGAAGGCATAATGTGAGTCAGGGACTTACCCTTTCCATTCATCGTCCAGGTCTACCTGCACAGAGCCCGATTTCCAGTTGGCCATGATCAGCAAGATCGCCCGCAGCATGCGTGCATCATCGGCGGAGCGGCGGCCAAAGGGGGCCTCGGGATCCAGGCCCAAATGCAGGGCGGCATCCAGCAGCGCATAGGTGCGGTAACCGCCGGTGCGGCTGTCGCGTTCAGCGCGATAGGTGGCAAACAAACGTTGGATACAAAAGAACTGCCCCTCGTCGAGGTCTGGGCGCAGGTAACTGCGCTTATGGGCTCGGGTTAAGGCGGCGATGATATCATCCTGCCCATATACCCCCACTCGCCGTCCTTTCAGGATCGGCCTGGCCTTGGCCCACACTTCACCCCAGCCCGGTGCGGCAGCCACACGCTCAGCCGTGATGCCGTGCAGCGCCGCCGCCTGGTCGGTAATGGGGCTGCGCGGCTTCACCAGCTCATCCAACAACACGCGCTCATCTGTATCCAAAATCGCCATCTCCACCAGCTCGCCTTCAATATCCAGGCGGCTCAACTGGCACGCCAGGTAAAGGGGCTGCTGGAGGAGAATTTGCTGGCAGTACAACATGCTATCGAGCGCAGTCATAAGAGGAAAAGTGGGTAGTGAATGAGGGTCAGAAGGAAAGCCCCGCCATGTGATGGAGCAAAGCGCGGGTCAAGAGGGCATCATCGATGGCCCGGTGTGCATTGGGCAGGCTGATGCCGCACTGCTTGCCGGCCGTATCGAGCGAGATCCAGCGGTAAGAACCACGCTTGCTGTCCCATTCGCCATGAAAGCGCGCATACAGCTTCATAATGCAAAAAAAGGCCCCATCATCCAAATCCCAGCGCAGCCACGAACGGGTATGCGACTGCTTCATCAGGCGCAGGTCAAAATCGACGTTGTACACGCCCACCCGGCGCCCATCCAGAACGGCGCGCACCTGCGGCCAGACGTCAAGCCAGCCGGGGGCGGCCGCCACTTGCTCGGCGGTGATGCCGTGCACCTGGGCGGCATCTGGCTCGATGCGCCCGCGCGGCTTGACGAAGGATTCAAACAAAGGCTTGCCATCCGCGTCGATCACACCGATTTCAATGATCTCCGCATTCGGACCGGTGCCCGTGGTTTCAGTATCCAGGTAGACTGGGGCAGCTTGCACCCATCGACGAGCTTCGGCCACAGCCTCTAGACGAGCCGGGGAAAGGTTCAAAATGAATACCTCCTCAAGGAAATCAGGCTGCCTTCTCAGCCAACAGGGCTTTCAGGCGCGGGTGATCGGCATACACACCGTGGCGCTCGGCGGGCAGCAGGGCTGCAATGCGGCACATCACTTCATCCGTATACTGCTTGAGCTGTGCATCGCGGTCTCCAGAGCGAAGCGGCGGCAGGGTAAAAGGCTCACCCACCGTCAGGGTGATGTCCAGGCGTTTGAAGTGTTTGAAACGCTCTTTCACCACGTTGTCTTCACTGCCGGTTACCGCCACCGGCACCACCGGCAGGCCCGCTTTGGCAGCCATGTAGCTGGCCCCATCGCGGCCTTCCAAGAGCGCGCCGCTCTTGCTGCGCGTGCCTTCGGGGGCCACCACCAACATGCCGCCCTTCTTCAAGCGGCGGAACACCTCGCGCATGGCGTTCAGATCGGCATTGAAGCGATCCACCCAGATGGCATCAAAAGCCTTCACCAGCCAGCGTACCCAGGCGGTTTCCTTGTACTTATCGGCCACCAGCATGATGATATCGCGCCGGTCGAACAGGTAATACACAAGCCCTGCATCAATGCGCCCAATGTGGTTCGATACCGCCACGAAGCTGGGCACGTCAGGCACATACTCTCGCCCAACGATCTTTACCCGGGCCAGCAGCTTGAACAAGAAGCGGATCACGAAGCGTGTAAAATGATACATCATAGGCTGTCTCTCTCCATAATTTTATCGTGAAATTACCGGCAAAAATATGCTGTTATTCAACAGCAGGGGTTGTACATCGATTGCCAGGGTTAATATACCAGAATATTCAGCCACCACGCTCACCGCCAGGCGGCTGGCACTGCCATCCCACAGTCGGGCGCTGGGGGTAGAAACATCATCCCAAGTCTGGCCGACCGTCCAGGTATCATCACACTCGCCCAAATTGAAGCCCGTAAGCATATCATAATTGCCATCAGCCTCTACCAACACCACGCCAGGGTGCGCCGGGCAGTCAGCGCCGGGCACACAACCCTGGGCATTGACCCGGTTTACCCCCGCGTACTGGTCGGTAATGTTTTCATCAATGTGCCAGATCAATAAACCCGGGCACAGCCCGGCCTGCTCCCAATTGGCATCAAAGCCCATCGGCTGGCGGTTTTCTAGCAAGAAGTATTCTTTACTGGTAGGGTCACCGCGCGGGTACAAACGGATTGAACTGTTAATGTACTCGGCTGGATATAACCACACGGTTCTTGTCCCCTCCAGGTATTCGGATGCATCTGACCAGCCAAGCCATTCTTTGGTCACTGCACTGGGTAGAAATGGCATAGACCCGCTCCGATCTGCCCCGTACAGGCCATACCCCATCAAGTCCATGAACCCCACCCCGGTTGTCGCCCAGGTTGTGTTATAAAGATCGTACATCCCTAACCCGTGGCCGTGCTCATGGGCGCACAGGCCCAGCCGGCTGATGCCCCCATCCATGTACAGTTCCGGGCAAATCGTGTAATTGTTAAAGCGCTGTCCGCCGCGGCTGACGTACTCGCCTCCCAGGCCCGCATCTGCCAGGCGGTAGGCCGTAGCTTCCAATGATGTGTAAGCGTTCCCCATATACATATAATTCAACCCAGCAAAGATCACCACCAGGTTCTCCACCATGCCGCTATCTGGATTGGCATAAGGGCTGAAATCAAAACCTACCTCATCCAACTCCACCAACGCATCCCGCACCACACCGCCGTTATTGCGCGGGAAGGCGTTCATATCATACCCATATTGGCCGTTTGCATAGTAATCAATGTCTTCGGGCAGCCGGATATAGGCGTTTACCCTTGCGTCCTTATCCCCCTTGGCGCCCACAATGCTGCTCTCTTGCTCTGCATAGATCAACTTGCCGTAAGATGCTTCTCGAAAAAAATCCGCAAAACCATCATCCTCAAAGAAGTACCGCTCCCAATCCTGGCCATCAAACCTGCCCGCCAGGTCAGGAAAATCGACCAACAACACCAGCAGCGGCTGTTCACCGAACCGGGGAATTGGATCAGGGATGGAGCCAGGATTTGGCGGAAGCAACGACACGGAGAGCCCCCCCTCACTCCCTTTAGCCGAACCGGCCAAGACCATCGACAGCAGCATGAGGACAACCAGGATACGGGTGCGCATGATTGCATTACATCCAAAACATCCACTTATTTTAACGTAAAACACCCAGAAATGGGCTATTTCATGATGACCAGGGTGTATGAAAATCCTGCTATTCTCAGACGATTTATAAATGAAAATAGTTCCTGGGGTGTTCATTTCAGACAACAGGCAGAGTATAATACACACCATACCGAATAGATAGGAGCACAGCACATGGAAAATTCCCCCATCCTGGCCGTCATCGGCGGCTCTGGCCTCTACCACATTCCCGGCCTGAGCGATATCACCGAACACCAGCTCGATACCCCCTTTGGCAAGCCCAGCTCCCCGGTGGTCACGGGCACATTGGAAGGGCAGCGCATTGCCTTCCTGGCCCGTCATGGGCTGGGGCACACCATCAGCCCCTCTGAGATCAACTACCGTGCCAATATTTATGCCCTAAAAATGCTGGGCGTTGAGCGCCTAGTGGCCATCAGCGCATGCGGCTCGCTGCGCGAAGATTTTGCCCCTGGCGACATGGTGATTCCCGATCAACTATACGACAACACCAAAGGCCGTGCCAACAGTTTCTTCAGCGCCGGCCTGGTGGCCCACGCCGGCGTGGCGGACCCATTCTGCAACCCCTTCTCCGAGCAGGTGTACCTGGCTGCCAAAGCCACCGGCGCCATGGTGCACCGGGGCGGCGCTTTCATCACCATCGAAGGGCCGCGTTTCTCAACCCGCGCCGAATCAAACGTCTTCCGCTCTTGGGGCATGTCCCTCATCGGTATGACCACCAGCCCCGAGGCCTTCTTAGCCCGCGAAGCCGAGATGTGCTATGCCGTGATGGCCCACATCACCGATTACGATGTCTGGCATCTTGAAGAAGAGCCCGTCAGCGTCGAAGCCGTCATCGCCATCATGAACCAGAATACCCAGCATGCCCAGCAAGCGATCATTAACCTGGTGCGCAGCTTGAGCGACCAGCAGCCGCCCCGCGCCTGCGAATGCGGCTCGGCACTCAAGAACGCCCTCATCACCCGCCAGGAAGTGGTTTCACCTGAAGCCCGCCAGCGTCTGGATCTGTTGGTGGGGAAATATTTCAAATAAAGTAATTCGTGCTGCCCCAACGTTGGCCCGCCGAGCAGATTGAACGCCGGCTGCTGCTCTTGGCCGGCGCGTTTATCTGCCTTTATGCCATCGCCCTGACCTTGTCGCCTGCGGCCCGCCTGCGTAATTGGCAGGTGGATTATCGCTGGCTGCACTGGTTGGGCGTTGCCGCCTGGGTGGGCATGTTTGCCCTGGCCCAGCGCGCCCTGGTCCGCTGGCTGCCCGGCCGCGATCCCTACCTGCTGCCCGTAGCCGCCCTGCTCAGCGGCTGGGGCCTGCTCACCATCTGGCGCTTAGAACCGCAATACGGCCTGCGCCAGAGCGCCTGGCTGGCGGTGGGGACTGGCATTTTCATCCTGGGTTTGCGCCTGCCCAATGGGCTCGATCTCCTGCGGCGCTACAAATATATCTGGCTGACCAGCGGCCTGCTGCTGACTGCCGCCACCCTGGTCTTTGGCACTAACCCCCTGGGCGCAGGGCCGCGCCTGTGGTTGGGCTGCTGTGGGTTTTACTTCCAACCTTCAGAACCACTGAAACTGTTGTTGATCGTCTACCTGGCTGCTTACCTGGCAGACCGTTGGCCAGCCCAGCCCGGTGCCGATTCGGACCGTCCCAATCCCTCGCTGCTGCCCTTGCTGGGGCCCACCCTGATCATGACCGGCCTGGCTTTGCTGCTGTTGACCGTCCAGCGCGACCTGGGCACGGCCTCCATTTTCCTCTTCTTATATGCCGCCATCACCTACGCCGCCACCGGCGACCGCCGCGTGGTCTGGATCAGCGCCTTGGCAGTGATCCTGGCAGGGTTGGCCGGCTATGCCCTGTTTGACGTGGTACGCCTGCGCGTAGAAGCCTGGCTCAACCCCTGGCTGGACCCCAGCGGGCGCTCTTACCAGATCGTTCAATCGTTGTTAGCCGTTGCAAATGGCGGCCTGGTGGGGCGCGGGCCAGGCCTGGGCAGCCCCGGCCTGGTGCCGGTGGCGATCTCTGATTTCATCTTTGCCGCCATTGCCGAAGAAAACGGCCTGGCCGGCATCCTGGGCCTGCTGGCCTTGCTGGCTCTCTTGACCGGCCGCGGCGTGCGCCGGGCCCTGGGTGCGCCAGATGCCTTCAGGCGCTTGTTGGCAGCCGGGTTGGCGGCTTACCTGGCGGCGCAGAGCATTTTGATCATTGGCGGCAACCTGAGGCTGCTGCCCCTCACCGGCGTGACCCTGCCCTTTGTCTCTTACGGCGGTTCCTCATTGCTCAGCGCTTTCTTGGCCCTGCTGCTCTTGCTGCAGGCGGGCGCAGAAACACACAAGCCGGCACAGTTGATCCAACCCAACAGCCAGCCCTACCGCCAGCTAAGCACAGCCCTGCTTGTGGGCCTGGCCGCGGCCGGGCTGGTGGCTGGGTGGTGGGGCATCTGGCGCGGCCCTGATCTGCTGGAACGCACCGATAACGCTCGCCGAGGCATCGCAGACCTGTATGTAAAGCGCGGCACGCTGTTCGACCAGCACAACCAACCCCTGGCCCAATCCAGCAGCCAATCTGGCACCTACACCCGCCAATACACCTACCCAGACCTTAGCCCGGTGCTCGGCTATACGCATCCAGCCTACGGCCAATCTGGCCTGGAAGCCTCCCTCGACCCCTATTTGCGCGGCTTGCAGGGCAACCCTGGCCTCGAGATATGGTGGGAGCACTTGCTCTACGGGCAGCCGCCTGCCGGCCTGGACGTGCGCCTGAGCCTGGATTTACGCCCCCAGCAAGTGGCAGATGCCCTCTTGGACGGCCAGGCCGGTGCCGTGGTGCTGCTGAATGCCAGCAGTGGTGAGGTGTTGGCTATGGCCTCCAGCCCAACCTTCGACGCCAACCTGCTGGGCACCGATTGGGAAACCCTGCTGCAAGACCCTGCTGCGCCGCTGCTCAACCGGGCCGCGTTGGGTCTTTATCCCACCGGCGCAGCCCTGGGGCCCTTGCTATTGGCCGAGCGCATTGAACAGAGCATTCTGCCCGCCAGCGCACATGACCTTTCAATCACCCTGGATGGGCAAGCGCTCACCTGCGCCGTTACCCCAGCCAACCGCAACTGGAACACCCTGGTGGCAGCCGGCTGCCCGGGAACCTCCGTCGCGCTGGGCGAGCTGCTCGGCACACCGGCCCTGCTAGAGTTGTATACCCAACTGGGGCTCTACACCGCTCCCAGGCTGCGCATCGAAGCCGCCAGCTCAAGCCGCCCACAGGTCGTAGAAGATGCCGCCCGTTATGCCACTGGCCTGCCCGACCCCATCACGGGGCAGAGCCTGCTTGTCAGCCCACTGCAGATGGCACGCGCCGCTGCCACGCTCAGCAATGGAGGCCAGCTCGTGGGCCTGCGCCTGGCCTTAGCCGTCAATACCCCCCAGGCCGGCTGGGTACTGCTGCCCCCCCTGGAAGAACCGGCCCCTGTTTTCTCGCAGGCTGCCGCCAGATCCACGGGCCAACTGCTGGCTGACGATGCCATCCCGGTTTGGCAGAGCCTGTCGGTGATCGCCAAAGGCGATGCCGCTTACACCTGGTACCTGGGGGGCACCCTGCCCGATTGGCCCGGTGTTTCGCTGAGCGTGGTCGTTCTGCTGGAACAAGCCAACCCCACCCTGGCTGAGCACATTGGTCAGGCAGTATTGCAAGCTGCTGTGCAACCATAATGCCCAAGAATTCCCCAGCGATTGGTATAATACGGTTGGAGCAAAAGTGAAAGATAACGAGAAATTGATCCTGATCGTCGATGACGAACCGCTGCAGCTCAAGGCCGCGCAAATCATGCTGCAAGAAGCCGGTTTTCGTGTGCTCACTGCCGTCAATGGGGCGCAGGGGCTCAAATTGGCCCTGGAGAACTACCCCGACCTGGTGATGCTGGATTGGATGATGCCAGATATGGATGGGCTGGAAGTTTGCCAGCGGCTGCGTGAACTTTCGAGCGTCCCCATCATCATGATCACGGCCCTGTCGAGCGAGAAAAATAAAATTGCCGGGCTGGAAGCAGGGGCTGACGATTATATTACCAAACCTTTTGGTCGAGGCGAACTGTTGGCCCGCGTCAACGCCGTTCTGCGGCGGGCTAATGCCTCTCCACACGCATCCGATAACCAAATCCTGGTCTTGGATGCCTTGCACGTGGATTTCTCCAACCGGCGGATATGGCTGAATGGGCATGAGGTGCACCTTTCACCCACTGAGTTCAGCCTGCTGCGCGAGCTTGCCCGCCAGCCGGGGAAGGTCGTTAGCAACGAAACACTCCTTAAATGCGTTTGGGGGACCGATTACGTAGGAGATACATCTCTGGTACGCAAGGTGGTCCATCGCCTGCGCCAGAAGATTGAGCTTGACCCTCAAGATCCGCAGTACGTGCTTTCACAACCAGGGTTTGGTTACTACCTGGGCGCCAAATAGATCAATTCATCCCCGTAACAGCACAAGTTTGGTGCGCCTTTCGGTAAGAATATTCCCCTACCCAAGGAGGCTGTTGTGAAACGCCTGCCATCATTGCTGATCCTGGTCATCCTTTCAACCCTGCTGCCCTTATCCACCGCCCCCCATGCCGCAAACAACGCTGCCGTTAGCGCCATCCAGGCTCCGGTGCTGAAGTGGGCCTACGGCGGCTGCAGCGCAGGCGGCTGGTGCCAAACCGGCTGGTATTCATCGCCCGCCGTGGGGGATATTGACGGCGATCACCAGGCCGAGGTGATCGGCGCAGCTTACGACATCTATGTGCTGAACGGCGATGACGGAAGCATTGAATGGCAGGTGGACTCTGGTCACGACCTCAGCCAGCCAGATGCGAGTGACGTGGGCCGCACCTGGCCCGGGGTGGCCCTGGGCGACATCGATGGCGACGGTGACTTAGAGATCGCCACCGCCCACGGCGGTGGCTGGGTGGCAGTGTACAATGCCCAGGGGTACTTCGAGCCCGGCTGGCCCCAGCGCCCCACCACCTACGAACTGCGCGGCCTGGCCCTCTCTGACCTGGACCAGGATGGCACCTTAGAGGTCATCGTCACCGGCGGCGTCTCGACCGATGAAGCCGTGGAATATATCCCCAACACCTGGGTCTTCGAGCATGATGGCAGCCTGCGCCCCGGCTGGCCTCAACTCAACAACACCAGCGGCTACGATTGGGGCGTATTCAACGACAACCTGGCGGTTGGCAATCTGTATGGCGACGGGCGGGGCGAGCTCGTCGTGCCATCTGATGTGCATTACATCTGTGCTTACGATGATCACGGCACGATGCTGCCGGCCCACAGCATGTACGGCGGCAAGGCCTGGGGCCGGGTGGGCATCTGGGAAAGCCTGGATATCGAGCTGCGCGGTTGGGGCAGGTGCAACGGCGACCGTGCCGAAAGCTACCGCACCAACTTTGCCCACGGCCCAGCCGTCATCGCCGATGTCAACGGCGACCGGAACATGGAAGTGATCGCCACCGGCAATGTATACGACTGCGCCGGGTCTTACGACAGCCGCTATACGGGCGTTTACATCTTCAATGCCGACCGCTCGCGCTTTACAGCCGGCGGCTTCGATTGGCAAACCCCGCCCGTTGATACCGGCGCGCCAATCCAAGAGAACTACTGGGTCATTGAAAACGCCCAATCCAATCCTGCCGTGGCCGACCTGGATGGCGACGGGCAGATGGAAATCATCTTCGCCTCCTATGATGGCCGCCTGCACGCCTTCTGGCTGGATAAAACCGAACACGGTAGTTGGCCCTATTCTGTTTATCACGCCAGCGAGGGGTTCTTCCGCTTTGCATCCGAGCCTGCCATCGCCGACCTGGATAACGATGGGCAAGCCGAGGTGATCTTCGCCTCCTGGACTCAAATCGAATCCAACCGGGTGGGCATGTTGCACATCCTCAGCAGCCTGGGTGATCCGCTCTACGAGCTGCCCCTGCCGGCCCCCTCGAACGACGAAGACTGGAACGGCGCCTTACCCGCGCCCACCCTGGCGAACATCGATGGGGATAGCGACCTGGAAGTGGTGCTCAACACGGCGCATTCAGGGCTGGTGGCCTATGACCTGCCCGGAACGGCCAATGCCCGCCTGCTGTGGAGCACCGGGCGCGGCTCTTACTGGCGCGATGCCTATATCCCGCTCAAACCCTTTGTGGTCGCAGAGCGCCTGTTCATGCCCCTGATCCAAAAATAGTCCCCTATCCTGGTACAATAAACCTTTGGAGGCCACAATGCCGCACCCCCTGGAAAGTATTTCTGCTGCCCGGCGCAGACAACTCTTCTACCCCCTGCTCGGGTTGACCCTGCTGATCATGATGGTCATGAACTGGGTAGGACTGCCGCTCAACACGCCTGCTGCCCCCAACGGCATTGTCTCGTTCGAGTTAGCCGGCACCCCCGCACGCGCTTCTGAGATGCTCAACTCTTGGGATTCCGGCGCTCATGCCCGCGCCGCCTTCATCCAGGGGTTAGACTTTTTATTCCCCGCCGTCTATTCCACCACCCTGGCCCTGGGCTGTATCATGGCCGCCGGCGCTCTCTCGGCGCGCCATCTCCCGCTGGCTCGTTGGGGCAGCGCACTGGCCTGGGGGCAGTGGGCGGCCGCGATCTTTGACTACCTCGAAAACATTGCTTTGGTGATCCTGCTCTTTGGTCCATCCGTGGCCCCCTGGCCTCAAATGGCAGCCGTCTGCGCCATCATCAAGTTTGGCCTGCTGTTCGCCGGCCTGGTCTATGGCTTTTATGGATTGGTGATGCGCTGGGGGCAGTAAGCGCAACCAAACCTTACCCCGTGCGTATATTGATTATCGATCTGAAATCGATCAAAAAACTGTGGAGGTTCCTATGTTCCGAAAACCAATCTTACTGGCTGTGGCGGCCCTGGTATTGGCCAGCCTGGCATGCGGCGTCAATATTGAAACCCCTGTGACCGAAGTCAAAACCGGCCCCACTGAAACCGAAGAGATCAGTGTACCCCTGTTAGAAAGCAAAGAATCGGTCGCCGACCTCACCCTCGAATTTGGTGCCGGCAATATCAAGCTGGCCTCCGGCGCAGAAGATGCCCTGGTCGCCGGCACCGCCGAGTACAATGTCGAAGACTTCAAACCCGATGTCAGCATCAACGGGGATAACATCACCATCTCGCAGGGGGATCTAAATGTGCGCGGCATCCCCCAGTTTCAAGATGACCTGATCAATAACTGGGATCTACAGTTGGGCAGCACCCCGCTCTTCTTGCGCATCAATGCTGGTGCCTATACTGCTGATTATGAGCTCGGCGGTCTCTCTCTGACCGGCATCGACATCACCGATGGGGCCGCAGATGTGGATCTGACCTTCTCTGAGCCCAACCTGTCAGAAATGGAAACCCTCACCTACAACACCGGTGCATCCAATATCTCGATAGAAGGCTTGGGCAATGCCAATCTCTCTGAACTGGTCTTCCGCAGCGGAGCCGGCTCTTACACTTTGGACTTCTCTGGCGAGATGCAGCGCGACATGACGGTCAGCATCGAATCGGGCATCAGCAGCATCACCATTATCGTGCCCGAGGGTGTGGCAGCCAACTTAACCTTCGAAGGCGGCATGTCAAATGTGACGTATGATGACGGCTGGGAAAAAGATGGCAGCAATTACACCCTTGCCGGAGATGGCTATACCCTCACCATCTCGGTAAAGATGGGCGCCGGCAACCTGGAACTTAAGACCGATAAATAATAGGGGTTACAGGTAACATAAAACGAGTGTGAAGCGGTGTCAACAGACCCGCTTCACACTCGTTTTAAGATTTTCTCACTTCATTACTAATCGTTGGCGCTGTAACCCGGTCCATCCTTGAAGTAATCGTAGTTGGGCTTGATGTCAGGCGTCAGATCCACCACCTCGCCAGCCTCTAACTTGCGCACACAATCGAGCACCACCTTCTCGCCGTGGTGATTGGTGCCCTCGTAATGACCGGTCAACCCGATCTTGCTGATCGATTCGCCGCCCTTGGCGGTATAAGCAGAGGGCACCTCATCTTCTGGGAAGATTGCGCTGTAAGGGCATTCAGCCACGCAAGCGCCGCAGTCAATGCAGGTGTCAGGATCAATGTAGTACCAGGGCCATTCTCCCTCCGGCTTGCCGGGGACGATACATTCGACAGGGCAAACTTCTACGCAGCCCGAGTCGCGTAAACATAGACTGGTGATGATATGCGTCATTTTTCATTCCTCCTGGGTCAAGTATGAACAAGCTTTACCGTTGAAAATGCACCGGTCACAACCAGGGCATCGCTTTGGATTTTAGCCCCCGCTCCCCCCTTTGTCAAGCGGCTGAGACGTACTGCGTTTGTGCGTCCCCCCCTAAACATATAAGATGATGTGAAAGCTGCTGCCAGGGCAGGTCGTCTCATCATACCCGGGGCTTTCTACCCAAATACGCCCGCCGTGTGCCTCAATGATCCCGCGTGCAATCGCCAGGCCCAGCCCAGGCCCGCCGCCTTTGAATTTCGTCTGGCCAGACGAATGGAAAGAGACCTCGCCCGTCTGGTAGAATTTTTCGAAGATCAATGCATGATAAGCCGGGTCAATCCCAATCCCGGTGTCGGTGACCACCAATTCCACCCGCTCTGGCTGGCCGGCGCGCTTCGGCGGCAGCAGTTTGCCCGAGATGGTGATCTTGCCGCCATCTGGGGTGTATTTGATGGCATTTACCACCAATTGGCTGAACACCTTGGTCAATTGATCGGCATCCGCCTGGATGGATGGCAAATCCTCCAGCCCCACCATTTCGAAGCTGATCTGGCGCTCTCGCATGGCCCGCTGGTATTTATCACGCACCGCATCCATCACATACACCAACGGGATCAGGTCTTTGTACAGGGTAAAGGTCTGGCTGGTGATCTTAGAAATATCCAGCATGCTGTTGACCACCTCCAGCATGCGGTTCGAGCCGCTGACAATACCATCCACCAGTTTCTTGATGTCGGGATTTGCCACCACCATGGGGTGCGTCTGGGCCACCTGGGCATAACCGCTGGTAATGGTCAGCGGGGTGCGCAGCTCGTGGGCCGCCACATTGATAAAATCAGACTTGTTGCGATCCAACCGTTCCAGGTTATGATAGGCGCGGTTCAATTCCTCAGTCCGCTGCATCACCATCTGCTCAAGCTGCTCATTAAAGCGCTTGATCTGGTCATACAGGCTGGCATTCTCAAGCGCAGCCGCCGCCTGCACCGCAAAGGTCGTTGCCACCGTGGCATCGTAATCCATGAAAGCACCCGCCTCGCGGCGCGTGAGCGAGATCATCCCAAGTGTTCGACCCTTTGAAATGAGCGGCACGCCCAACCACGAATAGTTGAGCGGCAGGCCCTCCGCCTGCTTCCAACCCGTCTCGCGCGTTACATCATCCACCACCAATGCGCCCTGGCGTTCTACCATCTGGTTATACACATCGCCCGCGCGGATGGGCATTCGCAGTCCTTCTTCACCCTCCGGAAAGCCCCTTTGGGCCACGCTGATTAAGACCCGGTCCTCTTGAAGCCACAGCGAACCGCGTTCATACGGCAGCACCATTGCCATCTGATCCAACACACGCCCGGTCAGTTCTCCCAGGTCCAGGCTGGAGGACATCTCACGGCCCGCTTGCCGCAGCGCATCCGCCAGGTTGCGCCGGTCTGTCTCAGCCTGGTAAAGCTGGGCATTGCGGATCGCAATGGCGATCTGGTCGGCCAGGATCTGCATGGTCCACAGATCGTCTGGGCCAAAGACGCCGATACGCTCCGATTGGATATCCAACACCCCAATGCTGCGGCTGCCCATGCGCAGGGGCAGTGTCATCTCAGAACGCGTTTCAGGCAGTTCCTTGACGGGCAAGTAATCTGGCTCAGCCTGCACATCGTTAGCCAGGCGGTGCTGGCTGGTGCGGCAGACGTGGGCGATCATGCTAACAGCGTCAAACTCAAGCACCGTATGCGCGCGCGAGATGGGTACCTGGGCCCGCCCTGCGCTTGCCTGGAGGATAATCGTCTTGCGGGTCGGCGCGATCAGCCAGACGCTGACATTGTAGAAATCAAAGCGCTCGTAGATCAGGCGCACCACCTGGTCCAGCAATTCATCCAGCGCCAGGATTGAAGTTGCCTGCTGCCCCACCTGGCTGGAAGCTTCAAGCTGAACTGCCCGCCGCGAGAGCGCCTGGTTTGCCGCTTCTAATTCAGCCGTGCGCTCGGTCACGCGCTGCTCAAGGGTGTGGGTCCAGGCTTCCAACTCCTCGTAAAGGTGTGCATTTTCGATCGCGCTGGCAGCCTGGTTGGCAAAGATCACCATCAATTCCATGTCTTCTTGCGAGAACCGCCCGCTGACCGAGCGGTTATCGGCATAGATCATGCCCACCAATTCGGCGCGGGTCAACAACGGCACACACAGCACCGAGCGCAAATTCAGCTCTAAGACGCTCGATTGGCGGCTAAAGCGTTCATCTGCCATGGCGTCTTGCAGCAGAACCGGCTTCTTCGATTGGGCCACCTCGCCCAACACGGTGTAACTGATCTCAGCCTGGGCCCTTGCCAGCTCATCATCCGCCATGCCCCGCGCCACGCGCAGATTCATCTGCCCAGCCTCATCTACCAACACCAAGAAACCGCGCTCGGCACCGCTCAGCTCGATCACCTGGTCCATCACGTAATGCAGCAGCGACTCAGCATCATGTGTCTCATTCATCTGGACACTGATGTTCAGCACCCGGCGCAGCTTCTCTTGAATGTGGGCCGGCTCAATCGCACCCCGCGACTCGGCTTCAGGCGCTTCTACAAGGTCGGCATGCTGGGTTCCGGTGCGGCGCGCCATCTGCCGCGTCCATTCCAAGAGAATGGCACGGTTGATCTGAACCTTATTTAGATAAGAACGACGCAAAGCCTCGTCACTCAGCGTGGCAATGCCATTCAGCATCCCCAGGTGCGCTTGCTGCAAAGCATCCCAGGCCTCGTTTTCAATGTGCTCATTCGGCTCAGGGCAGGCTTCTAGCACCTGGTAATGGATCCACCATACGTCTTGCATCGGGTAGTCCCCGCCGGTGCTCAAAGCCGATACCAGGCGCGTGGCCTCGCCCGACACATCATAGGCCAATTCCCACTGGCCCATTTGCAAATGCGCCGCCGCCCTCCAGGCCAAGGCCGCCGAGAGCTCGGCGGCCTTCAGCTCGCGCAAGATGTTGCCGGCCCGCCAGGTCACTTCTAATGCGGCAGGTGGAAGGTCTTGCGCCAGCAGCACCTGGCCCTTGGTGATCGAAGCCACGCTTTCAGCCCAGCGGTCGCCCGATTCCTGGGTGATTTGAATGGACTCATCCAGCGCTTGCAGTGCTTCTTCATAACGCCCCAGCGCATGGTAACAACGCCCAAGTGTCTCCATGTAAAAGCCCAGGCGGCGGTATTCTTGCAGGCTGCGCGCCAGGGTAACCGCTTGCTCCATATATTCCAGCGCCCGGTGATACAGGCCCAGTGACCAGTGGATCACCGCCAGGTTGTTGTATGAAACGGCCTGGCCGTTCTTGTCATCCAATGTACGGCGGATGGCAAGCGCCTGCTCGTGGTAGTCACGCGCTTGCGCATAATCGGTGGCTGCCAGGCCAAGCGATGTCAGGGCCTTGGTCTGCCCGCGCAGATCTCCGACCTGGCGGAACAATTTCAAGGCGCGCTGTGAATACTGGATCGCAGGCTCAGTCCGGCCGGCGCGCATGTGCAGGTGGCCCAATAAACGCCAGTTTTCTGCCTGCCCGGCCAGGTCGTTCAAAGCTTCATATAATTTCAGGGCCTGCTCATGGCAAGCCTGGGCATTATCGTAACGAGACTGCTGGTAATACAGGTCGCCTAAGCTGGTCAGCGCCTGGGCTTCCAATGCTTGCTGGCCTGATTGGCGGGCCAGTTGCACCGCCGCCTCGGCCGAACGCAGGGCATCTTCCTTTTGCCCTAACAAACTGGACAGATCAACCTTGCGCCTGAGCACATCCACCTGGCGGGGCAGGTCTCCCAGTTCTTTAGCCAGGGCATCCATGAGCACCAGTTCCCTTTGCTGCTGCTGGCGGTCACCGCTGGTCACGTAACAGCGTTCAATCCCCGCGTGCAGGTCAAAGGACAAGGCCGGGTCAGCCAGCTCGGGATGGCTCTCCAGCATCGCCAGCGCTTCTGTATAATACAGCAGGGCAGTCTGGACCGCCTGGCGCCGCATGGCATTCTCAGCCGCCTGGCGCAGGGCCTGTAAACTTTGCTGTGTATCGCCAACTCGCACGGCATGCCAGGCCAGCCAATCCGCCACTTGCTCCGGCGGATACAGCCGGCGCAGTGCTGAAATGATCTGCCGGTGGCGTTCATGGCGATCCGCCTCTGAAAGGGTCTGGTAAACAGCCTGCCGCATGGCGTCGGTGGTAAAGCAATACACCTGCGCACCCCCACGCTGGCTGACTTCCAAAACGTGCTGGCTCACGGCCCTCTGTACCAGCCCCATGGCCGTATCGCAGGCGCGGCCGCACACTTCCAACAGCACGTCAATTTCCAGCCACTCGCCCATGGCTGCCGCCCACTGCAAAAGGCCCAACAGGTCAGCATCCAGGCGCTTCAAGTGCCGGCGGGCTGCCTCCTGAATATCAGCCGGCAGGGTCAGGTTATCCAGGTCAATCTGCCATTGGCTGCCGTCAAAGCGCAGCAGGTCTTCTTCCACCAGGCTTTGCATCACACTTTGAATAAAGGTGGGGTTGCCGCCGGTTTCTGCCATCAAACGTGGCAGCAAGCCAGCCGGCAGCGGCGCGTTGGCAACCTCCTCAGCGCCCAACATCGATCGGACGAAGACCTCAAGATCCGCCTCGTTGAGCGGCAGCAGAGAGATCAGGTTGCCGATCCGCTCAAGGCCGGTTTCAACTTCCTCCACCCGCCCCAATGCCTCGTCGATCAAACCCAGTAAGGGGTGCGATTCGGTGATTTCATCATCCCGGTATAGGCCCACCAACAGCAAACGCCGTGTCACGGCTTTTTGGTTGAGCACCTCAAACAAGGCAATAGACTCTGCATCTGCATACTGCAAATCTTCCAGGATCACCACCAACGGCTGGTTGACCGCCAACAACAGGTCAGCCGCCGCTTGCCGCAGCACGGCAGGATCCTTCTCTTCTCCCTGGAGGGAGGCCAGGTTGAACTGCGCCCCCAGCTCAGGCATCAAGGCTTTCAGTGCAGGGCCATGCTGGGCCAGGGCTTTGGGCTGGCGCGTGCGGATATGGGGGATCAACATGCTGAAAATATCGATCCAGGGGCGGTAAGGGGCGCGGTCTTGCTTTTGACAATCCCCCTCGCACACCAACACCCGCTGCACCTGGGCACGCGCCTTGAACTCGCGCCCCAGGCGCCGCTTGCCCATGCCCGCCGCCCCCGTGATCAACACCAGGCTGCCCCGCCCTTGCAGCATGCGCATCAACAAACCCTGCAGGTGGGCCAGCTCGGCTTCTCGCCCCACAAAACGTGCACTCTGGATATAACCGCGCCGGGTCTCACGCGTTTCAACGGGATATTGCAGCCCACTGATGGCGTTGATCGCCTCAATCACCTGGCTGGCGCTGGCATAACGATTGGCCGGCTCTTTTTCCAGCAGCTTCATGATCAGATTCTGCAAGCCCTGCGGCACATGGCTCACCAGGTCGCTGGGCAGCTCGGGCTGCTCTTCCAGGTGGCGGCGCATAAGCACAATGCTGCTGGTATCGCCAAAAGGCAGGCGCCCGGTCACGATCTCGTACAGCGTCACGCCCAGCGAATACAGGTCGGCGCGCTGATCCACCTCGCCGCCGCGGATCATCTCGGGGGCAATATAGTCGGGGGTGCCTCGCACCTTGATCTGACCACCGGCGCGCGGCTCTCCGATCAGGCCAAAATCCATCAGCTTGACCTGGCTCAAGGGTGTGATCAGGATATTGCGCGATTTTACGTCGTAATGAATGAGCCCGCGCGAGTGAATGTAGCTCAGAGCGCGGCAAACTTGAACGACGATCTCATACAACCAGGCATAATCGACCGCCTGCCCGGCCTCAGGCACCTTCAGGTGTCGCTGCGCCAGGCTGAGCAGGTCCTCGCCCTGCACATACTGCATCGTGTAATAGAATGCGTTAAGGTGCTCTGCCTCAGGCAGTTCTTCAACATTGAAGATACTGCCGAAATCGTACACCTCGACCAGGTTAGGGTGGTGCAGTTGGCCCAGGGTGGCGAACTCGTACTTGAACTGCGCCATGCTGCGGTCACCGATGTGTTCGGTGCGTACCAGCTTCAGGGCCATCACCTGGTCGGCGCGCAAAGGATCCCTGACCAGGTACACGATACCCATGCCGCCCTGGCCAAGTTTACTGATAATGCGGTAGCGATGGTTAATGGTTGCTGCCATAGCCCAAGCGCGCCTGCCAACAGGATGAATAGAAGGCGAGAGTGCGGTTATTATACCGGAAGAATCAAACGCACGCCGTTTGAAAGCGCTTTACAGAATTGTTCGGACAGCCCCCCTGTCTTACGGCTTGGATCTATTCCGTTTCTTTTACAGCCGTGGTCTTGAATTTCTTCCAAACCAGCCAGACACTAGAAAGCGCTGCAAAGGCTGTGATCCAGAAAGGCACCTGGGGGTTGAAGCGTGCCCACAACTGCCCACCCAGCCAGGGGGCCGGTAGCGAGAGCAGCCCCAGGCTGGTCCACAGCAGGCCAAAAGCCATGCCGCGCATCTTCTCAGGGATGGCCTTGGAAACCAGGGAATCGTAAGCCGGGTTCATCACCCCATAACCCGCCCCCAGTATGATGAAAGAGAGCACAAAACCCAGGTAGTCTTGGGCCAACACAAAGATCGTCAACCCAATCCCCTCCAGCAAGAATCCCAGGGCAATCGCCCGCCGTTCACCAATGCGATCGGATAACCAACCCGCCGGAAAGGTAACGATCATCAAAGCCAGGCCTAGCAGCGAGTTGAGATAGCCAATCTGTTCAACCCCCAGCTTGCCCACTTCAGATAAGTAGAGCGGCTGGATATTGCTGGATAGGTTATAGCCCACATCGCGCACCCCATCGGTGATGAATATCCAGGTGATCAGGCCGCCCGAGATCAGCAGGGTCACCAGGCTGCCCAGGCTTTGTTTGAACCCTGCCAGGGTGGGCTTCTCCGTAGGGATTGGGCTGCGGAATTGCTCTGCCAGGGCCATCCAGATCCGCAAGACGGTGGCTGAGAGATAAGTGATGCAGGCAGCCACGAAGAGGGTATGGAAATCGAACGAACCGGCCAACCAACCGCTCAACAGCGGGCCAACGATCGTCACGATCATGAACAGGCCGTTGGTTAACCCGAATACCCTGCCGCGCGTCTCTTCGGTTGAATTCTCGGCCACAAAAGGCCCGTAGGAAGGGGCGATCAGCGCACCCGAGAAGAATTCCAACGCCAGCGAGACCAGGATCCACTCCCAGGAGGGAGAAAGGATGAATCCGATGTAACCAAACGAGCCGCCGATGGCACCGATGGCGATGATCCGCAGGCGGCCCACTTTATCCGAAAGCCATCCCCCGAAGATCTGCAAGGCCATCGGCACCATGCCTGCCACCGAGTAGACCAGCCCAACCTGGGGCGGGGTAGCGCCCATTTCATCCGCCAGGTAAACAGGCAGCAGCGTATAGACCATGCTCCCGGCAATGTTGGCCAGGATCATCGAGGCAATGAACCAACGCAAGGTCGGCGTGAGCAGCCGCAATGCGCGCATGAATGCAATTAAACCA
>JAKQIM010000046.1 GCA_029557965.1 Chloroflexota bacterium | reverse complement strand
CTGAGATCCAATTCTTTCATCTCGCCGGTAGAAACATACACGATCCGCTCGCAGATATTGATCACCCGGTCGGCCATGCGTTCCAGGTTGTGGGCCGCCCACATCAGGTGGTTGGCATGATCTGCGCTGGTGGAATCTGCCACCATGCGCTTGATCAGTTCGAGGTACACCCGGTTGTAAAGATTATCCACCTCATCATCGCTGGCAGGGATGGCGCGGGCCGCAAATTGATCCCCAGCCACAAAGGCATCCAGGGCCAGGCGCAGCATGTTCAGGCCCAACTCAGACATGCGCTGGATGTCCTGGAAGATAGGCAGATCATTCACTTCCTCAGTCAGCATCAGCGTGATCTTGCTGATGCCCTTGGCATAATCGCCGATGCGTTCAAGCTCGGTGATGATCTCGAGGATGGCTGCCAGCAGGCGCACATCGCGCGCCATGGGCTGCTGGGTCGCGATCAGGGTGATGCAATCACTTTCGATTGTATAGCGCTTTACGTTGATGCGCTGGTCATCCCGGTAGATGGCTTGGGCGGCGCTGCGGTCGTAGCGCTGGAGGGCCTGCACAGAGCGCTGGACAGCCTGTTCAGCCATGCTGCCCAACACCAGCACCTGCTCTAACAGGGCGTGCAGTTGGCGGTCAAAAGTTTCGCGGGGAGAATAAGCAGACATAAGACACCTGTAATTTAGCCGAACCGGCCCGTGATGTAGTCTTCGGTGCGGGGGTCGGCAGGAGTGGTAAAGATGTGGGCGGTAGGACCGTATTCCACCAGCATCCCGGCCCGGTCCTCATCCATTGTAAAAAAGGCGGTGTAATCTGAGACGCGCGCCGCCTGCTGCATGTTGTGGGTCACCACGATAATGGTGTAATCGGCAGCCAGTTCGCGCATCAGCTCTTCGATCTTGAGCGTGGCAATCGGATCAAGGGCCGATGCCGGCTCGTCCATCAGGATGATCTCGGGGCGCACGGCGATGGCACGTGCGATGCACAGGCGCTGTTGCTGCCCACCTGAAAGCGAAAGCCCGCTCTGGTGCAGCTTGTCTTTCACTTCGTCCCACAGGGCGGCTTTGCGCAGGCATTTTTCAACCCATTCGTCCATATCGGGGCGGCCCAGGCCGGGTTTGAATCCGTTCAGGCGCGCTCCCCAGGCCACGTTCTCATAGATGCTCTTGGGGAAGGGATTGGGCTTCTGGAACACCATCCCCACCCGACGGCGGACCTCCACCGGGTCTACGCTGGGGTGGTAAATGTCCTGGCCCATGAAGAGCACCATGCCCTCGGCCCGGGCAGAGGGGGTCAGCTCGTTCATGCGGTTGAAGGCGCGCAGCATGGTGCTCTTGCCGCAGCCAGATGGGCCGATGATGGCAGTGATTTTCTGGCGCTCGATGCTCAGGGTTACATCTTTCAGGGCCCGGAAGCTGCCGTAGTAAATATTCAGGCCGCGGGTTTCAACCGCGCTGTGTTGCGAAGTGGGTTGCATGGTTAATGACCTCCTGCTTTGCTGAAGCGGTTGCGCAAGACAATGGCAGCCGCGTTCAGGCTTAAGAGCAAGATCAACAGCACCAGGATAGCAGCAGCAGCCAGGCTGCGAAATTCACTCTGGGCACGCGCCGTCCATTGGTAGATCTGGATTGGAAGGGTGGTGAATTGTGAAAAAGGCCCGTTGGGGTCTTTGTTGATAAAAGTGGCTGCGCCCACCACTACGAGCGGGGCGGTTTCGCCAATGGCACGCGAGACAGCCAGGATGGTGCCGGTCAGGATGCCCGGCATGGCATTGGGCAGCACATGGTGCCAGGTCGTTTGCCATTTGGTGGCTCCGATGCCGTAGCTGGCCTGGCGCAGCGAGTTGGGCACGGCGCGGATGGCCTCTTGCCCGTTGATGATGATCAGCGGCAGCACCAGCAGGGCCAGGGTCAGGCCTGCTGAGAGGATGGTGCGCCCATTGGCTGTGGTGGATGGGTCTACGGCGCCAAAGAGCGCCCCGCTGGTGAACTGCACCAGCGTGCGGACGAAGACCGCCAGCCCCAGCATGCCATAAATGATGGATGGTACCCCAGCCAGGTTATTGATATTGGTCTGGATGACACGGTTCAGCCAGTTGTTTGAGGCATATTCTTCCAAATAAATGGCAGCTCCCACGCCCACCGGAAAGGCCACCAGGATGGTGATGCCGATGGTCCATAAAGACCCCAGCGCCGCGGTGCGCACACCCGCGCTGATGGGGTCAGAAGATTGCGGCGAACTTAAGAACTGGGGGTCAAACCAACTGGTGAAGCGCAGGTAAACATGCGGGTGGGCTTGGGCCAGCTCACCCGCTACTTCAGCATGGATGGCGGAGCGCCGCAAGAGCGATGCGGACAGGCTCCAGGTTTTAACCACCTGCGGCTGGATCACGTATGCCAGTACCAGTTGGTAGAGCTCCTGGCGGCCGCGCTTTGTCAGCGGCTGCTCATTTTCCAGCTTGCGCAGCAGGCCCTTGGAGATATTTCCCTGGACAATGGCGATCAGGGCCGCCTGGTCCAGGTCTTCAACGGATACACCAGCCACTGCCAGGCTGGCTGGCGGTACCTTGTCTTCGAAGGCCACGTAGCCGAAGCTCTGGTTGAGAATGTTATAAAGCAGCAGGGCCAGGAAGATGATGCCCAAGAGCGTAGCGGCCTGGAAGATGATCTTCCAGACGCGCCCCTTGCGGTGGCGCAGGAGCAGCTTGGATTCAAATACCGGGCTGAATCCGCCATCCTGGTTGGGCTCGGCAGGCGTGAGGGGGGCAGGTGGCTGGTTCACTCGTACACCTCGCGGAAGCGGCGCACAATGCGTTGGCTGATGATGTTGAGCGCCAGGGTGATGAAAAACAGCAGCATGCCGATGGCAAACAGGCTGTTATAGTCGATCGAGTCGTAGCTCAGGTCGCCGC
>JAKQIM010000030.1 GCA_029557965.1 Chloroflexota bacterium | reverse complement strand
GACCTTGCCGCCGCCGATGGTCTTCAGGTTCTTGGCCAGGCCGTCCAGGTTGAGGATCAAATGCTCGCGGGCAGCCACATACTGGCCGACTTCATCAATTACAAACAGGATGTGCTGCTTGCCGCTGGTCTCGCGCACAATCTCCAACATCTCTTTGACCCGGTCGGTTTCAAAGCGCACGAAATCGCTGGTTTCGGTGGTGAAGGCGGTGTTGGTTTTGAACAGCGCCGGGTACATCTGGTGGGCAATATCGGGCAGCAGGCTGTCAATCACCAGGGGATCATTTTGCACGCTGGGCCATTCCACACCAAGCTGCTCGGTCACCAGCCCGGTAAATTCAGCATAGCGGCCATCTTTCTTCAGCCGGCGCTCGAAGGCCGCCACCTTCAGGTTTTGGGAATACCCCGCCCACTGTAAAACCTTGTAGTACAAGACGGTTGACACTTCTTCCATCGTCGCCCCGGCCAGCATTTCACTGGCCAGGTCTAGCATCACCACTGCAGCCGGGAAGCGGCTGGCCACAGTGTTCAGCAAGGCACGCGTTTGCGATTTGTGCAGGCGGTCTTGCAGGTACTTCAGAAAGCGCGTGCCATCAATTTGGGCGTGCTCATCCAGCGCCAGGCCGAGATATTTGGTGAACGAAGACTTGCCCGAGCCATAGAAGCCCGATACCCACACGCCCACCTCGTTCTCGCCGCCCACTTCCATGGCGAGCTGCATCTTGCTGAGCAGCTTTTCAAGCTGGTCTTCGATGCTTTCGGTGGCGATGTATTCGGTGATCTCCGACTTCAGGCGCGCTTCCTGCGAAGCGTTGTAGCTGATCACCTTCTCGATGGTGCGATAGATGTTCTTGGAGGGGTCGAATAAGCTCTTGATTTGCATAGATGGTTTCCTTTATGTCAGCCGCCCACGTGCACCGAGCGATAATTGCCATCTTCAGGGTAAAAGCCCAAAAACTTCAGGCGGGTTTTGCCGGTGCGCTCGCCAGGGTAAAAGAACACCGTGGGAGCGTAGAACTTGCCGTAAAGCAGGCCTTCCAATGTACCAATCTTGGTGTAGGGGTGCAGCGCTTCCAGGTCAGTGACCAGGAGAATAGCATGTTTCTGGCACTGCAGCGCCTCCAGGGCGGCTTCCAGGCGCTTTTTCAATTCGCCGGGGAGGTAGTTGGCCAACGCCTGGTTGGTTTTGTCCCAGTTCAGGGGCGCTTTAGCATCGGCGGCCACCCACAGCTTCAGCAAGGGGGCCTGACCGATGATCTCTTGCACGGCCTGGGCCATGGAGAAGGTTTGCACCGTCCAGCCATCGTTGCGCAGCCTGGATTCCCAGGCCGGCAGCATGCGCTTGACCGCCAGGATTTCTTGCGGCGGGAAGATCAGGTAATAGATCGGCTCGTAGCTGGCATGATCCAGATCGCGCCCAGACTGTACGCGCACGACCAATTCATCAAAACTATCCTTGAGCGATGGCATCGAAGACCTCCTCCTGCGACGCATACTGCCAGGTAATGCGGGTCACATCCCCCGCCGCCTGCACGATCCACCAGCCCTTCAGGGCCAGGCGCTTGAACATGTCGAGTACATCTCCCCGCTCCAGGCCAAACAAGGCCCAATCCGGGTGGCCGAGAATGCGGTTTTCCCCCAGCCCGGCAAAATGGAATTCATACGCCAGCAGCGCCAGCGCCCGCGCTTCGATCTGGAAAGGCAGGATTTTGCGCACCTGCTTTTGACCGCTTTCCAATAAGCCGAAGTCGGCGCAGCAGGCCGGCAGATAGCGCGCAATGCGGGTAATGGTTTCATCAGACCAGGGCTTGAAGGTCTTGCCCTCGCTGTTGGCCTGGATGATGAAGCGGCGGGCATCCTCCACGCCCAGCGCAGTCTTTCCCGAAGTATAAGCGGCCCAATACACCTGGCGCACGAAATCGGCCAGCACCAGGTTGGCTCGGCAGGTGTAGACAAACAGCAGTTGGTTGAACTCAGACGCGGCCAGCCTGGGGGCCAGCGCCTTGAGCCAGGCCGCCGGGCGGCCATCCTCCACCAAGTAACGCGGTTTGAAACTTTCGGTAACCACATTGCGCAGCCGGCGGGAGGTAAAACGGGGAAATTCGCCCGCCTCCAATGCCCGGCGTAGGAGTTCTGGCGCGCGCATCCCCGGCTCCCAAAGGGCCAGCAGCTTGCGGGTCTCCTCGATCAAACCCAGCCCGGCTTGCAACTGCGTGGTGTAAGCAGCGTTGGTCATGCGGCATCCGTGAAGTAAGGAAAAACCGGCGTGTTGTGGCTGAAACCGGCAGAATAGAACCCCACCGCCCGGCGCAAGAACTTAATGTCACGCAGGGCGTTAGTAGGCCCGATGAGCTGCGGGCCGGGATCCACCTTCTCGGTGCCCGAACCCAGTCGGCGCAGGTTTTCCAGCGCCTCGGCACCGAGAAGG
>JAKQIM010000028.1 GCA_029557965.1 Chloroflexota bacterium | reverse complement strand
CCGGCGCGCGAGCTGTTCTACGGCTCGCCCCAGGGCGGCGATATGACGGCTGAGGTGCAATTCCCGGTGCAGAAAGCCGCCAAGGCTTAACCGCGCCGCCGCTTCAGGCGTCCAAATCCACCAGCCCGTAGCGAATGGCTGCCACGGCGGCCTGGGTGCGGTCCGAGACGCCCAGCTTCTTAAAGATATCGCTGGTGTAGTTGCGCACCGTACCTTCGCTCAGGTACAACTGCTGGGCAATGTCTACGTTATTCAAGCCCTGGGCCAACAGCTTAAGCACCGCCCGCTCGCGCTCGCTGAACTGAAAGTTTGAGGATGGCGGCCGGGCGGGCGGCTGGCTGGTGGATTTGCCCACCACCTTACCAGCGATGGCCGGATCGAGGTAGGTTTTGCCCTCCATCGTACCTTTGATAGCCGCGATCAACGATGCGGGGGGCGTATCTTTGAGCAGGTAACCGGCCGCGCCGCTGTGCAGCGCATCAAAGAGCCATTCGTCGTCATCATAGGTGGTCAGCACCAACACGTGCACCTGCGGGTGCTGCTGGCGGATGTTGCGCGTGGCAATGATACCGTTCATCAAAGGCATCTTCAAATCCATCAGCACCAGGTCGGGTTGGGTATTGGTGACCTGTTCCAGCGCCTCTACCCCGTCGTGAGCCATGCCCACCACCCGGATCTGTGGGTCTGAGCTTAAGATCTTGCTCAACCCCTCGCACACAATCAACTGGTCATCACAGATCAAGACTTTGATCATCGCAAGCCTCAACCGAAAATTGGATCGTCATCCCCTGGCCTGGGGAACTGTTAACCACAAAGGTTCCCTGCACCTCAGCCGCTCGCTCACGCATGCCGTGCAGGCCAAGGCGATCTTCCAACGCCATGCCATCCAGGTGAGCCCCAATGCCGTTATCGCTGATCTCAAGCCGCAAGCGGCCGGCTTCTAAACGCAGTTGAACCTGCACCCGGCTGGCCTGGGCGTGGCGGACGATATTCTCCAGGCTTTCTTGGGCAATGCGAAAGATGCACTGCTCTACCTGGGGCGGCTGCTCGGGCAGGGTTTCGGGCAGGTTGAGCTGAAGATCGAAAGCGGCGCGCAAGGCGGCATCTTGGGCCAGGTTGCGTATGGCAATCGCCAGGCCCAGGTCTTCCAGGGGCTGGCTGCGCAGGTCTTTCAATGCCCGGCGGGTTTCAGCCAATCCCTTGCGGGTGTGTTCCAAAGCCTGGTCTAACATGGTCAGTGTTTCAGATTGTTCGGGCGGCACACTGAGCTTGATCGCTTCCAGGTTGACCGCCTGCCCGCTGAGGGTGTGCGCCAGCGTATCATGCAGCTCGCGCGCCAGGCGGTTGCGCTCGCGGCTGACCGCCAACTGTTCAAGGGTCTCGGCATGGCGGCTGAGCTGGTAATTGGCCTTGAGCAGGGTCCTGCTCTGCGCCTGTTGGATCTCGATCAGGTGCGAGACAATGTGCCCCACCGTGCCAAAGGCAAAAGCACGGATCAGGGGCAGGCTCAAGATGGGGATGACATCAAAATTAACCGTGCCCAACACCGGGTACAACACCCCCATCTCAACCACCGCCGTCACACAGGTAAAAGCCAGGGCCATGCGGAAGCCGTACTGCCAGGCGATCAAAACCAGGGGCACCACCAACACGGGGAATAATAACCAGCTCCTGACGATCACCAGGGTCAGGTTTCTCTCGACCGGCTCTGCCAGGTAGAACAAGTTGCTAAAAATAGGCACCACCGTGGCAACCAAGAGGCCCACGGGCAGGTACCAGCGCTTAAGCCAGCCTTGCAGCCTGAGTGAAGACAGGTAGCCCAATAAACCCAGGTTGATCACCAGGTTAACAAAGAGCTGGATTTGAGTGTAGATCGCCCCTTGCCCGCCCTGGATAGCCGCGAAGAGCACCAGCACCGCGTAATAGCCCATCGCTACCCCAGCAAAATAGCGAAAGATACGCAAAAGGCCAGGCTGAATCTCCGTCGTCATACGCTGATGATAACATAAGTGAAGGGTTGTAACGCCCGCCAACTGACTGATCGAACCAGAATCATGACGCCCATCACACAGCAGGTGACGGGCGTCATAAGGCTTGATGGCGCACCGCACCTATGACAAATCGCCTGAGGAGGATATAAAACCAGTTGATTGTAGTGACGTACGATTGGAAAGCTGCCGCTACAATGCCCCAGGAGCAATTTATGGACTATGCCATCGAAGCTCGAGACATTTCAAAACAATACCCAAGCCAAAAACAGCGCACCGCGGTGAGCGGGCTGAACCTGGCGATCCCCAAGGGGCAGTTGTACAGCCTGGTGGGGCCCGACGGAGCCGGCAAGACCACCACCCTGCGCATCCTTTCTACCGTGATGGAGCAGAGCGGGGGCGCGGCTTATATCATGGGCTGTGACGTGCACACCCAGGCCGAGAAAGCCCGCCAGCATATCGGTTACATGCCGCAGAACTTCAGCCTGTATCCAGACCTGAGCGTGATCGAGAACCTGAACTTCTTTGCCGATATCCACCGCATCAAAGGCAGCCATAAAGAAGAACGCATCAACGAGATGCTCTCTTTCACACGCCTGGAGCGCTTCCGCGCCCGCCGGGCCGGGGCACTATCTGGCGGGATGAAGAAGAAGCTGGCCCTGGCCTGCGCCCTGGTACACGACCCGGCGGTGCTGCTGCTGGACGAGCCATCCACCGGTGTGGACCCGGTCTCACGCCGCGAGCTGTGGGTCATCCTGGCAGACGTGGTACACCAGGGCGTGACCGTGTTGGTCAGCACGCCCTACATGGACGAAGCTGAGCGCTGCCACCAGGTGGGCATGCTCTATGACGGGCGGCTGCTGACCAGCGGCACGCCCGATGAATTGGCCGCCCGCCTGCCCTTTGAGATCGTCGAAGTCAAAGCCAGGCCCCGCAAAGCCATGCGCCAGATCGTCAGCGAAATGGATGGCATTATCGAGTGGCGACCGGTGGGCGACCGGCTGCGCCTGGCAGTTGCCAATCACAACGGCGACGCGCAGCGGGTGATGGAAGCCCTCTCGGCTCGCTTCCAAGAAGCCGGGCTGGAGGTGCGCTTGCTGCGCCGGGTCAAGCCATCAATGGATGACGTGTTCGTTCACCTGGTGAATGAACAACGGAGTGCCCAATGAGCGAGACGATCAACGCCATCGAAACAAAACTGCTGACCAAGCGTTTCGGCAGCTTCACGGCTGTGAACCAGGTCAGTTTTTACGTCCCCCAGGGCGAGATCTTCGGCCTGCTGGGGCCGAACGGGGCCGGCAAAACCACCACCATCCGCATGCTGTGCGGCATCATGCTGCCCAGCGAAGGACAGGGCCATGTTTTGGGCTTCGATATCGCCAAACAGCCCGAAGAGATCAAAAAACGCATCGGCTACATGTCACAAAAGTTCTCGCTGTATAACGACCTGACCCCGCCCGAAAACCTGGATTTCTATGCTGCCGTTTACGCCGTGCCGCGAGAAAAGCGCGCCCAGCGCGTGGCTGAGTTGATCGAGATGGCGGGGTTGCAGGATCACAAGCGAGAACTGACCCGCAATCTTTCTGGCGCCTGGCGGCAGCGCCTGGCGCTGGCCTGCGCCATCGTCCATAACCCCCCGATGCTCTTCTTGGATGAAGCCACCGCCGGTGTAGACCCGGTTTCGCGGCGCGAATTCTGGGATCTGATCTACCGCATGGCAGGCGAGGGGGTCAGCGTGCTGGCAACCACCCATTACATGGATGAGGCCGAGTACTGCAACACCATTGGCATGATGTACCGCGGCGAGATGATGGCCCTGGCTTCGCCAGACACACTGCGCGAAGCTATGCCCGGCACCCTGATCCAGTTGGACTGCGATCGCCCCATCCAGGCCGAGAAGATATTAGATGAGCTGCCAGGCGTGATCGACAGCTCGGTACACGGGGCGCAGGTGCACGTATCCCTCGAAACGCCCGAGTTACAACAAGAAGTTGAGGCCGCCCTGATCCAGGCCGGTTTGCAGGTGAACCAGATGGAAATTATCCAGCCATCTCTGGAAGATGTATTCATTCACATGGTCGAGAAAAGCCGTGCCGATGCTGGCGACGCCGCCAGCATTGCAACCCACCTGGCACAGACTGACGACCAGGGAGCATAACCATGGAACGTTTGTGGACCATCATGCGTAAGGAGCTCTACCATATCTGGCGCGATCCGCGCACCCTGGGCCTGATCCTGGCCCTGCCAGCCATGCTGTTGATCTTGCTGGGCTTTGGCATCTCAGGCGAAAGGACCAGCATTCCCATGGCAGTGGCCGATTTCTCGAAAACCGACGCCAGCCGCCGCTACATCGAATACTTCACCGCCAGCAGCGATTTCAAGCTGGCGTATGATGTGTTGAGCGAGGATGAGATCCTGGCCCTGATCGATCACAGCGATGTGGATGTGGGGCTGATCATCCCCGAAGATTTTGGGCGCAAGCTGGATACCAACCAAGCCACCTCCGTGCAGATCTTCATCAACGGATCGTCTGACCCAACCGATGTGCAGACCATCCAGCTCAAGCTCAGCGCCATCAGCCAGGTGGTTTCACAAAATATTCTGATGGAGCAGTTCAGCCTGACCCCGGCGGCATCTGCCCTGCACAACCCGATTGACGCCTTCACCAAAACGCTCTACAACCCCAACGGCGACCAGAAGCTGTTCATGATCCCCGGCCTGATTCCGATCATCTTGCAGGTGCAGGCACTGCTGCTTTCGACCCTGGCTATTGTAAAGGAACGTGAACAAGGCACCATGGAGCAGTTGATCGTCACGCCCATCAAATCTTGGGAGCTGATGCTGGGCAAGATCATCCCCTACCTGCTGGTCAGCCTGTTCAACCTGTTTGCCCTGTTATGGCTTTCTGACCTGTTCTTTGGCGTGAAGATTGCGGGCAGCATTTGGGAGCTGGTGGGCCTGAGCCTGGTCTTCATCATCGGCTCGCTGGGCATGGGCGTATTGATCTCGAACCTGGCGCAATCACAGATGCAGGCCATCTACCTAGCAGTCTTTGTGGTGCTCATCCCGGCGATCATCCTTTCGGGGCTGCTCTTCCCGCGCGGCGACATGCCCCTGGTGACCTATTGGTACAGCGAGTTACTGCCGGTAACCCATTATCTAGAAATCACGCGCGGCATCATCATGCGCGGCATCCCCGCAGGAATGCTGTGGTGGGGTTCCACCTTCCCGCTCTTGGTCTTGAGCGTGATCTATTTTGTCGCCAGCGTGCTGGCCTTCAGGAAGAGAATTTAGTCAAGAATCCACCGCTGAGACACAGAGAACGCTGAGCTTTTATTAAGGTTTTCTCTGCGCTTTCGGCGTCTCTGCGGTGAAAAATACACTGATGAACGCTAAATAATGATTGGAGAGCAACCATGAAACATAAAACCCTTTACTTTCTTTTGACCTTCGTCTTTTTACTGGGCCTCAGCGCGTGCAGCGCGGCAGAGAACGGCAGCACCGGGCTGACCGCTTCGGGGGCCATCGCAGCCGACCAGATCCGCGTTGCCCCTGAGATCAGCGGCAAAGTGTTGAGCATTAACGTCACCGAAGGGGATACGATCCAGGCGGGCGATGTGCTCTTCACCCTGGACGATGAGCTGATGCAGGCCCAGGCCGCCCAGGCCCAGGCCGCGGTTGACCTGGCTGCCGTATCGGTAGAGGCGGCCAACGCCCAACTTTCGGGCGCGCAGGTGCAATACGAGGTGGTCGTCCAACAAACCCGCCTGGCTAGCCTGCAGAACCGCGCCACCTCCTGGATGGCGGCTTCGCCAGAGGCCTTTGAGCTGCCGGTTTGGTACTTCGAGAAAAGCGAACTGATCACTGCCGCCCAGGCTGAGGTGGACGCTGCAGCCCTGGATCTCGAAACCGAGCTGAGCAACCTGGAGAAGGAATTGAACGACGCCAGCAACGATGATTTCATTGCCGTAGAGACCCGCCTGGCACAGGCGCAGATCGCCTATGCCATCGCCGATCAGACCCTCAAACAAGCCCAGGCCGCAGCCGATAAAGAGACCCTGGAACCGGCTGCCCAAGAAGCACTTGATGCGGCAAAATCTGAGCTGGATGATGCCCAGTTGGATTATGACCGCATGTTGAGCACTTCTGCTGCCGAGGCGGTGTTGGAAGCGCGCGCTCGCGTGGCAGTGGCACGTGCCCGCCTGGACAACGCCCTGGATACCTTGACCAGCTTGCAAACTGGCGAAGAATCGCTCCAGGCACAGGCTGCTCAGACAGCCGTCTCGCAGGCCGAGACCGCCGTGGCGCAGGCCAATGCCAACCTGGTACAGGCGCAAGCCGCCTTGAACCTGGTCAACCTGACCCTGCAGCGCAGCACGGTCACCGCCCCGGCCAATGGCACTGTGCTCTCGCTCAACATTGAGGTCGGCGAGCTGCTCTCTGCCGGCAGCGTTGCCCTGACAATTGGCCAGCTCGACCAGGTGAACCTGACCGTGTATGTACCCGAAGACCAGTACGGCAAGATCAACATCGGCCAGCAGGTCTCCGTCTTGGTTGACTCGTACCCGGGGCAGGTCTTCAGCGGACAGGTAGACTACATCTCGGATGAAGCTGAGTTCACCCCGCGCAACGTGCAAACCGTCGAAGGACGCAAGTCCACCGTCTATGCTGTCAAGATCACGCTGGAAAACGCCGACCTGGCGCTCAAGCCAGGCATGCCGGCAGATGTAGATTTCAACCTGCCATAGTTTTCCACAATGACAAAGACGCTGTGCTTTTGCACAGCGTCTTTGTCATTGTAAGATCAATGGATCTCTTCAATCTCTGGCAAGGTGAGCAGGTGAAAAGCCAGGGATTCCTTTTCTCGCACCTTCTTTAACTTCACCGTTTTTGATTTGGCCTTGTTGGCCTGGGCGTTCACCTTGCGCAGGGTGTCGATGGCCTTGCGCAGGTGAACCTGCACGGCAGGGTGGTCGCCAAAATACTGCTCGGCTGAGGCTTCACCGCTGAGAATGTCGTTGAGGCCCATTTTCTCATAGAGCGAGCTGACCAGGCCGTAAGAATATTCTTCGCTGATACCCAGCTCATCAGCCAGCTCGCTGCGCTCCATGCTGAACATGAAAGAAAGGCGGGCAGCCTCGGCATCGTGCTGGCTGAAGGCGGCAACGGTGGTGCGGCCATCCAAAACCAGGGTACGGCCCGGCACAAGCTGGTCAGGGGCCAGCAAACGGCCAACGCCGGGGGTGATGACAAGCTGCCCGTTAGCCGCCAGGGTCACAGCCCAGGCCATGGCATGGCGGATTTCATCTTTGAGGATATACCCCACAAAGTTAACCCGCTCAAAGAAGCGGCTGGCCTGAAAGGCAGGCCGGGTGCTGAGCAGCAAAAAGGCGGGGGGAGCATACTTCTTCTGGGCAGGGCGGCTGGCATCCTCCGGAGAGGGGCAGGCATCCAGTATTTCCAGCACTTCATCCAGCCAGTGCTCATCACAAGGTAGGTCTGCGCCGATAAGTACCAGGTCCACCTTTTCGCGGTGTTGGCACAGGTCTGCCAGCGCCTGCGCAAGGTCTGCTGGGCTGCCCACCTGCTGGACGACCCGCGTGCGCCAATCACGGCGCAAGAGCATCTCTTCCCAATTGCGGGCATAGAGATCTGATTCGACGATCAAGACATTGGTGATCTTGGTGACCATTTTCCCATCCATGAAAGTGATGCGCCAATCATAACACACCCGTTACTCATCTCGACCCAGGGCCAGCACCGCCTGGGGATTCAGCAGTTGGAACAGGCCGCTCACCCGCCAGGTGCAGTAGGCATACATTTCAGAAGGTGAGGCGCTGGGATCGTAGTGCGCCATGCTCGCGAAGCGCACGCCCGAGGGGCCCAGGCGCACCTCGAGGTGCAGGTGCGGGTTGAGGGCATTGCCCGAATCGCCAATGGCCCCCAAAGTCTGCCCGCAAGATACGGCCTCATCCGGCTGGAGGACCGGCAGCGACTGCATGTGCGCGTAGAGCAGGTACAGCGAGCGGCCATCAGAGTCCCACGCCGGCAGGGGGTCGGGGATGGGGCAGGTCAGGGCAGGGATGAATGCCAGGGTGGGGGCAAGGGTGGGCAGGGCCAGGGGCTCCCATTCGCTGCCCGGCAGGCTATCCAAAGGAGTCTCGATGATCACGGCATTGCCATAGGGAAAGCGGTCGATGATGACTGCCGCCACCCGGCCCGCTAACACGGCCTGCACCGGCATTCCCGCCAGGGCGATCTGCCCCTCCCCTACCTGGGCCAGGTCCACGCCGTGATGCGGATCATCTGAGCCAGGCTGCCTGGGCGGGGAAAATCCATTGACAATCATCTCGTCCAGCGCGTCAAAGGCGACATCCTGCAGGGGTGAACAGACTTGCAGCCCTGGCAGCGGGGTGCTGGTGGAGGTGGGCGGCGGCAGGGTGGGGGTGGGCCAGGGGGTGAAGGTAGCCGTGGGCAGCGACGTGGCCGTGGGCGGGATGGGTGTGGCGCTTGCCGGGGCCGGGGCGGATTGGGCCTGGCAGGCGGTTAACAACAAGGCACAACACAGGCATATTCTTGAAAGTGAAATGAAGTGGGTCATCGATATACGCTTGAACATCAATAGGTTTTGCAACGAATTATAAATCATCTCATGCGGGTATAATTCAAACACTGGAGACCCGCCCGGGTAAATGATGAGAAAACGCCCTCTTTTCCCTTACTTACGCATCCTGCTGGCCCTTGCCTGCCTTGCAGGCAGTGGATTGGCCTGCAACTTCCCGGCCGCGACCCCCGAAATATCCAGCCAGCAGTTGGCGCAAACCCTGGCTGCTTCTGGCGGCGGGCAAGTGCCGGGCCTGCCAACCCCCGAGCCAGGCGCCAGCCTGCCGGCCCCCAGCGCAGAGGCAGGCGCCCCCCCGGCAGCATCTGAAACGCAAATTCCCCCCAGCCCCCTGCCGCTGGTGACCTTGCCCCCTGCCACGCCCTACTGGCTGGCAACCCCCACCCCTGGCGACCCGGGCGCAGCGTACACCTATTACACCCAGCCGGGCGACACGCTGCAGGGGCTGGCTGGGCGCTTTGACGTGACCGTGGACCAGATCAGCCCTTACCAGGCGGGCCAGGCGAACGGCTACCTGCCCGGCAACCAACAATTGACCATCCCCAATACGTATGGGATGGTCAGCCCTTCTACCCCGCTGCTGCCCGACAGTGAGATGGTCTATTCGCCTACATCCTTAGACTTTGACGTGGCAGGCTATGTGATGCAAGCCGGGGGTTACCTGAGCACCTACCAGGGCAAGGTGTATAACGAAACGGTCAGCGGCGCAGCCATCGTGCAGCGCGTGGCAACCGAGCTGTCTGTCAACCCGCGCCTGCTGTTGGCCCTGCTGGAATACCGTTCTGGCTGGGTCTTCAACCAGGATGTCACCGAACGCTCGATGGTCTACCCATTGGGCTTCGAGATCCCAGACCGCCAGGGGCTGTATGAAGAGATGATGATCGCCGCCACCCAGCTCAACCTGGCCTATTACGGCTGGCGAGGCGGGACTTTTGGAGGGCTCAAATTTGCCGGCGGCGGCACCCTGCACCCCAACCCCACCCTGAACGCCGGCAGCGTGGCTGTCCAACACCTGTTCGCCCTGCTCTATAGCCAGGCAGACTGGCAGCCCGCCATCTATGGCGCGCAGAACTTCTTGGAACGCTACGCCCAACTCTTCGGTGATCCCTGGGGGCGCGCCGCGGCGGCTGGCCCCCTCTTGCCCACCGGCCTGGCACAGCCGGTGCTGGAATTGCCCTTCTTGCCAGGTGAATATTGGAGCCTGACAGCCGGGCCGCACTTTGCCTGGAATGCCGGCACGCCGCGCGGCGCTCTGGACTTCTCACCCATCACCGGCGGTGCGGCCTGTGCAGTGTCGCCGGCCTGGACCACCGCCGCATCACCGGGGCTGGTGGTGCGCTCGGCTTACAATGCCGTGGCCCTGGACCTGGACGGCGACGGCCGCGAGCAAACCGGCTGGGTGATCGTGTACATGCACCTGGCCGACTACGAACGCATCGGCAGCGGGGTGTGGGTGGCATTGGATGAACCCTTGGGGCACCCCTCCTGCGAGGGCGGGCGCGCCACGGGCAAGCACGTTCACATCGCACGCAAGTACAACGGCGAGTGGCTGGCCGCCGACGGCCCAGTGCCTTTCATCCTAAGTGGCTGGCAGGCCTTTGCCGGTGAAGGCAATTACCGGGGCACATTGGAAAAAGACGGGCAAGTGGTCAGCTCTGATTCGAGCGGGCAGCAAGGCTCGACGATCCAACGCTGATCGAGGTACGGGAATGATCCAAATTTCGCCATCGCTCTCCATCGACGAGAACGATATCCAGGTTGATTTCATCCAGGCTTCGGGGCCGGGCGGGCAGAACGTGAACAAGGTTGCCACGCAGGCCCAACTGCGCTTCAACACCCGCCTCTTGCCCGAGGCGGTGCGCCTGCGGTTAGATAAGCTGGCAGCCAGCCGCATCACCAGCGAGGGGATATTGGTGATCCACGCCCGCCGCTACCGCACGCAAGAACAGAACCGGCAAGATGCCATCGAGCGGCTGACCGCCCTGCTGAGCAAGGCCGCCCAGCCGCCCAAACCACGCCATAAGACGCGGCCCAGCCTCGCCGCAAAACAAGCGAGGCTGGATCGCAAACGCCACCGCAGTGAAAACAAGCGCCTGCGGCGGCAGGTCTCAGTTGACGATTAAGCTTTGCCGTTTGCCAGAGAACTGCGGCCGAATGCCAATCCCATGCTCCAGGCCAACAGACCAATCCCCAGCAACACCAGGCCCCAACCCGCCACGGTCAGGGTGGGGTGCCAGGCATCTGCCCAGTTGACGCCGTTCCAGGTATGGGTAGGACCAGCCCACAGGTGCACGGTGAGGGCCAGCACGCCCGCCAGGATGGCTGCCAGCCCGCCGGTGGTACCGGCAGTATTGGCCGAGGCGGGTTGGTCAAAACCCACCTTCTGCCACAGGGCAGGGATGCGCAAGATCAAGAAGTACGCCAGGGTCAGGATGGTGGTGTAAACGACCATATCCACCGGCATCGAACTGCCGCGCAAACTGCGCGAGACCAGGATATGGATGATGCCCACCACTGCGCCGCCGATCAGGGCGATCAGCGAATACCGGTAGGCATTGGCCCGCCCACGGATCAACAACACCACAGCGCGTGCGCCCATCACACCGAAGGCCAGGGTTGCCAGTACAAAGAGGATATACAGCCACTGGTACGGGGCCAGTTTGCCGCCCATCTCGGCCCAACTGGGGTTGTTGGGTGCAAAGGCCACGCAAGAAGTGCCCGCCCCACCCAGGATGGTGAAGGCCGCGGTCAAGGTCATCAGGATGATGGCGACGATGCGCAGGATCTTGCCGAGGGTAGTCAAGTTTTTCATTATTCTTCTCCTTATACCTATTTTTTGAGGTCTTTGATGATGTCTTTCATGAACCCAAAAGCAAATGCCAAGGACATGAGCAACAGCAAGGGCGCCAGGATGGTCATGACAAAAGACTGGCTGAAGAAGAGCAATTGCGAGCCGCTGGAGAGGAAAGCCAGCGCAATGCCACCCAGCCCGATCAACGCGCCGCCCACCCCCACCCACCAAAAGCCGGACGGGGCTTTCTTCTCCAAGAAAACCTTGATCGGCCCGCCGAAGATGATCAGCCCGGCTACGCCGTGGAAGATGGGCACGGCCAATTTTCTCAGGTCTGAACCGGCAATACTGGTGATGGCAATTGCCAGGAAACCCACCAGGGCAAACCAGGCATAGGCTTTCTTCCAGGGCTTGAAGAACTGGTTCATCAGGCCCAGTGAGATGCCCAGCGGGATGAGGCTGGCAACCGTGAGCACATAGGGCGAGGCCAGGATATCATAGCCCAAGAAGATCAGCAGCAGCCCCGAAACCAACAGCACCACAAAACCGAGCATGTAGTAGATATCATGGAGCTGTTTGGTTTTGGTGTAGCGGCTGTAGAAACGCCAAACCAGGTAGGCGGCTACCAGGCCGGTGGCAAGCAGGACAATACGATCAAACAGGGTCATTCGCATCTCTCCTTAGATAGAATTCTCTCTTATCCTTCTATCATGACACCGTTTGCCCTGTTCGTCTGTGACTTTCATCACGAAGGGCTGTTTATATTAACGTGAGTTCGGGTTAGCGGCAAAGTGGGAGATTTGGGGGTTGTTTTGGGCAGCTTCGCTGCCCAAAACAACCCCCAAACCCCTTACACCCAAATTCACGTTATATTAAAGTGAGTTCGGACTAGCAGAACAAGCGGTTATTTGGGGATTGATTCTAGCGGCCTGGTCAGCAAGTCTTGCAGAACGGCCTTTGAGTGGGCTTCTACCTCGGCATGCAGGCTGTGACCGTGGGCATCCATGGTGACCACAGCCGGGAAGTCTTTGACCTCGATCACCCACATGGCTTCGGGGACGCCAAATTCGTATTTATAGACGCTCAACACGCGCTTCACGGTTTGGGCGATGAGTGAGGCCGCCCCGCCAATGGCGTGCAGGTACACACCCGGCACGTCCTGGCAGGCTTTGAGCGTCTTTGGTCCCATGCCGCCCTTACCAATCACGCCTTTGACCTTGAAGTGATCCATCACCGCACCCTGGTAGGGCTCCTCACGGATGCTGGTGGTTGGCCCGGCAGCCACGAACTTGTACTGCCTGGTATCCAGCCCTGCCACCACCGGCCCGCAGTGATAAATGACACTGCTGTGCAGCAGCGGTTTGATGGCATTGTATACCTCCAGGTCATCACCTTGTGGAGGGCGGGTCTTCTTGATGAAGGTGTCTACCATCCACTTATGGACGGTGTCGCGGCCGGTGATCATCACACCGCTCAGCGCCACCGTATCGCCAACCTTCAGGCTGCGGATGGCCTCATCACTCAGGGGAATGCTCAATTCGACCATGAGAACCTCCTACTCGTATTTGACCTGGTCGCCAGCAACCGTCATCTTGCGGCGGCGGTAGGCCCAGCACATGTACGACATGGTGACGAAATAACAGGCCGGCAGGCGGTGCAGGCTGTCTATTTTGACGCCCAACACCGTGGTCTTACCGCCAAAGCCCATTGGGCCAATGCCAAGCTGGTTGATCTCACTCGTCAGGCGCGCTTCCAACTCGTTGAGCTGTGGATCGGGGTTGGGCTCGTCCAGCTTGCGGAAGAGCACTTCTTTCGATGTAAAGAAGGCCGAGCCGCGGTCACCGCCAATAGCGACACCCAAGATGCCCGGCGCGCAGCCCTGGCCCTGGGCCTGGTAGGCGCCATCCAGCACTGCCTTGCGCACGCCAGCCAGGTCGCGCCCAGCGCCCAGCGCAGTATGCGGCAGTGAATACTGCGCCCCGCAGTTTTCACTGCCGCCGCCTTTCAGCATCAGCTCAATGGTCAGGGTCTCGCCGTCCACTTCCTGGAAGTGCACGGTGGGGAAGTAATGCCCGCCCAGGTTATTGCCGCTGTTCTTACCGTTGAGCGAGTCAACTGAGTTGGGGCGCAGGTATGATTTTTGGGTGGCCTGCACCACGGCTGCCTCGATCTGCCGGCGCAGGGCTTGCGTGCTCCAGCCTGCCGGGTGATAGACGTAAAAGATGGGGGTGCCGGTATCCTGGCAAATGGGGGTTGAATTCTTACGTGACAGTTCCACATTCTCCAGGATCGTCTCCAAAGCACCGCGAGCGGCTGAACCCGGTTCTTCCTGCTGCATGGCTTCGTGCAGGGCAGCTTCAACATCCGGCGGTAGGTCTGTGGAGGTCAGGCGCAGCAATTCTAGAATTCCTTCAGTCAGATCTTGCATAGGGCCTCCGTCTAAGAGTGAATGGTGGATGGTAGTTAGTGAGAAAAGGGTACCTTTACATTGTACACGCTTTATTGAAGACTGGATATTACAACTTGAGGCTCTCTGCCGGTCTCACGGTAGCACTGCATACACGTACACCGGCCCGGCGTCGCTGGTGACGATCAACTGCCTGCCATCAGGAGAGAGGTAAACCCAGGCCAGGCTGTGTTGGGCAGGCACTTCGAAGCTCGCCAGCAGGTGGTTATCACCGGCATTCAGGATGCAGATGCGCCCGGTCATATTCTTCAGGCCGATGCTAAAGCGCAGGCGCCCATCTTGCGAGAGCGGCCCGGTGGGGGCGCAGTTGAACGGCGTTTCATCGGGATACTGGTAGGGGCCGACCAGGCTGCCATCGGCCAGGCTGTAAACCATCTCGTTGATGTAAAAATGACCGCTGGCCACATCCACCCCAAAGTATTCTGGAAAATGCGGGTTCAGGGTCATCATACCGCCCCAAAACCCCACCGGCTCTGGCTCGATCAGGTAATTGGTGACGCCAGTATCGATATCCCAGCTAACCACCCGCCCCCAACTGCCCGAACCGATCAGATCATTGGTCTGGGGCAAGAATTTCAGCCTGTAGATAAAGATGCGCGATTCGGTATCCGGCTCACCGTAGGCATTGGTGCGGTTGGCTTCGAGGTAATGCAAGAAGGTTCCACCGGCGGCTTGCCACACCTTCCCGTAACAGTCTGCGCCGCTGGAGGCCAGGAGCTGTCCATCGCTGGAATAGGCCAGGGCAAAGACGGCCCCGGCGTGGGCAGATTCGATCTGGTATAGTGCTTTCCCAGTATCCAGGGCGTGGACGGCGATACGGCCTTGCTCATCACCCACGGCCATTTGCAGGCTGTTGGGAGAGAGGGCAAAGGCGGTGGCCTGGTAGCGCGAAACCAGCCCGCCATCGCTAGAGCGCCGCACTTCGAGGGTATCGCTGCGCTGGAGGGCCAGGAATCTGCCATCGTAACTGTACGCCAGGCTGTTGATGGGGGCATCAAACGGCCAGGCGCTGAAGGCCAGCTCATCCTGGCGCGCATCCCACAAGTATACCGAGCCATCCACATTTGCCACCAGGAGCGTTTTGCCATCAGGGGCATAGGCGTAGGTTTCTACGGGCGATTCAAAGCTGCCAAACGAGCCCAGCAGCCGCCCATCCTGGGTGTCATAGACACGCAGGATGCCAAAGTAGCGCGAATAACTCAGGTTTGGCGGGCGGTAGAGGATGGCCAGGCTGTCTCCAGAGGGGGAAAACCCGACCCGGTACGGCAGGTTGGCATTTGGCGAGTAGACGTCGCCGCAGTAGCTGAAAGAGGCCAGGTCGCAGCCCTGGGGCGAATTAAAGTCCCAGTAAGTCACCTGGATAGTCTCATCGGGCAAGGTGTAGAGCAGGCTGCCGGTCTGTAGGCTGTAGACTTGGCGGATAGAATACTCTGTGTTCCCATCCTTCTCATCGTAGGTCACCTTGCAGCGCAGTTGTAACGCTCCGTCGGGCGAGTTGAAGTCGCCGGTGCCCCATTCGCGGATGAGGGTGGTGCCTCTTTGCACCGCAGACCCGCCGCTGGACTGGGCAGGCTGGCCTTCAGGATAGCTATACGCTTGCTGCCGGCCATCCCAATCCTGAAGCAAGAGGAAGCGGCCATCCTGGCTGAAATACAGGCTTTCGTAGAACTCGGGTGCTTCAAAACCAACCCACTGCGGTGGAGTGTCCAGGTGGGCCAGGTCAAAGATGGCAAAGCCATAGGCACTGCCGATCACAAAAGCATCGCCGCCCGGGGTGAAGGCGGCCCCCAGGATGGAACCCTTGCCCCAACGAGCCACGTTGGCCAGGCGGGCGTAATTATCCAGCCCAATGGGCGCTGCGCCCGCCGGAAGCGCCGCCCCGATCTCTACTGGCGTGGTCAACACCAGGGGCATGGGGGGGACGGCGGTGGGGGTCAACGTGGGCAGCGAGGTAAGGGTGGGCGTGGGCGGGGTGGTGCGCGTCGACAGCGGGGTGGTGGCTGAAGTCTTTGTAGGGGCGGAAGTCTGCGTAGGCGGGGGCGCGGTGGGCATCACGGCTTGCGTGGCCGTAGGGATTGGGGCGGGGGGAAGGGCTGTAGCAGCAGGTGTGGCCGTTGTGCAAGCTGCACACAGCACTGCCAGGCCCAGGATGAGAAGGATCTTTTTCATAAGCCAATTATATCCAATCCATCACCGAGGTTGCTCTCCCTTTGGCACCAAGAACACCAGGCACAGCGGCCCAGCCAAGAGCAGCCACATGGCAGCCGGAAGCCCGGCCCTGGCCGCTGCAAAACCCACCAGCCAGGCTACCCCACTGCCGAAAAGCCCAAAGACCGAATTGATGGCCATGACCGTACCCGAGCGCCCCGGGACGCTGGCGTAAGCCTCGCCCTGCAGCACCTCGTACCAGCCCAGGGTGATCAGCTTGAGCAGGATGATGAGGCCGATCTTGACCCACAGCCAGGGAACCAACAACCAGGCGGCATAGATCAGGGCCGCGGCCGCCGCCGAACGGCGCACCAGCCAGCGGCCGGGCACTTTTTCTAGCAGGGGGACAAGGGCAATGTTCGAGACCAGGCCGGCGCCCATCAGCACGCTCAACAGCAAGCCAGATTGGGCCAGGTCCAGGCGCATGACATCGGTGAAATAGAGCGGCAGGTAGGCGGTCAGGCCGTCTAACAGCAGATCGCCAAGCTGTAAGAGCAGCATCCAGCGCAGCAAGCGCGGGGTACGCAGCGCCTGGCGCAAACCGTTCCACAGGTCTTTCAGGCTGTGCGGCTGAGCATCGCCAGCCTCACCGTGCGGTAAGGGTTCCAGCCGTTTGTCATGACTGGGAAAGGCGCGCGGCAAGACCATCAGCACCAGGCCCAGGCAGATGACCGCCAGCCCGGCGTAAGTCCAGCGCCAGCTCAGGCCCAGGGCAAACCCCGCCGCCAGCAGCAGGGGGCCAAGCAGGTTGCCCAGCGAACCGGCAACAGTCCAGCGGGCCATCATTTGGGCTTCACGGCCCTGATTCAGGTCCATCATTGTCGCCTGCACCAGCGAGACGAAAGCCCCGCTGGCTGGGAAGGCCACGATAAGGGCTAATAAGATGAGCACAAAGGAATGCGAGGCGGCGATCACCAGCAGGGCCGCGGCGATGGCCAGGCCGCCGCCGATGACCAGGCGCTTGCGCAAGCGGGTATCGCCCAACAGCATGATGATGGGCTCAAACAGGATATTGAGCATGCCAGGCAACCCCAGCAGCAGCCCCACCTGGGCATAAGACAATCCCAGGTCGGTACGCAAGGCGGGCAAGGCAGCGCCTTCAACGCCGTAGTTCAGCTCGTCGAAGAACTCGATCAACAAGAAGAGCACGGTCAACGAAAAGCCGCCGCGCAAAAAACTCAGAAGGATATTCGATTTTGGGGACTTGGTTAAATTAAGCATGTTTACCTCTTTCTCTCAGGATGTAAGTAATCATAGGATCAAGATACCTGGAGAAAGAGGCGGTGCTCGCGCCGGAGGTAAGGCGGAGAGTTAACGGGGTGGGTGGAAGAACGCGTATGACATAGATTCATTATATCAGTTGGACAGTGGAGCGGCAAACTTCTGAATGAAATTCATGCCGGCGACAGATTTCCTTTAGGAGCTTCATGCCGCCTCCACACCGGCAGCGCCCTCATCTCTTCAATCGATCCTTTCAACAGTTGCCAACCGGCATCGTCCAACGGCTGCTGGCGATAATCGGCCATGATGGCGCGCACCTTTGCCAGGGAAGGTGAGCCGTAGCGATCCAGGACAGCTTGTGTCCAGGGGAAGAACCATAGGTGAAAGTGGTTAGAGCTTTCTTCCTGGATGAGGGTCAGGTGCTCGATATGGGTGACGGTCTTGATGGCAGTATGAGCGGCCCGCAAGAGCTTGGCAAACTCATCATACTCAGCCGCGTCCATGTCAGCGATGGATTGAATATGCCTTAATGATGCAATGACCAGAAAGCCCGGCAAGGGGATGAGCGGATCCTGGTGGAGGCAGAAATGGGAACCCCGGTAGATCACTCCGCCCGGAACCTGCATGGAGCCATCACGAATGGCGCAGCCCATGCAGTCGATCTCCCAGGTTTTACCGAGAAAGTCATTCGTCTTCATGGGTGATCAAGCCTGCCTTGACCAATTCCAGCACAAACAGCTCTCTTTTGGCCCAAGGCAGCAGATTGGGGAGATCGGCTTGCAATTGCGCCGCGTTGCATTGGATGGCATGGTCAATGCTCACCCAGCGCGGGGTAAAGCCCAAGTCTTGCTCATACGCATCCAGGTTTTGATTGCCAAGCACCCCCTCAACCTGGCACAGGTAATAATAAGAAGTCATCTGGAATACATCGTACTCGGGTTCGATGGGGAGGTCATATTCGATCACCCTCCCAAACGGCTGCATCGGGCCAGTGATATTTGCCCCGCATTCTTCCAGGATCTCTCTGCGCAAAGCTTCGGCTTGCGATTCACCCGCTTCAACCCCACCGCCCGGAAATTTGTAATCTCCATTTTGAGCCGAGTAGACCATCAACACCTGATCCCCATCCAGGATAATACCCCTGACCGCCTGGCGGGTGATGGCCCGACCATTGGGATTGACAGGCTGCCGGCAGCGCAAACCCTGCCAGCGGAAAATTTCCTTTAGAAGCCTCATACCGGCTTCTGGTCAGGCCTTTTTCCTGGCACTGGAGGGCAGAACCTTGAAGATGACCTGGTAGGCCGCCAAAAAGATGATCAGCCCAACAAGCGATTTCAACGTCTCAACGACTGGCGAAGTCTCTTCGATCAAGCCGGTCAACCCCGACACGAACCCACAGAAGAAAGCCAGGCAGATCCAGCGCAGAAGCCCACCAAGCCCATAATACACATCATCCTTCAGTTTGTAGATGACGAAGGCACCAAAGGCAATGATCCCAATGATGATAAGCACAGCAATGGCAGCCATAGCCCACGAAGACATAGCATTGAGCTCTGCTTGTATCGGGGGAAGGCTGCCATGAGACTGGTAATGGTTTGCCAAAACCACGAGCAGGTAGGCGACTGCATATACAAGGCCTTCAACAATGGCTATGATCATAGCACTACATTTACTCCTGGCAAGCATACGCTTTTACCTCCATTCCTGGGTCTTCTGGGGACAAAGATGGATAGATTTCTGAAAAGACCTGCATCACCTGGGGCACGAAATGCTTCGATCGGCCCAACACCTCGGCTGCCGGGCCGTCGGCGGTGATCTGGCCCGCCTCCATCAGGATAGCCCGGTCGGCAGCGGCGGCGGCAAGCTCCACATCGTGCGTCACCAGCAAAATGGCCATGCCCTCATTGCGCCAACCTTGCAGCAGAGAGGCCAGGGTGCGCTTGGCAGCATAATCCAGGCCGCGCGTGGGCTCATCGAGCAGCAGTGCAGCCGGGTGGGTCACGGTCACGGCGCCCAGGGCGGCCCGCTGGCGCTCTCCGGCGCTCAAATCACGCGGGTAGGCCGCAGCCAGGCTGCTCAAGCCCAGGCGCTCCAGCAAAGTCAAAGCAACCACTTTTGGATCGACTGTGACCGCTGCGGTAGAGAGCACCGCTGCGGTAGAGAGCACCGCTGCGGTAGAGAGCACCGCTTCAGGCTTCTTCCTTCGCCCGGCAGGTGATGAAAAATTGCGCAGCGTGGCCAGCAGTTCATCCAGCACGCTATCGGCAAAGAGCAGGGCGTTGGGGTCTTGGGGCAGGTAGCCCACCCGGCGGCAGATCTCAGCCGTATCCTGCCCGGCAATATCTTGCCCGGCAACCAGCACCCGCCCCTGCTGAGGGCGCAGCAAGCCCACCAGGCAGCGCAGGAGGGTGGTCTTACCGGCCCCGTTGGGGCCCAGCAGGGCGGCGATCTGCCCGGGAAAAAGGGAAAGGCTGGCATCTCGCAGCGCGCAGAAATCGCCATATGAGACGCCCAGCCCCTCAGCCTGGATGAAAGGTCCGGCAGCGGGAGGAATATGTGTTTTACCGGTCACGACTGAAGGCGTTGCTAGCATGTCTTTTTCTGGAATCGCCGCCGCCACTTCAGCCGTTATATGCGCCCGCGCTTCCTCTACCGTCAGCGGCAGGGGCTGCCAGCCCATGGCCTTGCCCAAGGCCACCAACGGCGGGTTGAGATCAACCCGCTCCAGCACCTGGCGCGGCGGGCCTGAAACCAGGCCCGGTTGACCAGCCGCCAGGTACAGCATCTGCCCCGCAAAGGGCAAGACGCGCTCCAGGCGGTGCTCAGCCAGGACAATGGTCAGGCCCAAGGACTTATTCAAGCGCAGCAGGGCTTGCAGCACCTCTTCGGCAGTGTGCGGATCAAGCTGCGAGGTGGGCTCGTCGAGCACCAGCACCTGGGGGCGCAAGGCCAGGGCGGCGGCAATCGCCACCCGCTGCCGCTCGCCGCCCGAGAGCGTTTCGAGCCGCCGGCGGCGCAAAGGCTTCAGCTCCAGCAGATCGAGTGCCTCGCCCACGCGCTGTGTCATCTCGGGCAGCGGCATGGCCTGGTTCTCAAGGGCAAAGGCAATCTCATCTTCCACCTGGTCGACCACAAACTGCGCTTCAGGATCCTGGAAAACAAAGCCCACGTGCCGGCTCATGCCCTGCGGAGAAAGGCGCACCGGGTCTAGCCCATCCACGGTAATGTTGCCCACCATGCGCCCGCCGCTGAAATGCGGGGCCAGCCCGTTGATGCAGCGCAGGAGGGTCGACTTGCCCGAGCCCGAAGCCCCTGCCACCAGGCAGAGTGTGCCGCCGGGGATGTGCAGGCTGACCTCTTGCAGGGCCGGGCGGCTGGCGCCAGGATAGGTGAAGGTCACATTCTGGAAGGTGATCATTCTCCTGGAAGTATATCACCCCTTCTACCGCAAAGCCGCAGCGTGCGCCGAGTTTTCCTACAAAGATCGAACGCAAAGCAGCAATGACCCAAAGCTCGCAAAGGTTGATAAAGCTTTTCTTCGCGCCCTGGCTTCCTGGCGTCTTTGCGTTAGTGTTGGCGTTATGTTGTTTTTCTCTGCGTCTCTGCGGTAAAACCCCCGCTTTTACGGATATAATCAGCCCCATGACCAACAATACAACCACTGCCCAGCCTGCCAGCCGCCAGATCGCCCGCGCCGCGGGAACCGTGATGGTGGCCTTCTTGTTCACGCAACTGGCAGGGCTGGTGCGCGGGATCATCATTTACCGCGCTTTCGGCACCAGCCTGGAACTGGATTCCTTTAACGCCGCCAACCGGGTAGCTGAGATGCTCTTCAACCTGATGGCGGGGGGGGCATTGGGCTCGGCCTTTATCCCCACCTTCACCGGGCTCTTGGCCCAAGAACACCAGGCGCGGGCCTGGAAGCTGGCCTCGGCAGTGGCCAACCTGCTGTTGGCTGTATTGACCCTGGTGGCAGGGCTGGCAGCCCTGACGGCACCGGTCTTGGTGCGCCACGGGCTGTTCGTGCTGGCGCCCGAGATGGCTATCGGGCAAGAGGCGCTGACGATCTCTTTGCTGCGCATCTTGCTGCCCACGGTGGTGATATTTGGCTTGAGCGGCCTGGTGATGGGCATCTTGAACGCCCACCAACGCTTCTGGCTGCCAGCCATCGCCCCAGCCATGTACTCGCTGGGGCAGATCGGCGGGGTGCTGCTCTTGCCGCAAGAGTGGGGCATCCAGCGCCTGGCCCTGGGGGCATTGGCCGGCTCAGCCCTACACCTGCTGGTGCAAATCCCCGGCCTGCTGCGCCTGGGCGGGCGGTACAGCGCCACCCTGGGCCTGCGCATGGCCGAGGTGCGCCAGGTGCTGCTGTTGATGGGACCGCGCCTGGTGGGGGTGGCAGTGGTGCAGTTGAACTTCATCGTCAACACCATCATTGCCCTATCTTTGCCAGAGGGCAGCGTCTCAGCCATCACCCTGGCGTTCACGTTGATGCTCATGCCGCAAACGGCCATTGCCCAATCCATCGCCATTGCCGCCATGCCCACCTTCTCAGCCCAGGTGGCCTTGGGCAAGATCAATGAGCTGCGCGGCGCACTGGCAGGCACCCTGCGGGGCATCTTGCTGTTGGCTATCCCTGCCACAGTGGGCCTGATCTTGCTGCGCTTTCCCCTGATCCAATTTTTGTATGAAGATGGCGTGGAATTCACCGCCCACTCCACCGAGCTGGTGGCCTGGGCACTGCTGTGGTACGCCGCCGGGCTAGTGGGGCATTCGCTGGTCGAGATCCTGGCGCGCGCCTTCTACGCCCTGCACGATACCCGCACCCCTGTGCTGGTGGGGGCGCTGGCCATGGCCCTGAACGTGGTTTTCAGCCTGCTCTTCTCGGCCTGGTTTGCCCAGGCAGGCTGGATGCCCCACGGCGGGCTGGCGCTGGCCAACTCGCTGGCTACGGCCCTTGAAGCAGCCGGCCTGCTGGTGATGATGCGCCGGCGGCTGGCTTTGCAAGCAAACAGCCAGGCCGAACAAACCCCCGGCGAGCCGGCGCCCTCGATATGGGCCGGGGCGGTCCAGGCCGCGGCGGCGGCGCTGTTGATGGGCCTGGCGCTGTGGGTTTGGCTGGCCTTGAGTGCAGCCTGGCCTTCCTGGCTGATCTGCCTGGGCGGGGTGGCGGTGGGCAGCCTGGTCTATGCCCTGGCGGTGCTGGGCATGAGAGTTCCTGAAACGCGCAGCCTGCTGCGTGCCGTGTTGCGGCAGGTGAAAAGGTAACCCGCGGTTCGGCCTGTGCATCCTGTTATTTTGTGGTTAAATATAGGCATCAAACGCGCAGAAAGCTATTGATAACCCCAAACTGCCGGCGGCAAGAGCTGGGCCGCGAAGGAGGCTCATGTTAGCATTATATTTCCATGCCCATTACGGGCTTGATGTGGAAGACTTGCCATTTTGGAAAAGCCTGGCCGAGAAGCAGGGCGGCCCCTTGCTAGAATTAGGCTGCGGCACCGGGCGGGTGCTCATCCCGCTGGCAGAGGCCGGGTATGCCGCCTGGGGCATCGACAAAGATCCCGAGATGCTCGACTTCTTGCAAGGCAATTTGAGCCCTAACGTGCTGCCTGCCCCGCACCTGCTGGAAGCTGATTTCAGCGATTTCAACCTGGATCGGCAGTTTCCCCTGGTCATTGTGCCCTGCAACACCTGGAGCACCTTAGACGCAGATACCCGCCGCAGGGCCCTGGGGTGCATCACCAGGCACCTGAACAGCGGCGGTCTGCTGGCTGTCAGCGTACCCAACCCGCAAGTGCTCTTAGACCTGCCGCCCAATGCCAAGCCAGAAGTGGAAGATGAATTTGAGCACCCCCTGAGCGGCGACCCGGTGCAGGTCAGCAGCGCCTGGAAGCGCAGCAAAGACCGCCTTACCGTCACCTGGCATTATGACCACTTGCTGCCAGATGGGGACGTTCAACGCACCAGCGTAGAAGTGACGCACGAGCTGGTTGCAGCAGAGCGCTACCTGGAAGAGGTGCGCAGCGCCGGGTTAGCCATTGAAGCAACGTATGGCGAATTCGACGGCTCACCTTACACCGCCGAGACAGAAAACTTCATTTTCGTGGCAAAAAAGCTGTAAAAGCGAACACTAGCCGCAGAAACATTGGCCCTTAAGGCACCACCCCTGCCAGGGCCGCCCCCACGATCCCAGCATCGTTGCCCAACTGCGCCGGGACAACCGGCGCGGCAAGCGTTAGCAGGGGCATGAATTCTGCCTGCTTCTTGACTGCCCCGCCGCCCAGGATGATCAGGTCGGGCCACAGCAGGCGTTCCAGGGTATGCAGGTAATCATTCAAGCGGGCGGCCCACTTTTTCCAGGAGAGGTCATCGCGTTTGCGGGCGGCATCTGAGGCGCGCGTTTCTGCATCCACGCCTTCGATCTGGATATGCCCCAGCTCGGTATTCGGCACCAGCTTGCCATCCACAAAGAGTGCCGTCCCCAACCCGGTGCCCACCGTGACCAACAGCACCACACCCTGGTGGCCTTTGCCGGCCCCGAAGGTCATCTCTGCCATGCCAGCCGCATCCGCATCATTGACCATGCGCACCGGGCAGCCAGTGGCCTGGCTGAGCAGTGCCGCGGCATCGGCCCCCACCCATTGTTTGTGTACATTGGCGGCCGTCAGGGTGACCCCGGCGCGTACCACACCCGGGAAACCACAGCCAACGGGCCCGTCCCAATCAAAATGGCGCACGATCTCGGTCACCACCTGAGCCACGTTGCCCGGCTTGGCAGGGTCGGGGGTGAGCAAGCGGTGACGCGGGGCAAGCAGAGTCCCCGTATGAATATCTACCGGCGCGCCCTTGATGCCTGAGCCGCCAATATCAATGCCCAAAACATGGGCAGGATGTGTGTCCATTTTTTTGCCTCCAGGTATGGTCTTAGAAATGGGTTTTACTGCCGGGCCTGTTTCAAGGCCGTCTCGTACATGCGGATGACTTCAGAACGGATCTGCTCGCGCCGCTCAAAGATATAACGCATTACCAGGGGTTGGTCGGGGGAGGTGCCGGTAAAGTTAAGCGCCAGGCGGCAGGTGTCTTCATCATCTGAAGAGCGCACGATCTGCCCGCTTTGCCGGGCCTGACCGTTGGGCAAGGTGAAGGCTACACGAATAGTCTCCCCTCGCTTGAACAGCTCGGCATCTTCCACATGAATGCCGGCGCCGCCCATAGACACGTCGCACAACAGACCCTGGTATTCCTGGTCGCCGCGCGTGATCGCAACGGGGATCATTTCTTCAGGCTCCACGCGCACCTCGCGCCGGTTGCCAATGCGAGGCGGGGTGTAGGTGAAATCGGCCAGCTCGACCACGCTGGTCAGCACGTCGAAGGAGCGCACGTGTGCCAGGATGGGGTCAAGCAAGCCGTCGCTCAACAAGGTGGTTACCCCACCCGGGTGAAGCAGGATCGAATTGGGGGTTTGGAGCGTGAAGGTAATGGTCTCGTCAATGATCTTTGGAAAGGCCGCCTTGCACAAGAAAGGCACGCCCTTGTAGTAATTCAAGACATCGATATCTGCCCGTCCCGCCAGCAGGTAAGTCTTCAAATCCATCAAGGTTTTTGGGTTGGACGCCATCTTTCTAGCCCTCCACTATGAAAAACGGACCTAACTTAATAACATGAGTGCGGATTAGCAGAATAAGCGGCTATTTGGGGGTTGTTGTGGGCGGCTTGGCCGCCCACAACAACCCCCAAACCCTTATCCCGGACTCGTGTTAATTATCCCATAAATACGGCGAGAATCAATAGCTAGAGCAAGTCTTCAATGCTCGGAAGAATAACAGGCCATTCGCCTTGTTCATCGAGGGCTGAGATCTCACCGTGGATAAAGTTGCAAAAATCTTGGGCTGTCTCTTCGCCGCACTGACGCAGGTCGAGGAAGCGCTCGTGCAAGGCCTTAAGACAAGCCGCGTACAATTGGTCGGGGCGCGCCTGGATCAGGCGTTGTTCGTAACCTTCCAGGCCTGGCAGCCAGGCCGAGCGGCGCTGGGCCAGGATGATCTCGGTTTCATCAGCCAAGAGGCGGGCTGTGGTATCCAGGCCCACCTCCACCAAGATCGGGGCAGGCGACTCAAAGGTCAGGATGGTCAATTCGTCGGTAGCGTGGACAGTGAGCTGCCCACCAAAGGTAAAGATATCGCGTTTATGCCCCTCGCGGTCGACCATGTCGATCGGGCCGGGCAGCACCTGGTAATGTTTTTCGCCAGACCAGGGGTGGTAGATGGTCAAAGATTGGGCCGCGCGCGCTTCGCCGCCCGAAACCGGGTTGCAAACCACCAGGTTCACGGCTTCGGGATCGAAGTGGTGGTAACTGGGGGCCGTGCGGATATAAACATCTACCCGGGGATAGCCCGGCGCATGATGATAACGCGGTTCTGCAAGTTGGTAGCCAAGATCAGGGATGTTTGTCATGCGCAGAATTGTAGCACAAACCGGCAGAATTATGGCAGATGCCACCCGGCCTCGCCGCTGACACGGATCTGGCGTTTCTCAAAAAGCCGCCAGGCCAACAAACTGAAGAGCAGTGCGCAGCCCAATAAGCCTGCCAGCCAGCCCCATTCTACGCCATCGATCGCCATGCCGCCCTGGTAATAATGCAAGGGCAGGTAGGGGTCCAGTTTCACCAGGCCGGGGTCAATCCGCCCAAGCGAGTTGATGATATAGCTGGCAACCAACAACAGGCCAGCCGCCAGGACCGCCATGCGCTGCGAGGGCAACAGCATGCTCAACAGCAAAGCCAGGGCGCCCAAGAAAAGCAGCAAGCCCAGCAAGCTCAAGAACGGCAGCAGCATCTCACCCACCCCCACAGCCAGGCTGGTTTGCGGCAGGGGGATCACCAGGCCCAGCCAAAAGATGAACAGGATGCACAAGGTGGCAGCCACAAAGGCTGCCGCCCGCCCCACAAAGAAGGCGGTGCGGCTGACCGGGTGGGCCAGCACCAGGTCGAGGGTGCCTTTTTCTTCATCGCCCGCTAACAGGCTCCCGCCCGCCTGGATGGCAAAAATACCCAATACCACCGGCATATAAGAGAAGACGGTGAAGTTGATGAATCCAGACGGCTCAAAGATGCGGCCAATATCGCCGAAGAAGCTCATCAATTCAGGGGGGTAGGCATCCATCATCTGTGTAAATGCCTGGCGAGAGTCGGGCGCAGAAAAGGTATCATACAGCGCAATGATGTACCAACCCAGCAAAGCCATGACAAGGCCCCAACCAAGCACCTGGCCAATCATCCGGGCCAGTGTATGACGGAAAATGGTCCACATATCAGCCTCCGCTGTAATAAGCCAGGAAGATCTCTTCGAGGCTGGGACGCTCGGTTTCAAAATCCAAAACAGGAAAGGCCGCCAGGGCCTTGATCAGGCCATCCATCTCGCCCTCTACCTGCAAGACCAGGCTTTGTCCATCACCCCGAACAAGCTGGCTGACGCCCGGCAGCGCGGTCAGCGCTTCGACCGGCACAGGGCCCTTGAAACGCAGGCGCACCCGCCGCAGTGAGCGTTTGATCAAAGCCTGGGTTTCGGCCACTTCCACCAGCGTTCCCTGGCGGATGATGCCCACCCGGTCGCTGATCTCTTGCACCTCGCTGAGGATATGAGACGAGAAAAAAACCGTAGCGCCAGCCAGGCGAGCTTCGGCTACCAGGCTCAGCACCTCTTGCTGCATGAGTGGATCGAGGCCAGAGGTCGGCTCGTCTAACAACAGCAGTTCTGGGCGGTGCATCAGGGCCTGCACCACGCCTACCTTTTGTTTATTCCCCTTAGACAGGTTTCTGACCTGAGTTTTCAACCCCAGGTCCAGGCGCTCTGCCAGTTGGCGGATATAGGACCAATCTGCCTTGCCGCCGCGCAGATCATTGAGGTAACGCAGTGCTTTCTCAACCGTGAGGCTGTCTTCGATGTGCAGCTCTCCGGGCAGGTAGCCGCAGCGGGTGCGCACTGCCAGGGATTGGCGCTGGGGGTCCATCCCCAACACGCGCAGGGTGCCGCCATTGGGCCAGATCAAATCTAACAGGCAGCGGATGGTGGTGGTCTTCCCGGCGCCGTTGGGGCCCAAAAAACCGAAGATCTCGCCGCGCCGCACTTCCAGATCCAAACCGCGCAGCGCCTGGAGGCGCCCATAATTCTTGACCAATCCCTGGATGGTGATGGCTGGGGCCTCTTCCATAGGAACCTCTTTCTTAGTCTCGGTTTCTACCGGTGAGTGCTTTCCCCACCACAATGCCCAAGGCGATGAAGCCTGCCGTGCCTGCCAGGAGGGCGGCTGTACTGCGCCAATCCAGGGGGATTTCAGCCGAGCCATCGGGAATGGGCGGTGTTGCCGGGTCGAAATAAGGATACAGGCGGCGGATATTGGGGATCGGCACATCGGCCTGCGCAGCCAGGGCCAGGAACTCATCCGCCAGGTGCTTGATCTCATCCCGGGCCGCCTGGGCATGCCCCACCAGGGCCGTCTCCATCGTCTTGGCTTGCAGCAGGCGCCGGGCATATGGCACCAGCAGCGGCTCAGGCAGCAGCTCAAAGAGCTTCATGGTCTTGGGGACAATGGGCACGCGCAGGGCCCTGAGCACCTTAAAGCCTTCGCGAATGGCGCGTGCCCCCAACACCACTCCGTCACGCGTGCGCGCCAGGCGGTAATTATCCGTTCCGCAAGCATACAGCGCCGCCGCCAGAGAAGGCATGAGCAGTGCCACATGGGTCTTGAGCCAGGCATCCATATCTGTGCGGATCTCCACCTGGTAGCCATACATGCTCGCCAGGGCATCGGCCACCATCCAGGTGCGATCGGTGATGCTGCCATCTACCTCGCCAATGGGAATGGAGACCAGGCGATCCTCTGAGCCGCCCAGGTAACACATGACGTGCTCTTTACGGTAACCGGCTGAGCTGGGAAAGCCCACCAGGACGCGCTTCATCCCCAGGGAGGCAACAAATTCACCCGGCCCGGCGGCGTTGTTCATCAAGAACAACACATTGGGGGTATGCTGGTTGGCCTGCAAGGCCGGCAAGACCCCATAGACGCGGTTCTTGCGCATGATGACCAGCACCAGGTCATAGGCGTCTTCCGGTTCCAGCCGTTCGATGATGTTGGGGTAGGTAATGCTTTGCTCGCCGGTCTGAACGTTTTCCAGCACCAGGCCGTACTGGCGTAACTGCTCCAGGCGCTTGCCGCGCGCCAACAGCGAAACATCGTGCCCGGCTTCTACCAGCCGCCCTGCAAACAGGCTGCCCAGGGGGCCAGCACCATAGACCAATATTTTCATGGCTTTCTCCTTTCAGGTTTCCTTTTATAGTATATACCCAACACTGGCTTGAGTCACCCCTTTTTAGTTGACGCCCTCGCCCGACTATAGGATAATCATTTTATGTTCAAGATGCCCCCCTCCCCATTCAAGATCAACCTGCAAGAAGAAGAAACGCTGCGCTTTTGGAAGAGCCACCACATCTTTCAAAAGGCCTCCCAATTCACATCGGCCCCTGAGTATCTGCTGCTCGAGCAGCCCCCCGCGGCTTTTGCCCGCCCAGGATTGGCTGAAGCGCGGCCTTACTTGCTGGCAGATGCCCTGGTACGTTATCAGCGCATGCGCGGCCAGGGCATCCGGCGGCCCTTTGGCTGGCAGGCCCACGGACTGCGGGTAGAAACCCAGGCCGAACGACGCCTGGGACTGGCCTCCAGCCAGCAGATCGCCGCTTATGGGCAAGCGCGCTTCAATGATGCCTGCCACAAGGTGTCATTCACGTACACGCTGGAATGGGAACGTTTCTTCGAGCGCAGCGGCTGCTGGATCCAGGGTGAAGAAGCCTTCTCAACCCTGGATGACGACTACCTCCTGGCGGTATGGGAGGTGGTAAAAGCCCTGTCGGAGAAAGATCTGCTGTATGCAGAAGAACGCATGGCACTGACCTGTGGGCGTTGCGATACGCCGCTTTCAGAATGGGAGATCGCCTTGGGGCGGCAAGAAGCAGAACAAGCCACGGCTTACGTGCGCATGCCGCTGGTAGAAGACCCCAGCACCTCCCTGTTGGTCTGGAGCCCGGCGCCCTGGATGCTGCCCGCCAACAGCGCCGTAGCCGCCAATCCTGACGAGACCTTCGTCATTGTCGAGCACGAGCTGCCCGAGGGCGGCAAAGAGAAGCTCATCCTGGCGCGCAGCCGCGTAGAGGCCGTTTTTGGGCCGACGAAGGTGCGCGTGTACGAAAGCTTCAAAGGCCAACACCTCAAAGGGCTGCGCTACCGCCCACTCTTTACCTTCTTATTGCCCGAAAAGCCGGCTTATTTCGTGGTCATGGACAGCGAAGCCAGCACAGCACAGGGCAGCGGGCTGCTTTCATTGGCCCCAGCCTGCGAACCGCACGCTGCCGCACTGGCTGGCGAGCGCGGCCTGCCCAGCTTTGAGATCCTGGCAGCAGACGGTACCTTCCGGTCTGAGATCTTGCCCTGGCGCGGCATCCACTTCCAGGCTGTTGAGCCGTTGATCTTGCAAGACCTGGATGGGCGCGGGCTGCTTTACCAGGTAGAAAGCCAGTCCCAATCTGTGCCGACCTGCCGCTACTGCGGCACCCAACTGCACTATCGCCAAGGGCGGGGCTGGTATTTGCGCATGGAGCAGGCCCGGCCTGCGCTCGAAGCCTTGAACAACCGGACCCTGATCCAACCTGACCGAGAAGGGAGCGCACCGCTCACAGCTTGCTTGCCAGGAGATTGGCTGATCAGCCGAGAGCGCGGCTGGGGTGTGCCGCTGCCCATTTGGGAATGCAGCCAGTGCGCCGCCCGCCATGTGCCAGGCTCGCTGGATGAGCTGGCGCAGTTGGCTGGGCGGGCATTGAAGATCAATGATTTGCACGCCTCCACTCTAGACCGCTTACAGTTCCCATGCCCGGCTTGCGGCGGGCGGCTGCAGCGGGCGGCAGGCGTATTGGATGAATGGCTGGAACTGGGCGCCCTGCCCTTTTACCTGGGCACCGGGCAAGCCGGGCGCACCGCCTGCGCGGGCGGAGAAGACGGGTACCTGTGGCTGATTGCGATGAGCACCCTCACGGCCCTGCTCACCGGGCAAGAATGCAGCTACCAGGCGCTCTTCAGCCCGCTGAACGAACCAGACAACGGCCCCGACCTGTTAGAGACCCTGCGCAAGCAAAGCGCCGACGCGCTGCGCTGGTCGCTGTACCTGGGCCAATCTTTACCCACAACCAGCGAGGCAGAAGCAGCCCCTGCCGGCAAGACCGCTTTGCAGGTGCTGCGCGAGGTACAGGCCATCCTGGCTGCCCACGAAGACGAGAAAGCACCGGCAGACAGGCCGGCCGAGGCGCTGGATGCCTGGTTACTCTCACGCCTGGGGGCCGCCGCCGCTGAGGTCACAGGAGCCATGGAACAGGGCGATGTGGGCGAGGCGACCAGGCTGTTGGACCGCTTTATTTTAGATGAATTGGACGGCTGGTATTTGCGCCTGGCGCGGCCCCAAACCAGCGCCACCGCGCCCACCCTGCGAAAGGCAGTCCAGGTTTTGAGCGCCATCCTGGCACCGTTTGCGCCTTTCTTGGCTGAGGAGCTGTTCCAAAAGCTGGTGCGGTTCGAGCGCATTGAGGCCCCTGCTTCGATCATGCTGGAAGAATGGCCGCCCGCCAGCGAGGCACAGGCCCCCGACTTGGAGATGGATATGGCCCTGCTGCGCAAGTGGGGCACGCTGGGCAAGCAGGCCCGCGCAGAGGCGGGCATTTCACCCCGCCAGCCCCTGGCCCTGGCACGCCTGGCTGCGCCCGAAGCAGAACGCCTGGCAGTCGAACATGCAGAACTGCTCAAAGCGGCACTGAACGTGCAAGCCCTGCAGGCTGGAGAAGGCTTGAGCGGCGAAGCCGCGCCCGATTGGTGCAGCGCTGTGCTGCCAGAGGCGGCCCTGGCGTTGGATATCCGCCTGACCCCCGAGCTAACACATGCCGGCCTGGCCGCAGAGTTCATCCAGCGGGTGCTGGACTTCCGTCGCCGCTCTGAATTTGAGCCGGGTGAGCCGATCCGTCTCTTTGTGAATGCCACGCCGCGCCTGGCCGAAGCCATTGAAGCTTGCCGGAGCCTGGTGATGGCCGAAACCCGATGCAGTGACATCCAGCGCTTCGATGACGAATCCCTTCAGCCCAGCGCCGAGCGCGAGAAACGCGTCTTCACCATGGCCGAGTTTGACGGCGAACGGGTGACGTTTGGCATCGAGCGCTGCGCGCCGCCCGAACCGGATCCCAAGAAAACGGCCCGCAGTTGATGGAATACATCCCCTATATCCGCGGCCTGGTCGGCCATCATAAGATCTTCATGGCTTATGCCTCGGTGGTTTTGCGCAACGCCAGGGGCCAGGTGCTTTTGCAGCACCGAGCCGACTTCAAGGTCTGGGGGCTGCCGGGTGGTTCGCTGGAGCTGGGCGAGGATATTCTATCTTGCGCACAGCGCGAGGTGTGGGAAGAGACCGGCTTGCAAGCCGGCCCCCTGCGCCTGGTAGGCGTTTACTGCGATCCGGCTTATGATGCCGTGTACCCCAACGGCGACCAGGTACAGCAGTTCACAGTCTGCTTTGAAGGGCAGGCTGTCTCCGGTCACCTGCAGGCCGATGGCGGCAGCCCAGACCACCGCGAGACCCTGGAGCTGCGCTTTTTTGAGCCGCCTGACCTGCCCCTGGGAGAAATGCCAGTCTTCTATCAGCACATGCTGCGCGATGCCCTGGCTGGCAGGCCCCCGGCCTTTGCGCCGCCTTTTGCCCACCCCCATGTTGTAGACCAGATCCAGAATATCCGCCAGATCATCGGCCACGCGCCCTTCATCGGCGTAGGGGCCACCGGGGTGGTGATGAACGAGGCGGGGCAGATTTTGGTAGGCCGGCGCACCGACGACGGCCAATGGAACCTGCCGGGGGGCTTCAGCAACCTGGGTGAGAATGCAGCGTATACTGTAATACGCGAAGTATTCGAGGAAACCGGCCTGCACGTGCAGCCTGAACGCCTGATGGGTGTATTCTCACCGACCCACATCTGGGAATATCCGAACGGCGACCGCACACAGGGCCTGGTGAGCATCTTTGCCTGCCGCCCATTGGCTGGTCAGCTCCGGGCCGACCAGGTAGAAACCAGCCAGGTGGCCTGGGTTTCGCCAGCCGAACTCCTGGCGTTGGACGTGAATGCCATTATTGCACCGCTGCACCAGGCAGTGGTAGAAAATCTGCAAAAAGGCACTTTCGTATTATGAAAACACCCTGCTATAATTTCAGCCTATGAGCGATCTTTCACCCGCCCCCACCCAAACCCCGGTGAACGTTTTCAACTGCACGCAATGCGGCGGATTGCTGCACCCCGACGAAGGACAGATCTTCTTGACCTGCCCATATTGCAGTTCAACCGTTTACCTGGATAAGACGCAAGTTGTCTTCCATTGGTACCTGGCCCCCACCTTCGATGAGGCCAAGGCGCGTGCTGCCCTGGCACGCTGGATGGCTGGCAACCAGACCGTCAAAGACCTGGATAAAAAGGCCCGCCTGTTGAGCAGTGCTTTTCAATACTTTCCGCTCTGGTATTTCAAGCACCAGGCAGCCAATGGCAAAGAAAGCATCCTGATGGAACCGGCCGCGGCCATCTCAGTCAGCGAGGTGCGCAACATCAAGCTGCCCGCCGGCGACCTGCGCAAATATGATTCAACCCTGGATGCCGATTCCCAGCCGCCAAGCGTGCCCCTGGACGCGGTGACAAAGTGGCTGGAGGAGCGCCAGGTGCCGGGCAAAGAGATCGCCGAGCGCGCCCTGGTGCACATTCCCATGTATCAATTCAAATACGCCTACAACAACCAGGAATACCTGGCGGTGGTAGAGGCGGGCACAGGCGGCGTTTTTGCCAACATTTTCCCGGCCAAAGCCGAAATGCCCTACCAGGTTATCGGTGGGCTGACGGCCCTGATCTTCCTGTGCATCTCCACCTTCCCGGTGATCGGCGCCCTTTCGGGCTACCCGGAAGGCATTCTAATTGGCACAGCCCTGTACCTGGTGTTGGCTTTGTTGGCCGCGCCGGTGTTGTTCGCATTGGCGCTGTGGATTGCGGCAAAAGTATGAGCGATCAAGCTTCCGATTCTCTTCACGGCCTGGCCTGCCCGCAGTGCGGGGGCATGGTGCCCATCCCTGAGGGGCAGGTGATCGTCAAGTGCCCTTACTGCGACCTGCGCTCTTTGGTGCGCGGCGAACGCGGCATGCAGCGGTACCAGGTGCCCCGGCGCATCGAGCGCCAACAAGCGATTGGTGCTTTGCAGAAATTCCTGACCGGCAACTATGCCATTGCCCTGGATGCCGCCAAGAATTCTCGCCTGAGCGAAGCCTTTGTGGCTTACCTGCCCTTCTGGGCCAATTGGAGCCGCGTCTTGAGCTGGGTCTTTGGCCAAAAACGCGTCCGCTCAAACAAAACTACCACTTACCGACCGCGCGAGGTGCGCGTGGTGCAAGATATGCTCTGGAACAATGCCGCCTGCGATGTGCGCGAGTTTGGCGTGACAACGGTGCCCCTCTCGACCCAGCCGCTGGAGGCCTTTGACCCTGACTTGCTGCATGAGACGGGCATGGTCTTCGAGCCGGTTGGGTCCACCAGCGAAGCGCGCAGCGGGGCGGAGGCCGATTTTCAGAAGCGCATTCACGATGCAGCAAAGCTGGACCGCATTGGGCAGGTGTTCGTGCGCTTTCTGCGCCAGCGGATGGGGTTGGTGTATTACCCTTTGTGGGTGATGCGCTACCTGTACCGCGGGCGCTCCTTCCAGGTGGCAGTGGACGGCTATACCGGCATGGTGTTATATGGCAAGGCCCCCGGCAACACCCTTTACCGCGCCGCGGTGCTGGTTGGCGGCATGTTGCTGGGCGCCTTCATGGCGATCGATCTGCCGGCAATCTGCTTCTGGCTGGGCATCCAGGCAGGGGATGATGCCGAAGGGATCTTCGTGCTGGGGGTAGGGCTGTTGATCGCAGGCTTTGTATTGATCGGTAAGGCTTACACTTCCTTCCGCTATGGCGAAGAATATGAATTCAACCAGGGCAAAAAAAAGAAGGGCGAGGCGCTCCTGGATGTTGGCAAGATGAGTAAACAGATCGAGGAGTTGTCATCGTGGCTAGACCAGTAACACTCGTTCCCCTGGCATGTTTTAAGTGTGATACCCCCATTCCAGCCCAGCCTGAAGAAGTGGCCTGGGTGTGCGCCCGCTGTGGGCAAGGCCTGGCCTTGAACGACGATCCCGAGGCCAGCGGCAAAGGCACCCTGCCGCTGGTGGTGCAGTTTGCAACCGGCATTCCCCCGGCAGGGCGCGGTAAGCCTTACTGGGTGGCTGATGGCACAGTTCAACTCCAGCGCCAGATCTACGGGCATGGTGACAAAGGGAAAGAGGCGCAAAGCCTATGGGCACAGCCGCGGCGTTTCTTTATCCCCGCCTTCGACTGCTCGCTGGAAACGATGCTCAGCCTGGGCCAGCGCATGCTGCTCCAATCACCGGCCCTGCAGCCTGGCCCGGCGGCGGCCTTTGAGCCTGTGACCCTGCACCGCCGCGATATCCAACCCATGGCCGATTTCATCGTTTTGGCGATCGAAGCCGGGCGCAGTGATATGCTCAAAGAGGTGCGCCTGAACGTGCGCCTTTCGGAAGCGGCCCTGTGGGTGCTGCCATGAAGCGGCCCCGGCGCATGATCCCATGGGGGCTCCTGGCGGTGCTGCTGCTGGCAGCCCTGGCTTGCAGTGGCGAAAATGCCCCTGCGCCCACCTCGCGGCCCACCACCCGTCCGGCCCCTGCATCCACCCAGGCCCCCGTGGATTGGATCTGGGTCTACTTCACCGACCCCACTGCACCCAACGCCAGGGATTACGAGGGCGGCCCTGACGAACCCCTGGCGGCAGCCATCGACCAGGCCCGCCTGAGCGTGGATATGGCCATGTATTCCTTCAATATCTGGAGCGTGCGCGACGCTCTGCTGGATGCACACCAGCGCGGGGTGCAGGTGCGGGTGACCACCGAGAGTGAGAACATGGATGAGGACGAGATCCAAGAGTTGATCGACGCCGGCATCCAGGTGATTGGTGACCGCCGCGAAGGCTTGATGCACAACAAATTCCTGGTCATCGACCGTTACGAGGTGTGGACCGGCTCGACCAACCTGACGGTGGGCGGCCTGTACCGCAACGACAACAACCTGATCCGCATCCGTTCTACCCGCCTGGCAGAAAATTACACACGCGAATTCGAAGAAGAATTTGTCGATGACAACTTCGGCACCAATGGCTCTGCCGATACACCCTACCCGGTGCTGACGGTGGAGGGCACCCAACTGGAGGTCTATTTCTCGCCAGATGACGACCCCATCGAACGCTTGCTCGAGCTGGTGGCAGGAGCCAAAGAGAGCATCTACTTCATGGCCTTTTCTTACACATCTGACGACCTGGCATCTGTCATGCTGTCTCGCTCCCAGGTGGGCGTGACGGTGGCGGGTGTCTTCGAAAAAGCCCAGTACAATACGAACACGGGCACCGAGTTTGAAAACCTGCGCAGCGCCGGGCTGGCGGTGCGCCTGGACGGCAACCCCAACGACATGCACCACAAGGTGATGATCATTGATGAGTCGATCGTGATCACCGGCTCGTACAATTTCACCGCCAGCGCCGAAAACCGCAACGACGAAAACGTGTTGGTGATCTTCAGCCCTGACGTAGCGGCCCAGTATCTCGAAGAATTCTGGCGCGTGTACCAGATGGCCCCAGAATGAAGATGAGCGGCGCATCAGCGCCGCTCATCTTCATTCTGGGGATTTATAACCCAGGAAGAACAGTCTCTACGGTAGAAAAAAACCTCAAGCAGGGTATAATTAACCCTATCACGTAAGGGAGTTTTAAGGAAGGAGAATTCATGATCGAGACAGAAGGCAATTTCTACCTGGGGCGTATCTTTGACACCAAAACGGGCAAAGTAACCGAACAGCCTCTGCTGTATGATCCATCTGACCTGACCACCCATGCCGTTGTGGTAGGCATGACGGGCTCTGGTAAGACAGGCTTATGCATCGGCCTGTTGGAGGAGGCCGCCCTGAACGGTATACCGGCCCTGTTGATCGACCCCAAAGGGGATATCACCAACCTCTTGCTGCACTTCCCCGACCTGCTGCCGCAAGACTTTCAGCCCTGGGTCAACGCAGACCAGGCTCGCCGGGAAGGCAAATCTGTGGAACAGGCAGCGGCTGAAGCGGCTGAGAGCTGGAAAAAAGGCCTGGAAAGCTGGGGAATCGGCCAAGACCGCATGCTGAACCTGAAGAACTCGGCTCATTTTGCCATTTACACCCCCGGCTCTGATGCCGGTATCCCGGTCAGTATCCTGGCCTCGCTCAAAGCTCCCGCCATTCCCTGGGAAAGCAACCGCGAACTGCTGCGAGAGAAGATCTCTGGCACCGTCACCGCGCTGCTGGGGCTGGTAGGCATGCAAGATGTGGACCCCGTGCGCTCACGCGAGCACATCTTGCTTTCGAACATCTTCGAGCATGCCTGGAGCCAGGGCAAAGACCTGGACCTGGGCGAGTTGATCTTGCAAGCTCAAACCCCGCCCTTTGCCAAGCTGGGCGTTTTCGACGTCAACACCTTCTTCCCCGAGAAAGACCGCTTCAGCCTGGCGATGCTGCTCAACAACATCCTGGCTTCGCCGGCCTTCCAAACGTGGATCGAAGGCCAACCGCTGGATATTCCCAGCCTGCTGTTTGGGCCAGATGGGCGGCCGCGCCACAGTGTCTTTTACCTGGCGCACCTCACCGAAGCAGAGCGTACTTTCTTCATTACATTGCTCTATTCGGCGGTCGAAACCTGGATGCGCTCACAATCGGGCTCCTCGGTGCTGCGTGCCATCCTCTACTTTGACGAAATCTTCGGCTACTTGCCGCCTATTGCCAACCCTTCTACCAAGCCCCTCATGCTGCGCATGCTCAAGCAGGCGCGCGCCTTTGGCGTGGGGCAGGTGCTGGTGACCCAAAACCCGGTGGATGTGGATTACAAAGCCCTTTCGAATGCAGGCTCCTGGTTCATTGGCAAGCTGCAAACCGACCAGGACAAACAACGCTTGTTAGACGGGCTGGAAAGTGCCACCTCAGCAGGGCTGGACCGGGCCGCTTATGACCGCATGATCTCTGGCCTGGGCAAACGCGTCTTCTTGCTGCACAACGTGCACGAAAAACAGCCCCAGGTTTTCTCTACCCGCTGGGCAATGAATTACCTGGCTGGCCCGTTGACGCGCAGCCAGATCCCTGCCCTCAACGAGATGGTGGGCGCCAAGATCCAGGCCCCGGCGGCAGCTCTGGCACCCAGCCAGGCCTCAGCGGCAGCCCCGCTTGGACAGGTCCAGCCGATCCCTGTGGCTGCCCCTGCGGCAGTGCCCGCACCTGCGGCGCGCCAGACCGCCAGCCAGGCCACCGCAGCGCTGACCAGCACGCGGCCCGCGGTTCCAGCCGGCATTGCCGAATACTTCTTGCCCAATAACCTGACATTTACCCAGGCCTTCAAAGCCGCCGGCAAAACGTATCCCCAAGAGGCCATGAGCCAGGGCATCGTTTACCGCCCGGTGGTGCTGGCACAAGCCAGCATCCGCTACCTGAACCGCAAGTATAACGTTGACACCGAGGCCTTCAAAACCGCTGTGGTGCAAAATCCCGACCGGCGCGGCATGGTGCGCTGGGATGATTACATCGCCACCCAGATCAATAACCGGGCCCTGGACGATAAGCCCGATCCGCAGGCACGCTTTGCGGCGCTAGAAACGCCCTTTTCTGAGGCCAAAACCCTGGCCGCAATGGAAAAGGATTTTGTCGATTGGGCCTTCCGCTCGGCCGAGGTGACGGTGCGCACCAATGAGGCGCTCAAGTTATACGCCGGGCCCCAGGTTTCAGCAGCCGAGTTCCGCTCTCAGTGCGCCGAGGCTGCTCGCACAGCCCGCGATGCCGAAGCCAAAAAGGCTACCACCACCTTTGAGACCAAGCTGCGCACCCTGAAAGATAAGCTGGCGCGTGAAGAACGTGAACTGCGCCAGGACGAGGCCGAACATTCACAACGCAAGCTTGAAGAAGGCGGTACCCACCTGGAGAACGTCGCCAGCCTGCTGGGTTTCGGCCGCAAACGCAGCCTGACCAGCTCCCTTACCAAGCGCCGCCTGACCGAGCAAGCCAAGGCCGATGTTGATGAATCAATTGATGCCATCGAACAATTCAAGCAAGAGATCGCTGCACTGGAAAAAGAAAAGGATGCCCTCATCGAAGAGGTCAGTGCGCGTTGGGGCGACCTGGCAAACGAGATCACAGAAACAAAGATCTCGCCGCTGAAGAAGGATGTGCTGCTCGATTTCTTCGGCGTGGCCTGGATGCCTTTCCATGTCGTCCAGATGGGCGACAAGACCGAAGAACTGCCCGGGTTTCAAGCCAGTGAATGAGCCGCTCCGACTCTGTTTCGCCTGAAATTGAACATCTAAACCTGGCGTTGGCCGCCCTCGATGGCCAACGCCAGGTTTTAGGTGATGCAGTGGTGGATGCCGCCCAGGCACCCATCCGAGAACGTTTGCGCGCCTTACAGCAGAAACCAGTCGAGCAACAGCGCAAACAGGTGACGGTGCTCTTCGCCGATATTTCAGGCTTTACGGCGGCAGTTGAAGCTCAAGACGCGGAGGATGTGGCCGAGGCCGTTAACGCCCTGTGGGCGCTGGTAGACCGCGCCATCCTGGCACATGGCGGGGCGATCGACAAACACATTGGCGATGCGGTGATGGCGTTGTGGGGGACAAGCTCAACCCAAGAGGACGATCCCGAGCGGGCCGTGCTGGCAGCGCTGAACATCCAACAGCAGATCCAAGAAACCGGCCTGAAACTGCTGGCAGGCCAGCGTTTTGCCATGCGCATTGCCATCCACACCGGCCCGGTCTTTTTGGGGATGGTGGGGACGACCGGTGAATACACCGCCCTGGGTGATACGGTCAACACTGCCAGCCGGCTGCAGATGGCTGCACCGGTGGGAGGAGTTTTGATCTCGCATGAAACGCTCCAACTGGTGCGCGGTTTGTTTGACGTGGTGCCGGTTGACACCATCGATGCACGTGGAAAATCTGCCCCCTTGCAGGCTTACCAGGTTTTGGGAGCCAAGCCGCGCACCTTCCGCCAGGTTCGCCGCGGCCTGGAGGGCATTGAAACGTGCATGGTGGGGCGAGATGCCGAGCTGGGCTTCTTGCAAGAAGCCTACCGCCGAAGCGCCCAAGAGAAATGCGCACAGCTTGTCACCGTAATTGGCGATGCCGGGATTGGCAAATCACGCTTGCTGTACGAGTTCGAACGCTGGCTCGAACAGCTCTCTGAAGAAATCTGGTATTTCAAAGGCCGGGCCAGCCCACAAATGCAGCGCCTGCCTTATGCCCTGCTGCGCGACCTATTGGTATTCCGCTTTCAGCTCCAAGAAAACGAGACCGCCGCCGTGGCCTACCAGAAGATCGAACAAGGCCTGGGGAGCGTTTTGGGAATGGACGAGAACGGCCTGATGCGGGCCCATTTTATCGCCCAACTGCTGGGCTTTGATTTTTCTGCCAGCCCACATCTGCAAGGGGTGTTGGACGGCAGGCAACTGCGTGACCGGGCTTTGCGTTACCTGGGCGAATTCTTCCGCGCCCATGCCGAACAAGGCCCTGCCATCATCTTCCTGGAAGATGTACACTGGGCCGATGACAGCTCTCTGGCAGCCATCGAGGGCCTGGCAGGTGCGGTGGGTGATCTGCCGGTCTTGATCGTGGCCCTGGCGCGTCCCAGCTTGTTCGAGCGTCACACACAGTGGGCCAACCACCTGCCGGCTCAGATCCGCCTGATGCTTGAGCCGCTGACCAAAGATGACAGCCGCAGCCTGGTCAACACCATCTTACAGCGGGCGGGCGAAGTGCCCCCCGTCCTGCAAGAAATGATCGTTGGGCGGGCCGAGGGCAACCCCTTCTACGTAGAAGAATTCATCAAGATGCTGATCGAAGATGGTGTGGTGGTCAAAGGCCCTGAACGCTGGCAAATTGACCCAGAACGCCTGGTGGCAATGCGGGTACCCTCAACCCTGGCTGAGATCTTACAGGCCCGTCTCGACAGCCTGCCAGAGCAAGAGCGCAAAATGCTCCAACAGGCATCGGTGGTGGGGCGCGTTTTTTGGGATGACACCCTGCGCTACATGGAAGAAGGGGAAGAAACAGCCTCAGAAAACGGGCCTGGACAGGCGCCAGACTCGCTCAACCAGGCCCTCGAAGCGCTGGCGCGCCGCGAATTGATCTTTGCACGCCGCAGCAGCGCCTTTTCCGGTGCGCAAGAGTTCATCTTCAAACACGCCCTCTTGCACGAGGTAACCTACGAGAGCGTTTTGAAACGCGAGCGCAGGCAGTACCACGCCCGCGTGGCCGAATGGCTCATCCACCGCGGCGGCGAGCGCACCGATGAATACACCGGCCTGATCGCCGACCACCTGGAATTGGCCGGCGAATTCAAGCAAGCGGTGATCTACTTGCAAAAAGCCGGCGACCACGCCGCGGCCCAATTCGACAACCGGCAGGCTATCGAATATTTAAGCCGCTCGCTGCGCCTGCTGCCTGAAGGGCAATACATCCAGGTGCGGATTGGGGCGCTCTTAGCGCGCGAGCGGGTATACGACCTTTTGGGGATGCGCGAACAGCAGACGGCTGACCTGCAGGCCTTACAGACCCTGATAGACGGCCTGGAGGGGAAACCTGCCGAAGCAGCCAGGCTGCAAGCCATCTTAGCGCGCCGTTGGTCCAATTATTATGAAGTGACCAGCGATTACCCCCGCGCCGCGGCGGCAGCCCAACTGGCAGTGGAAAAAGCACAACTGGCGGGCGATGTAGCCAGCCAGGCAGATGGATACCAATTGTGGGGGCGGGCGATCTGGCGCAACGCAGACCTGCCCCAGGCGCTACAGCGTTTACAGCAAGGCCTGGAACTGGCTTCTCAGGCCGGCCTGCAGCAGACCCAGGCCACCTGCCTGCGCACCATTGGTGCCATTTACTTCCACCAGGGCGATTATTCGCAGGTCAGCGAAATCTACCAGCAGGCCCTCAGCCTGTACCGGGCCATCGGCGACCGCCGCGGCGAGGGCAGCGCCTTGAACAACCTGGGCGATATTGCCCGCCAGCAGGGCGATTACGAGTTTGCCCGCCAATGTTTTGAAGAATCGATCCGCTTCAGCCGTGAGATGGGAGAGCGCTGGAGCGAAAATGTGGCCCTGGGCAACATGGCGTTGGTAAGCCTGAGGCTGGGGGATATCGAGGCATCTCTGGCTGACGCCAAGCGCACATTACAGCTTGCTCAAGAGATTGGCTACCGCTCAACAGAAGGAACCGGCCATGAATTGGTGGGCAATGCCCTCATGGCCTTGGGGCGCTATGAAGAGGCCCAACAGCACTACCAACAGGCTTTGAGCTTGCGGCGCGAGATTGGCGTGCTGCTGCAAACCAACGAAACCCTGGCGGCCCTGGCACGCCTGGCACTGACACAGGGTGACTTGCCATCTGCTATAGCATACGTAGAAGAGATTTGGCGCTATTTGCAGACCAATAACCTGGACGGGCTGGATGAGCCGTTCTTGGTGTACCTGATCTGCTGCCAGGTTTTGCGAGCCGCCGAGGATGAGCGCTTCCGACCGCTGCTGGAACGCGCCTACCAACTGCTGCAAAATCAAGCCTTACGCATCAGCGACCCCGAGATGCGCAAATCGTTCTTGCACAATGTGGTGGCCCACAGCGAATTGGCTAAACTTTGGGAGGCTTCTCAACCTTAAGCAAGGTCATTTGCGACCCTTTTTGGCTTGCCTGGGGGCGCCAAAACCGGGCAGTTCAGGCGCACCCATCTGGCGCATGCGTTCTTCCTCGTTAGCCCGGGTGATGCGCGGACCCTCGGTCCACGCGCCGCCATTCAATTCTTCAGTCGCAATGCGGATCGCCTCGTCAGGGCTATTGGCCCAAATGGTCTTGGCATACGGCTCGATGTACGCCAAGGGCACCAGGCCGCTCTTTTGAGCCTTCTTCACACCCTGCCGGGTGGCATACAGACCTTCGATGTTATACTGCTGCATCCGATCTCTCCCTCTCTAAAAATCAACCCCCACTGCTCTTGGGCTCTTCAATCTCACGCGCCGCGCTGGTCAAGACCTGGTGGCTTTGTTCCACCAGGCGCTCCAGGCGGTTCATGGCTGGGCCAGAGCCAGGTCTCTTTTCTACCTGCTCAATGCCGCGCAGCAGGGCACCGCGTATGCCGCTGGCGCGGTGGGCCCAAGCGGAATCAGCCGAAAGCCGCTCTAAGCGAGCGGCTAACTGGCGGGCATACGCCATAACGGCATTGGTATGGGCCGGGTTTTGATTCAGGTCAGGCATGGCGGCGGCTCTGCCCCAGGTATTCCAGCACCGCGGGGAGAGGTTCATCCATTGTAGCCAGCAGCACAAGCGGGAAGAGCTTTTCAAAGGTTTGGACGGCGGTATTCACCAGGTCGTCCTCTGTCATTTTCAGCAGCTGCTCTTTGGGCAGAACAAGCGAAGCATCATAATTGGCCTGAGAAGGATCGTTGAACCATTCTTCCCAAGAGATCTTCTTTTTAATCACCAGCAAACCGCTCGAGTCAATTTCTACATTTTCTTGGGTGCCCAACAGAATACTGCCTTCAACCAGCAGGGGATCGAGCATGTGCAGCAGTTGGCCGCCATACCTGCGGCAGTTTTCTTGGAAGCGGTTGCGCGCTACCGTGCCATAACTGCCAATATAAAACCCGATCTCAAAACGCCTGTAGTTCATCCACAAAGAGAGCTGCACATCTTCCAACTGTCGGTTGCTGCGCGGGTAGAAGGCCCCCCAGTAAAAATCCCATGCCCCGGCCTGCCCAGGGTCCTTTTTGGTAAAGCGCGAAAAGACGCGCTTATCGGTGCTCATGATGCTGCGGACTGGCTCAGACAGCCGCCCAGCCACCAGGCGCATCACGCGTTGAAAAGGCTCTTCGATGTAAGTTTGAAACTGCTGTTGGTTCTCCAGGTAAAAATCGATCGTTGGTTGTTCGTGCAGCCGATCCAACAGATCAAAGGCCTGGAGCGTGAAGGGGCATTCAGGGTGGGGGTAAGGGGAATCGTCCGGGAGCATAGCGGTTCAGCGATGGGAAAAAGCTGCCAAATAATCAATAATAAGTATAACCGTTTTTAGCAAATTATGGCATACCAATAGAATCGGGAGAGCCGGGTACGCCCACCCGGCTCTCGTTTTAAGGAGGAGAAGAAGAAATGCCCATCGCCTGACACTATAATACCTTAACCGGTAAAAGTCTGCTTGACGCTGACTTAACGGTTACCCTACGATTGCACAACGATCTAATCTTTTAAGCCCTGTTCCAGGTCAGCCAACAGGTCTTCGATATTCTCAATCCCCACCGAGAGGCGCACCAGGCCATCGGTGATGCCCTGCTTGAGGCGGTCAGGGCGGGGAACGGGGGCATGCGTCATACTGGCAGGGTGCTGGATGAGGGTATCCACGTTGCCCAGGCTGACAGCCAGGGTGGCAACCGCCACGCGTTCCATCAGGCGCACGCCCGCTTCCAGGCCGCCCTTCAATTCAAAAGCCAACATGCTGCCGAAGGCTGGCGCGCCGTTAAAATGCATCTGGCGCAGGGCAACCTGGTGGGCAGGGTGATTTTCGAGGCCAGGATAGTGCACAGCCGCCACCGCCGGATGAGCAGACAGCCAGCGCGCCACAGCCAGGGCGTTTTGGCAGTGGCGCTGCATGCGCAGCTCAAAGGTTTTCAGCCCCAGGTTAGCCAGCCAGGAATCAAAGGGGCTGGGCGTGCCACCCAAGACTTTGACGAAGAGGCGCAGATCATCATGGATATAAGCCGGGTGGCGGCTGGTGACCGCACCTCCAATCAGAGCCCCGTGCCCCGAGAGAAACTTGGTGGTGGAATGGATCACAATATCTGCCCCCAAAGAAAGTGGGCGCTGGCAGTAGGGCGTGGCGAAGGTATTGTCCACTGCCAACCAGGCGCCGTGGCGATGGGCGATCTCGGCGGCAGCCTGCAAATCGACCACGGTCATGGTGGGGTTGGCAGGCGTCTCGGCATAAGCCAGGCAGGCCCCGGGATGAGCCGCAAAAGCCGCCTCCCAGCCCTGCGGCGACACATCGCTGACCCAGGCCACTTGCAGATCCAGGCGCGGGGCCACCTCTTGTAAGAAATTGAAGGTGTTGCTGTACACCGCCTCTTGTGCGATGACCGTATCGCCGGCCTTGAGGCGCGAGAGCAGCACCGCCGAGACGGCTGCCATGCCCGAGGCAAAAAGCTGTCCGGCAGCCAGGTCTTCGGGGGGCACGCCAGGGTTGGCCCTCAGCATGTCCAACGCCTCGAGAAAAGCCAGCTTGCTTGCCAGGTGCTCCAGGTTGGGGTTGCCCAGGCGGGTGTAGTAAAAGCCAGGCTGGGTGCGCCCGACGATGCCCGCCCCCGTGGCAACATCGGGGAAATTAAAGGTCGAAGTCTGGTAGATCGGCTCAACATGGGCATTGAAGGGGTTGGCTGCTTCGCCCAGGTGGGTCACCAGGGTGCTCAGGCCGTGTTTTTCAGAAAAGCGATACATATGGATTTTCCTCGTTTTAATCAAAGCGCCGCAGTATGCGCCAAGAGGGGGGTCTTGCGCCGCGTTCTCGGCAGCCCTGCGGCAGGCGGGTTGGGGAACCGAACAAGAGGATTATACGTCTTTCTGGTACAATGAAGAAGCTTATGAACACTCCGATCTATACCCAACCTACTCCTACCGGTTATGTGTATAACCGGCCGTCTTCGCTTGGGCAGGCCCTGGCGGCGCTTGTTTTGGGCCTGGCATTGTTCCTGTTCCTTGTCCTGTTGGTACCAGTGGTGTACGGCATGAGCTATGCCGGGCGCATCTTCCAGGGCGTTTCTGTCAACGGCGTTGATGTATCTGGCCTGACAACGCAAGAGGCCGCCGACCATCTCTCGCAGAGCATATCTTACCCGTTCACGGGGCGCGTCGTCTTCCAAGATGGCGCCAAAATCTGGGTCGCCAGCCCCAACGACCTGGGCATGTTCTTAGATGCGCAAACCAGCGCCCTGGCAGCCTACAACGTGGGCCGGGCGGGGGGAGCTCTGCAACGCCTGGGAGATCGGGTACGTACCTGGACCTCGGGCGTGGATTTGGCACCCGTGTTCATCTTTGATGAGCGGGCGGCTGAGATCTACTTGAAAGGCATTGCCGCCGAAGTGGACCGTTCAATTATCGAGGCCTCGCTGGGCGTCAGCGGGGTGGATGTGGTGGTGCGCTCTGGGCAGATTGGGCGCACGATGGATGTGCCCGCCGCCCTAGACGCCCTCAACCTACAGCTCCCCACCATGACGGACGGCATCATCCCCCTGGTGGTGGTTGAGACCGCCCCCATCATCCTGGATGTGAGCGCCCAGGCTGAGCTGGCGCGCAACATCTTGAGCGCCCCCCTGGTTTTACAGGTGCCATCTGCCACAGCTTCTGATCCTGGCCCATGGACCTTTGAGCCCGATGCCCTGGCGGCAATGCTGGCGATCGAACGCGTTAACGTGAACGGCCTAGAACAGTACCAGGTGGGGATCAGCTCGCAGGCACTACGCACCTTCTTGGAGGGGATTGCCCCCAGCCTGGTGCAGTATCCTGAGAACGCTCGCTTCATATTCAATGACGAAACCCGCCAGCTTGACCTGCTCCAAGGGGCCTCGATTGGGCGCTCGCTGGATGTAGAGACCACCATCACCCTCATCAATCAAAAGCTGGCAGAAGGGGTGCATACGCTGGAGCTGGATATGGAATACACCAACCCGGCTGTGACCGACGATGCAACCGCCGAACAGCTTGGGATTGGCGAAGCGGTCAGTGTGTACACATCATACTTCTACGGCTCTAGCGCCGAACGCATTCAAAACATCTCCATTGCTTCGGCACGCTTCCACGGCCTGCTGGTTGCCCCGGGCCAAACCTTTTCGATGGCCTCGACCCTGGGCGATGTCAGCCTGGATACCGGGTACACCGAAGCGCTGATCATCTACGGCGATCGTACCATCCAGGGCGTGGGCGGCGGCGTTTGCCAGGTGAGCACCACCCTGTTCCGCACCGTCTTCTTCGGCGGATACCAGATCGACCAACGCTATGCACATGCTTACCGTGTCAGCTACTATGAGATGAACGCCAACGGCAGCATCAACCCCAACCTGGCTGGGCTGGACGCGACCGTCTTCGCGCCGGTGGTGGATTTCAAATTTACCAACGATACCCCCTACTGGCTGTTGATGGAAACCTATGTCGATGCCAGCGCCCGCACCCTGACCTGGAAGTTCTATTCCACCTCCGATGGCCGTTCGGTGGAGTGGAGCACCACCGGCCCACAAAATATCGTTGATCCGCCTGAGCCGCTCTACGAGGAAAACGCTGCCCTATCTAAGGGCGTGATCAAACAGGTCGATTGGGAAGCTGAAGGCGCCGATATCACCGTCTCGCGTATCGTCTGGCGCGATGGCGCCCAGATCCACATAGACAGCATCACCACCCATTACCTGCCCTGGAGGGCAGTGTACCAGTATGGCCCCGGGACTGACATCCCCACCCCTGAACCAACGGAAGAGCCGTAAGAACAAGGGAGAGCTGCCACCGGCAAGGATGGCAGTTAGACAACCCCATATGAAGCGCTGTTGGATAGCTGGGGCGGCGGCCCTTTTGACCATCGTCTTGGCGGCGGCGGCTTTGGCTGCCAGCGCCGGATGCACTTACCTGCCCATCGTCACCAGGCAGGTCGGGCCTCCTGCGCCCGCCGATGTGTGGCAGCCTGAACCGGGCACCACGTGGCAGTGGCAGCTCAGCGGCACGATCGACACTTCCTTCGAGGTGCAGATGTACGATATTGATCTCTTCGAAGTCCCCCAGGCAGTCATTGACGAATTACATGCCGCTGGGCGGGTCGTCATCTGCTATTTCAGCGCCGGCAGCCACGAAGATTGGCGCCCCGATGCAGGTGATTTCTCTGAAGAGGTACTTGGCAACCCACTGGAAGGCTGGCCCGGCGAGCGCTGGCTGGACATCCGGCGCATCGACCTGCTGGGGCCAATCATGCAGGCCCGCCTGGACCTGGCTGTGCAGAAGGGCTGCGACGGCGTCGAACCGGATAATATCGAAGGGTATGCCAATGATCCAGGGTTTCCGCTCAGCGCGGCCGACCAATTGACCTACAACACCTGGCTGGCAGAGCAGGCGCATGCCCGAGGGCTGTCCATCGGGCTAAAAAATGACCTGGCACAGATCCCCGAACTGCTGCCCTATTACGATTGGGCCCTCAACGAGGAATGCTTCACCTATGAAGAATGCGAGCTGCTTGTGCCATTTATTGATGACGGAAAAGCTGTTTTTGGGGTAGAATACGAACTGGACGCAGCCGATTTTTGTCCCCAGGCAAACGCCATGAACTTCTCGTTTTTGCAGAAGAACCTGGAACTGGATGCCTGGCAAATTGATTGTACTGGGAGACTTACATGGTAAGCCAAGAATTACTCGATATCCTGCGCTGCCCGGCCTGTGTGCGTGAAAAAGATGGGCTGCTGACCTACCACAAAGAAACCTGGCTCATCTGCCAGGACTGCGGACGAAAATACCCCATCCGCGATGACATTCCGGTCATGCTGATCGAAGAAGGCGATAAATGGGCGCAGACGGCGGTCGAAGCGCTGCCCGTCCCGCCACCCGCCGAATAAGCGGCTGTTTAGCGGTTCAACGCCCAGATCAGCCAGAGCATGATCATTGCCACGCCGATCCCCAAGCGGACAAAGTAAGATAGCCCAAAGCCCATTGCCAGCCCGCGCAGCGCGTTGATCGCGTCGGGCCAGTTGCCGGCGCGCATGCGCTCGTACAGCAAAATGGCCAATGGGGCTGCGATCAGCCCGCCAATCGGCGGGAAGGCGATGGTGCCGACGACACCGGCTGCCAGCGCGATCAAGATCGACTTCCACGAGGCGCCTTCGCGGTTGGCCTGCACGCCCATCAATACGTTATCGATCACCACGCCCACCAACATGAGCACGGTGATAATGCCGAACATCCAACCGCCCAGGGTCCCAAAACCTGCCACCAACCCATATCCCAGGGCTGCCAGCCAGATGACCACCACACCTGAGAAGAGCGGTACGACCAGCCCCCCCATACCAATCAACATGACGAGCACTGTGATAAAGAATACCGGGATGTGCATCCATTCTGGCATGGTCAAACTCCTATGACTCGATATACGAGGCTGGCAAGAATAAGTCTCACAAAGAAGAAATTCCCCCAGGCCTTAAGGAGTAATCGTCTCTACCCCGCCCATCCAGGGGCGCAGGACCTTGGGGACGATGATGCTGCCATCGGCTTGCTGGTAGTTCTCTAGCACAGCAATCAGGGTGCGCGGCATGCCCAGGCCCGAGCCGTTCAGGGTGTGCAAGAGGCGGGTTTTGCCGCCTTCAGCAGGGCGATACTTGATGTTGGCACGGCGAGACTGGAAATCGCCATCATTCGAGACCGAAGAAACCTCCAGCCATTCTTGCAGGCCGGGCGACCAGACCTCAATATCGTAGGTCATGCGCGCCCCAAAGCCCAGGTCACCGGTGCAGAGCTGCTTGACACGGTAAGGCAGGCCCAAGGCAGCGCAGGTTTGCTCGGCATCGGTGCGCATCTTCTCCAGCATGGCATCTGACTCTTCGGGTTTGCAGAAGATATACATCTCCACCTTATCAAACTGGTGGCCGCGCTTGATGCCGCGCACATCGCGGCCGGCGCTCATCTTCTCGCGACGGAAGCAGGGGGTATAAGCCGTGTACAGGCGCGGCAGGCTGGCTTCATCGAAGACATCCTCCATGTGAAGGCCGGTCAGGGGCACCTCGGCGGTGGGCACCATCCACAAATCCTCTTCGATATCGTGATACAGGTTATCCTGGAACTTGGGAAGCTGCCCGGCGCCGAAGAGGGTTTGAGCCTTGACCATGAAGGGGGTATATTTTTCTGTATAGCCCTGGCGGATGTGCAGGTCGAGCATCCAGGCGATCAGCGCACGCTGCAAACGCGCCCCCGGCCCGCTGAGCACGTAAAAGCGCGAGCCGGTGATCTTGACGCCCTGCTCAAAATCAATCATTCCCAGGGCAGGGCCCAGGTCCCAATGCGGCTTGGGCTCAAAATCGAACTGGCGCGGCTGGCCCACGTTACGCAAGACGACATTCTCGTCCTCATCCTTGCCCAGCGGGGTGCGAGGATCGGGGATATTGGGGATGACCGATAAGACGCCGTGCAGAGATTCTTCCACCTGGCGCAGTTGTTCATCCAATTGGCTGATGCGATCGCCAACCAGGCGCATGGCTTCAATCTTGGCCTGGCGCTCGGCGGCGTCTTTCGAACGGCCAATCTCTTTTGAAACGCTGTTGCGCTCGGCCTTGAGCTGCTCGGCTTCTTGGATAAAGACCCGGCGCTGGGCATCCAGCTCCAGCACCTGGTCCACCGGTGCCGCGTCCATCTGGCGTTTGACCAGCGATTGGCGCACCAGGTCAGGCTGTTCGCGAAGCATATTGATGTCTAACATAAGAAACCTCCATCACGACGAAAGTAGAAATGAAAAGCCCCCATCGCCAGCAGGACGAGGGGGCGCTCGTGGTGCCACCTGCTTTTGCCGTCTTGCAGGACCAACTGCATCAACAGCCTCAACCTCGCGCTAACGGGCGAGCCCGGCCCTCTTATGGCATTGGCCTCTGCGAGGGCGGTTGGTTGTGAGGTCACAACCGGCGGAGGGGATTTCGCCGTTCCAGCCTGCTGCCTCGCACCATCCGGCAGCTCTCTGAAAGGGAGAACGGGTAATGATCTCCGCGCAAGTTTGATTATACTACTCTGCCTCCATCACTTCAATATCCGGGAAAAACTGCTTGACGGTGCCTTCGACCCAACCGTGGAGGGTGTTGGGTGAGAGCGGGCAGCCCAGGCAGGCCCCGCCCAGGCGGACCTTGAGCACATGCCCATCAAAGGACACCAGGTCCACCGAACCGCCGTGGAACTGCTCAATATAGGCACTGAGACTGCCTACCAGGGCATGCACCTGTTCATCCAAAGATGCGTCTTGATTGATTGGGGTCGCCATATTTCATGTCTCCAGGTTTTCTATTGGGGTTAAACCCATCTTCAGCAGTGACATGACCAAAGCATGCGTGCTGTTCAAGCGCTCAGCGATGACGGTCGCCAGGCGTTCCAAGACCAACACACCCGTATCGGAATGCTGGAGGCATAACTGGCGCAGATCACTGCCCCGCACCCTGAGAAGCTGGGTATAGGTGGTGCAAGAAGCTCCCGAAGTATACAGCCGGCTGCCCAGGGCAGCAGACCAGCCGACAACACCGCCAGGCTGAATATGCGAGACCACGATCACCGGCCCATCATCCGGCTTAAAATTCACCACCACCTCACCCACCACCACCACAAACAGGTATTCTGCCGGAGAGCCCTGTTCAAAGAGGGTCGTCCCAGCATAATAATCGCAGGGGAGAAAGATCTTCTCCATCTCAACGAGCTGTTCAGGGGTGAGGCCCCGAAAAAGGGACAGGCTGTCAATCAGGTCGTGGTCCATTGGTGTCACCTGGCGCAAAAAACGATTCACGCACCGGTGTGAATTTTACGCCAATTGAACAATGCTCCAAGGTGGCAAACTTCCTGAATGCACCGACAAATATCACAAAGCAAGGTTACTTGTCTGATCAACAATATATGACAGCCAGGCAGGCATTAAGCCTCTTGCAAGAGGCGCTCGATGACCCCATCCACCCCCAGGGCGGCTCCTTCAGCCAGGGCCGCATCCATCTCGGCGGCAGGCATGGCGGCGCGCAGCTTCTCAAAAAGCGGCAGGGCCTCGCTTTCCCATACCTCTCGCCCAACAAGCCGCGTTTCTTGCAGCGGCCCCAAGAGCCAGGCCGAACGCCTGAAAGTGCCCTGGCGCCAGGAAAGGTCTGCCAGGGCGATGAGCGTCATCTGCCTGATGCGCTCTACCTGGGCGGCGTTGGCCTCCACCAGCCCCTGGCGCAGTTCCTGCCCGGCCAATTCAAGCTGCCCAGACAGCATGTGGATACAGCCCAGGTCAAACAAGACGATGCTCAGGCTCTCGCGGTCGCCAATCTCGCGTTCGATCTGGATAGCCTCTTGATAATACTGGATCGCCGTCTCTGGATGGCCGGTCCTGTCGAAGATATTCCCCAGGTTCGCCAGGTCGTTGGCAATCCCCCAGCGGTTATTCAAGCGGCGGTAGATTGCCAGGCTTTGCTCATAACAAGCCTGGGCCTGGTCAAACTTGTGCTGTGAATGGAAGAAGTTGCCCATATTGAGCAGGCAGGTGGCTTCGCCAATGGGCAAAGCAGCCTGGCGGAATAAGCCCAGGCTCTCTTCTAACATTGCCTGGACAGCCTGCTCGGTCTCTTGGAAATCCGCATAGTTCATCAAGGCCCCAGCCATGCGTTCGATATCCCCCGACTTGCGGGCAGCATCCAGGCTGCCAACCGCCAGGTCTTTTGCACGCTCAACATCGCCCATGGTGAAGACCACAAAACCCAGGCTGTCTTGAGCCCTCGAAAGCAAGGCCCACTCTTCCAAAGAAGCCGCCATATCTACTGCGGTTTGCAAAATTTCACTGGCCTGTTTCATATCGCCCAGGCGCGAGTGGATAAAACCGATCTTGCTGAGCAGGCGGGCGCGGCGGGCAGAAGCATCTGGCGGCAAAAGAGCCTGGGCGCGCTGGAAGAGGTCAAGGGCATCGCTGAAAGCGCTGATATCCGAGGCCGCTGTGCCGGCACGGTACAGCCATTCAAAAGCTTTCTCATTCTCGCGCGCCTGTTCGTAGTGGAAGGCGATCTGCCCGGCGTATTCATCCAGGCGGTCGTGACAGTTGACCTCCAGCCATTCAGCCACCAGGCGGTGATAAAGGCGGCGCAGCTTGAGCAGCACGGTCTCATAGACCACATCGTGCAAGATGGCATGTTTGAAGATATATTCTTGCGCATGTTGAAAAGCAGAACGCGGCTGAGGGAAGATCAGTTGGCGTTCGCACAAGCGTTTCACTTCAGCGTTCACTGCCGCCAATTCGTCCGGCAGGGGCGGCTCCACTTTGCCAGCCGCCAGCGCTTCCAGCGGCATATCCCAAAAGCGGCGCCCGATCACGGCCGCGCGCTGCAGCAGCTCCTTCTCTGCATCAGACAGGTTATCGATACGCGCCTGCAAGACGCCCACCAGGGTCGAGGGAACACGCAGGTCTTTTAGCCGGTCTGGCTCTACATACCAGCATTCATTTTGACCAGCACCGGGCGATTCACATACAATGACCCCATCGCTGATCAACATCATCACCAGTTCTTCAAGGTAAAAGGGATTGCCTTCTGCTCGCTCGATGATCAGGCGGCGCAGCGTTTCGGGCGGGTCTACCAGGCGCGCCAGGATCGTATCCACCAATTGGCGGCTGTGCTCTTCTGAGAGCGGCAGCAGGTCCAGGCGCTGCCAGCCCTGAGCATTGCCCCAGCCTGGACGGCGCTCAAAGAGCGTAGAACGGGCCAGGGAAATCAGCAGCAGCCGCTGTGCCTCCGGCGTTTCTTGCATCTTGGCAACCAAGCCCTGAAAGAAGTCGAGCGTCGAATCATCCACCCAATGCAGGTCTTCCAAGAAGATCAACAGGGGCGCCTGGGCTGCCAGGCGGCAGAAATAAGCCTGCAAGTGGACGAGGGCTTGCGAGGTCTGCGCCCGGCTGCCAGCCAGGTTTTTCACCGCGGGGGTATCATCAAAGCCCAGGCCAAGCAGGTGCCCGGCAAGGTGGATCTCATCGGGCTCCAGGTAAACGCGCATGCCCATCTCAAACTTCTGGCGCACCTCAGAGGCGCTGTCGCTTTCAAGGATGCTGAAGCGTTCTGAAAGCAGGTCGCGCAGCACGGCATAGGGAAGGTGCTGTTGGGTGGGGGTGGCGCGCCCGCGCAGCAGCCCGTAACAGCCCGGCTGGCCCGCCAGCCAGCTCTCAAATTCGAGCAAGAGGCGGCTTTTGCCCACCCCGGCATCGCCTACCAGGGTGAGGCAGGTCACGGCAGAGCTGGCTTGTGGGGGTTGGCCCACCAGGTGCCTGAAGGCCGCCTGCAAGGCCTCCAGCTCGGCCTGCCGCCCCACCATGGGGGTCTTTATCCCTTCAATGCCGCGCCCGCCGGCGTGGAAAGTGCGCGGGCGCAGACGCTGCACCACGTAGGTCTGCACCGGCTCGGAGTGGCCCTTCACCAACAGGGGCGGCTGGGGCTGGACGTCGAAGAGGCCGCGCAGGTGTTGGTAGGTGTTGTGGGTAATAAGAATGCCGCCGGCGGGGGCGTTTTGCTCCATACGCGAGGCCAGGTTGATGGCGTCGCCCATGGCGGTATATTCTACACGCAAGTCTGAGCCGACCTCACCCACCACCACCAGGCCGGTGTTAATGCCCACGCGCACGTTGAATCCGCTCAGGCCGCGCTGCTTTTCGAGTGCTGCGGCATATTCTTTGATATTTGCGACAATCTCCAGGGCGGCACGCACAGCGCGCTCAGGGTCGTCTTCGTGAGCGATCGGCGCGCCAAAAAAGGCCAGGATGGCATCGCCCATCAGGCGCGCCAGGGTGCCCTCGTGGTGATAGATGGGGGCGATGAGCGCATCGAAGGCGCCATCCATGATCTCCAGCACATCCTCAGGATCAAGGTTCTGGGCCATAGCGGTAGAGCCTTTGACATCTGAGAAGAGGATGGTCACCAGGCGGCGCTCGCGCTCCACCTTGCCACGCGCAGCCATCAGGCGCTGCAAAAATTCCTTGGGCACCAGGCGCTGCAGGCGTTCCAGGCCAAGGTCGGGGGATTGGGAAGGAGCAACCGGCGGGGGAGAAGCAACCGGCGGGAAAAAAGCAACCGGCGGGGAAAAAGCAGCCGGCGGGGAAAAAGCAGCCGGGGCGGGCTTTTCAAGGGCCAGGCCGCAGTTCAGGCAGAATTTGGCCCCTGCCGGCAGGGCGGTGCCGCAGGATGGGCAGGCAGTGGACTGGGGAGCGCCGCAGTTGAAACAAAACCTGGCGCCCGCAGGGAGTTCGGTTTTACAAGCCGGGCACAACATAAGCGCTTCCCCTTAATCAAAGAAGTGGCAGACCACGCCTGCCACTTCTCAAAAACCTATTTTCCCTTTTCCTTGAACACCAGTGCGTCGTTGGGCTCGTCTACATCCACGATCACGTGGCTGCCCTCAGACAATTCGCCACCCAGCAACTGCACCGAGAGCGGGCTTTCGACATATTTCTGCAAGGCCCGGCGCAGGGGGCGGGCGCCGAAGGCCGGCTCGTAACCGGTCTTAGCCAGCCATTGGCAGGCGGCCTCGGTCAGCTCAACCTTCAAACCGCGCTCAGCCAGGCGTTCTTGGATTTCTTTCATTTGCAAGCTCACGATCTTGACCATCTCATCCAAAGAGAGCGGCGAGAAAGTGATGATCTCATCAATGCGGTTCAAAAACTCGGGGCGGAAGGTGCCCTTGAGGGCCTTGGTGATCTTTTCTTCAGCCTCGCGCTCTTCACTGCTGCGAGAGGTCGGGGCAAAGCCCAGGCTGCCCGACTTGCGCACATATTCGGTGCCCAGGTTGCTGGTCATGATCAGCACCGTGTTGCGGAAATCCACCACCCGGCCCTGCCCGTCGGTCAGGCGGCCATCATCCAAGATCTGCAGCAGGGCATTCCAGACCTCGGGGTGAGCCTTCTCGATCTCGTCGAAGAGGATGACGCGGTAGGGGCGGCGGCGGACGGCCTCGGTCAATTGGCCGCCTTCCTCGTAGCCCACGTAGCCGGGCGGCGCCCCGAACAGGCGCGAGACGGTGTGCTGCTCGCGATACTCGCTCATATCGATGCGCACCAGGGCATCCACATCGTCAAACATGAATTCAGCCAGGGCCTTGGCCAGCTCAGTCTTCCCGACGCCAGAGGGGCCGATGAAGATAAAAGAGCCGATCGGACGGCGCGGATCCTTGAGACCCGAACGCGCCCGGCGGATGGCATCTGAAATGGCGTGGATGGCTTCTTCCTGGCCGATGATATGCTCGTGCAGGCGCTCTTCCATTTGCAGCAGCTTCTGCGATTCAGTCTCCATCATCTGGGTCACCGGGATGCCCGTCCACTGAGCCACCACACCGGCAATGTCGTCCACATCGACGACCTCATCCAGCTTATGCTCATCTTCCCATTTGTCACGCTTTTCAGCGAATTCATCTTGCAGGCGCAGGCGCTCAACCTTGATCTCGGCGGCATGCTGATAATCGCGCGCCACCGAGGCGGCGTCTTCATCGGCTTGCAGGCGGTCCAGCTCGTTCTTCATTTCCTTCAGGTCAGAGGGCAACGAGTAGAGCGCCACGCGCAGCTTGGCGGCGGCCTCATCCATCAGGTCAATGGCCTTATCGGGCAGGTGCCGGTCGGTGACATAGCGCGAGGACAGGCGCGCCGCGGCGACCAGGGCATCATCTGAGAAGCGCACCTTGTGGTGGGCTTCATAGCGATCGCGCAGGCCGTGCAGCATTTTGATGGTGTCATCTACGCTGGGCTCTTCGACATAAACCGGGGCAAAGCGGCGCTCGAGGGCGGCGTCTTTTTCGATGTGCTTGTGATATTCATCCAGGGTGGTAGCGCCTACGCACTGCAGCTCGCCGCGCGCCAGGGCTGGCTTGAGCATATT
>JAKQIM010000052.1 GCA_029557965.1 Chloroflexota bacterium | reverse complement strand
AAAGGCACGGAATTCACCGCCCCCCATCAGGGCGCAGTACTTGGTGATGGCTGCCGTCAACGTGGTTTTGCCGTGGTCGATGTGTCCCATCGTACCCACGTTCAGATGCGGTTTGCTGCGATCAAATTTTTGCTTGGCCATTGCTGCTACTCCTTAGAATGATTTCAGTAGTTGATTGATTCAGCCGAGAGCCCTCAATGGGATTTGAACCCATGACCCCATTCTTACCAAGAATGTGCTCTACCGTCTGAGCTATGAGGGCACTCTTATTCGCGTATAGCAGACGACGCCATCTCCGATCGCCACGACCGGCTGGTCGCCATCTGCTATCTGCTTGGTGGGCGGTGAAGGATTCGAACCTCCGAAGACGTCTGTCAACTGATTTACAGTCAGTCCCCTTTGGCCACTTGGGTAACCGCCCATTTCATATCCTAGTCAGTTCGTTGACTAGTCACTTCGTCCCTTCGTGCAAAACCTGCGAGGAGACGAACTGATCAGGCAACCAAAACGACTGGCATGGAAGCCGACGACGGGAATCGAACCCGTAACCTACCACTTACAAGGCGGTTGCTCTGCCGATTGAGCTACGTCGGCGAATTTACTTTTAAAAGTACTACCTCTAAAGCGTTAGGCATTATACCAGAGGCAGGTATTTGCGACAAGGTTGCACAGGCGTGCTTTTAGAAGGCACGTTTTGCGGGTGGGGAGTCTATCAGGATTCTTAAGAAACGTCAATAGTTTTAAGGACTTTTCCGAGTCAAATAGATAAGATTTCATTCCCAGGCCCGCCCAGGCCTTCATCTGCGGCGAGATTGACTTGCCAGGTAAAGGGCGATCGAACCCGCAATGGCGGCATTGAGCGACTCTACCTGGCCGCGCATCGGCAAGCCCAGCAGCACATCGCAAGACCTGCGCACCAGGTCGCGCATGCCGCTGCCCTCGCCGCCCACCACCAGCGCCAGGGGCCCATCCAGGCGCACCTTCTCTGGGGGCTGAGCCTCTGGGCCGGCCTCTAACCCAATGACCCACAAACCGGCCTCCTTGAGCGCCGTAATGGCCTGTGCCAGGTTAACCTGGGCGATCTGCAGGTGTTCGCTGGCACCGGAAGAAGCATTGACCACTGCCGGTGTAACGGTGGCAGTGTGGCGCAGCGGCAGCAGCACGCCGTGCACACCCACCGCTTCGGCAGTGCGCAGCAGGGTGCCCAGGTTTTGCGGGTCTTGCAGCACATCCAGGATCAAAAGGAAAGGCGGTTCGCCGCGCCGGTTTGCCAGGTCTAGGATATCGGGCAGGTTGCTGTACGGGTAGCCGCTGGCTTCTAACAGGATGCCCTGGTGGTATTCCGCCAGGCTGTCCAACTGCTGGCGCGGCAGGCGTTCCACCGGCAGCTTGCGGGCTGAGGCCAACTGTAAGATCTCAGCCAGGCGGCCTTTTTCTTCAGCGCCCTGGGCCAGGCGCAGCCTGAAAGGCTGGCGACGGCGGGCACGCAGGGCTTCATAAACTGCATTACGGCTGTAGATCCATTCTTTCATGTTTGTTCCACCACAAATACCCCTGCACAAGCCGAAACCGGCGTAAACCCGGCCTGAAGACCGGCCTGCTGAAGGGCTATCACCGCCTCATCGGCCAGCCAATAAAATTCTTCTTCCCATTCTTCGCCGACCTGGCGCCGGACATCTTCCATGCCGGCCCGGTGAGGAAAGGCCACGTCGGCAATTACCAGCTTGCCCTGCGGGGCCAGGTGAGCCGTCATTTCAGCACACAGGCTGACCTTTTGGGCCAACGCAACGTGATGAAACACATAGGCCGAGACAATACGATCAAAAGCAAGCGGCAGCCCGGCGGGCCAACCCTGCCGGAAATCTGCCAGCAGGTATTGAGCCTGGGGCAACTTGCGCCGCGCCACATCGAGCATGGCAGGCGAGAAATCCGTGGTCCACAGGCGGCAGCCTTGCTGTGCGCACATCTGCGCCAGGTTAGCCGTGCCGGTGCCAACATCCAACACAGCCATGCCGGGCTGGACGGCGGCTAAACGGACAACCGTTCCTAGCGCCTGCCGGTAACCCCAAAATGGGAAAGACGCTTCATCCAGTACGCTCTGATCGTAAGTACTGGCCCAGTCATCGAAATCGCTGGCCGGGAATGGGTCTACTTCCATCGCCAAGTGGTGCCTTCTTTGCTGTCTTCTAGAAGCACACCCAGTTCTGCCAAACGATCACGCACTTGATCTGAGAGCGCCCACAGCTTCTGCTGGCGCAAATCGCGGCGCATCTCGATCAATAAATTGATGAAGGCATCTGCCTGCCCGCCTACGGCGGCCGGGCGCTCGGTGCGCAGGCCAAAGACAGCCATCAGCTCTCGCAGCAGTGCCTGCCCCTGGCCCACCAGCTCGGCGGTAACGCCGGCATCGCGGGCCTGGTTGATGGCACGCACCAGGTCAAACAGGTGCCCTAGCGCGCCAGCGGTGTTGAAATCGTCATCCATGCAGTCAACAAAGCCCTGGCGGGCGGCAGAAATCTGCTGCTGGAGGGCCTGGACGGGCTCGCCTTCTGCCAGGTGCCCGGCGGGCGCCGGACGCAGGGCGCCACGTAAACGTTCCAGGCCGCGCTCAGCCGCCGTCACGATCTCGTCGCTGAAGGTCAGCGGATTGCGGTAGCTGGAATTGAGCACCATCATGCGCAGGGCGTCGCCTTCGTGTTTTGAGACGAAGTCTTCGATCGTGATCAGGTTGCCCAGCGACTTAGACATTTTCTCGCCGGCCAACTGCATCATGCCGTTGTGGACCCAGTAGCGCGCAAAGGGCTTGCCGGTGACCGATTCGGTCTGGGCGATCTCGTTCTCATGGTGCGGGAAGATCAAGTCGTTGCCGCCGCCGTGGATGTCGATCTGCTCACCCAGGTGGTGCATGCTCATGGCCGAGCATTCAATGTGCCAACCAGGGCGGCCCGGTCCCCAGGGGCTGTCCCAGGCTGGCTCACCCGGCTTGGAGGACTTCCATAAGGCGAAGTCCATGGGGCTCTCTTTGCGCTCATCGACGCTGATACGCGCCCCGGCCTGCATATCCTCCAACTTGCGGCCCGATAGTTTGCCGTAATCCTGGTCGCGCTGGACGCGGAAATACACGTCTCCATTGACCTCATAGGCATAATCGTTCTCGCCCAGGTCGAGGATCAGCTTGATGATGTTGGGGATCTCTCGGGTGGCACGCGGGTATACGGTGGCCGGCAGCACATTCAGATCATCCAGGTGATGCATGAACTCATCGATATAGCGCTCGGCCAATTGGACGGGCGGCATGCCGATCTGGTTGGCGCGATTAATGATCTTGTCGTCCACATCGGTATAGTTCATGGCGTGGCGCACATCATAGCCGCGGTACTGCAAATAGCGGCGGATGAGGTCAAAGACCAGGGCCGACATGGCGTGCCCAATGTGGGCCTTATCATATACGGTAGGACCGCAGACATACATACTGACCTTGCCCGGCTCAACCGTCTCAAACATTTCCTTTTGGCGGGTCAGGGTATTATAGATTTTCAACGACATAACAAACTCCTCAATTCAAATAAGCGAAACAGTCAGTTTATTCCATTCAATCTTTGCCCATCCGGGCAAAGATCATGCGGCCGGCTGCGGTTTGTAAAACCTTGGTGACGGTGACGTTGACCTCTTTGTCCAGGTAACCACGCCCATCTTCGACCACCACCATGGTCCCATCGTCCAGGTAGCCAACGCCCTGGCCCACTTCACGCCCTTCCTGGATCACGGTGATGGCAATCGATTCACCCGGTAAGAAGACCTGCTTGACGGCGTTGGCGAGCTCATTAACGTTCAACACCGTCACGCCTTGCAAATCGGCGATGCGGTTCAGGTTATAGTCATTGGTCAAGATCGGACAGCGGAGCTGGCGCGCCAGCACCACCAGCTTATCGTCCACGCCGCGCATGCCTTCTACGTCCATATCGCTGATGCGCACGGGCACGGTGGCTTCTTTCTGAAGCTGAGCAATGACCTCAATTCCCCGCCGCCCGCGCTGCCGGCGCAGGCTATCAGATGAATCAGCAATATATTGAAGCTCGTTAAGCACAAAACGTGGGATCATCAAGGTGCCGGGGATGAAGCCGGTGCGGGCAATATCGGTGATGCGGCCATCGATGATCACGCTGGTATCCAAGAGCACACTGCGCCCCGGAGATGCTTGCGCAGCGGCCCCAGGCTGAACAGGCTCTTCGACATCCCGTCCTGAATACTGCCGCACCAGGCCAAACAGGTCATTCTGGCGCATGACAAAGACCGCGATGCCAAAGTAGCTAAATACCAGCACACCCAAGAAAGGAAGCAGCTTGCCCAAGGGAGCGGGCAGCAGCGAGAGCGGGAAGGTCAAGAGGGCCGCGATGATCAGACCCGCCACCAGGCCGCTCAGGCCGGCAGCCAGGGTTTGAGCAGATACATTTAGCAGCACCTTGCGCACAGCACGCATCGGCCGGGTTGTCATATAAGGGGTCAGGATCAACCCCACCAAGGCCCCTACCAGGCCGAACAGAATGGCTGATACTTCTCGGGCCGCGCCCGTTTGCTCTCCCAGGTAAATGCCAAAATACACACCCAAGATTGCAAAAACCACCATTCCAACCAGGCGGAAGAAAAATTCGATACTCATGCAGACTCCTCAAGAGACCTGCCTGGATTGGCCACTGCTGATGGGAAGATAGGCTCCGGGGAACCAGGATCCTCTGCTTCGCTACCTGTTGCAAGTGAAGAAGCAGTTCAGAAATTTGCTTTGCCGGACAGGAAAGTAATAATGGAAGGATAAGTGCTGAACAAAAAACCGGCAAACCAGGCGCGCAACAGCCTCACCATACAGGCTCTCTATTTGTTCTATTATAACGTTAAATGTGAGGGATTGTTACGTAAGAAGAAACTGATCCCGATTATAATCAAGCTATGACCCACCTGACCGGCCGCGAACGCGCCCGATACGTGCAACAGATGTTTAGCCGCATTGCGCCGCGTTATGACCTGATGAACCGCCTGATGACCGCCGGCCAAGACGTGCGCTGGCGGCGAGAAGTTATCCGCCGGGCGAAGCTTGAAGCAGGCCAGCGCTTGCTGGACCTGGGCACCGGTACCGGCGACCTGGCAGGCGAGGCGCTGCAGCAAGCGCCAGACTGCCAGGTGGTGGCGGCTGATTTCACCCTTGAGATGATGCGCTATGGGCAGGCGCGCCACCTGCCCGGCCAACCGGCGCCAGGCTGGTCTGGCGCGGATGCCCTGCACCTGCCCTTTGCCGAGGGCTGTTTCGATGCCGTGGTATCGGGGTATCTTCTGCGCAACGTGATCGACGTGCCAGGAGCTTTGGCCGAACAGCGGCGCGTGCTCAAACCGGGCGGGCGCATGGTGACGCTAGACACCACCCCGCCGCCGAGCAACCTGCTGAGCCCCCTGATCAACTTCCACCTGCACACCATTATCCCGGCCTTGGGGCGCTGGCTCTCAGCCGATGGAAGCGCTTACGACTACCTGCCCAACTCTACCGAGGCCTTCTTGAGTGCCGAAGCGCTGGCCGAATGCCTGGCACAAGCAGGCTTCAAAGAAGTAGGTTTCAAGCGTTTGATGGCGGGGACGATGGCAGTCCACTGGGGGGTCAAATAAGGAATGGATGGTGAATAGTGGATCGTGATCAGCCGTTCAGCGGCGGGAGGCTGGTGGTGGGGATATCTGGGGCCTCAGGAGTGATCCTGGGGATCCGGCTGTTAGAGGTGCTGCAGAGCAGGCAGGTGGAGACCCACCTGGTGCTGTCGCCGGCAGCGCGCGCCACCATTGCCCAAGAGACGGATTGGAAGATCAGCGATGTGCTGGCGCTGGCGAACGTCAGCTATGATCACCGCGATATCGGGGCGGCCATTGCCTCTGGTTCTTTCCAGACGCGCGGCATGGTTATCATCCCTTGCTCGATCAAGAGCCTGTCGGCGGTAGCAAACTCGTATGCAGAGGATTTAATGGCGCGGGCCGCAGATGTAACCATCAAAGAGGGCCGCCCGCTGCTGCTGGTGGTGCGCGAGACGCCCCTGCACCGCGGCCACCTGCGCCTGATGGACCTGGCGGCGCGGGCGGGGGCAGTCATTTTTCCACCGGTCCCGGCCTTTTATGCCCGCCCGCAGAGCGTGGATGATATTGTCAACAACACCGTGGGGCGGGTATTGGCCCGGCTGGGGATTGAGAATGATGCATATCAAGTATGGAGTGGCATGAATCATGGATGATCTTTTTCTGGTTTCAACCATGACCTTATCGACCCAGGGGCCAGAAGGCCCGCACGCCGTGCCGGTCTACTACGCGGCCGAGCCGACCCAAGAGCTGGAAGCACTGCTCAACCAGGGCCAGGCCGGGCTGCGCTTATACTTTCTCTCTGATCCAGACAGCCTGCACGGGCGCCACCTGGTAGCCAACCCCCAGGCCGCAGCAGCCATCTACCCGGCTGCGCCAGAAGGCTGGCAGAATATCCGCGGCCTGCAGATGCACGGTGTGGTGCAGCGCCTGGAAGTAGGCCCAGCCTGGGAAAAGGCCTGGCAGTGTTACAAGACCAAGTTTCCCTTTGTGGCAATGCTCAAACAAATCGTGGCGCTCAATGCGCTGTATGCCTTCACGCCCACCTGGCTCAGGCTGGTGGACAATGCCCGAGGCTTTGGCTTTAAGCAAGAATGGGTAATCAAGTGAACAGCGGCCGCGATCTGGATAAAGCAGCCCGCTGTGGCGAGCCATCTTATGTCTGGCGCGCCGGGCAAGAGCGCCGTCTACAGATGGTGCTGCAGGCGGCTGGAGAACGTGCCAAAGGCCGCCTGCTGGAGAATGGCTGCGGGGTGGGGATGTACGTGGAGCGCCTGGCGCCGCACACCGGGCAGGTGGTAGGCCTGGAATACGACCATGCCCGGGCTGCCGAGGCCGGGGAACGCTCGCCGCACATCATCAACGGGGCCGGAGAGGGCCTGCCCTTTCTGGGCGCATCCTTTGATATGATCCTCAGCCACGAGGTGCTCGAACATGTGCAAGATGACCGCCTGGCGGTGGAAGAGATGGTGCGCGTGCTCAAGCCAGGCGGGCGCATTGCGCTATTTGTGCCCAACCGCGGCTACCCCTTTGAAACACACGGCATTTACTGGCGCGGGCGCTACCGCTTTGGCAACATCCCCCTGGTCAATTACCTGCCGCGCCGCTGGCGAGACCGGCTGGCCCCGCATGTGCGAGTTTACAGCGCGGGTGATCTGAAAAAGCTCTTTGCTGGGCTGGCTGTGCGTATTGTTGAGCGAACCGTGATCTTCGGAGCTTACGACAACATCATTGCCCGCCGCCCCGCGTTGGGCAAAGCCCTACGGGGCGTGCTGCAGGCACTGGAGCGCACGCCGCTGAGGGGCTTGGGCCTGTCACACTTCTGGGTGATCGAGAAGGTAGCTTAGATTCGCTGAGACGCAGAAAAATCTATATCAGCCCAGGCACTACGCCACAGGCTGGCGGAAATCGTAAATTCCGTCCTGAATTGCCCAACGCTTGCCACAGCCGCTACAAACCAGCGCTTTGGGGAGCGTTTCCAGCGCGCCGCCGCATGCCGGGCATTGGAAGAAAGCTCCCGGCGCGGCAGGGGCTGTCTCACCCAGCGCCTGGCTGCGGGTGAAGACGCTGGGGCTGAGCTGCCACCAGTTGCCGGTCAACTGCGCCAGGCTGTCCAGGCCCACCAACAAGCGCAGGGGCATAAAACGCTTCAGGGCTGGCATGCGAAAATGCGAGACGGTCAGCGTGCGCCGCAAGTCAAAGCCGCTTTCCTTCAGCCAGCCGCGCACTGCACGCGGATGAAAATCAAAATTGAGGGCCGCAAACTCCACCGGCTCTGGCGTAAAGGGGCTCCAATCCTGGCGGCGCAGCAAATAGCGCAAAATAGCCTTGACATTCTGCTTATTGGCATATTCCAGGATGAAGGTTGCCCCCGGCTGCATCACGCGCCGCACCTGGCGCAACGCCAGGGGGGCATCTGCCATATGGTGCAGGGTGCGGATCATGGTGGCAGCATCAAAGAGGCCGTTGACAAAGGGCAGGCGGTAAACATCTGCCGCCACGAAAAGGTAACGCTCAGAGAATCCCAGGCGCTGAGCGGCCTGCTGGAGCTGGGTCAGCGAATAATCCAACAGCACAACCCGCTCGAAGCCCTGGTAACGCGGCGTGTTGCGCCCTGCCCCAGCCCCCAGCTCTAACAGAAGCTTTCCGCTGGCGGGCAGCAAGCGGCGCAGGGCCACGGCTTCGGCCTGGTCTTCGTAGGCGCGGCCGCCGTGCTCCCAAAAACTGGTCTGGTAATCAGAGCCTTCGTAACTGCAAACAGGGGGAGTTGAATCGGACATTTAAAATGCGAGGGCGTTTGGGCAGTGCTGCAGCACTGCCCAAACGCCCTCTGCCTCGTTAGCGCGAGAAAGCGTAGCCGCGGCCAACGCCGCGGTAAACGAAACCGATCTTGGCCATGTCATCGGGCTCATAGATGTTGCGGCCGTCGAAGATGACCGGCTTGTGCATCAATTGGCGCAGACGCGGGCGGTCGAGTTGCTTGAACTCGTTCCACTCGGTGATGATCATCAGGGCGTCGCAGCCCTCAGCCATGCTGTAAGGGTCATCCTTCATTTCAACACCAGGCATCAGCGGGCGGGCCACTTCCATCGACACGGGGTCATAGGCGCGCACAGTGGCGCCTTCGGCCTGCAAACGCTGGGCAATGGTGATGGCAGGGGCATCGCGCATGTCATCGGTATTGGGCTTGAAGGATAGGCCCAGCAAGCCAATGGTCTTGCCTTTCAAGTCACCGGTCATCTCTTTCAAGATGTTGATCGCCTTGAGGCGTTGATCATCATTGATCTCCATCACGGCGTTCAAAAGCTGGGGGTGGCGGCCTTTCTCAGCCGCCATGTAAGCCAAGGCCTTCACGTCTTTGGGGAAGCAAGAGCCGCCATAGCCCAGGCCGGCATCCAAGAATTGTTTACCAATCCTAGCATCGTACCCCATGCCCACAGCCACCTCTTTTACATCTGCGCCCAGGGCCTCGCAAATGGTGGCGATTTCGTTGATGAAGGAAATCTTGGTCGCCAGGAAGGCATTGGAGGCGTACTTGATCATCTCGGCGGTGCGCAGGTCGGTGATGACGATGGGGGCGCGCAGCGGCAGGTGAAGCTGGGCCACCTTTTCGGCGGCATCGCGATCCATCGAGCCGAGCACGGTGCGGTGCGGCTGCATGAAATCGGCGATGGCCGAACCCTCACGCAAGAATTCGGGGCAAGAGACCACCCAGAAAGGAATGGAGTGCGGTTGGTGCTTCTGCACGATATCCGCCACCCAATCGCCGGTGCCTACCGGCACGGTGGACTTGTTGATGATGATCAGGGGGGCGCTCATATTCTCGGCGATAGCGCGCGCCGAGGCTTCCACATACTGCAAGTCGGCTTCGCCATCAACCCCTGAGGGGGTGCCTACGCCGATGAAGGCAAACTCGGTGCCTTTGAGCGCCTCGGGGTATGAGGTGCTGAACGTCAGGCGCTTGCTATTGACATTGCGTTCAACGATTTCTTTTAGCCCGGGTTCAAAAATCGGCATGATGCCCTTCTGCAGGCCCTTGACCTTTTCTTCATTAACATCCAGCGCAATCACCCGATTGCCAAGATCTGCAAAGCAAGCTGCCGTTACCAGGCCAACGTATCCCACACCAACAACACAGATCTGTTTCATAGTATGATCAAACCTCCGTTTGAAACAATATGTGCAGGGTGCTGCAAGCAAATATAAATAAAGCCCGCGCCGCCCGGCACTGGTGATCGAGAAAACACGCACAATCTTATCATAAAATCATCCCTGGAACGTTTTACTTTCTAAAGGATGACCGTCATATATTGCGAATGACCTCTGTCACTTGAGAACAAGGTAAAAAGCACCTAAAATATAAGGGATAATTTTTATCAATATCACCGAAATAACAAGGGAGTCAACGATGCAAATTACACGACAGGCCGACTATGCAGTGCGGGCCATGGTGTACCTGGCGCAGTTAGGGCCTGAGCGCCGGGCAGCTACCAGCCAAATTGCCCAAGAAAAACAAATTCCCCCCTCTTTCTTAGCCAAGATTGTCTCACAGCTTTCAGTAGCTGGCCTTCTGCAAACTTCACGCGGGGCGCGCGGCGGCGTATCCCTCGCCAGGCCCCCAGAAGAGATTTCTTTATTGGATGTTGTTGAAGCCATCGACGGGCCCATCCTGCTGAACGAATGCGTAGGCGATAACGGCGGATGCATGTTCGGCGATGATTGCCCGATGAAACCGGTGTGGTGCGACGCCCAACATGAGCTGGTCGAGCGCCTGAGCAAAACCAACTTTGCCCACTTGCTTTCATTGTTACCCACTGCAGCCGATTAAGCAAGCTCTATACCATCCCTTTGCAGACTTTTGGTTGCACCCAATACTTGTCGTCACAGCCCCTCTTGGTATAATCCACCTGGAGGGGTTTTATTTTCAACCTAACATGATCAAGGAGCGAATCTATGTCTGGTCCACGTACAGTACGCGCCCCACGCGGCACCCAACTCACCTGTAAATCCTGGCTCACCGAGGCCGCTTACCGCATGATCCAGAACAACCTGGATCCTGAAGTGGCTGAGCGCCCCCAAGACCTGGTGGTTTACGGCGGGCGAGGCCAGGCTGCCCGCAGTTGGGAGGCCTTCGATGCGATCCTGGAAGCGCTAAAAGAGCTGGAAAATGACGAGACTCTTCTCGTGCAGTCTGGCAAACCGGTGGTTGTATTCAAGACACACGCCGACGCGCCCCGCGTATTGATTGCGAACTCGAACCTGGTGCCGCACTGGGCAACCCAGCAGCATTTCGATGCGCTGGCAGCCAAGGGCTTGATCATGTATGGGCAGATGACAGCCGGTTCGTGGATCTATATTGGCACACAAGGCATCTTGCAGGGCACATACGAAACCCTCGGCTCGTTGGCCCAGCAGCGCGGTTGGGGCTCGCTCAAGGGCAAGCTCACGCTGACCGCCGGCCTGGGAGGCATGGGCGGCGCCCAGCCCCTGGCAATCACCATGAACGAGGGGATTGGCCTGGTGGTAGAGGTAGATCCGGCGCGTGCCAAGCGCCGCCAGGAGATCGGCTATGTGGACGTGGTGGTCGATAACCTGGAAGAAGCCATGACCCTGGTGGAAGAGTGCCGGGATAAAGAACAGCCAAAATCGATCGGCCTGGTGGGCAACGCGGCCGAAATCTATCCTGAGCTGTTGTATAAGTACAACGTGATTCCCGACGTGGTCACCGATCAGACGCCTGCCCACGACGTCTTGATGTACGTGCCTGAAGGCCTGAACGTGGAAGAGGCGAATGCGCTGCGCCAAAGTGACCCCAAAGAATATGCCCACCGCTCGATTCCATCCATGGCCCGCCAGGTAGAGGCCATGCTGGAGTTCCAGCGCCGCGGCGCCGAGGTCTTCGATTACGGCAACAACATCCGCCAGCGCGCCTTCGATCACGGCGTGAAAGATGCTTTCAACTTCCCAGGGTTTGTCCCGGCCTATATTCGCCCATTGTTCTGCGAGGGCAAAGGGCCGTTCCGCTGGGTGGCGCTTTCGGGCGACCCAGAAGATATTTACCGCACCGATGAAGCCATCATGGAATTGTTCCCCGATGATGCTCACCTGCACCGCTGGCTGAAGATGGCACGCGAGAAGGTGCCTTTCCAGGGCCTGCCCTCGCGCATCTGTTGGTTGGGCTACGGCGAGCGCGCCGAAGCCGGCCTGATGTTCAACAACCTGGTTGCCGAAGGCGTGGTCAAGGCCCCGATTGTGATCGGCCGCGATCACCTGGATGCCGGCTCAGTTGCCTCGCCCAACCGCGAGACCGAGGCAATGAAAGACGGCACCGATGCCGTCAGCGACTGGCCGATTTTGAACGCCCTGGTCAATGCAGTGGGCGGCGCTACGTGGGTCTCTTTCCATCACGGCGGCGGCGTGGGCATTGGCTACAGCCAGCACGCCGGGCAGGTGATCGTGGCAGACGGCACGCCTGAGGCGGCCCGGCGCCTGGAATGCGTTTTAACCTCGGACCCGGGCATGGGTGTGGTGCGCCACGCCGATGCCGGCTATGAGATCGCCGTGCAAGCGGCTCGGCGGCACGGCATCAAGATGCCAATGCTCAAGTAGCTGAAGTAAGGGTTTGCAGTGAGGCGCGGCTGAATGCGCCGCGCCTCACTGCCAGTATTGCAAAGCGGCGGAGCATAGACAAAAGCAAAAAACATAGGTAAACTTAAAGAAGTTGCAATAAATATTTATCGCTCGCCTGGGCATTATTCAAAATAGGCATATATGGCCTGGTCTTATACCCCATGGACAGTACCTTTGCTGGTGGCGGCCGTTCTGGCAGCCGCACTGGCCTTGCTGTCATGGGAGCGCCGTTCAGCGCTGCGCACGGTGCACCTGACCACCTTCATGTTAGGGGTATGCTTTTGGCTGTTGATGCAGATCCTAGAGATCAATACAGCCAGCCTGCCGATCAAGCTCTTAGCCATTAAGCTCCAATACATTCCGGTTGCGCTGTTACCCACCCTGTGGTTCGCCTTTTGCATGGAATACGGGGGACGGGTGCAGGGGTTGATGCGCCGCAACCTGGCCCTGCTCTTATTAGAGCCAGCAATTGGGCTGGCGCTGGCCTCAACCAATGATATCTTTCACTCCCTGGTTTGGCGCAATATGGCATTGGAAATGGGCCACAGTGCGCCGGTCTTGCTAACCCAATTGGGCTATTGGGGCCTGTTTCACCTGTTGTACGCCCTGGCAATGACCGGCATCGGCACGGCTCGCCTGGTGCGCTCCTTCATCAAACAGAAAGTTCTATTCCACTCTCAAAGCTTGTTGATTTTGCTGGGGGTATTGATCGCCACAACCGGCGGCCTGTTGGATGTTTTTGGCGTGCGGCTGTTTGGCCCGGTGCAAAATAACCCCTTCACCCTGACCCTGGCGGGCATGTTGTTGACCCTGGCACTCGTGCGCCTGCGCCTGCTGGATATCATCCCCCTGGCACGCGATGCTGTGTTGGATAACATGAGCGACGGGGTGATCATGTTGGACAATCAAAACCGCATTGTAGATTTAAACCAGGCTGCCCGCGGCATCATTGGCAATGAAGCCCCTCTCGTCGGCGATACGATCGAGAAAGTTTGGAGCGCCTGGCCCGGCGAGATGACCCTGCCCCTGGGACGGGTGGAGATGGTCAAAGAGGTGATCATTAAATCGCCTGATGGGCCGCGCCACTTCGATGTTCGCATTTCTTCCTTGCTAGACCGTCACAATCACCTGGCCGGGCGGCTGGTGGTGATGCGCGACATCTCGCGCCAGAAGCTCGCCGAAGAGGCCCTGCGGCGGCGCGATAACGTGCTAGAAGCGATCGGGTTTGCAGCCGAACAGTTCTTGAGGAGCACCGATTGGGAGCAGAACATCCAAGAGGTCTTGCAGCGCCTGGGAGATGCCAGCAAGGTCAGCCGCGTTTACTTATCTGAGAATTACATTGATACAGCGGGGCAACTGCGCACCAGCCTGAGACATGAATGGACTGCCTGGGGCATCCGGCCGCGCATTGTCAATCCACAGTTGCAAAACCAATCGCTGATTGAAACCGGATTTTCGCGCTGGGTTGAGATCATGGGACGCGGAAAAGTGCTTTACGGAGCGGTACGGCAGTTCCCGCCCAGCGAACAGGAGGCCCTGGCTTCTCAGGAGATCAAATCCATCATTGCCGTCCCCATTTTCATTGAGAAGCGCTGGTGGGGTTTCATTGGTTTCGATGACTGCTGGGCCGAGCGGCAGTGGACGGCCGTGGAGGTAGATGCCCTGCGAGCGGCCGCCAATGCCATTGGGGCCGTCTTGCAGCGCAAGCGCGCGGAAGAAGAAGTGCGCCACTGGGCAGATGTCATCCGAACCCTGCTCGATCTATCTGAGATGATCGGCTCTACGATGGACGTAGAACAGGTGTTAGACCGGGTGGTGTTGGCGGCACGCAGCCTGCTTCCGGTGGATCGTGTGAGCATCTTCCTGAAAAACGAAAAAACCAACACCCTGCTCCCGGCAATGCCAGAACCAGATGATCCGACCAAGATGCATCTCAACGATACACAGTTGGAGGAATTTGCCCACCTGAGCTTGCCCATTGAGCAAGTGCGGCTCATCCAAGAATTGCAAGACCGCAAACAGGCCATTGCCATCACCAACGCAGAGACATCTCCCCTGCTGCCGGATGAGCTGGTACAAACCTTCAATATCCAATCCCTGCTGGCGGTGCCGATCATCTACCAGGATCGCTTCACCGGTGTTCTATACCTGGATTACACCACCAAAGCGCACAGTTTCAGCGCACAAGAAATCGATCTAGCAACCGCCCTGGCGCGCCAGGCAGCCCTGGCACTCGATCGGGCACGGTTATACACGCAGACCCAACAAGATGCCCGCGAGCTATCCACTTTGTACCGGGCTTCCAGCCAACTGCTGACACTGGGGGGCAATCTCCAATCCGTAGCCCAACAAGTTGCCCTGACGGTGACCCATGATTTTGAGTTTGCTTACTGTGAAGTTTTTGAGCGCGATACCGAAGAAGAGGTCTTACGCTTGCTGGCCCAAAGCGGGGCGCTCAAGCTTGAGAGTACTTCTCTGCCGCTGAAGGGTCCGGGGTTGGTTGCCTATGCCGCAAGCCATGCCGAAATCGTTTATGCGGCCGATGTATCGCAAGACAGCCGCTATTTGCCTGCCTCGCCCGATATTCGTTCTGAGCTGGTGCTGCCTTTGCGAGTGGGCGGCGAGGTCATCGGCGCCATCAACCTAGAAAGCCCGGACCTGGACGCGTTCGACGAGAGCGACCGCCGTATCCTGACGGCCTTTGCGGATGATGCCGCCCTGGCATTACAGAACGTACGCCTCTTCCAGGCTGCTGAAGCCCACGGACGGCAGCTTGCCCTGCTGAATGACATCACCCGCACGGCCATCAGCGTTTCAGACTTTTCTGACATGCTCCAAGCGCTGGCAGACCAGATGTCAAACCTGATCAACTCAGACGACTGCTACATCAACCTGTGGAATGAAGAGCTCCAGCGCATCCTGCCAGGGGCAGCTTCTGGCAAGATGCAGCATGCTTACCCCGAAATGATCTTCAACATTGGCAAAGAAACGATCACGAATGCCGTCTTAGAAACAGGCAAGCCAGTGGTGATCGAAGACGCCCTCCAAACGCCCCACATCAGCCAGCGGTTAGCACAAGAAATTTCATTGCGCTCAGCCCTGGCGCTGCCTTTGATCGCAGGCGAGAAGAAGCTCGGCTCGGTGCTCTTTGGCTTTCAACAGCCGCATCGCTTCACCAGGCGCGAAATCTCTCTTTGTGACCAGGTGGCAGCGCAAGTTTCATTGGCCATTGCCGAGGCCTGGTCCTTAGACCTGGCACAGCGGCGCGCCCAAGAAGCGGATAACCTGCGCCAGGCCACAGCAGCCATTGCTTCCAGCCTGGATCTGCGCCAGGTGCTTGATAACATCATGGTTCACCTGGAGCAGGTAGTGCCTTTCGACAGCGCCTGCGTCTTTCTGCTTGAAGGCATTTCCTTGCGGGCGGTTGCTGGACGCGGACTTGAAAACCCAGAAGAAGTGATTGGCAAAGTTTACCTGGTGGATGAGCTGTTCGAAAGCGTTCAGAACCGCGCCACCCCCCTGATCCTGGCAAATGCCCAAGAAAACCCATTCTTCCAGAATTGGGGCAATTCCTATTACATCAAGGGCTGGATGGGGGTGCCGCTGCACGGGCGCGGTATGACGATTGGCCTGCTGACCCTTGACAGCCGCCAGGAGAACGCTTTCGATGAACGTTCAGCCAACCTGGCCCAGGCCTTTGCCAGCCAGGCAGCCGTGGCAATTGAAAATTCGCAGTTGTTCGAGAGGTCGCGCCAGCGCGCCCAAGAAGCTGAAACGCTGCGCCAGGCGGGCGCTATCGTTGCCAGCACACTCAAGCAAGACGAAGCCATGAAGCTCATCATGGAACAGTTGGAGAGGGTGGTGCCTTTCGACAGCGCTTCGGTGCAACTGCTGCGCAACGGGTATTTAGAGATTGTGGGCGGGGTGGGTTGGCCAACGCCCCAAAAAGTGATCGGCATGCACTTTCCCATCCCTGGGCCGAACCCCAACACACAGGTGATCGAAAGCCGCCAACCTTACATTCTCGGCAATGTCGGCGAGGATTTTCCGGAGTTTGAGCTGATCAAGATCCGTTCTTGGCTGGGCGTGCCGTTGATCGTACGCGAGCGCGTGGTGGGCATGCTTTCGATTGACAGCTACCAACCCAACCGCTACACGCCAGATCATGCCCGCCTGGCAGTGGCCTTTGCCGACCAGGTGGCAATTGTGATGGAAAATGCGCGCTTGTTTGCGGCCGAACAGGAGCGCGTCCAGCAATTAGACGCGCTGCGCGCCACCGCGGCAGATATCTCAGCCGAATTGGAGCTTGGCAAGCTGCTGCAAACCATCCTGGAGCGGGCAGTGTCACTGCTTGAGGCGGCTGGCGGCGAGCTGGGGCTGTATCACGACGACCAAAACACGATCGAAATTGTGGCCAGTTACAACATGGGCCACGACTTCACCGGAGTACAAATGCGCATGGGCGAGGGCGCCATGGGCCGCACAGCCGAAAGCCTGCAGCCGTTGATCATCCAAAATTACAGCGATTGGTCAGGCCGTTCTCAGCAGTATGACGAAGGCTCCTGGCATACGGTAATGGTCACACCGCTGACGGTGGGCGGGCGGCTGGTGGGCGTGATTGGCATGACCGCATCAGACCCCCTGCGCAATTTCGACAGCTCTGACCTGCAACTGCTGACCTTGTTTGCCCAGCAGGCCGCGGTGGCGGTAGAAAACGCCCGCCTGTACCAAGACGCGCGCCAGGCCGCCGAGCGCCGCGCGATCTTGCACCGGGTTAGCCAAGAAGTCGTCTCAGCCAGTTTCGATCCCGAGCAAATCTACGGCGCGGTGCACGAGGCCGCGAGCCAGCTCATGCCAGCCGAGGCTTTTGTCATCACCCTGGTAGACGAGGCCCACAGCGAGGTTGAAGCGGTGTATTTGATTGACCGGGGAGGTCGCAATCCGAACACCCGCATGCCGATCGACAAGGGGCTAAGCGGCAGGGTGATTGCATCGGGGGCGTCCATCTACATCGAAGACATGGAAAAAGAAGTTGGATTTGATGGTGTTCATTTTGGTGAAGAAGATTACACCCGCTCGATCCTGGCAGTGCCGCTGCGCCTGGGCGACCGTATCATTGGCATGCTCTCAACCCAAAGCTATAAAGCCAACGCCTATACCACCGAAGACCTGTACCTGATGGAAATGCTGGCTGCAAATACCGCCATTGCCATTGAGAACACCCGCCTGTTGAAAGAAGTCCAGTGGCTGGCAATTACCGACCCATTGACGGGGCTGTTCAACCGGCGGGGCTTCTTTGAGCTAGGCCAGCGCGAGGTCGAGCGCTTCCGGCGCTTCGGCAGGCCTTTCTCAGCCATTATGATGGACCTGGATCGTTTCAAGCAAGTCAATGACACCTACGGCCACGCGGCCGGCGACCAGGTGTTGATTGGCCTGACCGGCCGCCTGCGCAGCAAGATCCGAGACGTGGATGTGATGGGGCGCTACGGCGGTGAGGAAATTGTGATCATCTTACCCGAAACGGATATCCAGGGCGCATCTCTGCTGGCAGAGCGTCTGCGCAGCCATGTGGAAAAAACCCCCATTGACACAGACCGCGGGCCAATCCCCATCACGATCAGCCTGGGGGTAGCCGAATTTAAGAGCAGTATCCCCGATTTGGCCAGCCTGCTGGACCGCGCCGACAGCGCCATGTATGTCGCCAAGCAGTCGGGGCGCAACCAGGTGCGGCTGTATACCGATGAATAAAAAAAACGGCGCAACGCCGTTTTTTTTATTCATCGGTTAGGCTTGACTGGCCGCCAGGGCCACCCAATCGCCACTTTGGAAGCGCTCTACCAGCCGCAGGCCGTGTTTGTGTAAAGCGGCTTCGACATCGGGGCTTTGTTCATCCAAGATGCCCGAAAGCACCAGCCAGCCCCCAGGCGTCACCAGATCGCCCAGGCCCTGATCCAGCAGGCGCACCAACACCGGCGCCAGGATGTTGGCAAAGACCAACCCGGCTTGCTGCAAGCCAAACTGCCCGGCCCGCAGTTCCTCTACCGAGCCAACCCCCAATTCCAGGGCTTCTAAAACGCCATTGCCGGCGGCATTCTGGCGGCTGGCATCCACGGCCTCGGGGTCAATATCGACCCCCAGGGCGCGGCCTGCCCCCAGCTTGAGCGCCGCCACAGCCAAAATACCTGAGCCGCAGCCGACGTCAATCACCTGCCAGCCTTCTGCTGGCCCAACCGTTTGCACATATTTTTCCAAGAGCGCCAGGCAAAGCTGGGTGGTGGGGTGGGTGCCGGTGCCAAAGGCCATGCCGGGGTCAATGCGAATGGGCATCCGCCCACCAGGAGGTGTTTCGAGCCAGGCCGGCACAATGATCAAGCCCTGGCCCACCGGAATGGGGTGGTAATGCTCCTTCCAAGCCTCCATCCAATTGACTTCTTGGATGGGCCGGAATGTTGGCTCGGGCAGCGCTGAGGTCTTGCCATCGGCAATGCGCGAAAGGTACCACAAGCCTTCCACAATGCGCTGGCGGTTCTCTTCCAGGTGCTCATCCATGGGCAGGTAGCCGCACACGCGCAGGGGACCCACCGCCTGCCCGCCCTCGTCTTCTGGGCCGGCAGTCACGGCAGTCGATTCGATCACCACGCCGTCAGGAATGTAGCGCGCCAGCACTTCAGCCACGGCCTCAGCCAGCTCGCCATCTACGTTAAGCGATACCTCTAACCAGGTTTGTTTGCTCATCCGCCTAATGCCTCTTTCAGCCAATCGATAATGCTGCGTTCAGCCGGGTGGGCCTCAGTGCCCAGGCTTTTTGCCAACTGCTCGAAGAGTTGGCGCTGTTCGGCATTGAGGTTCTTGGGAATTTCTACATTGACGATCACCAGTTGATCGCCGCGGCCGCTGCTGCGCAGGATGGGCACGCCCTTGCCGCGCATGCGCAAAACTTTGCCGGGCTGGATGCCAGCCGGGATCTTTAACTTGGCCGGGCCATCTACGGTGGGAACTTCCACTTCAGCGCCCAGCGTGGCCTGGGCCACGTTAATGCCCAAATCTAACAGCACGTCATTGTCTTTGCGGTGGAAGAATTTGTGCGGCTGCACCTCGACCACCAGGTACAGGTTGCCATGCGGGCCGCCATTGACGCCAGGCTGGCCCTCGCCTGCCAGGCGGATCTGGTTGCCCGTATCCACACCTGCCGGTACACTGACGGCCTTCTTACGCGTGCGGCGTACCAGGCCACGCCCGCTGCAAGTTTTGCAAGGGGTTGAGATCGTTTCGCCAGCGCCATTGCAGGCCGGGCAGGTAGAGACCTGCACCATCGAACCAAGCAAAGTCTGGCGCACCTGGCGCACCTCACCCGAACCGTTGCAGGTGCCGCAGCGCGTCACAGAGGTGCCCGGCTCGGCACCTTTGCCGCCGCAGGACTCGCACAGCTCGTCTCGCGTGATATCGACCTCTTTTTCCACGCCAAAGACAGCCTGTTCGAAGGTCAGGCTCAATTTATACTGCAAGTCGGCCCCGCGCCGCGGTGCATTGCGCGAACGCGTTGTGGATCGCCCAAAGCCGCCAAAACCGCCCATCCCGCCGAACAGCCCTTCAAAGATATCGGCAAAATCTACGGTGTAGTCGGGCATGCCGCCCGTGCCTTGCACCCCGGCATGGCCGAAGCGGTCATAGGCAGAGCGTTTATCTGGATCCGAAAGCACGCCGTAGGCTTCGTTGACCTCCTTGAAGCGTTCTTCAGCTTGCGGCTCTTGGCTGACATCGGGGTGATACTGGCGCGCCAGTTTACGGAACGAAGCTTTGATATCGTCCATTGAAGCGTTCCGAGGAACGCCAAGCACTTCATAATAATCGCGTGGGGCCATAGTTTATTCTATGGATACAACCGCCTGATGCCAGGCGGTTGTATCCATCACATTACACGTTGCGGAATTCGCCGTCCACCACGTCTTCGTCACCGCCGGGGGTTGGCCCTGGCTGAGGTCCGGCTTGTGGGCCGCCCTCGGGGCCGGGTGCCCCCGCCTCGCCCATGCCTGGGCCACCTTGCCCGTACATAGAGGCGCCAATCTTTTGGATCTCGACGAATAACTTCTCGGTGGCTTGCTTCATCGTTTCAGCATTGTTGCTCTGCATGGCCTGCTTGACATTGGCCACCTCGGCTTCAATCTTGCTGCGCACATCTGCAGGGACCTTATCGCCATAGTCGCGCAGGGCTTTCTCAGCCGTATAGACGGCATTATCCGCCTGGTTGTGGGCTTCAATCAGCTCCTTGCGCTGTTTGTCCTCATCGGCGTGCTGCTCAGCCTCGCGGCGCATGCGCTCGACCTCAGTGTCATTCAGGCCAGAAGAAGCTGTGATGGTGATGTGTTGGCTGCGTCCAGAGGCCTTATCTGAAGCGGTCACCTTAATGATGCCGTTGGCATCGATATCGAAGGTCACTTCAATCTGCGGCAGGCCGCGCGGTGCAGGGGGAATGCCATCCAGGATGAACTTGCCCAACGATTTGTTATCATTGGCCATGGGGCGCTCGCCCTGCAGGACATGGATCTCTACCTGGGGCTGGTTATCGCTGGCGGTAGAGAAGACCTGGCTCTTGCGGGTGGGGATGGTGGTGTTGCGCTCGATGAGCGGGGTTGCTACGCCGCCCAAGGTCTCAACCGAGAGGGTTAGGGGGGTCACGTCGAGCAGCAGGATATCTTTGACATCGCCTCCCAAAACACCGGCCTGGATTGCCGCGCCAACTGCCACCACCTCATCAGGGTTCACGCCTTTGTGAGGGTCTTTGCCAAACAGGCCGCGCACAGACTCTTGCACGGCAGGCATGCGGGTCATGCCTCCAACCAAGACCACTTCGTTGATCTGCTTAGCTTCCAGGCTGGCATCGCGCAGCGCCAGCTTGACCGGGGATAAGGAACGGTCGATCAAATCGCGGGTAAGCTGTTCCAGCTTGGCACGCGTCAGGGTCATCACCATGTGCTTGGGGCCGGAGGCATCAGCCGTGATATAGGGCAGGTTGATCTCGGTTTGCATCATGCTAGAAAGCTCGATCTTAGCCTTCTCAGAGGCCTCGCGCAGGCGCTGCAAAGCCTGGCGATCCTGGCGCAAGTCTACACCGTTCTCACGCTTGAATTCATCCGCCAGGTAATCGATCACCCGCAGGTCAAAATCATCGCCGCCCAAAAAGGTGTCGCCATTGGTAGAGCGCACCTGGAAGACGCCATCGCCCACGTCCAAGACCGAGATATCGAAGGTGCCGCCGCCCAAATCATACACGGCGATCACTTCTTCTTTCTTCTTGTCCAGCCCATAGGCCAGGGAAGAAGCCGTAGGCTCGTTGATAATGCGCAGCACTTCCAAACCCGCGATCTTGCCGGCGTCTTTGGTGGCGTTACGCTGGGCATCATTGAAGTAAGCCGGGACGGTGATAACAGCCTGGGTGACGGTCTCACCCAGGTAAGCCTCGGCATCTGCTTTCAGCTTGCCCAAGATCATGGCTGAGATTTCGGGGGGAGAATATTCGCGCCCATCCAGCACCACACGCACGTCACCATTGGGGGCTTTGGTGACTTTGTAGGGCACGCGCGAGATGGCGCGCTGCACTTCGGGGTCATCAAACTTGCGCCCCATGAAGCGCTTGATCGAGAAAACGGTGTTCTCAGGGTTCACCACGGCCTGGTTGCGGGCAACCCGCCCCACCAGGCGTTCGTGGTTCTTGTTGACCGCCACGACAGAAGGCACCAACCGCTCGCCTTCAGCCGAAGGGATCACAACCGGTTCGCCACCTTCCATCACCGCCACCACCGAGTTGGTGGTGCCCAGGTCAATACCAATGATTTTAGACATAATTACACTCCTTGATAATGAATGATGATTATCTTGCTACACGCACACGCGCCGGGCGCAGCACTCGCTCGCCCAAAATATAACCGGTCTGCACCACGCCGATCACCTGCCCGCTTTCATGTTCTGGGCTGTCTTCTTGCGAAATGGCCTCGTGCATTGAAGGATCAAAAGCCTTGCCTTCGGCTTCAATCGGCTTAACGCCATCGGCATCAAAAGCAACCAACAGTTTGCGATAAATGAGGTCTATCCCCTGCGCCCAGGCTGCGCCATCGCCCTCGGCGGGGCGATTCTTGAGCGCCCGTTCCAGGTCGTCGGCAATATCCAGGTAGCGGCGGATGGCGCTGCCCAGGGCATTTTGCGCCCCGCTGGACTGCTCGCGCTCAATACGGCGCCGGTAATTGGCAAAATCTGAACGTTCGCGCTGCCAGCCTTGCAAGTATTCTTCTGCTTTGGTTTCAGCGGCTGCCAGGTCGTTCTGCAGTTGGGCTACGCCAGGGGTGGTCCCACCCGGTTCATTCGCATCACCCGCCATGGGGGGTGCTTCGGCGGCATGCGTTTCTTTTCGTTTCTTTGGTGTCATGGTTACTCCTTATTCTGCTAATGAATCGACCACCAGGTCGCTCAACAGGCCCGAAACAAAGCGCACGGCTGAAACCGTCCGCCCGTAAGCCATGCGCGTGGGGCCCAAAACACCCAGGGCGCCCGTCACCAGGCCCGGAGCGCCGTAGCGCGCCAGCACCACAGAACAATCGCGCAGCTCTTGCCAGGTGCCTTCGCCGCCGATCAAGATCTGCACGTCATCCACGCCGCTGTTCAGCACAGTGCGAGAGAGCAGGTCTTCAAGCAGCGAGCGCTCTTCCAACACGCGCAGCGCCTTGCGGGCCGATTCTGATTCTGCAAATTCTGGCTCAGCCAGCACGTTGGTCAAGCCGTCGCGATACACCTCACCTGAGATCAGGCGGCGGGCGCGCTCGAGATCTTCGTTGACCAACTTAAGCACATCCGTCTCCAGGGCGTCAAACTGCCCACGCAAGGCCGAGATGCCTTCCAGGTCTTTGCCCTGGCACAATTGGGTAATGCGGGCGGCGGCAGTGCTGAGCTGCTCTTGCGAGACCGGCTCAGCCAGGGTCAACATCTGCTGGCGCACCTCTCCACCCGACCAAACCATGACCATCAGCACCTGGCGCCCCTGGGTTGAAATGAGGCTGAGGTGCTTAAAGAGTGCCTGTTCGGGACGAGGCGCAGTGACCAGAGAGGCCGCCTGCGATTGGTGCGCCAGCACCGAAGCCGCCAGGCGCATCCACCGGCTGACATCGCGACCAGCCTGGTAGAACTGGTGCGTGATCGTACGTTGGGTTGTGGCGGGCAGTTCGGTATGCCCCATCAACTGGCGCACAAAATAACGATAGGCTTCTTCTGTAGGCACACGCCCGGCAGAAGTGTGCGGCTGGCGCAAATACCCTGCATCGGTCAGATCCACCATCACGTTGCGCACGGTAGCTGAACTGATGTCCAGGTTATACCGCTCTACCAGGTGGTTTGAACCGATAGGCTGGGCCGTCTCGACAAAGTCGTGGACGATCAAAGCCAGGATCAGTTTTTGACGCTCGTTGAGTGCTGCCATTCCGCTCCATAATTTAGCACTCTCGCTTCGAGAGTGCTAAAAACGATAGATAGATGATACCATGAGCAAAAGATCACGTCAAGCGGAGCCAGCTCGTTCTTACAAAAAGTTAACACACCGGCCCATCTGAACGGGGGGTGTGCAACGGCTATTCTTCTCTGAGCAAACGATCCAACTCACCTAGCGGCACGCGAGCAGTCATATCCAGGCTGAGGGGGGTCACGGAGACAAGGCGTTGTGACACCAGCACAGAAGCATCTGAATCGGCGTCTGCCAGGTCTATCGTTTCATTAAGACGGTAGCCCACTGTTTCAGGCGTGTTCCACGAGGTGCGCTTGGGGGCCACCGGCACGTAGAAGGGAGCGCGCGCCAGGCGCGTTACCCGCCAGGGCGTATCCGGCGAGGCGTCACAGGGTACATCTACCTTCAACAAGTGAACATCGCCTGGCATGCGCCGCTCTAACAACAGGCGGCCAAACAAGGCGGTGAAATGCCCCGCCGCCGAGAAATCGACCTCAGTTGAATACGACAGGTGATGGACCTGGTCCGTTTCTAGCGAGATCGCCAGGGCCGGGATGCCCGCTCCAGCCGCCTCCATTGCCGCGCCCACCGTCCCCGATACGGTCACGCCAACGCCAATATTGGCGCCATAGTTGATGCCCGACACCACCAAATCAGGCGGCTGGGGCAGTATCTCGTAGAGCGCATGCAGCACTGCCTGGGCGGGCGTGCCGCCAACCGAATACACCTGCCACACCTGGCCGTTGACTTGCAGGGGTAAGGGGGTGATGATGCCATCAGAATTCGACGGCAAACTGCGCCCTGCGCCAGAAAATTGGTCGCGCGGGGCGACCACATGCACATAGCCCAGTGTTGAAAGTGCCCTGGCGGCAGTCCACAAGCCAGGAGATTGGATGCCGTCGTCATTGGTAAGTAAGATCTGGTAGGGAGAAGTCATACCGCCAGTTATACCATATCACCTTGACACGTATACGCTTTGCACCTTAAACTTACGTGAGTTCGGGATAAGGGGTTTGGGGATTAGTTTCCAATAACCGCTTATTCCGCTAGCCCAAACTCACGTTATACTATGGTTAAGAACCTATCCGAAAATTCGGGGAACGGATAGATACTAAGGGAGTGCCGGCGGTGGATGAGCGTACGCAGCTTGAACAAGCGATCAAGTTACAAGAGAGTCTGCGCGGCATTGTAGACGACTCGATCATTGATACCGCCGTCAGCGCTTTGCGCCGCCAGCTCGCGGGATTGCAAAGTTCCCACCCTGCCCAGGCAGAACGAAAACAAGTTAGCATATTATTTGCCGACGTTAGCGGCTACACGGCCCTGTCTGCCGGCATGGATGCCGAAGATGTCAACGAGCTGATGAATGCACTGTGGCAGCGGCTGGATGCCATCATCGCTGGGCAAGGTGGTTACATCGACAAGCACATGGGGGATTCGCTCATGGCGGTGTGGGGGGCGCAAAAAACCCACGAAAACGATGCTGAGCGCGCCATCCTGGCGGCGCTGGCAATGCAGCAAGAGTTTGCCAGCCACCAACCCGCGCTGCCAGAGTTTTCAACCAGGCAATCCAACCGCCTACCCAGCACAAAAAATATCTCACTGCGCGTTGGCATCCATACCGGGCCGGTGTTGATGGGCAGCCTGGGCACGACCGGCGAATATACCGCCGTGGGCGACACGGTCAATACTGCCAAGCACATCCAAAGTATAGCGCCTTCGGGGGGTGTGTTGATCTCGCATGATACTTTCCGGCACGTGCGCGGCGTCTTTGACGTGCACGTCTTGGATCCCATCCTGGTAAAAGGCAAGACCGAGCCGCTGCAAGTTTACAAGGTGAAGCGTGCCAAGCCGCGCGCCTTCAGGCTGCATACCCGGGGCGTGCAAGGGATTGAGACCCACATGATCGGCCGCCAGATTGAAATGGATATCCTGAAAGCGGCCGTACAGCGCATGGCCGAGAAAAAGGGCGGCCTGGTACTGGTGACGGGTGAGGCCGGGGTGGGGAAATCGCGCCTTTTGTATGAATTTGAAAATTGGATGGACTTGCAGCCTGTCCAAATCCGTTTTTACCAGGGGCGCGCCCGGCAGGAGACCCAGGGCCAGCCTTATGCCCCGCTGCGCGACCTGCTCTCGCTGCGCTTTGGCATCCAAGAGAACGATGCTCAAGAAACGGTGTGGAGAAAGATGGAACAGGGCATGGCCGAGGCCATGCTGGCGCCCAACCCACAGCAGGCTGAAATCCAGGCCCACTTCGTTGGCCAACTGCTCGGCTACGATTTCTCGTCCAGCCCGCACCTGCAAGGGGCTTTGAACGATGTCAAACAACTGCGCGATCGGGCATTGATCTACCTGGAGGCGCATTTCAAAGACCTGGCTGCCAGGCTGCCGGTGGTGGTGGTTCTTGAAGACATCCATTGGGCTGACGACAGCTCGCTGGAGGCGATTGAACAGCTTGGGAGGCAGGCCGCCAACCAATGCCTGTTAATCGTCTGCCTGGCGCGCCCAATGCTTTTTGAGCGCCGCCCGCAGTGCGCTGAACCACAGCCCTACCTGATGCGCGTGAATTTGCAGCCGCTTTCTACACCTGAGAGCCGCCAATTGGTGACAGAAATTTTGCGCAAAGCAGAACACATCCCCGATGCACTGAGCGAATTGGTGGTCGGCGGAGCAGAGGGTAACCCCTTCTTCATCGAAGAGCTGATCAAGCTCATGATCGAAGACGGCGTCATCCGCACCGGCCTCGAGCGGTGGCAGGTTGAGCCAGAGCGCCTGGCACAGGTGCGCATCCCGCAAACCCTCACCGCGCTGCTGCAGGCCCGTCTCGACAGCCTGTCGAAGGATGAACGCACCGTGATCCAGCAAGCGGCGGTGGTTGGGCGCACCTTTTGGGACCAGGCGATTTTGAGCATTGAAAGCCCCGGCCCAGGCGACACGCCGGTTGACGAAGCCTCTCGCCAGGCAGAGCTGGCGGCAACGCTGGAATCCCTATGCCACAAAGAGTTGATCTTCAAGCAGGCATCTTCTATGTTCGCCGGCGCCAACGAATACAGCTTCCAGCACGCACTGCTCCACAATGTGACTTACGAAAGCGTGCTCAAGCGCGCCCGCAGGCAGTATCACAGCCGGGTGGCCAATTGGCTGATGACGCGCCGGCCCGCCTGTTGTATTGGACAGCCTGCGCCCGCGGCTGAGGGCGCCAGCCAGTCTGCTCAGCAGGCAGGACGGGTTTTTGCGGGGTTGGTAGCCGACCACATGGAATTGGCCGGGCGCATGATTGAAGCCATCGCTTACCTTGACCAGGCTGGTGAAGAGGCCGCCCGCCGGTATGCCAACCCCGAAGCAATTGCCTACTTTAACCGGGCCCTGGCGCTCTTGCCGGGGCAAGACTTGCCGGGGCAAGATTTGCCAGCGCGCTACGAACTGCTGATCCAACGGCAAAATGCCTACAACCTGGTGGGCAACAGCACGGCTTGCCAGGCTGACCTGGATATGCTACGCGCCATCGCCGATGAACTGGGAGATGTTCGCCGCCAGGCCCAGGTGGCCTTGCGCCAGATGAAATTCAATAACCGGGGTGACCTGCCCGCAGCGGTCAAGTTGGCCCCCACGGCATTGGCACTGGCACGCGCCGCCAAAGATGTGGAATGCGAAACCGAAGTATTGTTCGCCTGGGGATGGACCCTGTGCCAACAAGGGCACCTGGATGCCGCCCAGCCGCACATTGAACATGCCCTGGTATTGGCCCAACAAGCCGGGCTGACCCAACTGGAAGCGAGCTGTTTGCGCACGATGGGCATCCTTTGCAACCAGCGCGGCGACAAGCAGCAAATGTTCGAATACTACGAGCGCGCCCTTGAGAAACACCGCCAGGCCGGCGACCGGCGCGGTGAATTTTCAGCCCTCAACAACCTGGGGGTCAACTTCTCAGATGGCGAACGGCGCATCACTTACCTGGAAAAAGCCCTGGAAATTGCCCAGGCAATTGGCGAACGCTTCTACCAGGGGGTGGCGCTGACCAATTTGAGCACCCAAGATTGGGCCCGGGGCAACTTCAGCCGGGCGATCGAACGCGTTCACCAATCCGCACAGTTATACCAGGATATCCAGGCCACGGTGCTCAGGGCAACCAGCATGACAACCAGCGCTGAATATGCGTACAGCATGGGAGATTATGAAGCCGCAGCCGAAATGAACAACCAGGCGCTCAAGACGGCCCAACAGTACGGCCTGGACATCTCTGAAGTGGATGCGCTGGCCCAGCAAGTATCCCTGGATGTGATCTTAGGCCAGCAAGAAGCCCTGCGCCAAACCTGCGCCCAGTTATTGGCTGCCGGCGAAAAAAGCGAACACATGCATTCCAAGACGTTGGCCCACTGCAGCCTGAGCTGGGCGCACAACAAACAGGGCGAACACAGCCAGGCTTTGTACCACAGCGCCCAGGCGGTGAAACTGTTGGAGCAACAACCCGATGTGCTGCTCTTATCGCGCAGTTGGAAGGAGCACGGCCACGCCCTGGCGAATGCGGGCAGCCTGGCAGAAGCCCGCGCGGCCTATCAAAAAGCCCTGGAAGCCCGCCTGCCCTGGCATGACCAGCCCTTTGATCACTTGCTGCGCGGCTGTGAAGGCTGTGCCGGCCTGGCCAACCTGGCCCTGCAAACCGGCGACCTGCCCGAGGCACAGGCACAGGTTGAACAGATCCTGGAAATGGGCAAGCGCCCCCTGCCAGGCTATGCTGAAGCACTCCCTGGCAGCTTCTGCCCAGGCTATCTCTTCGATCTAAGCGATGAAAGCGCCCGCATTTACCTGGTCTGTTACCAGGTATTCAAGCGTTTGGGAGATGCCCGGGCAGAGGGGCTGTTGGAAGATGCCCGCGCCCTGTTGGAGCAGCGCGCTGCCAAGCTGAGCACGCCAGAGCGGCGGCAGGCCTACCTGCACAGCCTGCCCGAACACCGCCAACTGCTGGCCTGATGCCCCACCCCGGTTTTGAAGCGCTCAATTTTCAGCTTGCGTTGTGGAGGTCAAATTGCGATAAGCCAGGACGATCTGGCGGTGCGTGGTGACCTTTTCTAAGAACACCTGGCGGGCAGATTGATCCGCAATGTGGGCGGCCTGCGACTGCAGGTCTTGATAGGCTGTTTTTAGCACCTGGCTGGCGCGCGAGTCGCCAGCAGCCGCCAACACCTGGTAGCAGGTCAGGTGCACCCGCATGGGCTCCTCTGAGCCATCCAGGTTTCCGCGCTGCAAAAAAGACAAGATCTGCTCCACCCAATCAAGGGCCTGGGGCAAATGTCCCTGGATCAATGCCAGGCGCGCCAGGCCAGCCTGGACCTCAACCACCAATGATTCTTGACCCATCTCGCTGCGGATATGCTGCGATTGGCGGTAGGCCTGTTCAGCCTCTTCCCAATTTTGCAGGCTGGTGAGGGCATGCCCCAGGCGGAACAAAGCATCGGCATAACGATCGCGCGCCCCAATCTCTTGCGAAAGCTGTACCGCCTGCCGGCTGTAATCCAGGGCGGTGGCAGGGTCTTCAAGGTGGTGGGCAAACAAGGCTAAATCGGCCAGCACAGAGGCCTCGCCGCGGCGATCGCCAGTTTCGCGGAACAGGGCCAGGGCCTGCTGGTTGTTGGCCATGGCCCCGGCATAATCACCCTGGTAATAACAGACCGCCCCCAGGTTGCTGAGCAGCATTGCCTGGTTGCGCCGGTCGCCAGTTTCGCGGAACAAGCGCAAGGCGCGCTCATAGTAGGCACGCGCGCCGCCATAATCCCCCATTGACAATGAAAGCACACCCAGGTTATTCAGGGCCGCGCCATCGCTGCGCTGGTCACCCAGGCGCTGGCTGGTGAGCAAAGACTGCTCATAATAATCCATTGCCGCGGCGTAGTTGCCCTGGTAATATGAAAGGATGCCCAGGTTCCGCAGGCCATCAGCTTGCAAGCGGATCGCATCTGCGCCGGCAGGCTGATCATCAGCCGGATGGGATAACCGCAGGGCGGTTTCAAAATGGGTTCGGGCCATGCCGTACTCGCCCTGGCGTATGTGGGCCTGGCCCCAGTGCAGGTGTCCCTCTGCCACCAGCAGTGCATCGGGCAGGGCTTCAGCCAGGCGGATGGCTTCTTGAGCAGCATACATCTCGGCTGGGTAATCGCTGGTTGCCTGGGCATAGGTGGCGCGGCGCAAAGCAACCTGAGCCTGGCGCTGCCCATCGCCCAACTGTGCCGCCAACTGCTCCAATTCGGCCAGGTCTTCAGCCTGCAAGCCGCGTTTCCCCTGCAAGTCGTACACCTGCTCGCGCAGGCGCAAGAGCCGGCAGCGTTCTTCCAAGGCCTGGGCCGGGATGAAAGCCAGGGCCCGGCTGAAATAGCCTTCTGCTTCAGACGATGCGTAGCGCCGGGCGGCCTGCTCTCCGGCTTGTAAGAGATAAGGCACCGCCTGTTCCCCGCGCCCGGCGGCTTCGAGGTGACCTGCGATCAGGCCGGCCGAAAATGCCGGCCCGGTCCCCGCCTGCGCTATCAACCAATCGGCCGCCAGGGCATGGTAGCCGCGGCGTTTGCGCTTGAGGATGCTGTCGTAAACCACATCGCGCTGCAAGGCATGCTTGAAGATATACTCTTCGGCGCCTGCAAAGGACGAATTTGCGCGGCGAAAAACCATTTCTTTGGCGCGCAGCCCGGCCAGGGCGCTGGTTACCGTCTGGCTATCTACATGGCCGTCAGCCTGGGCGATGACCTCTACCGCCCGATCCCAAAAGACACGTCCCACCACCGCCGCCCACTGGGAGGCCTGGCGTTCACGCGCCGGTAATAAATCCAGGCGGGCCTGCAAAAGGCCGGTCAAAGTGGGAGGCACCTGCAGGTCTGCCAGGCGGTCGGCCTGTACGCACCAGCGGTCATCTTGGGCCATGATCACGCCGTTCTCGATCAGCATCTTGACCAGCTCTTCGATGAACAACGGGTTGCCGCCCGAACGGGTGGTGATGGCGTTGCGCAAGGCATCTGGCAGGCTGGTGACCTTTTGCAGTACATCTTCCACAAGCTGGCGGCTGTTGGCTTCATCCAGCAGATTCAGGGAAATGCGGCTGTGGAAGGGCCAGCCCTGGCCCCAGTCAGGCCAGCGCTCATCAAAACTGCGCCGCGCCAGGCTGACCACCAGCAAAGGCACGTGTTGGTGGGCAGCGGTGGTGATGGCCAATTGTTTGACCGCCTCCAATGAGCTTGAGTCGGCCCAGTGGATATCCTCGAGGAAAATGACGGTGGGCGCCAGAGAAGCTTCAGCCTCAAAATACTCGCTCAAGTAGATGGTGGCACGGTCACGCAGTTGGCGCGCATCTGCATACACAGCCTGGACGTAGGGGCTGCTGCTGAAATCAAAACCCAACAGTTGGCCCAGCAAATGGGCCTTCATCCGGCTTTCATCCGACTGCCCCAGCGTCTCCAGCATGCCGGCCTCAAATTTCTGGCATATGGTTTCAGGTGTATCGCTGTCTTGGATGTTGAAACGGAAAACGAAGAGATCGTGCAGCAAGGCATGCGGCAGAGGGCGGCGTTCGGGGCTGGCCCGCCCCTTGAAGTAGCGCACCGGGTACGGCAGCAGCTCGAGCCAGTTTTCGAACTCGTACAGCAAGCGCGATTTGCCCACCCCGGCCTCACCGATCACGGTGATCATCTGGGCGCCGCCGCCAGATGCAGCCTGGCGGAAGGCCTGCTGAAGCTGTTCCAACTCGGCCTGCCGGCCGATCATGGCTGTTTCTACCCCTTCTACTCCGCGCCGCGAAAGATGAAAAGCGCGCCGCCTGGCCTTTGATACGCTGTAAGCCTGCAAAGACTCGCTGCGCCCAGGCAGGGTGATGGGCGGCTGTTGTGATACATCAAAAATACCGCGCACTTCGCGGTATGTATCATGCGAGATCAAGATCCCGCCCTGAGGGGCAAATTTTTCCATCAGCATCGCCACGGTGATGGTATCACCGGTGGCGGTGAAGGCCCTTGCCATATCATCGCCAGCCGCAGGCAAGGGTTTTTGTGCTTCCAGGTTATGGGTATCTAACTGGTATTGGACGAAGGCTGGCCCGGTATGGATTGCAATGCGCATCGCCAGGTGAATGCCATACTGCTGTAAGAACGAAGCGCTCATCTCAGCCAGCAGTTCTTGCATTGCCAGGGCGGCTCGCACAGCGTTTTCGGGGTCGTTCTCGCGCGTCACGGGCAGGCCAAAGACCGCCAGGATGGCATCGCCAATGTATTTTTCGACCTGGCCCCCAAACTGCATGATCGACCGCGAGAGGGCAGTGAACAGGCTGTTCAGCGCCTCGCTGACCTGCTCAGGATCCAGCTTTTCAGCCCAAGAGGTAAAATTCACCAGGTCAGCCATCAAGACGGTCAGGCGGCGGCGTTGTTCTGCCGGCAACGTGCCATCCAAAGCCGCCAGGCGGGCGCGCAGAGGCGCCAGGGCAGTTTCAACCACAGCATCGCCCAGGCTCTCTCTCTGTGCTTCTAATGAAAGAAGCGCCTGTTCTAAAGTTTGACGCTCATCCATTGTCATCGCGATCAATCGACCATCAGAATGGTACTTAGATTGTAATCCAGTTATCCAAAACCAAGCAAGTTTCTATTGTCTCATTTTCAGCCTTGTGCTATATTTCTAAGCGGAGAGAATAGCATGAAAGGCTGGAAACGACTGCTTTACTATGTGTTGATCAATATTGTGGTTTCGGCCGCGACCACGCTGGTGGTGTTAAAGGTCTGGGAGCGCACCCATCCGCCGCTGGCTGAGGTGATCACCCCCACCCCGGTGTCCACACCCAGCCAAACTGCTGCGCTGGCTACCAGTGCCCCGGCGGCAGGAGTCACTGAACAGGCCGCGGCGCCCACCGATGCGCTTTTGCCTTCTGAAACCCCTCGCCCTGCCCCAACCTTAGAGCTGATCGAGTACAAGATCAAATCTGGTGATACCCTGGGCTCGATTGCGGTGGAATTTGATATCAGCATGGCTGATATCCTGGCTGTAAACACCATTGACGACCCCGATAACCTCTCGGTGGGGCAGCTTATTTACATCCCTACCGGGCCGGTGCCCATCCCCACCGCCACGGCCGAAACCCCACCCACCCCTGCCCCTTCTGCCACGCGGCAGCCTAGCGCCACGCCCACAGCCGGTCCATCCCCCACCGCCTCTGCCACGCTCACCGGCAGCGAGCCGGGCGTGAACATCAGCAGCGTCATCGGCGCGGGAGATCTGAACACAGAGCGTGTGGTGCTGATCCGCACCGGCGACGGCGAGTTAGACATGGCTGGCTGGCGGCTGGAAGACAGCAGCGGGCAGGTTTTCACCTTCCCACAGCTCACCCTTTACAAAGACGGCGCAGTGAATATTTATACCCGGGCCGGCCAAAATACCGTGGTGGATCTGTATTGGGGCCTGGCTGAAGCGGTGTGGCAAAGCGGTGAAACGGTGACGCTTTACGATGCCCAAGGCAGCCAGCGCGCCACCTACAAAGCACCGTAACTGCCCCAAACAAACTACATCACCAAGCGTTGCCCCAAGGTCAACCATGCCAACCCATTCCATTCGCCTGATCGTCAACCCTAACGCCGATCTGGGGCGCGCCTGGCGCACTGCCAGCGACCTGCGTCCTGTGATTGAAGAATTTGGCGGCGCAGATTGGGCCGGGACCGTTTACCCCACCCACGCCACCGAGCTTGCCCGCCAGGCTGCCGAAGATGGGTATAAGCTGGTGATTGCTGCCGGCGGCGATGGCACCGCCAACGAGGTGATGAACGGCCTGATGCAGGTGCCGCCCGAACAAAGGCCTTTGTTTGGCGTGGTGCCGCTGGGCTCAGGCAACGACTTTTCTCATATGGCTGGCATGGACAGCCGCCCGGCGTATGCCCTGCGGCAGGTCCTGACGGGCAAGCCGCACAACATCGACCTGGCCCTGTTGGAACTTGATTACGGCCGGAAGCTGTATTTTGGCAATGCCCTGGGCATCGGCTTTGATGCCACCGTCACCATCCGGGCGCATCAATTGACCCGCGCCCGCGGTTTTATGATGTACCTGACCGCCGTATTACAAACCATCATCCTAAATCACGAAGCCCCGCGCTTGCAGGTGACCACCGATGCTGAGAGTTGGGATGAACCGATGGTGATGCTGACGATTTGCAACGGCCCGCGCGAAGGCGGGGGCTTTATGGTGGCCCCGCAGGCCAGGCCCGATGACGGCATTTTGCATTATGCCGGCATCCGCAAGCTCTCGCGATTGATGATGCTGCGCCTGATCCCTGAGGTGATGAAAGGCACACACGGCAAATTCAAGCAAACGCGCATGGGAACCATGAAGCGCATGACCCTTCAATCTGACCGCCGGTTGACGATCCATGCCGATGGAGAGATCCTGTCGGGTTTTGACATGAATGTGCGCAACCTATCACTCGAACTTATTCCGGCGGCCCTGCAGATGGTGAGGTAGCGCGAGAATATATGCCCACGCTGTCAGAGTGTCTGCAAGGATTTGACCTGGGCCACCTGCACATTATTGCCCGCTTGTGGGGGCTCGAGCTGGCTGCGCCGGATGTGCGGGCCGGCCTGCAGCAGTTAGAGCGCGAGATGCTTGACCCACTGCAAGCGGCCGAAACGGTGGCCGGCCTGCCTGGTGAAGTGCAGGCTGCATTGGAAGATCTGGCCTTGGGGGGCGGGCGCATGCCCTGGGCATTGTTCGTACGCCGCTACGGAGAGCTGCGCGAAATGGGCCCTGCCCGCCGCGACCGTGAGATGCCCTACCTGGAGCCGGTCTCAGCCACCGAAAGGCTGTGGTACCGCGGGCTGGTGGGGCGGGCATTCTTCGATACCGCCGCCGGGCCCGAAGAATATGCTTATATCCCCGATGATCTGATCGAACGGCTGCCGCCGCCGCGCCAATCTGAACGCGCGGCCCTGGGGCGCGCCGCCCTGCCGGTTGAACGCGCCCGGCAGTTCCAGGCCACTGACCGCCTGCTGGAGCATGCCTGCACCCTGCTGGCTGCGCTGCGCATGGGGCGGGCCCTGCCAAGCGAGCCGTATGCGCTGGGGCCTCTGCCCCTGCCCGCCGAGGTGCTGAAGGCACTCCTGGCAGAGGCAGGCCTGTTGGATGCCGCCAGCATCCCCCAACCAGAAGCGGCGCGCCAATTTCTCGAGGCCGGGCGCGGCGAAGCCCTGGGCCAATTGGCCAGGGCCTGGTTAAAAAGCCAAAGCTTCAACGAACTGCGCCTGCTGCCTGGCCTGAGCGCCGAGGGCAGTTGGCTAAATGAACCGCTCAAGACCCGCCAGACCGTGCTTGGGTTTTTGGCCAACACGCCCGCGGGCACCTGGTGGAGCTTGCCAGCCTTCATTACAGCCATCAAACAACGCCAGCCTGATTTTCAGCGCCCACATGGCAATTACGACGCCTGGCACCTGCGCGATACGCACAGCGGCGAATTCTTGCGCGGCTTTGAGCATTGGGAGGCTGTGGATGGCGCACTGGTCCGCTACCTGGTCAGTGGCCCACTGCATTGGCTGGGCATCCTGGATCTGGCGGCCCCCTCTGGAGATAAAGAGGGCGAACACCGCCCGGTGACAGCCTTTCGCTGGTCGGCCTGGGCCCAGGCGCTGCTGCAAGGTAAAGACCCTGCCGGGCTGCCGGCAGAACAAGATCGGCTCAAGGTGCGCTCAGATGCCCGGCTGCATGCCCCGCGCCGCCTGCCGCGCCTGGCACGCTACCAACTGGCCCGTTTTTGTGAGTGGGAAAAGGAAGACGACCAGGCTTATACATACCGCCTGACACCGGCATCATTGGCACGCGCCCGGCAGCAAGGGCTGACGATGGGCCACCTGCTGGGCCTGCTGCGCCGCCACGCCGAAAGCATGCCCCCCACGCTGGTGAGGGCGCTGGAACGCTGGGAAGAGCAAGGCAGCGCCGCCCGCCTGGAAAGCCTGGAGGTGCTGCGGTTCAGCTCGCCGGAGGTGCTACAAGCCTTGCGCCAATCGCGCGCCAGCCGCTTCTTAGGCGAGCCGCTCGGCCCGGCAGCGATTGCCATCAAGCCTGGCTCTGCCGAGAAAGTGTTAGCGGCCCTGGCAGAGTTGGGTTACCTGGGAGAGATCAAGAAAGCTTGATCTGCCGGATCACCGCCCGGCCAAACTCAGAACAACTGAGCGGGGTGGAGTCTTTCAGCATGCGGTGCAGGTCACAGGTAACGGTTTGGGCGGCGATGGCGCCCGCCACCCCGTTAAAGATCAGGTCGGCAGCCTCAAACCAGCCCAGGTAGCGGAACATCATCTCACCCGAAAGGATCAGCGCGCTCGGATTCGCCAGGTCTTTACCGGCGTATCGCGGGGCGGTGCCGTGGGCGGCTTCAAAGACCGCCTGCCCGCTCTCAGCGTTCCAGTTGCCGCCCGGGGCAAGCCCCATCCCACCCACCTGAGCTGCCAGCGCATCCGACAGGTAATCGCCGTTCAGATTCATGGTTGCCAGCACGTCAAACTCTTGAGGCTGGGTGATGGTCTGCTGAAAAACCGTATCGGCGATCAAGTCTTTGATCAACAGCCTGCCAGATTGCAAGGCCGCCTCTTGCTCGGCATTGGCTGCGCTCTCGCCGCACCCGGCTCTGGTACGTTCCCACTGCGCCCGGGTGTACACGCGGTCGCCAAACTCAGCTTCTGCCAGCTCGTACCCCCACTTCTGGAAAGCCCCCTCGGTGTACTTCATGATGTTCCCCTTGTGGACCAGGGTAAGGTTCTTGCGCCGGTTATCCAAGGCCCACTGGATGGCAGCGCGTACCAGGCGGCAGGTGCCCTCTTTTGAGACCAACTTGAGGCCAATGCCGGCAGTATCTGGAAAACGGATCTTTGCATACTCGGCAGGGAAGTGATCTTTGAACAGGGCCTTGAACTGCTGGCTGCCTGCCGAGCCAAGCTCAAACTCGATGCCATTGTAGAGGTCCTCGGTGTTCTCGCGGAAGATGACCATATTCACCTGCTCTGGGCGACTGACCGGAGAGGGCGCGCCCGCAAAATAGCGCACCGGCCGCTGGCAAACATACAGGTCAAGGGCTTCGCGCAGCGCCACATTCAACGAACGGAATCCACCGCCGGTGGGGGTCGCCAGGGGGCCTTTGATGCCAACCGAGAATTGGCGGAAGGCGGAGATCGTTTCGGCTGGCAGCCAGGTGCCAAACTGGCTAAAGGCCTTTTCACCCGCATAAACCTCCAACCAGGCCACTTTGCGCCGCCCGCCGTAGGCCTTTTCGACGGCGGCGTCAAAAACACCCACCGCAGCCTGCCATATATCTCGCCCAATACCATCTCCCTCGATGAAGGGCAAGATTGGGTGATCGGGCACATTTCGTATACCATTCTGCAGGCTGATCTTTTGGCCTGCCGCAGAGCGCTGTAAGATTTTGTTTGCCATGATTAATCCTTTTGGTTGATTATAGCAACTTGCGATATAATTTTGTCTGTGTTTTTGATGCCCCCTGTGAGTATCATCCACAATTCCAATTGCAATTAACGGAGATTCAATGCCCAAACAAGAGAAGCTCGCCCCAGAAAAGCCTGTCCTCGAAAGCTGGCATGCTTTAACCTCTGAAGAAACCCTGCGCCAATTGGCCACGCCGTCTGACACCGGTTTAAGTGCGGCAGAGGCTGAGAAGCGTTTGCAACAATACGGCCTCAATCAATTGGACGAGGCCCCTGGTGCAACCTTCTGGCAGATGTTGTGGGATCAGTTCAACAATTTCATCGTCATCATGCTGGTGGTGGCATCGCTCATCTCGGCTGTGCTGGGCGATTACGAAGAAGCGATTGCCATTCTGATCATCGTGGTGATGAACGCGGTGTTGGGCATTGTGCAAGAGAGCCGCGCCGAGCAGGCACTGGCGGCCCTGAAGAAATTGAGTGCGCCTGAGGCCCAGGTGCTGCGGGATGGTCACCGCCAATCGCTGCCTGCGCCCCAATTGGTGCCCGGCGATATTGTGATGTTGGAGGCCGGCAACTTTATTCCCGCCGACATCCGCCTGCTCGAAGCGGTTAATCTGCGCGTGGAAGAGGCCGCCCTGACGGGCGAATCGGTGCCGGTAGAAAAGAATGCCAATATCAACCTGCAGGCCGATATTCCCCTGGGCGACCGCAAGAATACCACCTTCATGGGCACCATGGTCTCTTATGGCCGCGGGCGCGGCGTGGTGGTCAGCACCGGCATGCGCACCCAAATCGGCCTGATCGCCGAGATGCTGCAATCTGTGGGCCACGAACCCACCCCCCTGCAGAAACGCCTGGACCAGTTGGGCAAGATGCTGGGCTGGGGCGCCCTGGCGATTTGTGCCATCGTGTTCTTGGTGGGTTGGCTGCGTGGGAACGAGCCGCTGGAAATGTTCATGTTGGCGGTTGGCCTGGCAATTGCGGCTGTGCCCGAAGGGCTGGCTGCCGTGGTGACCATCAGCCTGGCGCTGGGGATGCGCGAGATGACCCGCCGCCATGCGCTCATCCGCCGCCTGTCTTCGGTGGAAACGCTTGGCTCTACCACCACCATCTGCTCAGACAAGACCGGCACCTTAACCCAAAACGAGATGACCGCCACCACCCTGTGGGCAGATGGTCAGACGATCACCGTGGGCGGGAAACCTTATGCCCTGAAGGGTGAATTCAGCCAAGACGGCCAACCCGTCAAGCTGACCGACTACCCGGCCATCCTGACCACCCTGTGGCTGGGGGCGTTGAACAATGATGCCGAGCTGGAGATATCGGGCACCAGCGAGGAAGAACAAACCTACCGCATGATCGGCGACCCCACAGAGGGCGCATTGGTGGTCGCCGCAGCCAAGGCCGGCGCACTGCCGCGCCCGCTTTACGAGGCCTACCCCCGGGTGGGCGAAGTGCCCTTTGACTCTGAGCGCAAGCGCATGATCACGGTGCACCACATCAAAGACCTGACCCCTGAAGACATCTCGCCTTTCTATGATCAAGAGAGGCATAACAACCAGTATGTGATTGCCATCAAAGGCGCACCAGATATGGTGCTGGAGCTGTGCAGCCACTACCAACGCATTGACGATACCTCGGCTCCGTTGGATGAGGCGGCCCGCCAGCGCATCCTAGAAGCCAATGATATGATGAGCCAGCAGGCGCTGCGCGTGCTGGGCATGGCGTACCATGTTCGCCCTGACATGCCCGATACCAGCAATGCCGCGGCCCTGGAAAAAGACCTGGTCTTCGTTGGGCTGATCGGCATGATCGACCCGCCCCGGCCTGAGGTGGCCCCCGCGCTGAAGAACGCCCTGACGGCAGGCATCCGGACCATCATGATCACCGGTGACTACGCCAACACGGCTCGCGCCATTGCCCAATCCATCGGCTTGCTGCGGCCCGATCACCAGGTGTTGAGCGGCCACGATTTGAACGCTATGACCGACGAGCAGTTGACAGAGCAAGTGGCTGTTACCGATGTATTTGCACGCGTCTCGCCGGAACACAAGATGCGCATCGTAGATGCCCTGCGCGCTCGCGGCGAGGTGGTGGCAATGACCGGCGATGGGGTGAACGATGCCCCCTCCATCAAGCGCGCCAACATTGGCGTTGCTATGGGCATCACCGGCACCGATGTAGCCAAAGGCAGCGCCGACATGGTGCTGACGGACGACAACTACGCCAGCATCGTGGCTGCCGTGGAACAGGGGCGCATCATTTACGAGAACATCCGTAAATTTGTGTATTTCTTGCTCTCCTCCAACGTCGCCGAGATCGCCATCATCTTCCTGGCTACCTTGGCCGGCCTGCCCAGCCCGCTGACGGTCATTCAATTGTTGTGGCTGAACCTGTTGACCGACGGTGCGCCGGCCCTGGCGCTGGCGATGGAAAAGGGCGACCCCGATACCATGCAGCGCCCACCGCGCCCCACCAACGAACCCATCATCAACCGCTCCATGAGCTCTGGCCTGATCTTGCAGGGCTTTGCGCAGACCTTCGCCACCCTGGCTGCCTTTATCATCGGCCTGCTGTGGGAGCTGGAAGCCCAGGGGCACCTGCCGGCAGGCGAGAATCCGTTCCTGTTCTTGCTGCGCTTCAACTACAGTGGTGTGGATGTCCAAACAGCCGAAACGATGGCCTTTGTAACCCTTTCGATGTGCGAGCTGCTGCGTGCTTACACCGTTCGCTCTGAACGCGCCTCGATCTTCCAGATTGGCGTCTTCTCCAACAAGTACATGCAGTATGCTGTGGGTCTCTCGCTGGTCTTGATGATGGCGGTGGTAGGCCTGCCGTTCTTACAGCCCATCTTCAACACCCACATGCCCAGCCTGGCTGAATGGGGCGTGATCTTGGGCTTGTCTGTTATCCCGGCAGTGGCTGAAGAAATCCTCAAATTCATTTTGCGCAAACAAGACGCGCAAAAAAAGCTTAAGATGGCGTAAAATATACTTGTATCGATTTCATTCGAAGTGTGTGCGGTAAGGAGTGTGTGGGATGGAAGCAAACGATGAACTGATGACCATCTTCCGCAAGATTTCTAACGATAACGAGAGCGTTACCCTGCTCAACACGTATCGCGGCTTTCCGATCAATTATCCAGCCACCATTGTCGCCGTAGATCGCGGCATGGTGGGCCTGTCGGTGCACCCACACCAGGCAGTCTGCATGGCTTTGGAGGGCAAGACTTACCTGCAAAGCCAGCGGCTGCTGCAGACTTACCGCGCCAACGTGGTGGGGGCCGATGTGCCCAAGCAGCGCGTGGCGCTGATGGAGTTTGTGGAAAGTGGCAACAAGGTGGGGCTGCGCACGGCCATACGCGTTCATCCCAATGAGCCCATTGACGCTGAAATATACGATGGCCGGCGGCGCATCGGCGGAAAAATTGCCGACATCTCTTCCACCGGCGTTGGGGTATGTACTTTTGCCGCCTACATCTACGGCGACCTGTCGTTTGAGAAAGAGAAAGAGGTCTACGTCGATTTCCGTTTGCCCAATACTGAGACGATCGTGCGCTTCAACGGCAGGGTCACCAACGTGGTGGATCAAGAGGGCACCTTCTTGCACCGCCTGGGCATCCGCATCTTTCCCAACCCTGAGGTTGAACCGCTCCTGCTCAGCTATATCCAACAGCGCGAAAAGGAAACCCTGGGCGAGCTGCAATTGATCTTCGAATCGATGTGTAAAGACAAAGCCGGATAAAATGGCCCTGGATTTCCAACAAGTCCGCCAACAAGTCACAGAGCTGGGGGCAAATGCGCTCCAACGCCAGCGAGAGTTGGAAGACCGGCGGGCAGAGGCCCTTCGACTGCTGGAAATCCATGCCGGGCGCATTGAAGAACTGCGCCAAAAAGTACAAGAAGTGGTGCGCAGCCACGACCCATCGCTGCGCTGTGCGCTGCCGGTTCACGAGCGGCTGGATGCCTGCATTGACCTGCCGCCCCTGCCGGCCCAGGCCAGCATTTTGGCGGCGGATGGCTCACAGATCTTCGTAGACCGGCACGCCGAGGTGGAGTACGGCCTGGTGAACGTGGGGGTGATCCAGATGCAGCACGCTGCCGGCAGTCCGCCTGTAATTTTCAAGGAATGCAAATTATTCTATGACGCCCAGGCCTCGTACCTCAGCGATACAATGCTATCGTTAAGGCGAGATATGAAAGAACGCATCCTGTTGGCCGAGCAAGCCGCCCAGGCGCCCGCCCCAGTGATCACATTCACAGATGGGCCGATGGAGTTATGGGGCGCCAAGGGGGATGGCGGCGACGAAGCCGCCGAATTCCAGCGCAGCCTGGATGAGTACCTGCATATCCTGGAGCAGATGTACCAGGCCAACGTGACCACTGCCGGTTATGTAGATAAGCCATCTGCTGAGCTGGTGGTGCGCCTGCTCGAAGTGGCCAAAGCCGGCCCAGAACAGGTCAAAGAGATGCGCGATTATCGCCCCTTGCAAAGGGTGCGGGATATGGACCTGTACCGCGACCTGCTCAAGCCCGGACAGCGCTCGGCGGTGTTTGCCATGCAGTCGCAATCGGCCAAGCGCTACAAGGATGCCCTGGCGCTGCACTTCTTCTATTTAAACGTCGGTCGTGGGCGGCAGGGATTGGCGCGCGTCGAGATCCCGGCCTGGGTTGCCAAAGACCAGGCCATGTTAGACGGCCTGCACGCCGTATTGATCCACCAATGCCGCATCATGGGGGCGCGCCCCTACCCTTACCTGCTGCACCGCGCCCACGAAACAGCCGTGGTCAGCCACGACGAGCAAGAGGAAGTAACCCAGATGATTCTTCACGAGCTGACCCAGCTTGGCATCCCGGTTGAGGGCCGCTCATTCAAGCAAGCCGGAAAAGACCTGGGCGGGAGGACAAGACACAAACTATGAAAGCGATTGAGATCGGAAGGCTGCTGCGCGCCGGGACATCTGGCTTTGTGGTGGGCTGCCGCGTGGACCAGGTGGATGCCCCATCCTTTGGGGCACTGCTGCGCGTGCCCGTGGCTGATGACTACCAGGTTTATGGATTAATCTACGATATCCACATTGACGACGATGGACTGGTGCGGCAGTTGGTCACCGCAGAAGGCATAGATGACAACATCATCGCCGATAACCGCATCAACCGCAACGTGCCGCTGGAAATGAGCGTCTTGGCCGTCGGTTACCGCCAGCAGGGGGTCATTTCGCACCTGCTGCCACCGCGCCCGCCGCTCAGCCTGGATATGATCTACCTGTGCGAGGGCGATGAGCTGCGCCAGTTCACCGCCGCGGGGCGCTTTGGCTATTTCCGCCACGTTCTGCGGGCCGCCGACCTGCCTGCCGCTGAACTGCTGGCAGCGCATGTCCAGCAGGCCCAGGCTGCGCATGCCGCGGCCGGCAACTGGGGCTGGGGCAGCACCGCCACGCAAGAGCTGATCACCCTGCTGCGCGATGATTACCCCACGCTGATGAACGTGCTGGGCGCCCTGGCAGATGGATTGCCATAGGCAGGTGAGCTGCCAGAGGAAAGCCGATGCCAGAAGATTTCTCCTTCATCCAAATCACAGACCATCACCTGGGGCCGAGCGCTACCAGCGTTCGACTGGGGTATGCGGTGAATTACACGTTTACGCAAACCCTGCAGCACCTGGCCCAATATGCCGCCCCCCAGGCCGATTTTTTGATCTCCACCGGCGACCTGGTGGACCCGCCCACCCCCCAAGGCTACACCTGGCTGCAAAATGAACTCGGGGCTGCCCCTGGATCGGCGGCGTTTCCCGGCCCGCTGAGCATGAGGCGGCCCGGCCTGGAGGGTCTCCCCCTTTACCTGATGCCCGGCAACCATGATGACCGGCGACGCATGTGCGAGCAGTTCTTCCCGCTCAGCCGGCCCGGGGGCATGTTGAATGCCTCCTTTGAGCACAAAGGGGTGCTCTTCTTGTGCCTGGATTGGGGCGCCGACAGCAAAGCGCGCCTGTACCCTGAGCTGTACAACTGCCTGGATCAGGGCTTGCGCAGCGGCCTGCCCCTGGTCATCTGCATGCATCACCAGGTGACATCGTTGAACATGCGCTGGATGGATGCCTTTATCGCTGACGAGGTCAATGCTTTTTGGGAAGCCCTGTGCGCCCCCACCACAACCGCCCGCATCTTGGGCATCATTGCCGGGCACACGCACATTTCTTACGAGAAAGTTGAATACGGCATCCCAACCTGGGGCCTGCGTTCAACCAGCTACACGTTTCACCCCATCGACACGCTGGCAGTGCGCCTGGCAAACCCTCAGTACCGCCTGTTCAGCATTCAAAACGGCGTGCTGACCTCGCGCCTGTTTGAAGTTCCCCTGCCGCTGATGGATGATACGGCTGTGGGAGAGGAAATATGATGAGCGAACACGAACACGCAAGCATCGGTTACATCGTCGGCGGCGGGCTAAAAGAGAACCTGCGCGTGCGCCTGACCATCCCCTCGCAAGAGATGCAAGAAGGGGCTTTTGTGGTCATTGAAAGCGGCGATTGGCAGTTCTACGGCCTGGTGACGGATCTTCAGCTCGGCGCCACCGACCCGCGCTTTGCCGATGAGCAGAGCGAAACGCGCCTGCCGGCCGAGTTGGCCCGTTTGCTGCACGGCCAAACGCTCTTCACCAACCTGGAAGTGCTGCCCGCGCTGATGCTGGAACGCGGCCCCGACCCTGCCTCGCCTCAGTATGAGGCCTGGCGGCTGGAACACCCTGAAGACCCCCACCCGATGCCGGTCAAGACCATCCCCCCGCACCACGCCCCAGTGCGCCCGGCCCAGCCCGGCGATATTGCCGAGATATTTGGCGACCCGGGGAAAGAGGGCAATTTTGTCATCGGTTACACCCGCGAGCAAGGCCACCCGGTGTGCATGGACCTGGCAAAATTCGTCCAGCGCTCATCGGGCGTCTTTGGCGCCACCGGCACGGGCAAATCTTTCTTGGCGCGCATCGTGTTAGCCGGGCTGATCCAGTATAACGCGGCCTCGGTGCTGGTGTTTGACATGCACAACGAATATGGCTTTGACGATACCGCCTCAGATACCGGCAAACGCGTCATCGGCCTGAAAACCAAGTTCCGCAGCCGCGTGCGGGTGGTGGGACTGGGCGCTGGGGCAAAGATCCGCGGCCAGGCGCCTGATTTTAACCTGGAGATTGCCCGCAAAGATATCGCCCCCGAAGATATCGAGATGCTAACCCGTGAGCTGAACCTGAAGGAAACCACCCCCACCACATTAGAGGCGCTCGCCAACAGCTTTGGGCGCGAGGGCTGGTTCTCGGCCTTCAGAGACTTAAAAAACGGCGACATGGTCGAAGACGAAAACGGCAAGAAGGTCCCGGCCTCTAACAGCGTGGCCGCCTGGGCCAACCGGACGGGCGTGAATGTGTCGGCGGCGGAGGGGCTGCATTCCAAGTTGGGCCGCCTGTTCAATAAACCCTACATTGTTGAAAAACCTGCCGCCGACTCGATCGGTGAGATCGTCAAAGCCCTGGGCAGCGGGCAGCACGTGGTGCTCTCTTTTGGCGACTTTGAAAGCGACCTGGACTACCTGCTGGTAGCCAACCTGCTTACCCGGCGCATCCGCGCCGCCTGGGAACAGCGCACCAATGCCTTCCGTTCCACCGGGCAGGACGAACCCCGCCCCCTGGTGATCGTCGTCGAAGAAGCGCACAAGCTGCTCAACCGCGAGATGGCTGCCCAGACCACCTTCAGCACCATTGCGCGCGAGATGCGCAAGTATTACGTGACCCTGCTGATCATTGACCAGCGTCCCTCGCAGATCTACGACGAGGTGATGTCGCAGTTGGGGACGCGCATTTCGGGTTGGCTGGGCGACGAGGACGACATCCATGCCGTGCTCTCGGGCCTGGCCGGGCGCGAGGCGCTGCGCGGCATGCTGGCGCACCTGCAAGCCAAAGAAGAGGTGCTGCTGCTTGGCTGGGGGGTGCCCATGCCGCTGCCGGTGCGCTCTCGCCGCTATGACGATAAATTCTGGGAAGAGCTGTTGAGCAAATCTGGCAGCCCGCGCAGCACAGACCAGATCTTGAATGAGCTGGGATTTTAGGGAGTAGAAGCCGATGTTAATCATCATCAGTGACCTGCACATGGGCGACAACACCTGCGGAAAAACCATTTCTGCAGATGCTTTCCGCATCTTCCGTGACCGGCTGGAGCAGATGGCCCTGACTGCCTCGGTGCGCGATGATGGCCGCTACCGGCCGATCGAAGAGGTGCACTTGCTGCTGCTGGGAGATATCCTTGAAGTGGTCCATTCTGCCCTATGGCTGACCGAGAGGCCCGGCGAACCGGGTTATGCCCGCCCCTGGAGCGACCCCAACCAGCCGGAGCTGCCCGCCAAGCTGCGGCAGATCACTCGCGCCATCTTGAAGGCCAACGCCCAGAGCTTTGCCATTTTCCGCCAGCTTGCCTCTGGCGAAGCGATTGTGCTGCCGCCGGCCGATATGCGCGGCAACCCGGCGACGGATGTCGGCGGGCGCATCCCGGTCAGGGTGAAGATCCATTACATGGTGGGCAACCACGATTGGATGTACCACCTGCCCGGCGAGCCTTATGACCAGATCCGCCAGGAGATCATCGAGGCCTTGGGTTTGCAAAACGAGCCCACGCCATTCCCCTTCGACCCGCACGAATCGAACGCACTGATGCAGATGCTCGACGAGCACCGCGTCTTTGCCAGGCATGGCGACTACTTCGACAAGTTCAACTATAACCAAAAACAGGGACGCAATGTGTCGACCCTGGGCGACGCGCTGGCAATCGACCTGCTCAACCGCTTCCCAATCGAAGTTGAGAACCGCCTCAGCGGTGTGCTGCCCGACAGCTTCTACCGCGAGCTGCACGAGATCACCAATATCCGCCCCAGCGTGGCGGCCCCGTTGTGGATCAGCAGCCAGGTGCGCCAATACGGCGGCGCCCCGAGCATCCAGGCCAAGGTCAAGGCCATATGGGATGAGCTGGCAGGAGAATTCTTGGCCCTGAAATTCGTGCGCGCCCACGACAAAGCGCTGAACCCCTTTGACAGCGTGGATGGGCTGGAAATGGTGCTCAAGGTGACCAAGCTGGCGTCTTTTGAAAGCATCAACGACCTGATGACCTGGATCCAGAAAAAACTGTGGAGTGATGCGCTGTCTTTTGCCAACCATGCCATCAGCGAGGCGGCCTTTACCAGCCGGCGGGCCGATTTCATCGTCTATGGTCACACTCACCACCACGAGATTGTGCCGCTGGACACATACCACGTGGGCGACCGGCTGGCCTACCAGATCATGGTCAACACCGGCACCTGGCGTACTTATTACGACCTGACCCGCTACCGCCCCGAAGAGCAGAAGTTCATCCCCTACCAGTTGATGACCTACCTGGCCTTCTACCAGGGCGATGAGCGCCGCGGCCATCGCTACGAGGCTTGGTCAGGCAGGCTGGTATGATGACCCAGCAGCGGCGCGCACGCACCGGGGAGTAAGATTGAGCCTGCCGCTTGAGCCACCCATTGCCACCGGGCGCACAGCCGAAGTATACGCCTGGAAAGAGGGCCAGGTGCTCAAGCTGTTCCGCGAATGGATGCCTGTTTCGGCAGCAGAATACGAAGCGCGCCAGGCACGCATCGTGCGGGCCACCTGGCCGGCGGCGCCAGATGTGGGTCAGGTGGTACAGGTCAATGGACGCCCAGGATTGGAATTTGAACGGCTGGATGGGGCCTCGATGCTGGAGGTGTTTCGCCGAAAACCCTGGCGATTGACGGCCATGGCGCGGCTCTTGGCTGACCTGCACGTTGATATGCACAGCCGCACTTGCAGCGACCTGCCCGACCAGCACGAACGTTTGCAGCACAAGATCCATCACGCCGCGGCGCTGTCAGAATTCTTGCGCCACGCCGCCCTGCTGGCCTTGCGCCGCCTGCCAATGGGAGAACAGCTTTGCCACGGCGATTTCCACCCGGATAACGTGTTATTGAGCGGGCGCGGGCCGGTGGTGATCGATTGGATCGATGCCACCAGCGGAAACCCCCAGGCAGACGTGGCCCGCACCTGCCTGCTGTTAGGCGGAAGATCGCTGCCGCCGGGAACCCCCATGCCCTGGCTGGTTCAGTGGCTACGCGGCTGGTTCCAGCAGGTTTACCTGCGGCGCTATTTTCAGCGCTGCCCGGGTGGAAGCGGCCAACTGAGCAGTTGGCTGCCGGTGGTCGCCGCAGCCCGCCTGAGCGAAGAGATCCCTGAAGAAGAAGCCTGGTTGGTGGAATTTATCCGCAAGCAGTTATGAGAAGATGCCGTATCAGGTTCGTTTTTGTATCTTTCGATACCACACCGCCAACCCTATCAACGGCAGGTAAAAAGCCACTTCGATCAGAGAAATACGCAGCGCCTGCCAGCTCCATAATGGCCCATCCATAATTGAAAACCAGGGCAGTGGCAAAACCAACCGCCCTTCTGAAAAAGGCCAGAAGATTGCCACCCCCAGGCCGTGGTTATAAAACGAATCAAGCAGCATCAACAGCAAGTTGACATACAAACTATGGCTGAAGTAATAACGGTCATGCCACCAGCCAGGCAGGCTGAGATCAGGAATGTTGGCCAACACTGTAAAGGCCGCAATGTGGAAAAAGGTGCGGCGTGGGGCAACCTGCGGCGGCAAGCTCAACACGCCGATGGCAATTCCAGTCAATGAATGCCCGATGGAGGTCATAGCGACATTCTATCACCACCTGATATTTGATAGAATAGCCCTATCCGCAAGATTAAGGAGACAATTTATGAAACTCGCCACGCTATGCTACGTCCGGCGCGCCGGCCAAACCCTGATGGTGCACCGCATCAAAAAAGCCAACGATATGCATATGGGCAAATGGAACGGGATGGGCGGCAAGCTGGAGCCCGGCGAGACACCCGAAGAATGCGCCATGCGCGAGGTGTTCGAAGAAACCGGCCTGGTGGTGCGCAACCCACTCTTCAAAGGTATGATCACCTTCCCGGCTTTTTCAAAGGAAGAGGATTGGTACACCTTCGTGTTCGTGATGACCGAATTCGAGGGGCAATTGATCGATTCGCCCGAAGGCACCCTGGCCTGGATCGACAACGAACACCTGTTGGAACTGAATCTATGGGAGGGGGACCGCGTGTTTATCCCCTGGCTGGACCAGCCAGGCTTCTTTTCAGCCAAGTTCGTTTATGAAGATTACGAATTTGTCTCGCACGACGAGGTGTTCTACTTCAGGGATGCTGAAAAAGCCTGAGCGCGGCCTGGATGGAAGCCGCCCAGCACCGGACATTTTCGCAGTAATTCTGCGCGCCGCCAGCGATCACATCCCCAGCCCACATCGTCCATGAGATGGGCCTCTCGTACGCGCCGTGTGCACCGGGCCGAGCGGTGATCTTCCACTGGCGCTGGCCTGAAGCCACCCGGGGACGCTGCCGCTTAACCACTTGCTGGGGGGTCCGACCCTCATCCAAGAACATCGCCAGCAGGCGTTGGCCTTCTCGCAGCCCATCGGGAGAATACAGGCTGGGGTGCTGGAGGTGGTAGCACAAGACCACCAGGTGGTGCACTTCGCCCAGTGCGGGCGTTTCTGCTTCCCAGAACAACATCTGGTGGAAGGCATCCTGGCAGGTTTGGCCCTCCGGCCAAAGCGCGCCACACTCGGGACATTTGTCGATGGCGTTCACGCCAAAGATTTTACCATGCCCACGATCACAGGGTATAATGCAAACCTATGCCCACCGTCTACCCCCTCACTGCCCTGCGCGCCCTGGCCTTGCATGCCCAGGGTCTGACCACCCCCAACGGCCAAGAGCCACCCAGCACGCCAGATGCCATCTGCAAGGCTGTGCGCCAGGTGGGCTGCGTGCAGATCGACACCCTGCAAATGGTTCACCGCAGCCATTACCTGACCCTTTGGTCGCGGCTGGGGAGCTATGACCCTGCCGACTTTGACCGCTTGGCCTACAACCCGGCCGAGCGGCGCATCTTCGAGGGCTGGCAGCGCTGCGCCTCGCTCATCCCGCTGGAAGATTACCGCTACCAGATGCCGCAGCAGAACAAAACGCGCCTTGAACCCTCTGATTGGTACCGCCGCTGGTTGACCCAAGAAGGCAACCCCCAAATGGTAGAAGAGGTGTTGGAATATGTGCGCCAGAACGGCCCAACCCGGCCCAGTGATTTTGAATATGACGGCCCCCGGCGCGGCAGTTGGTGGGATTGGAAGCCCGCCAAGGTGGCGCTGGAATTCTTATATGCCTTCGGCGACCTGATGATCGCCGAACGGGTCAAATTCCAGCGCATCTATGACCTTACCGAGCGCGTCTTGCCAGGCTGGGTGGATACCACACCCCCCAGCCCCGAAGAACGTGACCGCTATTGGATCGAGCTGGGGGCGCGGGCACTGGGGGTTTGCCAGCCGCTGCAGGCCGCCGATTATGCCTACCGCAAGCGCACCCCCTCCAGGGCCATCATCCAGGGCATGCTGAAAGAGGGTGTGCTGGTGCCGGTGCAGGGTCAGTTGGCCAACGGCAGCCAGGCTGAGATGATCGTGCACCGTGACCACCAGGCTCTGCTAGAGCAAGCCGCCAGCGGCGCCCTGCCTGCCCGCCGCACCACCTTCCTCAGCCCCTTTGACAGCCTGTTCTGGGCGCGCGACCGCGACCAGCACCTGTGGGCTTTTGAACAAGCGCTGGAGTGTTACAAGCCTGCCCCACAGCGCATTTGGGGCTATTACTGCCTGCCCATCTTGCACCACGAGCGCCTGGTGGGGCGCTTTGACCCCAAGCTAGAACGCCAGGCTGGCCGGCTGCGCCTGAAAGCCCTGTATCTCGAGCCGGGCGTCTTACCAGATGAGGAATTGGTGACCGGCACAGCCGCCGCCCTGCGCGATTTTCTCAGCTTCCACAAGGCCCGCGACCTGGTCATCGAGCGCAGCCAACCGGAAGAATTCGGCTTGCGCCTGCTGAAGGCGCTGTAAAGTTCAGTGTGCCGAACGCTTCCTTTCGCCGCTGGGCTTTTGCCCTGGCCCGTTCCCACCTTGGGAAGGCCCTCGTCCCCTGGATTTTTGCCCACATGAGCTTTGCCATCCCCGTCCACCGCCTGCGCGAAAGCCCCAACCTGCTGGCCTTCTACCACCCCAGCCCCTCATACCCCCTGCACATCCTGATCGTGCCCAAGCGCGCCATCCCCAACCTGGCCAGCCTGAAGCCAGAAGAGGCCGGGCTGTTAGGCGAGGTAATGCAAATGGCCCAAAGCCTGGTGCAAGAGCTGGGCCTGGAGCAAGCCGGTTATCGCTTGATCGTCAATGGGGGAGCTTACCAGGATCTGCCGCAGTTGCACTTTCACCTGGTATCAGAATCGTACCGCGCTGGCGCGGAGAAGCCTGAAGCAAGGCCAACGCCCTAGTATTTCGTCTTCAGCGCCGCCACCGGGAATACCACCACCCCTTCAGCCGGGTCACCCAGGGTGCAGGTGCGCTCAGGGTGGGTGGCTGCCAGCCAGGCAGTGAAAGCCGCCACCAGGGCATCCAGCTCGCCCTGGCTGTACAGGTCTTTGGTGGGCAGCACCCCCTGCAATAAGCGGTGGCGGGTGATCTCCTCAAACAGATCCATCGGGTCGGGGACGGAGATCTTCTGTTCGTACAGGGCCAACTGGCGCTGGATGCGCCCTTCGAAGGTATTCTTGGGCAGGGGCGACTGCCCTAACAGCGCGCAATAACAGGCATGGGGGTACACTTCCACAGCTTGCAGGGCAGGCCCGCTGGCAGGATAGGCCTGGTAACCGAGTTCTTCCAGGCGGCGGTAGAGCGCAAAGCCGATCTGCATCCAATGCGGGCTGGACTGTTCGTCAGCAGGGGTCTTATAACAACTGATGTTACGCTGGCGCAGTTCATATTCTGCCACGCGATAATCGGCCCAACGGCCCGGACGCGGCTGGGGGTTAAGCCTTTCGCGCACCTCAGGGCGCTGCATCAGGCCCTGGTTGGGCTGGCGCGGGGCACACACCGCCGCAAAGGCCTCGCGCTGACCACCCGCAAAGGCCAGCACATCCTCCATGCTGCCCTGCCCAAGCGCCAATAAACGCAGGTTGCTATCTAGCGCGGCATAAGAAAAAGGCCGCTGACCAGCAGTGGGGTCGATGCCCAAAAAGGTGGAATGTGTGAAGAACATGGCAGTTTTCCTCATCCTGCTTGTGCCAGCGCAGCCTGTAAGAAATCCAGGGTGAGCCGGGTGATCTCGTCAATCTCTTGATCCAACAGCACGATATGGGTTGAGTTTTCCATCCAGTGAAGCGCTTTGACCGGCGAGGAGATGCCCTGTAGGATCATCTCGCCAACGCTGGGATGGACGGTTTTATCCAGGCGGCCTTGCACCACCAGCAGCGGTTGATGGATGCGCGGCAGCAGCTTGCGCACCGCTTTTTGAAAGGCCAGGAGCTGCAGCACCCCTTTGAGGGGATTGACCGGGTATCCCTGCCAGTTTGGCGAGGGATTGGTTAAATCTTTGGGCGAGGCAGCCACAAAAGGCGCCGCCAGGCGCAGCTTGACCAGGGCAGCGGTGGATTGGTTCAGCTTGAGGGCCGGGGCATAAGCCAGCACCGCAGCCGCCTCAGGATGCCGCGCGGCCAGGTACAAGGCCACCAATGCCCCCATCGACTCGCCGCCGACGATGATCTTCTGGCAGTGCGCCCGCAGTTCCTGGTAACTTTGTTCGGCGGCGGCAGTCCAATCTTGCCAGTGTACTTGATTCAAGTGCTCTGGTGTGGTGCCGTGCCCCGGCAGCAGCGGCCCCGACACGGTGTAACCCTGGGCATGCAGGCGCACTGCCAGGGGACGCGTTTCCCAGGCAGTGGCGGTGAACCCATGCAAGAGCAAGGCCCCCACTGGGCCGGCGCTGAAGAAGAAGGGTTCACTTTGTAAATGATGGTTGACCAGGTTTGGGTTACCCATGCTATAAGTCTAGCGCATTTCTGCAAAGCATGCAATAAAGTAATAGAAGCCTTTTGACGAGAAAGCACCCCTCTGCTATACTAGGCAAATCACACACCACCTTGGAGGTATCTGCAAATGACTGAGGGCTTTAAGCTGACCTATTCGACGATGTTCAACCCTCCCGAAGAGCTGCATACGCGCTTCGAGGGAGCCTTAGCCAAGATCAAAGCCAACCTGGGGCAAGAGCATGCCATGATCATCGGCGGCCAGGATCATTTCGCGGCCGAGAAATTTGAGGATCGCTCTCCCATCAATACCGATTGGGTGTTGGGCGTGTTCCAAAAAGGCGGCGAGCAAGATGCCCACCAAGCCCTGGCGGCTGCTCACCAGGCCTTCCCCATGTGGAGCCGGATGAAATGGCAAGAACGGGTGGCCCTGCTGCGCAAAGCCGCCAGCCTGATTGATGAGCGCATCTTTGAGATCGGAGCCGCCATGGCCCTGGAAGTGGGCAAGAACCGCATGGAATCGCTGGGCGACGTGGCCGAAACCGCCGACCTGATCCGCTATGCCTGCGACCAGATGGAAAAGAACGAGGGTTACGTGGTTGAGATGGGCCGCGACCCATTGCAGGGCTACACCTCCACCAATTATTCGGTGCTGCGCCCTTACGGCGTCTGGCTGGTGATCAGCCCCTTCAATTTCCCTGGCGCGCTCACCGGTGGGCCAACCGGCGCCGCCCTGGCAGCCGGGAACACCGTGGTCATGAAGCCCGCCACCGATACCCCCTGGACGGTGCGCCTGCTGGCAGAGTGCCTGCGCGACGCCGGGATCCCTGACGGCGTGTTCAATTACGTCACCGGCCCCGGCCGCACCCTGGGCAAGGCGCTGGTCACCTGCGACCACGTGAGCGGCGTGACCTTCACCGGCTCTTTCGACGTGGGCATGCAGTTGTTCCGCGATTTCTCTGACTGCCGCTACGTGCGCCCGACGATCCTGGAGCTGGGCGGCAAGAACCCCACCCTCGTCTCTCGCCATGCAGACCTGGAGCGCGCCGCCCTGGGCATCGTGCGCTCGGCCTTTGGCCTGCAGGGGCAAAAGTGCTCGGCCTGCTCGCGCGTGTACATCGAAGCCCCGGTGTACGATGAATTGGTAGAGCGGCTGGTGGGCCTGACCCAAAAGCTGGCTGTTGGCGACCCCACCGACCGCAGTGTCTACATGGGCCCGGTGGCCAATTCTGGCGCATATCAAGATTTCAAAGATTTCAGCGCTGAACTTGGAAAATCGGGCCGCTTCCTCACTGGCGGGCAGGTGCTGACCGACGGCGCGCTGGGCAAGGGCTATTTCTGCGCACCCACCCTGGTGGCCGACCTGCCTTACACCCACCGGCTGTGGAAAGAAGAGATGTTCCTGCCCATCACCACCATTGGCAAGGTCAGCTCGCTGGAAGAGGGCATGCAGATGGCCAATGATGTCAATTACGGCCTGACGGCTGGTTTCTACGGCACGCCGGAAGAGGTCGAGTGGTTCTACGACCGGATCGAAGCTGGCGTGACCTATGCCAACCGCCCGCAGGGCGCTACCACCGGTGCCTGGCCTGGCTTCCAACCCTTTGGCGGCTGGAAAGGCTCTGGCTCAAGCGGCAAGAACTCCGGCGGGCTCTACTACCTGCCGCTGTACATGCACGAGCAGATCCGCAACATGGTTAAATAACGGAAATTCGGGTTAGCAGAACAGGTGTTTTGGCCCTGACCCCGAACTCATATCAACTTAGGAGATGGTTGTCGGTGAACCTGGAAAGAGGTCGTGTCGGGCAGTTCGTCCTATTTTTTGGCCTGCTCTTCTTGGCGCTCTTCTTCACCACCGACCAGGCCAAACACCCCACTTATGGGTTGTTCTTCATGGGTGCTTTGGGCGTCTTGGTGGGAGGCTTTATGATCTGGAGAAGTATCAAGCCTCCCGAGCGCGTCGAGCGTTTTCGCGGCATTCGCAACATGCAAGCCAGGCAGCGTGAACAAAAGGCCAAGCAAGAAGCGGCCAAGGCTGCCAAGAAAGCCAAAAAGGATAAACGATAGGGCCGGGGCTTCACCCCGCCCAAGAAAGGAACGTATGAGCAAACTGGTTTCACTATCTCAAGCTGTTCAGCAGTACGTGCACGATGGCGATATGATCTACGCCGCCGGCTTCACTCACATGATCCCCTTCGCCGCCGGTCACGAGATCATCCGCCAAAAACGCCGCAACCTGGTGCTGGCGCGCGCCACCCCCGACCTGATCTATGATCAGATGGTGGCTGCGGGTTGTGCAAGCAAGGTGATCTTCTCGTACATGGGCAACCCAGGGGTCGGCTCGCTGCGCATTGTGCGCGCCGAGCTGGAGGCCGGGCGGCTGGAATGGGAAGAATACTCGCACTTCGGCATGATCTCACGCTTGCAGGCCGGCGCCACGGGGCTGCCTTTCATGCCCATGAACCCCACCGCCGCCGGTGACCTGGAACACGCCAATCCCAACTACCGCACCGTCACCGACCCCTACACCGGGCAGCCGGTGGTGGTGGTGCCAGCGCTCAAGCCCGATGTGGCCATCGTCCACGTCCAACGGGCAGACGCAGATGGCAACGCCCAAATTTGGGGCATCATTGGCGAACAAAAAGAGGCCGCCTTCGCTGCCAAGCACGTGATCTTGACTGCTGAAGAGATTGTAGACGAGGCCATCATCCGCTCAGATCCCAACCGCACCCTGATCCCCGGCTTTATCGTCGATGCCGTCTGCCATGTGCCATACTGCTCGCACCCATCTTACACCCAGGGTTACTACGACCGCGATAACGATTTCTACATGGAATGGGATAAGATCAGCAGCAGTCCTGAAGCCACCCAGGCCTATTTGGACGAATGGGTTTACGGCGTCAAAGACCGGGATGAATACTGGCAGAAACTGGGCTCTAAAACCCACAAACGGTTGAAGGTCAGCAAGAACCTGAGCAGCCCCGTAGACTATGGGAAGTATTAATATGCCTGAATTAACTTATACCTCTTCGGAACTCCTCACCATCAACGCCGCCCGCTTGCTGCGCGATGGTGATACCGTATTCGTGGGCGTTGGGCTGCCCAACCTGGCCTGCAACCTGGCCCGCCACACCCATGCCCCTAACTTGATGATGATCTATGAGGCCGGCGTGATCGGCGCTCAGCCGGCGCGCCTGCCGCTTTCGATTGGCGACCCCACCCTGGTCAGCGGGGCGCTCTCGGTTTGCAGTATGTACGATATCTTCGCCTTCTACCTGCAGCGCGGCAACGTGGATGTGGGCTTCATGGGCGGGGCACAGATCGACCGCTTCGGCAACATCAACGCCACCGTGATCGGCGATTACCAACACCCCAAGGTGCGCCTGCCCGGATCGGGCGGCTCGATGGAGATCGCTGCCTGGGCCAACCGCTGTTACCTGCTCACCCCGCACCAGAAGCGCCGTTTCCCTGAGAAGCTGGATTTTCGCACCTCAGCCGGCTTTTTGGGCGGCAGGGGCGAGCGCCAGGCCGCCGGCTTGCGCGGCGGCGGTATGCTGGCTGTGGTCACCGACCTGGGCGTTATGGAGCCTGACGAGAACGGTGAGCTGGTGCTCACCGCCCTGCACCCCGGCGCGAGCGCCGAGCAGGCCCGCACCAACACCGGTTGGGACCTGAAGGTGGCCTCTGACCTGAAGACCACCCCTGCTCCCTCCGCCGAAGAACTGCGCATCCTGCGTGAAGAGCTGGATCCCCAGGGGATTTACTTAAAGGGCGGCGCCTGATCTATAAAGCTTATGGACATACCTGCCTCGCTCGTCCCATCATTTCAGCAGATCTTTGAACACAGCCCGGCCCTGGTCGCCCGCGCCCCTGGGCGCGTGAACCTGTTGGGCGAGCATGTGGACTATAACCAGGGCATTGTGCTGCCGGCAGCCATCAACCGGGCCGTATACCTGGCAGCCAGCCCTACCTCTGATGGGCTCTTGACCCTGCACGCACTGGATCTGAATGAGCACATCACGGTGCGGTTAGACCAACTGGAAAAGCCCCAGCCCGGCGAGGTTCGCTCGCCAGGCTGGGCGGCTTATCCTTGTGGGGTGGCCTGGGCCCTGCAGCAGGCCGGCCTGGCCGTGACCGGCATGGAAGTGGTGTACACATCGGACGTGCCGATCGGATCCGGTTTAAGCTCCTCGGCCGCGGTAGAGGTGGCTTTTGCAGCGGCCTGGCGGGCGTTGGGCGGCTGGCAGATGGACAACCTGCAATTGGCCCGCCTGTGCCAGAAAGCAGAGAACCAGTATGTGGGGGTGGCATCGGGGCTGATGGATCAGTTCGCCAGCGCCTGCGGGGTGCAAGGGCATGCCCTGCTCTTCGACACGCGCAGCCTGGAATGGCGCCCGCTGGAGCTGCCGGCCGGAACGGCCATCGTGGTGGCGGATTCGGGCATGCGGCGCACGCTGGCTGGCTCGGCTTATAACGACCGGCGCGCGGCCTGCGAAAAAGCAGTGGCGCTGTTGAGCGTCTACAAGCCGGGGCTCCAATCGCTGCGCGATATCTCGGCGGTCGAGTTCGCCGCCTACAGCGTCATGCTGCCCGATGAAGTGCGCCGCCGGGCCGAGCACGTGGTCAAAGAGATCCTCCGCGTCGAGCAGGCCGAACAGGCCCTGGCGACCGGCAACATCCAATCGTTTGGCGGGATGATGTTCGCCTGCCACAAAAGCCTGCGTGACCTGTACGAGGTCAGCATCCCTGAGCTGGACGCGCTGGTGGAGATTGCCCGCCACCTGCCCGGGATCTATGGGGCGCGCCTGACCGGGGCCGGCTTCGGCGGCTGTACGGTCAACCTGATCGATGCATCCCAGGCCGAGGCCTTCATCCAGGGCTTGCAAGCCGGGTACGAACAACACACCGGGCGCCAGGCCAGGGTATACCTGTGCCAGGCCAGCAGCGGGGTAGAAACGGAAAGCCGCCGGGCGTAAACCTCACGCCGGGCGTAGCCATCATGCCGGGCGTAAAAATCACGCCGGACATGAACTTTTCGCAGCGTATGAACTTTTCGCCAATAACCGACTCGCTGTATATCGGCACTACCCCCTCCGCCAGCGATTACTTCCGCTTGCGGGGCTTGAACGTGGCGTTGGTGATCAATTTGCGCGTCGAGCGGCCCCCCATTCGCGACCGCTATCCCCAGCCTCTCAAGACCCTGTGGCTGCCGGTGTTCGATACCCCGCTGGTGCCCATTCCCATTTATGCGCTGAACAAAGGCGTGCGGGCGGCGCTGGAAGTCATCCAGCAGGGCCGGGTGGTGTACGTGCACTGCGCGGCGGGGGTGCACCGCGCCCCGGCCCTGGGGTCAGCCATCTTGATCGCGCAGGGCTATTCAGCCGAGCAGGCTATGCGCACGATCAAAGAACGCCGCCCGATCGCCGATCCACACGCCTGGTATATCCGCCGGCGCATCCTGCGGTTTGCAAAAAACTGGAACCCGCCCATCCCCCTGGCGCAAGAAGCCGATACGATGACGAAGTGACCGGCGCCGGTCACTTCGTCATCGTATCGGTTAAGGTAAAGTTGACCACCGCATCCAGGCCGCCCGAGGCCAACAGGCGGCCATCAGGGCTGAAGGCCAGGGTGCTCACACCGCCGGCGTGCAGGCGAGCCGCATAAGCCAGCCTGCCAGAAGGCATCTCCCACAGCCGCACCCAACCATCACTGCCGCCAGCCGCCAGCCAACTGCCATCGGGGCTGAAGGCCAGGCTCCAGATAAAGACCCGCGCTGCGGCAGGCGGTGATAACGCCAAGAGCGTCTCATTAGTCTGCACATCCCACACCCGCACAGTGCTACGCATCTCACCTGCCGCCAGCAAGCTGCCATTGGGGCTGAAGGCCAACGCAAACATCGAAGACTCGCCGCGCAAGGTACGGTCCAGGCGCTGGGTGGCGGGGTCGCGCAGGCGGATATCTTGCCCATCCGCAGCGGCAACCAGGGCAGCATCAGGGCTGAAGGCTACTGCCGGCACCCCGTAGGCCCCGCCGATCATCTCTGCCAGCTCGGTCACCGGGCAAGTCCCCGGCTCTGCGCCGCCCGGCGCGGCCAGGGCAGAGACATCCCACAGGCGCAGCATAGCATCATTGCCAGAGGATGCCAGCACCTGTCCGTCGGGGCGAAAGTCCAGGCTGTTGGTGCCGTGGCGGTGGGCTTGCAAGGCGCAGATCCGCTCGCCGCTCGACACGTCCCAGAACTGCAAAGAGCCATCCGTCCCGCCAAAGGCCAGCACCCCGCGCCCATCTGGCCCCTGGGGTTGAAACGCCAGGCGGCTGGCCCACACGCCCGTCTCTAAGACCTGGCGCTGTGCCATGTCGGCAGTGGCATAGATATAAATCTTCTCTCCGGCAGACACCGCCAGCAGGCTGCCGTCAGGCGACCAGGCCAGGGCCTGCACCAGGTACCAGGCAGGGTATTGGAGCGGAGCGCGCTCAGCCGCGGCGGGCTCAGAACTGACCACGGTGGGCTGTGGAGATGGAGAAGGAACGCTCTCTGCGGGCTGGGCCGCCTGCGGGGTGGGTGTGGAAGAGGCAGGCCCGGGCGGATCAGCCTGGGCCGGGGCAGTTATGGAGGGCAGCGGGCCGGGCGGCAAAGCGGTTGAACCAGGCGCAGTGAGCGTAAGCTGCCCGGCGGGTGCGGGCGGGGCGGAATGGCAGGCCGCCAGCAAACAAACGAAAAGCGCCCAGCCAGCCGCTTGGGCCAGGGACGCTTTTCGAAAACAAGACCAACCCTTCACTTTAAAGCTCCACCGACTCGCCTCGCTCGGGGTACGAAATGCGATCCAGGCCGCCTGCCACCAGCTTTTCGCGCAAGGCACCAGCTGCATCCGGCTCACCATGGATCAAGAAGAGCTGCTTAAGCTGGCCTTTGAGATTCAAGGCGTATTCCATCAACAGGTCTTGCCCGGCATGGGCCGACAGGCCGCCGATGGTCGAGACATCGGCCTTGCGCTGGAAGGTTTCGCCAAAGATCTTGACCTCCGTTTGGCGGTCGGCCAGGCGGCGGCCCAGGGTATAAGGCGCCTGCCAGCCCACGATCAGGATGGTATTGAGCGGGTTTTCGATGTTATTGCGCAAATGGTGCAGGATGCGCCCGGCCTCTGCCATGCCCGAGGCTGAGATAATGATCATGGGATCTTTGCGATCGTTTAACGCCTTTGATTCTTCCACCGAGCGAGTATACACCAGGCGATCAAAACCCAAGGCAGTGTGGTGCTTATCCTGGCTGATAAATGCCTGCGTCTCAGCATCGAAACATTCTTTGTGCTTCTTAAACACATCGGTGGCGTTGACCGCCAACGGGCTGTCCACATAGACCGGGACAGAGGGGATCTCGTGGTTTTCCACCATTTGGTGAAAGTTATAGACCAGCTCTTG
>JAKQIM010000002.1 GCA_029557965.1 Chloroflexota bacterium | reverse complement strand
GGGCCGAGAGAGCCTGGCGCAGGGATGATCGTATCCGAGATCCGATAGCCGATCGTGTTGTTCTGGCTATCGTAAACCGGCTCATAAGCGGGCAGTTGAGATGGGGGAGATGGTAGGTAATGGTTGTGAACCCCCGCATGATACGTATTGCAAATCGTGCAGTACATATGGGCCTCCCATCGGCACCTTACAGTGAATGTCCCCTCGCATAATCATAGTCGTTCACAGCCCTCCGAAAGGGTCGTTGATCTTCAACCATTTTCGCTTATCGAGGATATAATCTAATCACCGATTGTCACCCTATCCTATTCACAGACTACTGATCATGCCTCTGCTTTTACTCCTTCCTCTCCTTGCTCTGCTCCTTTCGGCTTGCACTCCGGCTGGCCTTGCCCCTGCGGCCGGGCCCGTTGAAGTGCCCAGCACCACGCCAACCCCTCGTCTCCAGATCGTCCCCAGTTGGACGCCCACCGAGGTGCTGCCGCCCACGGCCACCCCCACCCGCCGGCCTACCAATACCCAACCCTCTTTTCCCACGCCTACCTCCTTCACCCTGCCGGGCACGCCTCAGCCGGCTGGCCCCGCCGATGCTCCCTTTATCGGCGATGCCTGGCTGGAGCGTCCCTTGCTGTTGGCGCAAGACCAACCGGGTTTGCTCTCACTGCTGCGCTATAACCCCATCCCCTGGCAGCCCCAAACCGCCAGCAGTGTGCTTGGGCTGGGCTACCTGCTGGATCACCGTTTCATCCCGGGCTGTGCCATTGAGGGTTCAGAGGGTGCGGTGGTGGGTGGACAGCAAATCGCCGAATATTCATCCATCCAACTGGGCGAGGTCTTGTTTGATACCACCCTGGTCAGCGAGGCCGGGGTCCTGGTTTCGGTGACCTATTGTTCTACCGATGAGGGGGTTTCGGCTTGTTTTGATGTGCGCGTGGGCGAAGATGCTGAGAACTGCCTGGTTGATGCGCGCGAAGCCCTGAGCACTTTCGAGATGGTCTTCAACCCCAATTTGGATGTGACACCTTACCTCTGGAACTGCCTGAGCGCTGATGAAGGCCGAACGGATGCGGCTTGCATCACCGGCGCCGACGGCCAGGTGAACGCCCTGGCCTTTGCCGGCCCCGATAATCCCTGGGTAGCGGGCCAGGGTGGAGCCTTATTGTATTGGAATGGCCGTGAATGGCGCAGCGCTCACAGCCCCACCACGGCATCGTTGACCAACGTGGCTTTTGCCGCCGCGGATGATGGATGGGCGGTGGGTGATGGTGCTATCATCCTGCGCTGGAACGGCCTGGAGTGGAGCGAATTCCAACCTTATACTTCTCCCGGCCGCGGCCCTGGCGGTGCGACCATCACCCTCAGCGGCCTGGCCCTCTCCAGCCCGGTGGACGGTTGGGCGGTGGGGGGGCAGGTTAAAGGCAGCACTTTGGAAGCCTATATTTTGCACTGGGATGGGCAGGCGTGGAGCGAGGTTACCGAGCGCCCTACCTGTGACTGCACGCTGGAAGATGTGGCTGCCAACGGCCCGGCAGATGTTTGGGCGGTGGGCGGCGGGAATGAAGGCGCTACAGCCATGCATTGGGATGGCGCTGAGTGGCGCGTGATCGATATTGCCGATGCCACCCGTCTCTTTGCGGTGAACGCGAGCCCCGAGGGCGATGTTTGGGCCGCCGGGTACGAGCGCGCAACTGACCCGCTCAACTTTGCGGCCGGGTACGAGCGCGGCGTGGTGTTGCGCTGGAACGGCGAACGCTGGGATCGCTACGTATTGCCGCCCCAGCAGGGCCGCCTGTATGCTGTGGCCGGTCAGCCCGGCGGAGATGCCGTCTGCGGCGGCGACAGCACCTATTTCCGTGCCGACCGCCGCTGGCAGCGCGTGGCCTTCTCTCTGGGCTTTAGTGAAATGATCGCCGATATTGCCCTCGATCCCGAGGGGCAGGCCTGGGCCCTGACCTTTTCTGGCAAGGTCTTCCGCCTGGATGACACCCTGGAACCTGGCCAATGACTTTTTCAACCATTTTATTCCTTCACGGCGGCGGCCTGTCTGCCCGCATGTGGCAGCCGCAGATCGAGCGCCTGCCTGAGTTCCGCTGCCTGGCCCCCGACCTGCCCGGTCATGGCCAGTTGGCGGATGTTGCCCTCAGCATCCCTGATACCGTCCGGCGCCTGGCTGACCTGCTGCGCCAGGAGACCCCCGGCGGGCGAGCCCACGTGGTGGGGTTGTCTTACGGCGGCGTGGTGGCCCAGGCCCTGATGGTGCACCACCCCGAATTGGTCGATCACGTGATCTTATCGGGCACTTCGGTGCGTTTGAGCGGATTGTTGTTTGGCATCCTCAAGCTTCAGGCCGTTCTCAACCGCCCACTGCTCAAACTGCTCAGCCCCTCTCAAATTGCATGGCTGACTGCGGTGCAGTTTGGCATCCCACCTGAGTTTCGCCAGGCGATGGGTGAAGATATGCGCCTGGTCAGCGCCGACAGTTTCCTGGCCCTCAGCCTGGCTTACGGCGAGATTGAAACCCCGCCGCGCTTTGAGCGCCCGGTGTTGGTTTGCGTGGGCGAAAAGGAAACTTTGCCTGCCAAGATGTTCGCCCGCCGCCTGGTGCGGCAGATGGATGGCTCGCGCGGCGTCTCTATCCCCTGCCTGGGCCACGTCTGGAACCTGCAATCTCCTGAGCTATTCAGCCAGGTGGTACGTGCCTGGGTCACTGATGCATCCTTGCCTGGAGAGATCCAGGATTTGAAGGTGTAACCTCAAGCTTGGCCTCAAATTTGGAATAAAGGATTTACATGATGAATACTTCGCCTGCCCTCCACACTCGCCCACGCAGCTTCTTGATCGTTCTGGGGCTGCTGGTCCTGGCAGTCGTGCTGGTCTTCTTGCGCGGCCTGCCCACCTGGCCGCGCCGCGCCGACGAGCCCCCGCAGCGCTTCTCGGCTTACCGCGCCCTGGAGGACCTGAAAGTTGTCTTTGGCGAGGATGGCTCCCCGCACCCCACGGGCAGCGCTACCCACGACCAGGTTGCGCTGCGCTTGGCGGCGCGCCTGGAATCTTTAGGCTACACCCCTGAAGTGCAAGAGACAACCGCCTGCCGTCCTTACAATGGCACCAATGCCAACTGCGCCACGGTCACCAACGTGCTGGCACGCCTGGATGGAATCCAGAGTGGCGAGGCCTTGATGTTGGCCACCCATTACGATTCTGTCCCCGCGGGCCCGGGGATTGCCGATGATGCTGCCGGTACGGCTGCCCTGCTGGAGATTGCCCGCATCTTGCGCAGTTCTCCCCAGCCTTACCGCAATCCGGTCATCTTCTTGTTTACAGATGCCGAAGAGTTGTATTCGCTTGGGGCGCAAGGTTTTGTGGATGAGCACCCCTGGGCCAGGCAGGTGGCTGTGGTCATCAACCTGGAGGCGCGCGGCACAAGCGGCGAGAGTTTGATGTTCGAAACCAGCCCAGGCAACGAATGGCTGATGGATGCTGTGGCGGCTGCGCGCCGCCCGGCGACCAGCTCTATGATGGTGGATGCGTACAGCCTGATGTCTAGCAGCACCGATCTGACCGTTTTTATACAGGCCGGCATGGCTGGATTGAATTATGCCTTCACTGCCAACGATACCCGTTACCATACGCCGCAGGATAACCTGGATAACCTCAGCCTGGGCAGTTTGCAGCACCAGGGAGAGAGTGTCTTGGCGGCGGCGCAAACCCTGGCTGCCATGGATCTCAACCAACCAACAGAAGATACCCCGGATGCGGCTTATATGGATGTGTTGGGTTTTGGCCTGCTGCGCATGCCCAAGCCTTGGGTTTTCCCACTGAGCCTGCTGTTGGTACTGCTGTTGGCTGCCGGCATGGGTTTTGTCTATTGGCGTGAGCGGCATCGCCTTTTTGTGGACCGTGTTGAAGGGCCCCTTCAGCCGGTGGTTGCCCAGGGCTCGGCGCCTACAGAGCAGGCGGCGCCTACAGAACAGGCGGCGCCTGAGCCTGCTGGCGAGGTCGTTGAACCGGCCCAGCCGGGCGAACCGGCCTTGCCCCAGCCTGAGGCGCTGCCAGGGCCGGTTGAAGAATCACCGGCGGTGCCCGCCACTTTGCACTTGGATAACATGCTGATTGCCCGCCCCGAGCCGCCTCAGCCGGGCGAGCTGGGCTCCGAATCTGCGCCGGCAGTGGTCGCAGAGGCTGCTGCCGCTGCCGTGGTCCAGGCCGCTGACGCGCCTCCAGCCGCTGCGGAGGAAGCAGAGCGAGCAGTCCAACCTGCCGCACGCCGGGTATTCAATGTCAAGCCCCTTCAAGCGGTGGGCTGGGGTCTGCTGGCGGCCTTCCTGACCGTTTTGCTCTCGGCGTTGTTGGGCTGGGGCCTATCGAGCCTGGTGCCTGCCCTGAAGGGCAGTGCCGATCCCTGGCACGCCTACCCGCTCTTCATGCGGGTAGTGCTGTGGAGCTTGCCCCTCTTCTTGACCGCCCTGGCGGCCTTGCTGTTTACCCGTCGCACCGGTGGGATTGACCTGGCCCTGGGTGTTTGGGGCTTTTGGACCCTGCTTGGGCTGGTGGCGGCGGTTGCCATGCCGGGCGCTGCCATTTACCTGCTCGTCCCCACGCTGGTGGCGGTGGTCTTATTGTTGGGGCTCATTTTGAGTGGTTTGCACCGCAGCCCCCTGGCGCGCGAGATTGCCTTTGCCATTCCGGCCCTGCTCTCGGTCTTGTTGATGGCGCGCCTGGCCGCCCAGTTTGAAACCGTGATCAGCTTTTACATGTCTTACGTGATCACGCTGTGCCTGGGCCTTGCGGCGGTCACCTTCTTGCCGCTCTTCGACCTGCCGCCTGGGCAAACCATCGTCCGGCGTTGGCTGATCTTGGGCGTAGGCGGCCTGTTGGCTTTGGCTTTGGTGGCAGCCATCCTGGTGCCCACCTATTCGGCGGCTCGCCCTCAACCGCTCAATTTCTACTACCTGGCTGACCTGGATGCGGGAACAACCCGTTGGACGGCTTTTGAGACGATCGATACCCTGCCGCCTGCCCTGCGAGAGACCTTCTCTCAAGATGGCGCAGCGCGCCTGGAGAATATTTATCCCTGGTGGGGCGATTCGGGCTGGCTCTTGCCTGTAGCGCCTGCTCCGGCTTTCACCGGCGAGGGAGGTGAGTTGGAGGTGCTTTCAGATATCACCTATGAGGGCGGGACGCGCGTGATCATCCTGGCGGTGCATACAGATGCGCCAGAAGTCGACCTGATCATCCCGGTCGAGACCCTGGATTCTGTCAAGGTGGGTGAAAAAGAACTGCTTGATCAGACCGCCAACGAGCCATGGGATGGAATGTATTACTTGCAGTGCAGTGGTCACTGCGAGGGCTTTGAAGCCAGGCTGGCGTTCAAAACCCCCAGCAGCTCGGCTGCTCAGCCCATCACCGTTTACTTGCGCGAGGTCAGCTCAGGCCTGCCGGCAGCGGCTGGTGAAGAAGCTGCCCTGGCTCTGCCGCCGCGGCCTGCCTTAACCATCCCCATCCACGCTGGCGACCAGACGGTGGTATGGAAGTCTTTTGATCTATAAAGAAGTGGAGTTAAAGAAAACCCGGGATCGTTTCCACGATCCCGGGTTTTCTTTAGAAGATAAACGCCAGCAGTGGTGCGATCACGCTCACCAACGTCCCCAGGATGGCGCCTACAATACCCAGGCAAGCCGGTACGACAAAGACGACCACTAAAACGATCAAGAGGATGCGCAGCCACTTGGCAGTGTCACCGGTAGAGGTTTGGCCCTGCGCCAGGTAGGGTTGAGGGGCTTCCTCTGCGGCGGGGACTTGGGCCGGACGGCTGGGCTGCTCTTCGCGGCTGTCCGGCGGCACCACCTCCACCCACGTCACGGGGCGCGGACCAGCTGGCCTGAGCATCTCAGGCACGGGCACGGCGTTGCCACAGTAGGCGCAGCGGACTTTTTCTTCATACTCGCTGTTCAAAATGATCGGCGCCCCGCAGGCAGGGCAGGTGAAAGAAGGGGTCATGTACTTGCCTTTCTTGAGCGGTTTTCTTCCCTATTGTACCCTGTTTTCTGAATATCCAAGCCGGTCGCAGCAGGCCAGCCAGGGGAATATCGCTGGCTGTCGAAAACGCTGTTTTTCAGAATTTATTCAGATTTCCTCCAGATTCGGTTTTTATAATATTGCCTCAGGAAAATAATCCGCCTGCCGGAGGGCTTGGATCCCGGGCGGGTCTGTCATAGAGGAGACGATATGAAAAAAAAGATCATCATCATTGGGGGCGCGGTTGTGCTTGTGATTGCAGTGATACTGGGCTTCGGGATCTATCGCCAGGCACAGGTTGCACGGGCTGCTGCCCAGGGTTTTGAGACTGCCGAGATCCGCCTGGGTTCGCTGGCGGCTACAATTGATGCCGCCGGTTCGGTGCGCTCGAACCAGAGCGCCGTTCTCTCCTGGCAGACCTCAGGCACCCTTGCCCAGGTAAACGTCAAAGTCGGAGACGTAGTCCAGGCCGGCGATATCTTGGCTGAATTGGAACAAGCTTCGCTTTCGCAGAATGTGATCCTGGCCCAGGCCGACCTGTATTCGGCCCAGCAAGCCTTGGAAGATTTGCAGAACTACGAACTGCAGAGCGCCCAGGCCTTGCAAGACCTGGAAAACGCCCAGCAGGCTTTAGACGACTTGCTCAACCCAAACGTGGCCTTAGATATGGCCCAGGCCCAGGTCTCTTTGCTGGACTCTGAAGAAGCCCTTGCCGAGGCGATCAAAGATCGCGAGCGCCTCAATTACCAGCGCTGCGAAAACAGCACAGTCGAATCTTATGAGGCCCAATATTACCTGGCCCTGGATCGCTACCAGAACCAAGAGGATTTTTACAACGAACATTACGCTCCCCTGCCATCTACAGATCCCGACCGCCTGAATGCCCTGGCTACCCTGCTGGACATGGAAGAACAAACCCAGATGGCCCTGGCGAACCTGAACTGGTGCAAGGGCATGGCTACTGAAGCCGAAATTGCCCAGGCCGATGCCGACGTGCTCCTGGCTCAAGAGCGCGTCGCTGACATCCAGACGCAGATCACCGATTTGCAGGCCGGTCCTGATCCCGTGGAAGTGGCGCTGGCTGAAGCCCGCCTGGCAGAGGCCCAGCGCACATATGATGAGATCAAGGATGGCCCAAGCGCTGAAGAGCTGGCGGCGGCTGAGGCGCGCGTGGCGGCTGCCCAGGCCACCCTGGACGCGGTGCGCATCACAGCTCCCTTTGACGGTGTGATCACCATGGTAGAGAACAAGCCCGGTGACCAGATCAACGCCGGGATGCAGGCTTTCCGTATTGATGACCTCAGCCATATCTTGGTGGACCTGGGCGTATCTGAGGTGGATATCAACCAGGTTGAGATTGGCCAGCCGGTGGTCCTGACCTTTGACGCCATTATTGGCAAAGAGTACCACGGCAAGGTGGTGGAGGCGGGGTTGGTGGGGGTTCAGAACCAGGGTGTGGTGAACTTTAACGTGACCATTGAAATGACCGATGCCGATGCCGATGTGCTGCCGGGTATGACCTGCGCGGTAGGCATTGTGACCAGCCAGATCGATGATGCCTTGTTGGTGCCTACCGAAGCCATCCGTACGGTCAACGGCCAGCGAGTGGTTTATGTTTTGGGGGCGCCTGCTGCCCAACCAACTCCTGCTGATCCAGAAGCCACACAAGAAGGGTTTGGCCCGATGGGGATGGGTGGGGGCGGCGCGGCGGTCCCCGCCGGTACACGCATGGTCGAGATTACCCTGGGGGCCACCTCGTTCACATACTGCCAGGTGACCGGCGGCGATTTGAAGGTTGGCGATATTGTGATCCTGAACCCGCCCGACAGCCTCACGCCAATGATGGAATTTGGGAGGTAGAGCATGTCTGAATGGGTGGTAGATGCACAAGGCCTGACCAAGGTCTACCAGATGGGCGATGTGCAGGTGCATGCCCTGCGCGGCTTGAGCTTGCAAATTGCCCAGGGTGAGGTGATTGCCATCATGGGGCCCTCTGGCTCTGGAAAGTCTACATTGATGAACATCTTGGGATGCCTGGACCGGCCGACAGATGGCGAATATTACCTGGGCGGCGAGCGGGTCTCTAAGCTGAGCGATGATCAACTGGCCAGTATTCGCAACCGCAAGGTGGGCTTCGTATTCCAGGGCTTCAACCTCTTGCCGCGTTCGACCGCGCTGGCGAATGTTGAGATGCCCCTGCGTTACCGGGGTGGCAACAGCATCAACCGGCGCCAGGAAGCCCAAGAGGTCTTGGAAGCGGTGGGGCTTGGCGAAAGGCTGCATCACCGCCCCAGCGAGCTTTCGGGAGGCCAGCAGCAGCGCGTGGCGATTGCCCGCGCCCTGGTGAACAAGCCTGCGATCATCATGGCTGATGAACCGACCGGCAACCTGGACACAAAGTCGGGTAATGAGATCATGGAGCTGCTCTTGGCCCTGAACAAAGAGCGCGGCACCACCCTGATCATTGTGACCCATGACCCCGATGTGGCAGCCCGTACACAGCGCACAGTGCACATTCGAGATGGCGTGGTTGATGAGCGCCTGGAAGCGCAAGGATAAGCCTATGAATCTGCTGCAATCATTCTTTGAAGCCCTAGAGAGCCTGGCGGCCAACAAGCTGCGCTCAGCCCTGACCATGCTGGGCATTGTGATTGGCGTGGCGGCGGTGGTGGCGATGTTAGCCATTGGCAACGGCGCCCAGGCTTCTATTGTCGGCGAGATCGAGGGCATAGGCACCAACCTGTTGTTCATCAGTGCCAGTGGCTATGAGATCGCCAATCCCAAACCTTTGACCCTGGACGATGCCGAAGCGATTGCCGATCCGCTGGCGGTCCCCTCGGTGGCGGTGGTGGCGGCGGTCATCCAGGGCTCGGCTGAGATCAGCTACGGCAAAGAGAGCACAAACACCAGTGTCATCGGGGCCACCCCCGAGTATTTTGCTTTGCAGAACCTGGAGCTGGCTGAAGGCGAGATGTTTGACGAGACCGACCTGGCAGGGCGTTTTACGGTGGTCATCTTGGGGGCTGGCGCGGCTGAAGACATCTTTGGACGCAGTACAGGCATGGTGGGCGAAACGGTGCGCATTGGCGGGCAGCCCTTCCGCGTGATCGGCGTGCTGCCCGAGCAGGGCGGCTCGCAGTTTGGCAGCGCCGATGACCAGGTGATCATCCCCCTCACCACAGCCCGGCTGCGCCTTTTCCGCTGGGGTGCTCAGGACCAGGTGGATATGATCTACGCTTCAGCCGTCAGCGCAGAAGCGGTAGAGAGCGCCACCAGTGAAATTTCGAGGGTCTTGCGCCAACGGCACCGCATCATTCTGGATGAGGATGACTTTTCGATCATGTCGCAGCAGTCAATGGTGGATATGATCTCTACCATCACCGGTGTGATGACGATTTTCTTGGGGGGCATTGCCGGCATTTCGCTGTTGGTGGGCGGCATTGGCATCATGAATATCATGCTGGTTTCGGTGGTCGAGCGCACGCGTGAGATTGGCCTGCGCAAGGCCCTGGGGGCGCGCAAGCGCGATGTCTTGCTGCAATTCCTGGTCGAGTCTTCGATGCTCAGCCTGGTGGGTGGCGTGATTGGGATCATTTTAGGTTGGGCCCTGGGCTTGTTGGTAGGGCAGATTGCCTCAGCCAATGATATGGAACTCACCCCCTTGATCAGCCTGGATGCGGTGCTGTTAGCAACCCTGTTCTCGGCCGCGGTCGGTGTGTTCTTTGGCCTTTACCCTGCCAACCGGGCTGCCGGCCTGGAGCCTGTAGAAGCTTTGCGCTCAGAGTGAAAATTCCCGGCGTGTACAGCCGAAGAATCGAATGCAGTAGGTGTACAATTCGAGGTGATGATGGAACACATCCTTTTAGTCGATGATGATAAAGAGATTGTCCGGCTCTTGCGCTCTTACCTGGAAAAAGCTGGTTATACGGTTCTGCTGGCATACAATGGTGAGACTGCCTTGCACATCCTGCGGCAAGATAAGCCCGATCTCTTGGTATTGGATCTCATGTTGCCCGATCGCGATGGCTGGGACATCACGCGCCTGATCCGCTCTGACCCTCACCTGGCTGCCACCCCCATTATCATGCTCACTGCCCGGGTAGAGGATAATGATAAGATCATCGGCCTGGAGATCGGCGCAGATGATTACATCACCAAGCCGTTTAATCCCCGCGAGGTGGTGGCACGCGTGCGCGCCCTGCTGCGGCGCAGCCAACTGGACCGCGGCCTGGGGGTGCAGCAAGTGCTCCAGATGGGCGATCTGCGCCTGGACGTGGGCCAGCACATCCTCACCCTGCGCGGCGAGCCGGTTGAGCTGACCCCCACCGAATTCAAGCTGTTGTGGGTGCTCATGGAGAACCCGGGTTACGTCTTTACCCGCGATGAGTTGATGGAAAAAGCCCTGGATTATGCCTTTGAAGGCGCCGGGCGGCCTTTGGACAGCCACATCAAGAATTTACGCAATAAGATCGAGCCGGATCCTAAGAACCCATCCTATATCCAAATGGTCTATGGGATTGGCTACCGCTTCAACAAGGAAATCAGATGAACCGCTTATGGGTTCGCATCAGCCTGACGTTTGTGGGGGTGGTGTTCTTTGTGATCGCCATACCGATCACGATTGTTCTGACATCGGCTGTGTTTGCTGGCGCCTTCGATAACCAACCTGCCGGGCTGGTTTCTTCAGATGGCGAGGCTGCCAGGCCGAGACCACTCTTTGAAGATGCTTCTGAATCCCATCCGGTTTTTGATTTCTTGCATTTCTTCGCCTTTGTGGCCTTGTTGGGCGCGGCCGTGGGGGTGCTCAGCACGCGTGGGCTGACAGCGCCCTTGAACAAGCTGGTGGAGGCCGCAAAAGCCGTGGGTGCCAAGAACCTCAGCCGGCGTGTGGATGTCAAGGGCACCGACGAGATCAAGGCCGTGGCGCAGGCTTTTAACGAAATGGCGGCTGAGCTGGAAAAAGCCGAAACCTTGCGCACCAACCTGCTCAACGACGTGGCGCATGAACTGCGGACGCCGATCACGGTCATCCAGGGCAGCCTGCGCGCCATCCTGGATGATGTGTATGAGATGGATAAGGCCGAGATCGCCCGCCTGTACGACCAAACCCGCCACCTATCGCGCCTGGTGGATGATCTGCGCGAGTTGGCCCAGGCCGAGGCCAATCAACTGCCCCTGAACCTGACCAGTGTGAATGTGGAAGACTGGGTGCAAGGGACCGCGGCGGCTTTTCGACCCATCTCGGCTGAGAAAAACGTCACGGTGTTGGTCGAGGTATTGTCCCAACCGCCTCAAATCATGGCAGACCAGGCCCGCCTGACCCAATGCTTGCACAACCTGCTCAATAACGCTTTGCAGCATACACCTGCTGGGGGTACAATTGCCATCCGGGTGGACCCGGCACCTGATGCGCTGTTTTTGCGGGTGCAAGATACGGGCGAGGGCATCGAGGCACAGCACCTGCCCTACATCTTTGACCGTTTCTATCGTCCAGATCTGGCTCGCAGCCGCCAGGCGGGGGGCACTGGCCTGGGCCTGGCGATCACGCGTTCCTACGTTGAAGCTCACGGCGGCACGATCGAAGTAGCCAGCGAAGGCCCGGGAAAAGGGACAACATTTACCATTCAACTTAGAGGAGTACCAAATTTATGCTGCGATTACTCAGATACTTAAAACCCTACCTGCTGCCTCTCTTGCTGGCCGCAGGGTTGCTCTTTGCCCAGGCCAATGCTGACCTGGCTCTGCCCGATTACCTCTCTCGGATTGTGAATACGGGCATCCAGCAGGGCGGGGTTGAGAATGCTGCGCCCCAAGCCATCCGCCAGGAGCAAATGGAACGAGTCTTGCTCTTCATGAGCGTCGAAGATAAGGCTGCGGCCCTCGCCCATTACACCCTGGTCGCACAAGACTCGCCCGATTATGCTCGATACCTTGAACAGTACCCGGCCCTTGCCGATGGCCCCATCTATGTGCTGAACGATGTTGAAGATGCCGCGATGGAGCGCCTGAACCTGTCGATGGGCAGGGCCTTGTTGGTGGTTTTTAACCTTGAGCAGGCCCTGGCAGACCCGGCAAAAGCAGCCGAGATGGACAGCGGCATGGGCTTTGATCTTACCCAGATCCCGGCCGGGATGGATTTGTTTGCCGTCTTAGGCCAGATGCCAGAAGCCCAACGAGCGCAGATGAGCGCCGCCATTGACGAGAAATTTGCCACCCTGGGCGACCAGATGATCGTACAGGCCGCCATCCCGGCAGTTAAGGCTGAGTACGAAGCTTTAGGCCTCGATACCGCCCGCATGCAGAACCAGTACATCTTGCGCATGGGCGTTATTATGCTTCTGCTATCTCTATTGGGGGTGGCTTGTACGGTTGCCGTGGGCTACCTGGCTTCTCGCGCCGCGGCTGGCGTGGCGCGCAATATGCGCCGGGATGTCTTCGAGAAGGTCGAATCTTTTTCCAGCACTGAGCTCGATAAGTTTTCCACCGCTTCGCTCATCACTCGCACCACCAACGACATCACCCAGATCCAGATGTTGATCATTATGATGGTGCGCAACGTCTTCTATGCCCCCATTATGGGTGTGGGCGGCATCATGCGCGCTATGAGCAAAGGCTCTTCCATGTGGTGGATCATTGCCCTGGCGGTAATGATCCTCATCAGCCTGGTGATCATTGTATTCTCCATTGCTTTGCCCAAATTCAAGATCATCCAGAAGTTGATCGATCGCCTCAACCTGGTGGCGCGCGAGAATCTCTCGGGTATCTTGGTGATCCGGGCCTTCAATATGCAGTCTTTCGAGGAACAGCGCTTCGACAAGGCCAATACCGATCTGACCGCCACCATGCTCTTTATCAACCGCCTGATGGTGACCATGATGCCGCTGATGATGTTCATCATGAACGGCCTCTCCCTGCTCATCATTTGGGTCGGTGCACACCAGGTGGCGCAGGCCAAAATGCAGGTGGGCGATATGATGGCCTTTATGCAGTATGCCATGCAGATCGTTTTCTCTTTCTTAATGCTGTCTTTTATGTTCATCATTCTGCCGCGCGCCGAGGTTTCAGCAGACCGCATCGCAGATGTGCTGGAGACAGACCCCAGCATCACCGATCCCCAGGCTCCCAAGGAATTCCCCACCCCCTTCAAGGGCACGGTCGAATTCCGCGATGTTTCTTTCCGCTATCCGGGTGCGGAGGCCAATGTGTTGTGCGGCGTCAGCTTCACCGCCCAGCCCGGACAAACCACAGCCATCATCGGTTCCACCGGTTCGGGCAAATCTACTGTCGTCAACCTCATCCCGCGCTTTTATGATGTGACGGAGGGGGCAATCTTGGTGGATGGCGTTGATGTGCGGGATGTGACTCAACACGCCCTGCGCGCTAAGATTGGCTATGTGCCTCAGAAGAGCACCCTTTTCTCGGGCACCATCGAAAGCAACCTGCGCTATGCCGACAAGGATGCCAGTTGCGAGAAGCTGAGCCTGGCAACTCAGATTGCCCAGGCTGATGAATTCATCAACAGCAAACCCGAAGGGCTTGAATCTGAAGTAGCCCAGGCCGGGGCCAACCTTTCGGGTGGGCAGAAACAACGCCTATCGATTGCGCGTGCCATGGTCAAGCAGCCGCCCATCTATATCTATGATGACAGCTTCTCGGCCCTGGACTTTAAGACCGACGCCGCCCTGCGCAAGGCGCTCAAAGAATACGCCGCCTCCAGCACCTTGCTGGTGGTCACCCAGCGCGTCTCGACGATCAAGCACGCCGAGCAGATCGTCGTTCTGAACGAGGGCGAGGTGGTGGGGAAGGGCAGCCACCAAGAGTTGATGGAAACCTGCCCCACGTATCAAGAGATTGCGCTCAGCCAGTTGAGCATGGAGGAGCTGCTATGAGCATGCCACAGAGACCTGTGCAACAACAACGCCGCGGCCCTATGCAGGGACCCATGGGACATGGCCCTATGGGCGGCATGATGAAGGGTGAGAAGGCGCGCGACTTCAAAGGCACCATGCTCAAGCTGCTCCAGTACCTGGGGCGTTACAAGCTGGCGGCGGGCATTGTGATCCTCTTTGCCATCGCCTCTACCATTTTTACTATCGTTGGCCCCAAGATCTTGGGCAAAGCGACCACCAAGTTATTTGAAGGGGTGATGGCACAGGTGGCTGGGGCGGGGGAGATTGATTTCCGCTACATCGGCGGCATCTTGCTCACGGTGCTGGGCCTCTACCTGGCCTCAATAGCCTTCTCTTATATCCAGGGCTGGATCATGGCGGACGTTTCTACCAATATCACCTACCGCCTGCGCAAGGATATCTCCCAGAAGATCAACCGCCTGCCGCTCAAGTACTTTGACGGCACCACCCACGGCGAGGTGCTCTCGCGCATCACCAACGATGTCGATACGGTCAACCAGACCCTCAGTCAGAGCCTGACCCAGATCATCACCTCAGTGGTTTCTGTGTTGGGCGTTTTGGTGATGATGCTGAGCATCAACTGGATCATGACCCTGGCCTCCCTCTTGATCATCCCGCTTTCCCTGGGTTTTGTGGGCCTGATCGTGGGCCGCTCGCAGAAGTACTTTAAGCAGCAGCAAGATTACCTGGGCCATGTTAACGGGCACGTCGAAGAGATGTACGGTGGGCACATGGTGATGAAGGCCTTTAACGGCGAGGAAGACAGCATTCAGAAATTTGACCAATACAACACCGTGCTTTACGATGCGGCCTGGAAATCGCAGTTTCTCTCGGGCATGATGATGCCAGTGATGGGCTTCATCGGCAACCTGGGTTTTGTGGTGGTGAGCATCTTGGGCAGTTACCTGGTGATCCAGAAGGCCATTGCCCTGGGTGATGTGCAGGCATTCATTCAATACGTGCGCAACTTCACCCAGCCCATTGCCCAGTTGGCCAATATCTCGAATGTGCTGCAGCAGACCGCCGCGGCGGCCGAGCGTGTCTTTGCCTTCCTGGCAGAGGCCGAGGAAGTGCCTGATACGTCTGATCCAATCAAGCTGGAGAAGGTTGAAGGCCGGGTTGAGTTCAGAGATGTGCACTTTGGCTATTCTCCTGACAAGATCATCATCAACGATTTCTGCACCGAGGTCGAGCCGGGCCACAAGATCGCCATCGTTGGCCCCACCGGCGCCGGCAAGACCACCATGGTCAAGCTGCTGATGCGCTTCTACGATGTCAATACAGGCTCAATCCTGGTGGATGGTCACGATATTCGCGATTTCACCCGCCATGACCTGCGCAAGATGTTCGGCATGGTGCTGCAAGATACCTGGCTTTACAATGATACGATCATGGAAAACATCCGTTATGGCCGCCCCGAAGCCACCGACGAAGAAGTGATCGCAGCCGCCAGGGCCGCTCACGTAGATCACTTTGTGCAAACCCTGCCTGATGGCTACAACATGGTGCTCAACGAAGAAGCCAGCAACATCTCGCAGGGGCAGATGCAGCTCTTGACCATTGCCCGCGCCGTGCTGGCAGACCCCAAGATCCTGATCCTCGATGAGGCCACCAGTTCGGTTGATACTCGCACCGAGGTGCTGATCCAACGTGCTATGGACAGGCTGATGGAGGGGCGTACCAGTTTTGTCATCGCCCACCGCCTCTCTACCATCCGCGATGCTGAGAGGATCCTGGTGATGCGCGACGGCGACAT
>JAKQIM010000042.1 GCA_029557965.1 Chloroflexota bacterium | reverse complement strand
CGGCCTCAAAATCACCACTCGCCGCTTCCCAATTTGAAACTGTTCAACGCGTTGATAATGGTCATGTGACACCTTTTGCCCCTTATCTGAAGCGATTGCCACAATGCTTGATCCAGAGAGCACGCTCAGCAGCACCTCCAGCATCGCCTGCATTGGGTCCGCTTCTTCCGTGCCAGCCCAACGCGAATGTTGTCCGTAAGGCACATCGGTAAACACAATATCCACCGCCTTCTCTTTGAGATGCCCGGCAATCTCCTGCCGCTCTGTCACATTGGCGCCAAACACCCTGCTCGTTACCGCATACTTCTCTGCCCCCGCAAGCACATGGCTTCTCAAGCTTTGCGCGCTTCGCAGCGCTTCCTGGTGAGACGCCTTTCCGTATCGTTTACACATCTCAGAGATTTCGGCGATGCGCTGATCCAACCCGTCAACGGTCACCAGCTCAAGATTCCGCTTTGCCAGCGCCACAGCTTTTTCATCCACATCCGAAGCGATCACTTCTTGAATGTCCTCCCGGTGTAAATACGCCAGCACGCTCAGGTGATAGGCCGCTCCGCAGCAGGGATCGTACAGGACGCAGCGCCTTGAGTTTTGATACACGCTTTCACGCCTTGCCCTGCACCGCTGAAACACCTCACTTGCCAGCCGCACCGGAAAAGCAGGATGCCCCGGCAAGCTGTGCAGCACTCGCCCGCTCGCCAGGTCTGAATAGTCTTGCGCTTCTGTTACATATTGGTATGGCATAAATCTCTGGTCATTCCCTATCCGCAGCCTGCTCAACGCTGCTGGCTTTGGAAACAACAGCCATGTACTGGTCGTATTGCTGCCGCCCCAGCGCGATGATCCCCAGCCCAAAGGTGGTAATTCCCCAGCCCAGCTCGTATTCTTGGGTCAGAAAGAATTGCAGGCAGCCGCTGCCCATCGCGAACAACCCCCCGCCGAACAACAAGGCCAGCACCCAAACCCATGCCCTGGGTTTCGTCAGATACCAGCGCCGCTCCCCATCCGTAAGCACCTCATTGTCCCGCAGGCTCTCGAATGACATCGCAATCCCGTACATCAACAGCATACTGTTGAGATTTTTCACAAAGTCTGCCTCGCGGCTAAAGAACATCGCCTGTACCTGGAAAAACAAGGCCAAAAGATAAAAAGCGATCTTCAGATAACTGATCCGGTGCAGCACCCGTCCCAGCCACTGTAATTGAACCGCTTTCGCCCGAACTGGAAGTCTCTCATGCTGTGAATGATCCATCTCAGTGCCTTATCGAGTCAAATTTTATGTCGCACCCAACTGGAGGATGATCGACTTTGTCGCGTCAACTGCTCAGTCTGGTAAACTCAGTGAACCCGGCGTTCTTTACCGGGTGAAGCAATCCCTGCTCTTTTTTATTCGCGTCATTCGTGGATAAAATTGCCTTTCCTCCTTAAAAGCTCTTCTTTGCGTCCTTGCCTCTTAACGTCTTTGCGTTACGCTTTAGCGTTTATGTTTTTTCTTCGCGCCCTTGCGTTAACTCTTCCCCTTCCGCCTTTCCCCCCTTTGCCCCTTAGCGTCTTTGCGTTAAATTCTTTTGATCCAATTTGTCAAAGTATAGCACAAGGAGACCATTTTGAAAGGCAGCCTCAGAAGCATGCCGGAATTGTGCTAGAATCAGCAGAATTCGGAACAGCGATACCGCATCAAAGTGGCTGTCAGGCGCAAACATAACCCTATAGGAGATGGATATGAACAGAATGTTCCGCAATGTTTTTGTTGTGCTTGTTATTTTAGGTTTTGCATGGCATGGCGCGGGGCTGGCGGATGCGCCCGCCATCCACCCTTCTGTTGCCCATCCATCCCATCCTCCGCTTGCCTCTGCCATGCCCTTCAATGGTTGGCTTGCCACTGGCAGCACGGGCTATGCCAGGGCAGTTAGTTCGCTTGAGATCAATTTGCCGGGCGACAGCTCCTTTACGGTTGAAGGCTGGTTCAAGCTGAGTCCAGTATGGGATAATTCCCAACCTGCTTCTGTAACCATATTTCAGACGGAAGACGGCTACGGTCTTTCATTTGAAAAAGAATGCACTTACACGATTCCAGTAACCTGTCGTTCAGTCATATATAAAATGTTTGATAATTCTGGGGTAGGTCATGATGTTTCTAGCATCAAATCGGGGTGGAATCACGTCGCCTTGGTGAACAACCTGTCTACCGGGCAAATCGTCATCTACTTGAACGGCTGGAAAATGACCACATTCAGTGGCACATTCTCCTTGGCCGGTGGTACCGATTTGCTGATCGGCTGGTGTAGCTCGGCCAACTGCGGTGGTCGCCCATTGGCGGCGGATGAAATCAGGATATCGGACGGCGCCCGGTATACCGCTGGCTTTACTCCCAGCGCATCCCCATTTACTTGTGACACCAGCACGCTTGCGTTGTGGCATTTCGATGAGCTAGAAGGTTCGACCACCTTTCACGACTCTTGCGGCACAGAAGATAATGGTTTAATGGGCGTCAATGACGCTCACACGGAAGGGGTACTGGGTTCTTGGATTTTCCTTCCCCTTGTCGTCAGGGGGGAATAGAAAGGGTTTCCAAACACAGTGAATTCTCATTATTCGGATATTTTTTCGCAGTATTCCGTGGTATAATTGGATTTGACGAATTCCAGTTTTGCGCTCGAGTTATAAGGCCGCCATTCTGCATCGAATGGCGGCCTTTTTTTTCCTCCGCTGACCCTGGAAAATTATTCAACGACTGTGTTATCACTGGGAAGCGGTAGATGGTCGTAAAAAAAGGAAAAGAAAATGGAAACAAAATTGTATGTAGGAAACCTGTCTTATGATACTACCGAAGAAAGCCTGCGCACTGCGTTCGCCCAGTCGGGTACGGTGGTCTCGGTGGATATGATCAAAGATCGCGATACCGGGCGCATGAAAGGCTTCGCCTTCGTGACCATGGGCAACCAAGAAGAGGCTGAGCGTGCCATCAAGGCCATGAACGAGAAAACGCTCGATAACCGCGAGCTGCGGGTGAACATTGCCCGGCCGCGCGAAGAGACCCCGCGCCGCAATACGTATGGCGGGCGTCGTTAAATTGACCCAATAACTTTCAGGGCCAGCACTGCATGCAGTGTTGGCCCTGAAAGACTCATCTGTATTCCAGGAAAGAGGTGGAGAATGGGCTTTCAGATTGGCGACAAAGTCATCCACTGTACCTTTGGCCTGGGTGAGATTGTACGCATTGAAGAAAAGATCATCCAGGGCCGGCCCGCCAACTGCTACGTGATCCGCATCGCCGACCTGACGATCTGGGTCCCGATCGATGCATCGCAGCAGCACACCCTGCGTGTACCCACGCCCCCCGATGAATTTGAGAAGCTTTCAGCCATGCTCACCGATCCGGGTGAAGACCTGTTGGAAGACCGGGTGCTGCGCAAAAATGAACTGCTTGCACGATTAAAAGATGGCCAATTGGCATCGATCTGCCGGGTTGTGCGCGATATGATGCATTTTAAGCACAGCAAGAAATTGAACGAACAAGAGAAGTCCATCCTAGAACGGGCGATCAAATCACTGCTCGCCGAATGGACGTACTCGCAGGGGATTCCGATGGCGCAAGCGCACCAGGCGTTGGAGAGCCTGCTGGGAGAAGAAGTGGCCGGGCCGCGCTAGGCTTATCAGGGCGTGGTTGGAAGCTTGAGCAATGCCCCAACCGCATAGCCCACCAGGGCGCTCAGGGTGCCGATCAGGGCCATTTCCAGTCCGCTGCGGGCCGGATGCCCCACGGTGACGCGTGCTTTGTAGAAACCCACCCCAAATAATACCAGGGCGGTGATCAGCACTGAAACCCACATGCTGGTGACAACATCCAGGAATATGAACGGGGCCAGTGGGATCAGCGACCCCACAATGGCTGAAAAGCCAACCACCAGCGCTGCCTTCCAGGCTTGCTTGCGATCTACAGGGGTAAGCTGGTGCTCTTCGGCCATCATCACGGCCACCCAAACATCAGGGTTGGCAGTAATGGTGTCAACGATGCGCTCCAACAACTCACCATGAAAACCTTTCTCGGCGTAGATGGCGCGAACTTCATCCCGCTCAAGGCGGGGGGCTTGCTCGATATGGCGCATCTCGCGCTCGCGTTCGCTGTCATAGTAATCTGCATCGGCCAGGGTTGATGTAAATGCCACGGCGCCCATCGAAACGGATTCGGCGAAGGTGGCCGCCAAGCCTGCCACGACCACCAGGTAAGGATCACTGGATGCGGCTGCCACGCCCAAGATCACGCCAAGCACGTTCACCAATCCATCCTGCCCGCCCAAAATAATGTCAGATAACCCCGATGCGCTGCGGCGATGGGGGTCAATGCGATCGTGGAGGTCTTGTTCGGTGTGGTGGGTCACGGGTAAGGACATGTTCGGGTTGGGTTCCATGCTTAATCCTGTTTATGGGTGAGAGGCCGGCTTGAGCAGCGGTTCGGCGTGTACGGTCACATCGGCTTTGGGTGCCACGCTGTGCACAGCATCCACAGCCTTACGCGTCAATTCGTGCGCCTCTGTGAGGGTCTGGTCGGCATTGACGTAAATATGGAGGTCAACAAACAGTCCAGGGCCTGAAGTGCGTACCCGCACGCGATGGCAATCAAAAATGCCGGGCACTGCTTCTACCACCTGTTCAATTTGCTCAGCCAGCCCCTTGGGAGCATGGTCTAGCAAACCCTGCACCGTGCGGATGCCCAGCTCGATGCTTACATAAATCACGATCCCTGCCACGAGCAGGGCGGCCATCGCGTCGGCCTTTTTTAAGAAGTGCAACGCCGGCACCGCCTCAGCCAACTTTAAACCGATCAGGCCCAAGATGACAACCGACGAGCTCCAGATATCGGTGCTGAAGTGCAGGGCATCGGCCTCCAGGGCCTGGCTGTTATGCTTGCGGGCCGCCTGGTAAAGCACCCGCGAGCGCGAATAATCCACAACGATTGAAACACCCATAACCAAAAAGGCCCAGAAAGAGGCATCTACTTCGACGGTTTCAAAGAACAGCCGCTGGATCGACTCGTAAATGATCCAGACACAGGTAGCCAGGAGCAAAAAGGTTTCGATCAGGGCCGAGAAATTCTCAACCTTGCCGTGTCCATAGGTGTGTTCACTGTCTGCCGGCTTATCTGAGATGCGCACAGCAAAGAATGTCACCAGTGCCGCCACCAGGTCCAGCCCTGAATGAGCGGCTTCGGCCAGGATACCCAGGCTGTTGGTCATCAGGCCAACAATCACCTTGAAAACGGTCAACCCAACAGCCGCAATGACCGAGCTCAACGCGGCTGCGTTTTTTTCTTTTTGGGCTTGTGAGGAGGTATTCGAAACTTGAATGGACATACTTTGAACCTTTTTGGCAAAAGAATTTTGGTTTGGGTGTGTTTTGGACGGCAAAGCTGCCCAAAACACACCCAAACCCCTTTATCCCAAACTTGCTTACGGATGATTAAAATCAGCTTGATCTAGCAAAAGGGAAGTACTGGCGTGGGAGAAATTTTCGCCCTTGATACCTGAACAAGTACTCAGTTGTTCGTATTCTATTGCAGTTTGCTCAGGTTGTCAATCGGGGTTTTCTGAACGCAATGTGGTTTACCCGGCCGAGGTGTCGCCATTTGCCAACTTTAATACGGCCTTCACATCTCCAATCTGGTGGTCAGAGATGCCCAGGGCTTGCAGCCCGGTGTGGTCGCCGGCAAAGATTTGCTGGCCCAGGTTCGAATGGCGCCACATCTTCAAATCCTCTTCCAGTGGAGAACCGATCCGGTCTTCGCGCGCGATCTTGCCATCGGCCATCACCACCACCCGCCGCGTCTGCCGGGCAACGGCTGGGTCATGGGTGACGATCACAAAGGTCACCCCCTGGCTGTGGTTCAATTCTTTCAGCAAGGCCATCAGGTCCTGTCCGGCGCTGGTATCCAGGCTGCCGGTAGGCTCATCTGCCAGCACCAGGGGCGGCTGGTTGGCCAGGGCACGGGCAGCCGCCACGCGCTGGCGCTGCCCGCCAGAGAGCTGCCCCGGCAGGTGGTTCATGCGTTCACCCAGCCCCACCAGTGCCAATAGCTCTTCGGCCCGCTGCCGGCGGGCCTTTGCGCCCAGGTAACCGGTCATGGGGATTTCTACGTTCTCGCGGGCGGTCAGGGTGGGCAGCAAGTTGTGAAGCTGGAACATGAAGCCCACGCTCTTGGCTCTAAAGCCATCTGCATCGCGCAGATTGGCCAGGTCTTGCCCATTGACCCACACCTGCCCGCTGGTTGGGAGATCCAGCGCACCAAAGATGTTCAACAAGGTGCTTTTGCCGCTGCCGCTGGGCCCCATAACGGCCATGAATTCGCCGGCTTCAATCACCAGGTTCACCCCATCCAGGGCGCGGATCTCTTCGCCGTCGCCGTAGACACGAGTCAGGTCATGGGTTTCAATCATGATCTTGGCGCTCATTGGTCCACCTCCACATCCACAAACGCGGTCATCCCCCAGCGCAGCCCCTCGGGGATCTCATCCAGCAGGATGATCACAGTGTAATTCACCCCTGAGCCTTCGGCCGACTTGTAAGCGATGCGCTGGACGGTGCCGTTAACGGTTACGCCAGGCAGGGCATCAAAGGTCACCATGACCGGATCATCGGGCTGGATGCGGGCAGCATCGATCTCGTTCATGTCGGTGGTCTCTACCCTTAGGCCGTCCAGGTTGCCCAGCTCAATCACGGGCATGCCCGGCGTCAACCATTCACCCTGGCGCGCATACAAACCGCATACCACGCCATCAAAGGGAGCGCTCAGTTCAAGATTATTCAGCGCTTCTTGTGCGGCAAGCAGTTGGGCATTGGCCTGCTCCAGCGCAGACACCGCCAGGGCAAGCGCATCTGGGTCGGGCCCTGGTTGGCGCTGGTCATACGCTTCTTCAGCGTAAGCCAGGTTTGCCTGGGCTAAAGCCAGGGCAGCGGCAGCCTGTTCTTTGTCGAATTCCAGTTCTTGCTTTAACCGCACAGCCTCATCATACGCGCGTTGGGCATCATCCAGGCGTCTTTGATAGTCATTGCGTGTGGTGTTATCCGCATCCCAATCGGCATACGGCTCAAAATCTTCCTTGGCGGTGCCCAAAGCATCCTCGGCCTCGGTTACGGCCTTGCGTGCTGCATCCAGGTCATCTTTGTATTTCTGTAGGTCAAAAGGGACCATCTCGCGTTCGGCGTCAATCACCGCTTGTTGGGCGTCAGCAAGCGTTTGCCAGGCCAAGGCGGCCTCTACCGCGGCGCGAGTGTTGAGATCGTCCAATGCCTGCTGCGCTTCAATGATTCCGGATTGCGCGGTGCTCACCTTGGCTGCAGCAGCGGCTTGGCCTTCTAACCGCACCAGGGGCTGCCCGGTGCTTACGGCCTGGCCCTCTGCCACGAGCACCTCAGCCACCAACCCCTGCCCGGCCATGCTCAGCGCCGCCCACTGTTCAGGGATAACGACACCGGTGGCGCTGATGATGGAATCGAAAGTTTCTGCCTGGTTCGATACTGGCGTTGTGTCTGGCTCTGCGTTCAGTGCGCTGCAGCCAGAGACAACCAGTGCACAGGCGATGATCCAGGTGAAGATTTTGATATGGGGTTTCATATTGTTCCTCCAAATTTTACGTTTCGATCGTGCCATGTTGCAAAAATGAGATATATCTTGTTTCTTACTCGTACCGCAGGGCATCCACCGGCCGGAGCCGGGTGGCGCGGTAAGCCGGGTACAACCCGCCGATCACGCCCAAAAATAGAGAAAGCAGAATGGCGCGGGCAAAGATATCCCAGGCCCACACCGGGTCTACCCAACTTCCAAGCATGGGGGTCATCTGCATCAGCTTGATCAAACCAAAGGCCAACCCGATCCCCAGCCCCCCGCCCAGCAGGCCCAACAGCACCGCTTCGCGCAGGATCATCCCGAGCACGGCGCTCCGGCGCCAGCCCAGGGCGCGCAGCACGCCAATCTCACGCGTGCGCTCGAAGACAGACATCAACATGGTGTTGAGCACGCCCAGCCCGCCGGCAAATACTGCCATCAATGAGATCCCGCCCAGCATCGCTTTGGAAGACTGCATATCGGGCATTTCTTCAGCAAATTCACTGCCCAGGGCCGCATAGACGCCGGGGAACCGGGTGTTGAAGATCTCAACCATTGCCTGGGCTTGGGCGGCGTCTTTCAACTTGACGGCGATCATGCTTACCTGGCGAGGGCGGCCCACAAAATTTTGGGCATCGCGCAAGGTGGTCACCCCGCCCATCTGTTCCCAGCCGATGTTTGATTCGTAGATTCCCACCACCTTGAAGCGCATCCCGCTCAATTCGACAACATCGCCGACATCTTTTTTGAGCGCCTCGGCCATCAGGTCGCCGAGCAAAATCTGGCGGTTGCCGGTGAGCATCTCGCCCTGCACCACGTGGAAGCGCTGGATCGGAAATTCATTGGGGGCATATCCTTGCAGCAGGAACATGATCCCCGAATCGGGCAGGATCAGCCCGGTGAACACTGCCCCGGAGGCGCTGCGCACTTCAGGCATGGCGCTGATCGAATCGATCACCCGCTCATCGATGGCGCTCAGGGTGGTGTCGGCAATATCGGCCTGGCGGATCATGATTTCTGCCTGGCTGAGGTTAGCCATATCGGTGAACGAAGCAGAAAATCCACGCACCACGGCTTCTAACGCCAGGATTGCCCCCACGGTCAGGCCGATGGCACCCAGGGTGAGCAGGCTGCGGGTCGAACGCTGCCATAAGCCCTGCACGGCCATCCCCCCCACGGGCAGGCGGCGGGCCTTGCTGCTGCCGCCCTCATAACGCAGGGCCTCCACCGGTGGCAGGCGAGAGGCCCGCCAGGCCGGGTAAAGCCCTCCAACCAGCCCCAAAACCAGCACCACCAGCAGCGCTTGCCCAATCAGGTTGGGGTGGATATTGCCGGTGCGGGTTCCAGCCAACACGGTGATTTTGGAAAGGAGCAGCAAGAGCAGCCATCCCGTCACGATCCCCAGCACGCCCCCTGCCAGGCACACCAGCACCGATTCGCCCAAGATCATGCCCAGCACCCGGCGCCGGTTCCAACCGGTGGCGCGTAGAACGCCGATCTCCCGCGTGCGCTCGAAGACAGCCATCAACTGGGCATTCAACATGCCCACTCCGCCAATCACAATTGCCAGCCCGCCGATGACCCATACAAATCCCTTCATCATGGCCTGCATCGACTGCTTATCGGCAAACTCGCTTGTGCCGCTCAGTTTCAGATCGGGCCATTGGCGTGTCAGCCGTTCCTCAAGCCGGGTGCGCAGATTGGGCTCTTTGAGGCGGATGTAGAACAGACTCACCTGGCGATCTTTCCCCAACAAATCTTGGGCATCTTCCAGGCGCAAGACGGCGGCGCTGTCTTCAAAGGTGTCGCCAGTCTCGTAGAGGCCCACGATGCGATAGGTTGTGGTGGTAATCCGCAGTGTATCGCCGACGCTTTTCTTCATCACTTCAGCGGCGGCTGAGCCCAGTAAAATCGGCGTTCCGCGCAGTTCGCGTGGGATGTGATCGTAGAGGCCAACACCTTCTTTGATCCGGAAACGTTCCAGTATAAAACTGTCTTCGGCATATCCAAAGACGATGAAAAAAGCCTCGCCTTCAGTCTGGGTAATGCCCTGGAGCATCCCACTGACAGCTTCCACTTCGGGCAGCACGGCAAGCTCTGCACCCACCGTTTCATCAACGGCGCTATAGCTGATATCCATCGTGTCGGGTTGGCTGAGGATAAGATCGGCCTTACTGCCTGCCAGCATCGATCCATAGCCAGCCTCAAATCCATCTGCCAGGGCGCCCAGCGCAATGATGGTGACCACCCCCACGCAGATTCCCAGCACGGTCAGCAGGGTGCGAATTTTTCGCCGAAAGAGGTTCTTTATAATGAGTTGCACAGTTTGCCGCTCCGAATTGCTTTTTTTTCGGTCTTGCGCCGCGTGTGAGATACGAACAACTGAATAGGTATTCAGATGTTTGTATTATACCACCAGATTGGTGCTATGGGTGTCAAATTAATCGATTCGCATAAATTTCGAGGTGTCAAAATGCCAAAAATGGAGTATCCTTAGTGCCTGATGTACCCTCGTGAGAAGGAGACCCTGGCATGACCAAGAACATCCTCATCTTCAAAGGCAGCCCGCGCGAGCGCGGCAACAGCGCCGTGCTGGCCGAGCAGGCCGCCGCCGGCGCTCGCCAGGCCGGGGCCCAGGTCGAGATCATCTACCTCCACAACCTGGATATCCAGCCTTGCAGTGCCTGCGACTTGTGCGTGGAGAACGGCGGCTGTGTGATCGAAGACGATATGGCCCCCATTTATCCCAAGCTGGCCGCCGCAGATGCCATTATCCTGGCCACGCCGGTCTATTGGTTCACCTTCAGCGCCCAGCTCAAGCTGTGCATCGACCGTTGGTACGGTTTCCATGCCAATCAATGGCGGGAGGTATCTCACAAGCGGTTTGGCATCCTCTTGACCTATGGCGATACAGACCTGGAAACCTCGGGCGGCATCAACGCCATCCACACCTTCGAGACCATGTGCCGATTTTTGAAGAGCGAGATCGTGGGGGTGGTGCACGGCTCTCTATCAGATGTGGGCGATGCAGCGCAGCATCCCGAGCTGCTCCAACAGGCCTATGAGCTGGGCCAGCAATTGGCCTCGGGACGAGAAATGAACTGAGCACCGCGGCGCTCTTGGATGGAAACATGAGAAAAGGATCTCTTCTAAATTCATCCTTATATCCTTGCATCCTGTAGATTTAAGCAACAGGATGCAAGGATATAAGGATATTGAAAGGGTTTTCAAAGATATGGATGAAATCAATACCACCAACCGCCAGCGCTGGAATGCCCTGGCTGATGCCAACGTCGAGTGGTCCCAGCCCCGCCTGGAGCACACGCTCGAAGAGGCGCGCCGGCAGATTGGCCGGCATGGCATCTTGACGGATGTGGCTGGCAAGCGCGTGCTGTGCCTGGCCAGCGGCGGCGGGCAAGATTCGGTCTCTTTTGGCCTGCTGGGGGCCGATGTGACCGTGCTGGACCTTTCAGACGTGCAGTTGGCGCGAGACCAACAGGCTGCCGCTCATCACGGACTGCAGATCAGCACCTGCCAGGGGGATATGCGCGACCTGTCGAGCTTCCCCGATGCCGCCTTTGACATTGTCTGGCAGGTGTATTCGCTCAACTTTGTCCCCGCGGTCGAGCCGGTCTTCCGCGGCGTGGGGCGGGTGCTCAAGCCGGGCGGCATCTATTTTGTGCAGTTTGCCAACCCCTTTGTCCAGGCAGTGGATAACGAGGCCTGGGACGGCCACGCTTACCCGCTCATCAACCCTTATCTAGACGGCGAAGACATTACCCGCTACTTCCCCGGTTGGGACGTGCCCCAGCCCGATGGCACCAAGCTGACCCTGCCCAGCCCGCACGAGTTCCGTCACACCCTGGGCACGGTCTTGAATACCCTGCTAGGCTGCGGCTTCACCTTCTTGGGCCTGTGGGAATGGATGCTGCCTGACCCAACCCCCCAACCGGGCTCTTGGCCCCACTTCATCCAGGTGGCCCCGCCCTGGTTCGATTCGTTCTGGCGGCGAGATGGTACAATAAATCCAGGAGAAAAACGGCTTATGGAACATCCGACCACCAAAGAACAGGTGATCGACCGCATCCATGCAGAGCGCAAGAACCTGGACGAAAAGATCGATGGGCTGTCACCCGTAGAGATGACCACCCCCGGCGCGCTAGGCCATTGGTCGGTCAAAGATTTGTTGGCCCACCTGGTCGATTGGGAACGGCGTTTTGCCGGCTGGTACGAGGCCGGGCTGCGCTGTGAGCTGCCGCACCTGCCCGAAGAAGGCTTTGATTGGGAGCAGCTCCCGGCCCTTAACCAGCAGGGCTACGAACGCCATAAAGACCGGCCCCTGCAAGATGTGCTGGCCAATTACCTGGCCTCGCACCAGCAAATATTGGCCCTGGTCGATTGCATGACCGAAGAAGAGATCTTCGAAGTGGGCCGTTACGCCTGGACGGGTGAGAATTCCAGCATGGCCCCTTACCTGGCAGCCAACACCTACAGCCATTACCGCTGGGCGGCCGAAGAGCTCCGCCTGGACCGCATCCGCCAGCCGCATGCCAGGGGCCAATGAACCCGCCCTTTGACGCTGCTTCTCGCACGCTGCGCTGGGCCGGCCGCCTGGTATTGGGATTGCTGTGCCTGGGGTTGTTGGCCGGCTGTTCGCCTGCCGAGCCCACCCCCCTTGCCACCACGCCCGCACCCGGCTGGCGCCTGACCCTGGTGCCCAGTTGGACGCCCACGCCTGAGGGGCAGATCGCTCCCACCCTCACCCCCACCCCCCTCCCGCCCACCTACACCCCCACCCCGGGCCCTTCGCCCACCTATAACCCGGTGCCCGTCTTCGATCCCCAGGCTGGCATCACGCTGGAGCAGTTGGCAGACCCTGGCGGCGGCGCCCTGAGCGGGCTGATCGTCTTCAGCAGCGCCGCGCCGCGGCCCTTCAATTTCTCGCCCAGCGTGCTTTCCATCGACGAAGTGCCTTCTGCCTCGCCCCAGGGCGGCCCCTGGTTGTGGGGCTTCTCTCCCGATGGGCAGCGGGCGGCGCGCCTGACCCTGGATGATTTGAGCTTTGCGGCCTACCTGCCGCCCGACCCTGCCGGTCAAGCCCTCTTCGTGGGCTACGGGGTCAGCTACAGCCACCCTGCCATCCAAACCATCTCTCTGCCCGAAGAATGCTACGGCGTCTTACCGGCCAACGAGGCCGAAATGGGCGAGGCGCTCTCCTGTAGTGATTTTCAATTCTCTCCCGATGGCCGCCTGCTGGGTTTTAACTTTGGCCCCCAGGTCTGCGGGCGCGGCATCATCTTGATGGATACCCAAAACGGCCAGGTGCTTTACCGCTCTGAAGCCGGGACCGGGCACAGCTTTGAGTTCTTGAGCAACGGCAAGGTGCTGCTGGGCACCGGTCACTGCGAGGGCGGCTGGCTGAGCTTGTTCGACCCGCTGACCGGCAGCCTGGTCCAGCTCGGCGCGTCTGGCGTGACCACCTGGAACGAGGACCACACGGCCCTGGTGACGCGGGCCAGCCGCGGCCTGGGCCTGCAAAGTGCCGTGTGGGGCTATAACGTCTCGCTGGACCTGGTCTTTATGCCCGAGCCGGCCTCTTGGGAGCTGGATACCCACCCCTTGTGGGTGCCGGGCGGCCAATACCTGCTCTACCAGCACCGTTCCCTGTCTTACGACGGCGCACAGTACGCCTTCAATGGCTCAAATGCCATCCTGCTTGTCGATGCCCTCACCGGACAGCAGGCGGCCTTGCTCAGCAACCCGCTCTATGATTACCGCCTTTGCCCCGGCCTGGATGGCGACTGCGATATCTGGTATGGCGATTGGGTGCAGGTGCAGCGCGTGGCCTTCGAAGCCCAAAGCGCGCCGGATGATGGCAATCTCTTTTCAGGGCCGGGCATCTCTTGCCTGGTCTATGGTGTTGACTGCATCCCCGGGCCTGAGCTGTTGGCCCTTAACTGGCGCACCGGCGAGCTGGTGGCCTGGGATACCACCGCCTTGCCCACCGCCCAGCCGCCTGCTGCGAACCTGGAGATTTCTGCCCTCTCAGGCCCCAACCTGGAGCTGCCCCCGGTTTTCGAGCATCCCACAGGCGATTACAGCTACTACCTGGGCCTGGATGGGCACAGCCTGTGGCTGGTGACCGCAGCCGGCAAGAGCGAGCTGTGGGTCAGCCAGGGCAGCGATTTTCTTTATCTTCCATGACGAAAAACCCCTTTCACCGCAGAGACGCAGCGTTCGTTGAGTTTTTTAGATTGTTTTCTCTGTGTTCTCCGCGACTCTGCGGTAAGAAATAATCCTTTGTAGCTGGGATAGATAGGAGAGAGTATGATGGCAGAAGAAACCAAAATCGAAGCGAAGAAGGATGAGAAAGCCCCTGAGCTGCAGCCCGCCAAGGACGAGATCGTTGTCACCCGGCACACCCTCACCCTCCACGGCCAGGTGATCCCTTACACCGTCACCTGCGGGACGATGGTGCTCAAAGAAGAGATGGAGAAGAAGGGCGAGCACGAGGGCGAAGCAGAAGGTGAGAAACCCAAGGCAGCAGTCTTCTTTGTGGCCTACACGCGTGACGACGTAGAAGACCGCACCCAACGCCCGCTGACCTTTTCTTTCAACGGGGGCCCGGGGTCTTCGTCGGTCTGGCTGCACCTGGGCCTGCTGGGGCCGCGGCGTGTGTTGATGGACGACGAGGGCAATCCCCTGCCGCCGCCCTACCGCCTGGTGGATAACGAGTTTGCCCTGCTCGACCTGACCGACCTGGTTTTCATCGACCCGGTCAGCACCGGTTACAGCCGGCCCGTGGTGGGCGAGAAGGCCAAGCAGTTCCACGGCTTTAAGAAGGATATCGAGTCGGTCGGGGATTTCATCCGTCTCTATACCACGCGCTACAAGCGCTGGCTCTCGCCCAAGTTTTTGATTGGCGAGAGCTATGGCACCACGCGTTCGGCGGGGCTGGCGGGCTACCTGCAAGAGCGGCACAGCATGTACCTCAACGGCATCATGCTGATCTCTTCGGTCTTGAACTTCCAGACCCTCGACTACAATTCTGGCAACGACCTGCCCTTCATCTTCTTCCTGCCTACCTTTGCCGCCACCGCCTGGTATCACCGGCGGCTGAACGAGGCTTTGCAGAAGGACCTGCGCGCCACCCTCGACGAGGTCGAAGCCTTCACGCTCAACGAGTACACCCCGGCCTTGCTGCGCGGGGCGGCGCTCTCGCCCGAGCAGCGCCAAAAGATCCTGCGCAAGCTGGCGCGCTACACGGGGCTTTCAGAAGACTACCTGGACCGTACCGATCTGCGCATCGAGATCTTCCGCTTTACCAAAGAGCTGCTGCGCCACGAGCGCCGCACGGTGGGCCGCCTCGACAGCCGCTTCAAGGGTATCGACCGTGACGCGGCGGGCGAGAATTTTGAATTCGATCCCAGCATGGCCAACATCATGGGGCCCTATGCCGCCACCCTCTACGATTACGTGCGCAGTGAGCTGAACTTCGAGAGCGACCTGCCCTATGAGATCCTGACCGAGCGCGTCTATCCCTGGAGTTACGCCGAGCACCAGAACCAATACGTCAACGTGGCTGAGACCCTGCGCCAGGCGATGACCATCAACCCGCACCTGAAGGTCTACGTGGCTAACGGTTATTATGACCTGGCTACGCCCTATTTTGCCACTGAGTATACCTTCAACACCCTGGGCCTCGATCCCGGCCTGCGCGCCAACCTGCGCATGGGCTATTACGAGGCCGGGCATATGATGTACATCCACATCCCCTCGCTGGCTAAGCTGAAGCAAGAGCTGGCCGATTTCATTGCCTGGTCCAAAGGCGTGTAGGTGCCCATGAACCCTGCTCTGACCGTCTTTCGTGCCGACCAGCCCAGCGAGGAGCTGTATGCTGCCTGCCAGCGCCTGGTGCCGCAGCTCACCAACAACAACCCCCCGCCCAGCCGTCAGGACCTGGCGCTGATGCTGGCCTCGCCCGCATCGATCCTCTTTGCCGCCCGGCATGCCGATTTTGGTGATGAGATCATTGGCCTGGCCACGCTGATCCTGTACCGCGTCCCCACCGGGCTGCGCGGCTACATTGAGGATGTCATTGTCGACGAACGCGCCCGCGGCCGGCGCATTGGCGAGGCCCTCACCCAGGCTTGCCTGGAGCACGCCCGCCAGGCTGGCGCGCCACAGGTGGGCCTGACCTCCAACCCGGGCCGCCAGGCTGCCAACCGCCTCTACCAGCGTATGGGCTTCGAGCTGCGCCAGACCAACGTGTACCGCTATTTGCTATCCAAAAAATAACCTTCTGGAGGAAAAATGATACCAATCTCTGTAGCTTACCGTGATGTCACTGGCCAGGTGGGGGCTGCAGAACGCGCCAACCCTGCCCCCCATCTGCGCAGCGCGCTGCTGGACCTGGGCTTTCAAAGCGTGGGGTTATTGGAGACCAAAGCGCCAGGCATGTTGGATGCCGAGAAGATGGCGTCTTTTGTGACCTGGCGTTGATGGTGCGCGCAACCGAAGAAGGTGAGGTCGAAGATGTTTTTACCAGCCACGATCGCCGGATATTTGCTGCGGTGAATGCTTTCTTTGGCGGTCCGGTGGTGGTGATGCGCACCATCTTCGAGAATGGGGTGGTGGTCGAAACGGTCACCCGTCCCAAGCGCGGGGCGCTCCCAGTAGAGAAATCGGTTGATGTCGCCCTTGTCGATCGCCTGGTGGGGAAAATGACCTCGGGCAACATGCCGCTGTGGGCGCGCCAAGACCGGCCGCAGTGGGGGTATCATGTGGAGCTGGTGGATACCGAACAACCTTCTGAGCTTTGGCAGCGCCACCGCCAGCGGATCGATGAATTGGCCCAAAAACTGCAAACCAGCCTCCCCCCGCAAGATAACCTGCCATTGTATATTGCCCTTTCACAGCGCTCGCATGAAATCACCAATTATTCCGGCCGGTGGCGGAAATATATCGGCTTTGGCGTGATCGCGGGCATTGTTGTGCTGATATTTGGCATGTTACCTGTGTTGGGAGGATGGGCTGCGGCGTTGAATGCGCAAACGCGGGGCGCGGGGGGGATACTTATCTCCATGGCGTTTGCCATATTGCTGATGTTCGCGAGGATCCCACTCTCTGTCGAATTGGGGAACCGCATTCCTCCTCTGCTGCCGGGTCCCCCTATGAGGCCGGTGGCTGATCTGCTTCAAGAAGTGGTGCTTTCATAAGCGAAATGCCCGATTCGCCAATTTAAATACAAAGACGCGGCGCTCATAGAGCTTTTCATCCTGGGCTCTGCAAGCGCCGCGTCTGCGCGGTGATTTTAGTTTTGCTTGATCGCCAAAGTCAGCGTTTCTTCTTCCAATTTATGCTCTTCCACGTATGCGCCGGCAGGGGCCGGGCCGCTGAGCAGTTGGGTGGTGAGGGTGTCGCCGGAGATGTACGTGCCCCAGGCGGCAAAGACCTGCGCCAGCTCGCCAGAGGCCTGGTACCAGGTGGTGATGCGGTCTTCGATGTTGAAGTCGGCCTTCTTGCGCATATCCTGGATGCGGCGCACGATCTCGCGCGCCAGGCCCTCGGTCTTCAGCTCAGGGGTCAGGGTTGAATCGATGCCCACGGTGATGACCTTGTCGGCGGCCACAGCCAGGCCGGGGGCCGGCTGGGTGCTGACCAGGATCTCGGCCGCGGCCAGCTCGACCGTTTCCCCGTCCATTTCCAGGGCCACCGGCTGGCCCAGGCGGGCGCTGGCGGCGATGCGGGCCGGGTCGGCGGCAGCCAGGGCGGCGCGCAACTGCGGGAAACGCGCCCCGAAGCGCGGCCCCAGCAGCTTGTTATCGGGCAGCACTTTGTAGGTCACCAGTTGGCTTTCGTCGGCCACAAATTCAAAGGCCTTGACGTTCAGCTCGTCCTCCACGATCTCGACCAGCTCTTGCCGCAAAACGGCTTTGCCAGCGTGCACCAGCACCTTGCTGAGCGGCTGGCGCACCTTCAGGTTGGCGCCCTGGCGGGCACTCAGCCCCAGCGAAGCCACCCGGCGGGCAAGCGTCATCTGCTCGAGCAGGTCATCGTCCTGCGTGGCGGCGTCTGCCTGGGGCCAGGTGGTGTGGTGGATGCTTTCGTGAGCCGCCGGTTGAATGCCCCGCACCAGGTTCTGGTACATCACCTCGGTGACGAAGGGCACAAACGGCGCCAGGGTGCGGGCCAGCTTGACCAGCACGTGGTAGAGCGTGGCGTAGGCGGCGTTCTTGTCGTTATCCAGTTCTGACTTCCAGAAGCGGCGGCGCGAGCGGCGCACGTACCAGTTGCTTAAGTCATCCAGCAGCTCCATCACAGCCAACGTGGCGGTCAGGGTATCTGAGTTTTCGATGGCAGCCGTCACCCGCAGCAGCACCTGGTTCAGGCAGGCCAGGATCCAGCGGTCCAGCAGGTTGGCGCTCTGCGGGGTGGGGCCTTCGGGGTGGTTGGGGTCGAAGCCCTCGGTGCCGGGCTGCCAGCCGTCCAGGCGGGCATAGGTGACAAAGAAGCTGTAGATATTCCACAGCGGGATGAGAAAATCGCGCCGCACTTCGTCGCCGCGGTTATAACCAAAGAGCAGGTCGTTCTCGGGCTTGTGCATGCAGAACAGCCAGCGCATCACATCCACGCCCATCTTGTCGGCGGCCTCGTTGAATTCGATGGCGTTGCCCCATGATTTGTGCATGGCGCGCCCATCTTCGGCTAGCAGGGTGGCGTAGCCAAAGTTCTGCAAGAAGGGCGGCTTGCCAGCCACCACTGTGCCCATGACCAACAGCGAATAGAACCAGTTGCGGAACTGGCCGGGGAAGGATTCGCTGATCCAGTGGGCCGGGTACCATTGCTTCCAATAATCGGGGTCTCTGCGGTACTGCACGGTGCTGAAGGGCACAATGCCAGCATCCAGCCAGGGGTTGCCCACATCCCGGACGCGGGTCATCTGGTCGCCGCACTTCGAGCAGGTCACCTGGATGGCGTCTACAAATGGGCGGTGGGGGGTGTGCCCCTCAAATTCATCCCAGCCTGCCACGGCGCGCGCCTTCAGCTCTGCCTCGTCGCCAATGACTTCGAAGTTGCCGCACTTGCATTCCCAGATCGGCAGGGCCAGGCCCCAGTAGCGCTTCTTGCTGATCATCCAATCGTGCATGTTGCGCAGCCAATCCATCTCGCGCGAATAGCCGAAATCGGGGATCCAGCGGATCTGGTCCACCACGTCCATGATCTGGTAGCGCAAAGAGCGCTCTTTTTCTTCGGCGGTAAGGGCTTCGCGCGGCTTGTCGTAGCTCTCGCCCATGCTGATGTACCATTCGTCCACCAGGCGGAAGACCAGCTCGGTGTCGCAGCGCCAGCAGACCGGGTAGCGGTGGGTGTAGGGGGCCACGTGGTACAGCACGCCCTTGCGCTTGAGGTCTTCAAAGATCAGGGGGGCCACTTCGCCCACCTGCTTGCCGGCTAACCAGCCAAAGCCTTCTAAGAAGAAGCCCTCTTCGTCCAGCGGGGCGATCAGGGGCAGGTCGTTCTCTTTGCCCAACAAGAAGTCTTCGGCGCCGCAGCCTGGGGCGATGTGCACGATGCCCGTACCTTCATCTTCGCCCACGGCATCCCACAGGATGACACGGTGCGCCTCGGCCGCGCTCTGCTTGACGTCGCGGATGAGCTGGGTCAGGTTGGTGAAGCCGCCGGTACGGTTGGCGGGGTCTAAATCGTCGAAGGGGCCTGAGTAGGTCCAGCCGAGCATCTCGCTTCCCTTCAGCTCGCCCAACACTTCATAAGGGCCGCGCAGCATGTGCAGGGTGCCCTTGGATAAGTACAGCACTTCTTCGCCCTGCTTCACGCGGGCGTAGGTCAGCTCGGGGCCCACGGCCGCGGCCACGTTGCTGGTCAGGGTCCAGGGGGTGGTGGTCCACACCAACAGGGCCTCGCCGGGGCGTTCGCGCAGCGGGAAGCGCAGGGTGACCGAATTATGGGTCAGCTCGCGGTAGCCTTCGGTGGCGATCTCGTGCTGGCTGATGCCCGTAGCACAGCGCGGGCACCAGGGCATCACGTCGTCGCCGTGGTACAGCCAGCCCTTCTGCCAGCACTTCTTCAAGAAGGTCCAGATCATATAGTTGTTTTCATTGGCGAAGGTGAAGTAAGAGCCGCCCATTTGCGGCATGCCCAACTGGCCCACGATCTGTTCCACCGTGCCGGTCAGCGGGCCCTCCGGCCCCTCCACCGTGATGACCTCAGATGGGTCCGCCATCAACTTTTCGCCCAGTTGGCGTAAAAAGTTGGGGTCATTCCAATCCATCCAATAGCCCAGGCGCACCGACTGCTCGGTTTGCACGGCGGCGAAGCGCAAGACGCGCTCTTTGCATTTGCGCACAAACTGCGCCAGGCCGTATTCTTCGATGTCTTTCTTGTATTTGAATCCCAGCTCGCGCTCAACGTTGACCTCAACCCACAGCCCCTGGCAGTCAAAGCCGTTTTGGTAGCGCATCTCGTGGCCCTGCATGGTGCGGAAGCGCAGCATGACATCCTTGTAGGTGCGGCCCCAGCCGTGGTGCACGCCCATGGGGTTGTTGGCGGTTATGGGCCCGTCAATGAACGACCATTTTGGCTGCCCCTTGTGCAGGGCCACCATTTTCTCAAAGGCCTGGCTGTCTTTCCAGAATTTGAGCACTTCCCGCTCTTGGGCGGGGAAATCCATTTTATTGGGCACTTCATTGAATGCCATGCTGACCTCCATGCTTTCAAGCATTAAAATAAAAACTCTCATCCCTCCAGGGACGAGAGCAGTTGACACGCCTCGCGGTACCACCCTGGTTCTTGCCCATCTGCGGCAAGCACCTTGGTATCGTGATCACAAGTGGTTGGCTCGTAATCACCGGTTTGGCTAACGGGAACCACCCCGGCTTTCTTACTGGCCCCAGGCGGGCGTTCGGATTGCGGCTCCGGAAGGATTTTCAGCCTGCTGATCTGCCCCGGCTCGCACCATTCCCCGGGGTCGCTGGCAGTCAGTGCCAGGCTTACTCGTTTCCATCATCGCCTTTTGCTGTGCAGTGGGGTATTATGCCACAAATATGAAGATTGGTCAAATTCACCCGATAAACCCGTGAACGATGCGGGAGGCCTGGAATGAGTACGACGATAATCCTCTTGACGGTTTTATATAATTGCGATAGTGTATTTACGATAAATATATTTATTAGGAATATATCGTGACAAACCCTGATTTGCAAAAACGCCTGCCTCTTTCCCCGGCAGCCTTTTCCATCCTCCTGGCCCTCAAAGACGGCGACAAGCACGGCTATACCATCTTACGCGAGGTGGCGCAGCAGTCCGACGGTGCGGTGAAGCTGCTGCCCGGCACGCTCTACAACCTGCTCAAGCGCATGCTGGAAGATGGCTGGATCGTGGAGCTGGATGAGCGCCCCGACCCGGCTCTGGATGACGAGCGCCGGCGTTATTACCGCTTGAGCGCCCTGGGCGAGAAGGTCGCCGGCCTGGAAGCCGAGCGCCTGGCGAGCCTGGTGCGCGCCGCCCAAAAGCGTGGCATGTTGTTGGCGGATGGCGAGTGAGCTGGATGGATACCCCGCAGTTGGCCTGGTCTGATCGCCTCTACCGCCGCTTGCTGGGTTATTACCCGCCGGCCTTTCGCACGCGCTTTGCAGGCGAGATGGCACAGGTCTTCCGCAGCCTGTGCCGCGCCCAATATGCTGAGGCCGGTATAAGCGGGTTGGCCTGGCTGTGGCTGGGTGTGCTGTGGGATTGGACCTGGACGGTGCTGGCCCAATGGGGACAGCTCCTGTTGAAACGGAGAAGCGAAATGACACAAACGAGCATCTTGAACCGCAGTGATGGGGTGCCGGCCTTGCCGGTGAGGGATACAATCCTGGCGGTGCTGCCCTTCTTGCTGTTTGGCCTCAGCACCCTGGCTGAGAAACTGGGCCTCCATCTCTCGTATTCTGCCAACCCGCCTTTGTGGCAGGTCTTGACCGGCCATCCCTTCCTGTTGTTCAACTGGCTGGTGCTGGTTGGCTTATTGGTCAGTCTGCTCAAAGGCTTTCCGCGCTGGGGATACGCTTACCTGGCCTGGGCGATCCTGTTTGGCTGGTGGTGGAGCGACATGGGCTCTTATGGGTATCATTTCGGCGGAGAGATGTGGCTGCCGCTGTTGGGTGTGATGGTGCTGGCGCTCTTACTACGGCGCAGCATCCAGCCCCTGCGCACTCTGGCAGCGGGCTTATGGAAGGAATGGACGCTTTTATCCTTCGCCATTTACGTCTTGTATGCCCACATGTTCATGCTCTTCGATTCTGTCCACAACCCTCACCTGCCGGCCTTGATCATTGCCACCACACTGGGGCTGGGCCTGGGGGCCTGGGGCTACTTCCGGGCCGCATCTCCTTTGCGGCGGGTGCTGGCGCTCATGGGCGGGCTGGGGCTGGCGATCCTGATCTCGATCTTGGATGGCATCGCTTATTCCAACCTGGCGCAAGGTACACCAGACCCCAACCTGGTAGGGGTCATCTTCGTCTTTGTGCTGTCGCTGTTGATGCTGGGGAACGGGCTGCTGGCCCTGTGGCGGTCGAAAAAGCAAGAACGTGCGGTGCCTTAGCGCCGCACGTTCTTAACATAAATATCCACCGCTTCAAGCATGAAATCTGCCAGGCGGGGGTCCACCTTGTCGAAGTTGGCCCTGAAGCGTGGATCCTGGCTGTAACCCTGGGCGATGCCCAAGAGCTGTTCCAGGTTGGGCGTCCAGAAGTAATCCATATGGCGGCGCCAGCGTTCGATGCCAGCCTGCACCTCGGGCGAGGCGGCACCCTTGGGCATGGCGGCGAGGATATCCTGGTAGATGGCATTGCCCTCCTCGCCGATGCGCTGTTTTTCGGCTGTGCTGTAGCGGTTCCATTTTTTGTAGGATGCTTTTACCACCTCGGGGTCATACATCTGCATGGCCTCTTTTTCGTACTCGGCCTGCTGTTCCTCGTTGAATACGTCGAATAGTTGATTGGGGCTCATTTCTTTTTCTCCTTTCAGGTGCAGGATGGTGTTGTTCACCGTATCGATCAGGCGCTCGATGCGAGCCCTGCGTTGGCAGAGCTGGGTCTGGTGTTCTTCAAGCGACTTCAGGATATCAAAATCATCGCTTTCGATGATCCCTTTGATCTCCTCCAGTGGCAGGTCCAGCTCGCGATAAAGCAAGATCTGCTGTAGGCGTAAGAGGGCCTCCTCACCATAGTAACGATAACCGTTCCCGCCTATTTGAGAGGGTTTGAGCAGGCCGATCTGGTCGTAATAGTGCAGGGTGCGCGGGGTTACGCCGGCCATTTTGGAGAGCTGTTTCACCGTGAACATGGCCCTAGTATAAACTATGACGTAACGTTAATGTCAAGGGGGATTCTTAAAAGTCAATGGGGCGGCCTACCAGCACCGCCCCATTGGCTTTTCAGGCATTTTGCAAGCGCAGCCAGAGATATCCGTATGGCTCCAGGTTCAGGCTGTAGGGGCCTGGCCCAACAGGCGGGTAATCCTTGGCTGAGAGGATGTCTTTGACCGCAGCTCCCTGCCACCCCAAGAGGTCCAGGGCCACCTCCTGCCGGGTGCTTGAGAGGTTGTGCACCACCAGCATCACTTCTTGTTGGCAGCCGCGGGTGAAGGCCAGGATGCTTTTGTTCTCTGGCGCCAGGAATTCCAGCTCGCCGCAGCCGAAGGCGGTGGTGGTCTTGCGCATGGCTACCATCTTGCGGATGGTGTGCCACAGAGAGCCCTGGTCGGCTTTTTGGGCGGCCACGTTGAGGGTGCGGTAGTCGAACACCACCCCCTCAACCGGGGCATGGTAAAGCTGGTCGGCCGGCGCGTTAGAGAAGCCCGCATTGGGGCTGTCATCCCACTGCATGGGCATGCGCACGCCATCCCGGTCGGGCAGCCAGATATCATCCCCCATTCCCATTTCATCTCCATAATAGATGATGGGCGAGCCGGGCAGGGTGAAGAGGATTGAGTTCAACAGCTCGATCTTGCGGCGTTCTCCGTCCAGCAGGGGGGCCAGGCGGCGGCGGATGCCCAGGTTCAGGCGCATGCGCGGCTCTGGCGCGTAGGTGTTCCACATAAAGGTGCGTTCTTCGGGCGTCACCATTTCCAACGTCAGCTCATCGTGGTTGCGCAAGAAGGTGCACCACTGGCAAGAATCGGGGATCTCGGGCGTGGCTTGCAAGATCTCCACCACCGGGGTGCGGTCGGCGGTGGCCAGGGCCATGAAGATGCGCGGCATGACCGGGAAATGGAAGCCCATCTGGAATTCATCTCCATCGCCAAAGTAACTGCGCACATCTTCGGGCCATTGGTTGGCCTCGCACAACAAAACCCGGCCGGGATAGTGCTCGTCGATATGGCGGCGCAAACGCTTTAAGAACACGTGTGTCTTGGGCAGGTTCTCGCAGTTGGTGCCCTCTTCTTCGAACAGGTAGGGCACGGCGTCAGCCCTGAAGCCATCCACGCCCATATCCAGCCAAAACTTGACCACCTTCAACATCTCTTCTTGCACAGCGGGGTTTTCGTAGTTCAGGTCTGGCTGAGAGGAGAAAAAGCGGTGCCAGAAGTACTGCCCGGCTTGCTCGTCCCAGGTCCAGTTAGAGGTTTCGATATCCAGGAAGATGATCCGAGCATCGGCGTACCTGTCGGGGGTATCGCTCCAGACGTAATAATCGCGGTAAGGCGAATTACGGTCGGCACGTGCTGCCTGGAACCAGGGATGCTGATCTGAGGTGTGGTTGAGAACCAGGTCCAGGATTACCCGCAGCCCCAGCTCGTGGGCGCGATCCAAGAAATACTTGAAATCTTCCAGGGTGCCGAAATCGGGGTGGATGTTGTAGAAATCGGCGATATCATACCCATCATCGCGCAGAGGAGAGGGGTAGATGGGCAGGAGCCAGACGCAGTCTACGCCCAGGCTCTGTAGGTAATCCAGCCTGGAGGCCAGCCCGCGCAGGTCGCCCTGCCCATCGGCGTCGCTGTCGCAAAAGGCGCGCACGTACAGCTCATAGAAAACAGCGTTTTTGTACCAGAGGGTTTCACTCATACGAGATACCAAATCCATATCTAGCTTGCAGTATGGCCGGGCCAGCCTTATCCTTTGACGGCCCCTGCCAGCATACCGCGCACAAAGTAGCGTTGGAAGGCGAAGAAAACGATCATCGGCAGCAGCATGGATAAGAAGGCCGCAGCCGTCAGCAGGTGCCAACCGGCGCCCAGCGAAGAGACCATGTTGCTGATCTGGTAGGTCATCACCGGGTGCTTGCCGCCTAAGAAGACCAGCGCAACCAGCAGGTCGTTCCAGACCCACAGGAATTGGAAGATCGCCAGCGCGGCGATAGCCGGCATGGCCAGCGGGATGGCCAGCTTATAGAAGGCAGTCCAGTGGGAGGCCCCATCCAGGTAAGCAGATTCGAACAGGTCGCGCGGCAGGGTGCCCAAGAAGTTGCGCATCAGGTAGATCGAGTAGGGCATGCCAAAGCCGGTGTGGAAAAGCCACACGCCCCAGAAGGTGCCGTTCAGGCCCAGTTGTGCGTATAGGCGAGAGATTGGGACCAGCGTCATTTGCAGTGGGATGACTTGCAGCCCCACCAGGATGGCGAACAGCCAATAGCGGCCCTTGAAATCGAGCCAGGCAAAGGCATACCCGGCAAAGGCCGCAAACAAGATCGGCAGGATAGTCGCCGGGATGGTCACGATCAGGCTGTTGATGAAGGCTCGCCCCATGCCGCGTGGGTTGAGCAGGTCTGAGATGTTGCAGTTCATGCCGGCAGCCTGGGCCCCGGCCTCGCAGTCATCTACGTAATTGTTGGTGCCGCGGTAGCCCACCAGGGCGTCGATGTAGTTGTTGAGCGTCAGCCGGGGGGTGACTTCGCCGCCGGCCATCTTCTTTAGCTGAGCAGCGATATCGGCGGCTTCTTGGGCAGATGGCAGCTCGAGGTCGCCCATGTGCGGCTGGCCATCGATCTCTTGGCGCAGCATGCCCAGCAGTTGGATTGAGCGTGGATACTGTTCGATCACAGCCGGGTCGCTCAGATCGGCGGTTTCGATCTTGCTGCCGTCTGGTCCGTGGCATTCTCCGCAGTACTGGTTGTACGATTCCATCCCCGGAGGGGCCGCCATGACCATCCACCAGCCATTGGTGTTGATCGACTGTACCGGGCGCAGCGAGGTGACCAGCAGGCCAATGGTAGGGATAAGCCAGATGAGCATCAGGCCGATGACTGCCAGGTGCAGAGGCATGCGGTTGAAGAAACGATTGATACTGCTGCGGGTAATTTTGCTCTGGCTCATCTCATCGCCTCCTGTTCCAAGAAGCGGCGAATATTCAGGTAAACAAAGGGGATGATCAGCACCACCAGGATCACCGCTACCGCAGTGCCGCGCCCGGTATTAAAGTTGATATACATCTCGGTGTACATGCGGTTGGCGATCACCTCGGTGCCGTAATTGCCGCCTGTCATCACATAGACGATGTCAAACAGCTTGAGGACGTTGATCACCATGGTGGTGACCACCACAGTGATGGTGGGCATGATGATCGGCACCATGACAGACCAAAATACCCGCCATTCGTTGGCGCCATCCACGCGCGCCGCTTCGAGGATCTCATCGGGCACCGATTTGAGTGCCGCGGCCAGCACGGTCATGCAAAAGCCGGTCCAGATCCAGATGCCCACCACGATCAAGGCAATTGTGTTGGCGCCGGGGGTTGACATAAAGGCCATGGGCTTGAACCCCAGGCCGGTGATGATGGCGTTGAGCAGGCCGATTTGTTTATCTCCCGCGCCGTAATCGTAAACGAAGCCCCAGATCACGCCGGCCCCAACGAAGGAAATGGCCATTGGCATGAAAATGATGGCTTTTGCCAGTGCCTCATACTTGACCCGTTCGGCCAAGACCGCAAAGAACAGACCGATCCCTACCGTGCCGCTGACCATGAAAGCGATCCATTTGATGGTGTTGCCGTAGGAAGAGGTCCAAAATGTCTGCCATGTGGTCTGGATGGTGCTGGTGTTCAGTTCGGCGGTCAGGGCGTAGCGGTAGTTTTCGAACATGCCCCAGCACGGGCGGCCTTCTACGCAGGTGGCGCTGGCGGGTTGTGTACCATCCCGGTTCTGAAAACTGAGCCAGATCGTGGTGAACATGGGGTAGATGATAAAAAAGCCCATCACGATGATTGCCGGCGCCAGGTATAACCACGGCGTCAGCCGGCCCTGCTTCATAATTTGGGGAGTAGCATTATTTGCCATGACTTCTGCTCCCGTAAGACTTGCGAAATTTGAAGGAAAGAGAGAAGAGAGGGGCTGTCCCTCGGCGGGACAGCCCCTCAACTAAGGAGAGCGTTACTTGTTCAGGGCTTCAGCCTGGACGTTTGCCACGTTGGTGAGGGCAGCATCGAGGTCGCCGCCGCTGAGGTAGCTGATGATGGCGGCCCATTCGGCGCTGCCAAAGCCGCCGGGGATGGTGTCGCCAAGGTCAGGGGTGAAGCCGGTGGCATTGGCGAGCATCTCAGCCTTCTTAAGCAGGGCCTCATCGGTGTAGGCGCTGATGCCGGCCGAGTTGGGGGTGACGTCGAAACCGGCTGCGGCCCAAGATTGGCCGCCGGCTTCGCTGCTGAGGTAGGCCACGAGGGCCTGGACAGCGGGGGTGTTGTTGAAAGCCATCATCCAGTCAGAGCCGCCCTGCAGGCCCTGTGCGCCGGGGACGCCGAAGAAGTCGTAATCGGTGCCATAGGCCAGTTCAGGGTACTGCTTGGCGATCTCGCCGCCGGCGAAGCCAGACTGCTTGACCATCATGGCAGCGAAGGGGTCCTGGAAGACGAGGTAGATGGCATCGAGGAAGCCGGTTTCGAGGGTGCCCTGGGCGCCGCCGACGGTGTAGGCGGCATCAGAGGCCCAGCGGCCGTAGATTTCGTAAGCCTGCTTGACGCCGGGATCGTTGTAGGGGATCTCGCCGCTGATGAGGCCCATGACGTAATCGGGGCCCTGGGTGACGAGCAGGATATCTTGGATGAAGTCAGAGCCGGTCCAGCCGGTGGCGTCGCCAGATTCCATGCCCAGGGACCAGGGCACATTGCCGTCAGCGACCATCTTGTCAGCCAGGGCTTCGAGCTCATCCCAGGTTGTGGGAACTTCATAGCCGAAGGCTTCGAAGGCCACGGGGCTGTACCAGATGAGGGTCTTGGGGTCAGCCTTGACGGGCAGGCCGAGCCAGGAGCCATTGATGGTGCCGATCTCGCGCCAGTAGGCGGGGTAATTGGCTTCGTTAGCACCCAGGTCGGTCATGGGCACCAGCAGGTCCTGGTACTGCTCGAGCTGGGTGACGTTGAAGAAGGCAATGTCTGGTGGGGTGCCGGCCTGCACACGGGTGTCGAGCAGGGCCTGGTCGCGCGAGGATTCGGGCTGGACGACGATGCCGCAGGCGTCGACCAGGGGCTGCAGGATCTGGTTCAGGCGTTCTTCTTCATTGCCCGACCACTGGTAGAACATGGTGACCACATCGCCGCTCTGGGCGCCTTTGCAGTCGATGGTGCCCGCAGCACTGGTTTCTGGCGCGGCGGTGGGCTCTGGCGCCTGGGTGGCAGCAGGAGCCTGGGTGGCTTCGGGGGCCTGGGTAGCCTCTACGGTCGCTGGGCTGCAGGCCGACAGGATCATCGAAAAGATGATCAGGATCGAAACCAAATAAAGAGCTTGCTTTTTCATGTTGCTTTCTCCTCCAAGGGTGTAGGTGGTGCGGAATGTTTTTGGGGCGACAGCTTCGTGAATGATAGAAATAGATTGGGCTGTCTGAAGGGGGGCAGGGTAGGGCTTAGGTCGGGTATAGCGAGCTTCATCACTTCCTTTCGAGTAGGTCCGGCGAGCGCCGGAACGGGTCTCGGGGCTGCTAATGAAATCGGGGTCTTGGGTTATTTCGGGGCCAACCTGGCGCCGCAAGAGTTGCGGATGATCAGGTCTGTGTTGAGCATGATGTATGGGTTCTTGACCTTGTCTTTGGAGATCATGCGAATTAGCATTTCAGCCGCCGCCCACCCCAGGCCAAAGGCGGGCAGTTGTACGGTGGTGAGGGCGGGGTCAACATATTGGGCCAAAGGGATATCGTCAAAACCACAGACGGCAAGGTCTTGGGGCACTTTCAGCCCGGCCAATTGGGCAGCCTGCAAGGCCCCCAGGGCCACGGTGTCTGAGGCTACAAAGACGGCGCTGGGCCGTTCTTTTAGCGCCAGCAGCTCGTGCATGGCTTTGACGCCGCTTTCCATGGTGAAATTGCCCAGGCGCACCAGGCTTTCATCGTAGATGAGGCCGGCCTCTTCCAGAGCCAAACGGTAGCCTGCCAGGCGGTCGGCGCTGGCGGTGTAGGCCAGGGGGGCATTGGTGATCATCCCGATGCGGGTATGGCCCAGCCCCAGCAAATGCTGGGTAGCCAATTGGGCGCCGCCAACGTTATTGACATCTGCAAAGGGGATCTTCTCACCCGGAAGTTGGCCCAGCATGACGATGTTGGCCCCTTCTTCATATGCCCGCCTCAGCTCGATATCATCTGAGCGAGGCCCCGAAAGCACGATCCCATCGACGTGCCGCTCGTTGATCAATTTCATGTATACGCCGGTATGATTTTCGGGGGGGATGACTTCTAACAGCAGGTGAAAACCCTGCGCCGAGACGGCCTTGCTCATCCCGTGCAGCACCTGGGGTAAAAAATGATCGGCAAAGGCCTGGTCTGGGCTTTGCCGAATCACAAATCCGATCATCTTGGTCTGCCCTGTCACCATGCGCCGGGCAGTTGCATCGGGGTGGTAATCGAGCTTGATGGCTGCGTCCAGCACCCGCTGGCGGGTCTCTTCGCTGATCCGCATGCCAACCACATTGTTCAACACGAAAGAAACGGTGGTGCGAGATACTCCAGCTAACTCAGCAACTTCTGCGGCAGTGGCTCGTTTACTCATAAAGGCCTCATTTATAGGTTTGCTAAATCGTGTTGCTAATACGTGTTAGCTAAATTATACAGGGATTTTTAATAAAAGTCAATAGGCAATACAAAAACTACTAAAACTTAAATTGTCGGAGGAATAGGGAAGAAAGCTGTGGAAAATCAGATGGGCCGAGTGCCAGGCTGCCGCCTCGGACCCATGGGCGAATTACAGGGCTGAAGCCTCATCAACCGGACGGTCGAACAGACCCTCCATCAGCGGCACGTCGATCAGGATTTCATCGTACTCGGCGCGCAGCTCGTCGCCGCCTGGCTCAAGATAATTGGTTGTGCAGAAAGGCAGGGTGAGAAGCAGGGCATCCATGCCTGCCTCAAGGGTGTAGTGACTGCGGTAGCAGCCCGGTGCCGCCCATTTTCAAGCATAGGGGCTTTTACCCGATCTTAACTGTGACCACCACACTGCCCAACCGCAGCGCGTCGCCATCGGTGATGACCACGCTTGTTTCCACAACTTCGCCATTGATGAAGGTGCCGTTGGTTGAGCCCAGGTCCTCCAGCCACCACTGCCCGTGATGGTAGGCGCAGCGAGCATGGCGGGCCGAAATGGTCTTGTCGTCGAGGGTCAAATCGCAAGTTGGGCTGCGGCCCAGCACGATCTCGGTCTTGGCAAAGCTGTGCGGCTGGGTATCTTCTGTCCCAGGGACGGCATCAGATTTCAGCACCAGGCTGAAGGGCGGGGCCTGGCGAGCCGCCAGCGCCTGGGATTGCTGCTGCAGGTCGCGCCAGATGGTGTACAGGGCCCACCCTAAGAAGGCATATAGCAAGGCTGCTATCAGCAGGCGCAGGATCAAAAGGATAGGACCGCTCATGGGCTGTATTGTACCTCACAAAGCCTTCAGCCCACCGTCTCGGGCGGTGGGGGAACATCGATTTCTTGGGTGGGTTCGGTGCTTGTTTCCCCTTCTCGTCCATAGACAATCGGCAGGCCAGCCAGGGAGATCACATCACCGGGGGAGAGGCTGTGCTGGGTTACGGGCTGCCCGTTGACAAAGGTACCGCCGGTTGAGCCCAGGTCAAAGATCACGTAGCGGGGCATGCTGCCGCTGACGGGCACCAGGCGCAGTTGAGCATGCTGGCGGGAGACGCGCGGGTCGTCTAGGGCCAGGTCATTGCCAGGGTCGCGGCCAATGGTGACCAGGGGGCGGTCTACCACAAAGGTTTGCACACCGTTGACGATCAAGAAATCAGGCACAGAAAGTGGGAGCAGCTGAACGCCGGGATGCAGTTCACCCGGTTCGAGGCCAACTGCGCCACCCAATTCGACAGTGCCAGTCTCTCCAAGGTTGGATGAGAAGCTGGCTTGCGCCGCTGCCTGCTGCGCCGCCGGGTCAGGCACAATGCGCAAGATGGGCGGCGCGGCCAGGGTCAGGCCTCGCTCGGCAGCCAGGCATTCCAGGCCGGCCCGCAGCCGGTCCTGGTGGGCCAGGTCGTCTGCCAGGGCCTGCGCCGCCTCGGGCGCGAGCACAATGGTGTACAGATCGGGGGCCAGTGGGGGTTGGGCCGCCCTCTCCAGGGCTTGCTGCAGGCAGATGCCCAGGGCGTCTGGGCTTTGCTTTGAGTGGAACAGTCTCCCGGCCAGGCCTTCGATCAGGGTTTGCAAGCCGGCTTCCAGGCGGGCCAGGAAGGATGTGAGAGATGACATGGGGTTAATTTAACCATAGATACCCGGAATATAGGGAGGGCTTTTCTTGGGTATGATGGTCATAATTAAAAAAACTTACATTCGTTACTTGTTTGGGCCAATCTGTTTTGTATAGAATGAATAGTGGCGTTCCCCCGCGACCGGTAATTGAATACGGAGGTGAGTGAAACGGCATGAACTCATACTGACCTGCTCCTCGATTGATAAAAGTCAATTTTGATCTTTCACCATTCCATCTGCATTCATTTCTAAGGAGGAATCACTCATGAAGCGTAAGACTTCGTTGCTTATTGTCGTCATGGTAGCGCTGGCTGTGTTGAGCAGCGCTGCCGCTCTGGCTCAAACACCGCAGCCGCCGGTTGATGCACCAGCACAGGGCGATGCGCCAAGGCAATACATCCTGTGGCTTGAGACGCCCGACTTGAGCGCCGCACCGCGGGGCATCTCGCCCAAGGACGCGGCCAGTTTTGTAGCTGAGGCCATCCGCGAGCAAGCCCAACCCACGCTGGATGAACTGCATGCTCTTCAGCAAAGCGGACAGGTGGCCTCGTTTGCGCTCTTGCCTGACCGGAATGCGATCTCGGTGATGACTGGCGTCCCGGACGTGGTCCAATCGTTGGATAGGGTAGCGGATCTCTCTCGTTACCAGGCATTTTCTCCCATCCCTAGCTGCGCACCGGGATATATGGAGCGCCTGGAAGCGGAGGCGCTGCGCTCTGGGCGCACGGTGCCCCCGCCTGATAACACCCAGGCGACCAATCCCAGCATTGATGTGTTTACGTATAATGGACGGGTTGAAGTTGTTCAAGGCCGCACAACTTCTAATGCCCTGGTTACCCTGCGCGTTCTGCGCCAGGGGCAGGTTGTGGCTACTGATTCAACCACCAGTTCTGAAGATGGCATCTATTCGATCTACAACGATTGGACAGGCGGCTGCAATGGCCATTACGAATGGGAAGCCCATACGGGTGACATCATAGAGGTAACTGCTGGTGGCAGCACCATTACTACCGAGGTGGTGGATATGATTGCCTGGGCCAATACTTTTAGCAATGTGGTAGGCGGCATTGCCCAGGCCCCTGGCAGATACATCGATATTCACCTGTACAGTGTATTTGGTCGATGCGAGGGTTTAACCCCTTACACGGTGTCTACCGGACTGGACGCGCTGGGCAATTTCGCCTATGACTTCAGCAGCCAGGTGGACTTTAAAGGTCAATCTTATGCTTATGCCTATGCTCGCGATGCCAATGGCAACAGCACGTATGTTGGCTTTGATGCTTTTTATATCTACGCCGAAGGCGTAGGCAGCGATTATGCCTACGGCATGATCCAGCCTGATGATGCTTATACGGTCACGCTGACGCGCGGAGCGTCGGTGATTGAAACTTTCACCGGTCAAACATCTTCCAACGGATTCTTTTTCATCTACCCAAGTAACCTTTTCCAGGCTGGGGATGTGATTCGCGTGGTGGGGACGGGTGTGGATTATTCCTACACGGTGGCGCCCTTAACGCTCATTACTACGCCGGGCTCTAACCAGATCCTGGGCACTACCGCACCCGGGCGGTATGTGATAGCCAACATTTATGGCAGGTACCAATGTAGTGGTGCGTACTGCCTTACCGCCACTGCCAATGGCAGTGGTAACTTCAGCCTGCCCTTGGGGTTTACCTTCCGCCCCGGTGATTACGGCTATTTTTATGTGTACGATGCCCAAGGCAATTACCAATATCAACGCCTGTACAGCCGGGTGATTGCAGCCTATCTGAACTATGATTCTGCGCGTGGCTATTGGGATGTGCCTTACACCGACGTAACGGCCAACTTGTATGACCAATCCCATTCCTTGAAAGATTCGCAAGTCGATGCAACCTCCTCTTCAGGCGCCTTCTACACCTATTTTGACGTGGACATGGAAGCAGGAGATATCCTCGAAGTCGGCAACGGCGTGATGACCGAGACTATGACCATCCAGGCGTTGAACGGTACGCTCAATAACAACACCGAGCGCATAGCGGGCGTGGCTCCTAATGGCCCCCTGGTGGTAAAGTTGTATGATTTCAGGCCCGAAACTGGTTACTACTACTATGACTGCCGGGAATTGACGGTCTCGGGTGAAGCTTTCAACATCGATTACAGCAACTTTGCCATTGGCGCCACTGATGATGCGAACATCTACAGCCGGGATACCAATGGCAATGTGAACTACCGTTATCTTCAGGCCGCGTCTGCGAATGTCAACCTGTATTCTGGCGATGCGTGGGGATACACCCTGAGCCCCAATACGAATGTACATGGCGAGGCTTGGAATGGCAGCAGCTTGCTTGACTCCTTTGATGGTGTGTCAAGTGAGACCGATAGCTCTTATTACGGCGACTTTGATCAACCTTTGCAGGCTGGCAACCGTTTGCTGATCAGCAGTGATCTCTTTTTTGATATTACCCTGCCTATCTTGACCATAGCCGGGAATGCGAATACTCAAACCATTGAGGGCCAGGCGCCGGCTAATTCATTGGTGGAGGCGGGCGTGTGGGTCGACTATTGGTGTGGTAAAGATGGTTGGTGCAGTGATAGCTTTTCTAACCAGGTGTCGACCGATGCCAGCGGCAATTACAGCACAGCCTTTATCGACGAGTACATCTATACGGATTTTGGATGTATCGATGTGACCATCGGTAACAATTGTGTTCAGCCGTATGTGTCTTATTACCGCCCGGATGGAAACGAGATTCGCAACCAGACGCCACCCCAGTATTCGCTGCCAGATGCCTACGAGGACAATGACGATAGTTTCAACACGGCTCCGGCTTACAGCGGGCGTACTACCCATACTTTTGATGCATATGAAGACCAAGATTGGGTTGTCCTGCCGGTTAGCGCAGACATGGTTGGACAGTCTGTGCGCATCTTCACCACTCACCTGGGGCAGATGGCAGATACTGTGCTGACCCTCTACGGCCCTGATGACAGCTATACCCAGGTGGCAACCAACGATGACCGGAACAGTGCTACCCTTGAGTCTGAGCTATATTGGACGCCTTCTGCCGCGGGGATGTATTATCTAAAAGTCTCGCCTTATGAATACTCGGGCGGCAGGTGTGATTCCAGTTACGACCTGGTGATCTACCTAAACAGCTACCAGACCTTCTTGCCGCTCACTTCACGCTAGTCAACGGTTTGCTTGCAAGCAAAACTGCCCCGGCGCTAGGTTCGAGCGCCGGGGCAGTTTTAAATGTTATACTAACACTGAGGTTGAGATGAAAACAATGCTGCCTGCCGGTTATTGCGAACATGCCCATACCGCCGATTGGGAGCTGGAAGCCTGGGCGCCCGACCTGCCGGCTTTGCTCGAAACAGCCGCCCGCGGCATGTATGCCATCTCAGGCACGCGCCTGGCTGCCGGTCCGCGCCAGGCGCAAAGCCTGGCCTTGAATGCTCCAGATGCCGAGAGCCTGCTGGTGAAATTCTTGGGCGAGCTGCTCTGGCTGGCCCAGCAGGATGGCCTGGCGTTTGATACCTTCGATCTGGATGTGCAGACTGGCCCGGATGGCATGTTGGCCCTGTACGCCGTCTTGGATGGCGCCCCCCTGGCTGGCTGCGAGAAAGAGATCAAGGCCGTTACCTACCATAACCTGGCCATCCGCAGCCAGGCTGGGCGTTTGGAAGTGAACATCGTTTTCGATGTCTGAAGCGAGGTGCTCAATGGTTACCTTACATGACCTGGTGCGTATTTCAGATTACGAATGGGAGATTCCCCAGAGCTTCCGCGCCGATATGCGTGTGCCGGTGCGCCTCTTCGCCACCCGCCGCCTGCTGGAGGCGGTGATGAGCGATAAATCCTTAGAGCAGGCCGTCAATGCCGCCACCCTGCCCGGCCTGGTGGGGCATGTGGTGGTGATGCCCGATATGCACCAGGGCTATGGCTTTCCCATTGGCGGCGTGGCCGCCACCAGACTGCCGGATGGCGTCATCTCGCCTGGCGGGATAGGGTATGATATTAACTGCCTTGCCGGCGACAGCCTGGTGCTGCATGCCCATGGCTACACCCGGCGAATAGATGAGATGGCGCAGGATTGGCCCGAGGCGCGCCTGGCCTGCTTCCAATTGGCTTCTCACCGCCCAGACTCAGCCAGGCCAGTGCGTTGGTTTGGGCAGCCTGCGCATGCGCCAGCCATGCGCCTGGTGACCGAAAGCGGGCGCACGGTTACGGCAACGGCTGACCACCCCTTCTGGACGGAGGATGGCATGCAGGCCTTGGAACGCTTGCTGCCCGGCGAGCGGGTGGCGGTATATACCTTCGATGGGGTGCCATACGAGCCGCCGGCAGCCGAGGTGTTGGTCAGCCAGGAGCAGATGGAAGCTTATCTGCAAAGCCTGGGCAAGGGGCAGGCAGGTAATGCCCTCTCACAAATAGTGGTTCAATTAAAGCGCCGCGACCTGCTGCCGCTGAGGCTAGATTCGGCGGCTGTGCCCTATTTGATTAAGCTGTTAGGTTTTGTATTTGGCGATGGCAGCCTGCGTTTTGACCGGCATACGGGCAAAGGCAAGCTGGCATTTTATGGCGAAGCCCAAGATATGGAAGATTTGCGGGATGATATTGCCCGCCTGGGCTTCCGCCCTAGCCGGGTTTGGGCGCGCCGTCGCAGCCATGCCATCCAGACCACCTATGCAGCTTATGAATTTGAGCATACCGAACATTGGATCACGGTCAACAGCACGGCCCTGGCTGCTTTGCTAAGCTGCCTGGGCGCTCCGCTGGGCAACAAAGCGCGCCAGGATTATGGCCTGCCGGGTTGGTTGGAAGCTGCGCCTGGCTGGTATAGGCGCCTGTTCCTGGCGGCATTTTTTGGTGCTGAGCTGAGCGCGCCGCAAGCGGTCAGCGGGCACGGATGCAACCTGGCGGCAGCGGTACTGTCACAGAATAAGCGCCAGGGATACGAAGCCAGCGGGCAAGCCTTCTTGGAGGGGATTGCCAGGTGGCTGGCCGATTTTGGTGTGCAAGCCAGCCCGGTGGCTCGCCGTGCCGAACAAACCAACGCCGACGGCAGCCGTTCTATCCGCTTGCGGCTGGTCATCTCTGCTGAGCCAGAAAACCTAGCTCGTTTGTGGGGTACGATTGGTTACGAGTATAACCGCAAGCGCCGCGCCCTGGCGGCGGCAGCCGTGCAATACCTGGCTTATAAGGCGCGGCACATTGCTGCCCGCCAGGCAGTGGCTGACGAAGCAAAGGCCCTGGCATCTGCCGGCCTGCCTGCGCAGCAAATCTATGCCCGGCTGAGCAGCCCGGTCACCAACCGGCGCTTCATCGAGCGATCTTTGTACGAGGGCCGCCAGTCGCCGCCGCGCGTTGGGGCGGGGTTTATCCCGTTCGACGAATTCAGGGTTGAGGTGCGGCGGGGCCTGGGCGAATCGGGCATGACCTGGGAGCGCATCGCTCGCATCGATGTGGCAGATTACAGCGGGCTGGTTTACGATTTCACCGTTGATCACGCCGATCACAACTTCATCTCGAACGGTTTCGTTGTTTCTAACTGCGGTGTACGGCTGTTGGGTTCACAGGTTGCTTATGAGAAGGCCGTGCCTTACATGGATGACCTGGCCTCGGCCCTCAACCAGCACTGCCCCTCGGGTGTGGGTGAGAAGGGCGCCGTGCGCATGAGCGAGGCCGAGTTGGAGCAGGTCTGCCGGGAGGGGGCGCGCTGGGCCCTCAAGCAGGGCATGGCTAGCGAGGCCGACCTGCGCCGCACGGAGGAATCCGGGCGGGTGGAGGGGGCCGACCCCGGCAAGGTGAGCAAGCGGGCGCGTGAGCGCGGCCGCCCCCAGCTTGGCTCTTTGGGTTCGGGCAACCACTTTATCGAAATCGACCTGGTGGAACAGATCTTTGACCCACAAGCCGCCGCTTGCATGGGCCTGGAGCTGGGCTGCCTGGCGGTGCAGATCCACTGCGGCTCGCGCGGTTTTGGTCACCAGATCTGCACCGATTACGTCGAAGAATTCCAGTCTGCCGTCCGGCGTTACAACATCCATTTGCCCGATCGCGAGCTGGTCTGCGCGCCGCTCAACTCGCCCGAGGGGCAGAACTACCTGGGTGCCATGCGCTGCGCGGCCAATTTTGCCTTTGCCAATCGCCAGGTCTTGGCGCACGGCGCCCGGCAGGCCTTTGAAGAAGTGCTGGCAGGCAAGGTCAAGAACTGGCACCTGCACCAGGTGTATGATATCTGCCATAACATGGGCAAGATTGAGGTGCATCTCATTGATGGGGAGAACATGAAGGTTTGTGTGCACCGCAAGGGCGCCACGCGCGCCTTTGGGCCGGGTGCGCCGGGCCTGCCGGATGAGTACAAGGCCATTGGCCAGCCGGTGCTGGTGCCGGGCAGCATGGGCACTGCCTCGTGGGTGCTGGTGGGCACCGAGGCCAGCATGGAGCGCTCGTTTGGTTCCTCGTGCCACGGGGCCGGGCGGGTGATGAGCCGCCACGAGGCCAAACGCAATGTGCGCGGCGACCAACTGCGCAGCAAGCTAGAAGCCGATGGTATCCACGTGCGCGCCGGCTCGATGGCTGGATTGGCTGAGGAGGCACCGCAGGCATATAAAGACGTCAACCAGGTGGTTGAGGCGGTCACCGGCGGTGGTATTGCCCGCCAGGTGGCCCGCCTGCGCCCCTTGGCAGTGATCAAGGGATAGGCCGGATTAGAAAACCTTCATCTTGGTTTGGGCCTGGAACCGCTAAAATATCCCTGGCGTCTATTCTATGTGCTCATCCAACTGTGAAAGGAGATCTGAACCATGCACAAGTTATTGATAACCCTGGCTGTGGCAGCCCTGCTCCTGGCAGGCTGCGCCCCTGCCGCCCCAACTGAAGGTGGTTTGCCGGCTGATAACACCCCTGCACCTGTCGAGCCCACCGCTTACCCGGCCCCCGTGTCCAACCAGCCTGCTCCGACGGCAGCGGACCCAGAGAGCTACCTGCCTCCTGAGACGGTTTACGTCGTCCCCACCGATTCCTCGTCCTATCCCTATCCTGAACCAGAAGCGCCGGTCTCTTCAGACAGCGGCCAGGCGGCTGAATCCCCGTACGCGCCTCAGCCAGGTGATGAATCGCTCACCCGGGGCAACGTTTTTCCCGAGCTGGCGCAGAGCGAACTGTTGGTCATGGAAAGCTTCCCCGTCCAGGCGACCGCGCTGCTGCGCGGCAACCTGCCCGACCCCTGTCACCAACTGCGGGCCGTGATCACGGTGGATGAAGCTCAAAAGCGGGTGGATATCGAGCTGTATTCGCTCGCCGACCCCGCCAAGATCTGCATCACCGTGCTTGAGCCGTTCGAGGCCAACCTGCCGCTGGGCAGCTTCTCGGGCGGAGATTACAACGTATATGTGAATGGTGAGCTGCTGGGCACGATCGACCTCTAAGCCCGGCTGCTTAATCCCCCACGATGTCTGCTACCAAAGCCCTGGTCAATTCGACCAGGGCTTTTACGGGCAGGCGGATGTTCAGGCCGCGCTGCCCGCCAGAGACGTGGATCTCATCGAACAGCCCTGAAAGCTCGTCCAACACCACCTGGAAGCCCTTGTGCATCAGTGCCAGGGCTGAGATGCCCCCGGCTTGCAGGCCGGTCAATTGTTCGGCTTCTCGCTCCGTGGGCAGCGAGAGTTTCTTTTCGCCCACTGCTTTAGCCAGTTTTTTTAGGTCCACTTCAAATGGGCCGGGGATGATCGCCAGGATGGGCTTGCCCTTGCCTTCGCGCAGGATGACAATGGTCTTGAAAACTTGCTCAGGCGGCACGCCCAAGATGGCGGCCGTCTCGAGCGCGCCCAGCTTTTCGGGCGGCGTCTCGAAGGCCTGGTAAGGGATGGCGTGCGAATCTAGCAGGCGAGTGACATTGTTGGTGGGCATGGAATGTGGTTTACAAGCTCAACGTGAACACTGCCCCGCCCTGGGGATGGTTGGCGGCAGTCAAGTCGCCGCCGTGGGCCTGGGCCAACTGGCGGGCAATGGTCAATCCCAGGCCGCTGCCACCTTCCTGGCGGGCGCGGGATTTGTCGGCGCGGTAAAAACGTTCGAAAAGGTGCGGCAGGCTTTCAGAAGGAATGCCTGCGCCGCTGTCGTGTACAGCTAGGCGGATTGAGCCAGGCGCGGCGCCACCCTCAGCCGAAAGGTCCAGCTCGATCCGCCCGCCATCCGGCGTGTGGCGCAGGGCATTCGAAAGCAGGTTGTTGAGCACCTGCTCGATGCGCATGGGGTCGAGCAGCAATTGAACCGGGGCTGGCGCGGGGCCTGGGGTGTAGACCAGGTTGATACGATGTGCTGCCGCCTGCGCCTGGAAGCGCCCTACCACCCGGCCAACCAGGGCGGGGAAGTCGGTTGGAACCCGTTCAAGGGTCAACTGCCCGGCATCGGCCAGGGCCAGGGTGCGCAGGTCATCCACCAGACGGCTGAGCAGCAGGTTCTGTTCCAGCACCGGCTGCAAGCTTTCGGCGTTGAGTGGGTACAGGCCATCTTGCATGGCCTCCAGGTTGGCGCGCTGCACCGAAAGCGGCGTGCGCAGCTCGTGGGCAATGTCGGCGGTCATGGCCCGGCGGGCCTGCTCGGCCTGCTGGAGCGAATCAGCCATCTGGTTAAAAGCCATGCCCAGTGTGTTCAACTCATCGCCTTTGCCGCGCTGCGGGACGCGCTGCGAGAGGTCGCCCTGTGCCAATTGGCGGGCGGCGCGGGTCAGGTTGTGTATTGGGCGCAGCAGGGTATAAGCCATCAATAGAGCCAGCAGCAGCGAAAGCGTTCCCGCGATCAACCCGGCCCATAATGCCGCCTGGTTCAGGCGGCTGATCAAAAATTGTTCATCGTTGGCGGTGTAGCCCATGCTGCTCTGCGCCCACAGGTAGCCAACAACCTCGCCGTTCACTTCCAATGGGGAAGCCAGGTCCAGCTCGGAGCGGGTCAGTTGGCCGGCCGGTTCGGCGGCAGAATCTGCCACCACCTTCCCGTTGGCATCAGCCAGGCGCAAGTGCTGGCCCATCATCGAGCCCTGGCCGGTGTCCTGGCCGGCGGCGGGGGTGCGCTGCCACATGGGACCCATGCCCCCGCCTCCGCCCCCACTGCCCATGCTCGAATCCAGCAGCGATTCGGCGCCTTCCCAGCTTTCAGACTGCTGGTAATAGCTTTCCAGGTTGCGGCTGATCTGTTCCAGGCTGCGCATGCCGTTGCCAAACATGAAGGCCCGCACTTCGCGAGCTGTGCTTTGCCGGGCGATCAGGGCCACCGAGACCACCGAAGCCAGCACGATCAATGCAAAAGCCAGGAATAAACGTACGCGCATACAGAATCCGCTTTTATCAGGGTATGAGCGAGAGCCAGATGATGCCGATGGCCAAAGAGCTGAGCGTGATCGGCACGCCGGCTTTGAGATATTCGCCGAAGGTCAGGTGCACGCCGCGCGCTTTGGCGGTCTCGGCTACGATCAGGTTGGCGACCGAACCCAGCAGGGTCAGGTTGCCCGCCAGAGTGGTGGCCATGGCCAGGGTCAGCCAGGTGCGCTGCGGATCTGGAAAAGCCGGCACCAGCGGGCGGAAAAGCAGCACTGCCGGGACGTTTGAAACCAGGTTGCTGAGCACCACTGCCACCCCGCTCAGGGCCGCCACCCCCTTCTCGGCCACGGGCAGGGCAATGGCAAACAAACGCTCAGTCAGGCCGGTGGTTTCGATGGCGCCGGTGACGATGAAAAGGCCAGAGAAGAAGACCAGCAAAGACCAGTCCATCTCGAGGAAGACGCGCCGCGGCTTGAGGCGGCGGGTGATCAAGAGCAAACCGGCTGCGGCCAGGGCCGCCAACGGGATGGGCAGCCCGATCACAAAGGCCACCAGCATCAGGCCGGCTGCCAGCATGCTCTTGCGCAGTAAAGGCCGGTAAGTGCGCGGCGGCATCTGGTAGACTTGCTCAAATGCGCCGGAGGAGAATTCTTGCCGGTAGACCAGCACCAGCACCAGCCAGGCCACAACCAGCCCGGCAATGGCGACCGGCGCCAGGTAAGCGGTGAACTTGACGAAGGGAATGCCCGAAGCAATGCCGATGATCATGTTCTGCGGGTTGCCGGTGATAGTGGCGGTAGAGCCAATGTTGGCGGCTGAGACCAGCCCCACCAGGTAGGGGATGGGATTGCGGCGCAAGGATGCGGTAATCTCTAACACCAGGGGGGTGAACATGAGCACGATGGTGTCGTTTAAAAAGATGGCTGAGAGCACGCCTGAAACGACAATGAACAATGCCAGCAAGATGCGCGGGTTGCGCGCCCAGCGAATGACCGCCCCGGTGACCAGTTGGAAGAAACCTGCCAGGCGCAGGTTTACATTGATGATCATCATGGCGAACAAGAGGGTCAGGGTGTTCAAATCCAGGGCGGCGTAGGCCCCCTGCAGTGAGATGGCACTGAGCAAGATCAAGAGCGTGGCCCCCACCAGGGCAATAGTGGCGCGGTTCATGCGCAGCCAGGGGTAGCGCCCAATGGCCACACCCACCAGGGTTAATAAGATCACCAGCCAGGCAGCCAGGGTTAGCGCAGGCATTCGTTCATTCCCCCTTTACAAAGCGGTAGCCTACACCGAAGACGGTTTCAATGTAGCGTGGGTTTTTACGCCCGCCAGCAGAATCGGGCTCCAGCTTGGCGCGCAGGTTCTTGATGTGGGCGTCGATCGTGCGTTCGTAACCTTCATAGGCCGTGCCCTGGGTGGCTTCTAGCAATTGCAGCCGGCTGAAAGCCCGCCCGGGCTGAGATGCCATTACCGTCAGCAGGCTGAATTCGGTGGGGGTCAGCTCAACCGCTTGCCCGGCGCGGGTCGCGGTGTGCGCATCCAGGTCGATCTCTAGATCGGCGCTGCGCAGCACCTGGGCGGCGGCGGTGGGTTCTGCCCGGCGCAGCAGGGCGCGCACGCGGGCCACTACCACCCGCGGCGAGAAGGGCTTGGGAATATAATCATCTGCCCCCAATTCCAGGCCAATCAATTGGTCTGTTTCATCCACGCGGGCGGTCAGCATGATGATCGGCGTATTGCTTTTTCGGCGCATGGCACGCGCCACGTCCAGACCATCCATGCCGGGCAGGTTCAGATCCAGGATCACCAGGTCTGGGTGTTTCTGTTCCCAGGTAGATAGGCCCGTATCACCGCGCCCGGCCGCCAGCACGTTGAACCCGGCCTGCTCGAGATATGAGCGCAGCACCTTCACCAGCTCGGGCTCATCTTCAATGATCAGGATAGTTGACATAGCATGATTATATTCGAAAAACGAAGGTGAAGCCGTGCAATTGCACAGCTTCACCTTCGTTCTGAAAAACTAGTTGATTATGGGTTGTTCAGCGGGCAGTTGGGGCCGTTTTGCCGCATCTGGTTCATGTGCGCCAGCCTGGCATCGGCCTGTTCTTGGGTCAGCAGCCCGTCTGCCACGGCCTGGGCCAGGGCATCGGTGTGCACCTGGGTCATCAGTTCGCCGAAGGCGTCTGCCGTCAGACCCTGCTCCTGGGCAATGGTCCAGGCGGTTTCGCCGGCCTCGAAGCGCCCTTGCAGGTCTTCAACGCTCAGGCCCAGAGCCTCTGCCACGAGGGGCAGGGTGTACTCCTGCATCCATCCGCCCTGGCGACCGGGGCCGCCAGCGCCACCCATCCTGCCAGGGCCAGCGCCCTGCATCATCCCGCCGCCTTGGCCGTGCCTGCCGTGTCCGCCAGCCATCATGCCAGAGCCATCGCAGTTTCCAGCCATGCCCAGGCAGCTTCCCACCTCGTCGGGGGGATTTTGGGTTTGTGCATAAGCCAGGCCCGTCACACCCATCACCACCACTGCCAATAGAAAACCAGCACCGATCCACAAAAGTTTTTTCAACATGATATTCTCTCCTGTTTGATTTTTTACCAGTAGGTTTGTACTGCCTATAGTTTAGCAGAGAGATGTGAAGGAGTTGTGAAGAGGTTGTGAAAAAGGGATGGATATTTCGATGATACAAAAAACGTGTGCTGGTAAACTGCCTCAGCACACGCTTTTTGATTTATGCTTCACCCGCCAGGTAGCGCACTCGCTCCCAGGGTGGGGCGTTGTTCTCTTCTGCCAGCACACCGCGCAGCTCGAAGACCTGGTCGCGCAGCACGGCAGCTTTCTCAAACTCCAGGTTGCGGGCCGCATCTTTCATCTGCTTTTCCAATTCCTCGATCAGGCGTTTCAGCTCATTCTTGGGCATGCCGCTGCGCGCTGAGCCAGCGCGGTATTCGGCCTTCTTCTCAGCCAGGGCGGCGCGCCCTCCCAACTGGTCGGTCAGGTCTCGCACCGCCTTGACAATGCTGAGCGGTTCAATGCCGTGGACCCGGTTGTAAGCCTCTTGCTTGTCGCGGCGGCGGTTGGTCTCTTCGATGGCGCGCTTCATCGAATCGGTTTGGCGGTCGGCGTACATGATGACCTTGCCCTGCACATGGCGGGCGGCGCGCCCGATGGTCTGGATAAGGGCGGTTTCTGAGCGCAAGAAGCCTTCTTTATCTGCATCCAAGATCGCCACCAATGAAACTTCGGGCAGGTCCAGGCCTTCGCGCAGCAGGTTGATGCCCACCACCACGTCAAACACGCCCAGGCGCAGGTCGCGCAGGATGCCGATACGCTCCAGCGACTCGACCTCTGAGTGCAGGTAATGCACCTTGATGCCCATCTCCATCAGGTAATCTGAGAGTTTCTCAGCCATGCGCTTGGTGAGGGTGGTGACCAGGGTGCGTTGGCCCACCTCCACGCGCTGGCGGATCTCGCGGATCAGGTCTTCGATCTGCCCGGTGACCCCGCGCACCTCGATCTGCGGGTCTACCAGGCCGGTGGGACGGATGATCTGCTCGACCACCTGCTCGGCGCGTTCCATCTCGTAGGGGCCGGGGGTGGCAGATGTGTAGATGGTATAGCCCATGCGTTCTTCGAACTCTTTGAACTTGAGCGGGCGGTTATCCATCGCCGAGGGCAGGCGGAAACCGTAATCTACCAGCGTGCCTTTACGTGAGCGGTCGCCGTTGAACATGCCGCGCACCTGGGGGATGGTCATGTGCGACTCGTCGATGAAAAGAAGGTAATCGCTGGGCAGGTAATCCACCAACGTCCAGGGCGGGGTGCCCTCTGCCCGCTGGTCCAGGTGGCGCGAATAGTTTTCGATGCCCGAACAGTAACCTACTTCGCGCAGCATTTCCAGGTCGTACATGGTGCGCTGTTCGATGCGCTGGGCCTCCAGATACTTCTCTTGTGATTTGAAGAGATTGATCCGCTCTTGTAGTTCGGTCTCAATATCGGTGATGGCAGATTTGAGCTTGTCTTCGGCGGCGATGTAGTGCTTGGCCGGGTAGATTGCCACAGTGGGCAGCTCGCGCTTCAGCTCGCCGGTGACGGCGTCGAAGTCGACAATGCGCTCGACCTCATCCCCAAAGAAGGTGATCCGGTAGCCCTGGCGGTCTTGATAGGCGGGCATCACTTCCAGCGTGTCGCCGCGCACGCGGAAGGTAGCCGGGCGCAGCTCGGTATCGTTACGCTCGTATTGCGCCTCAACCAGGTCGCGCAGCAGGGCGTTGCGGCGGTAGATCTTGTTGGCTTCGATGTTGATCACCACCCGTCCATACTCTGCCGGGTTGCCCAGGCCGTAAATGCAAGAGACCGATGCCACGATGATCACATCTCGCCTTGACATGAGCGAGGTGGTGGCGGCGAGGCGCAGGCGTTCGATCTCTTCGTTGATATCAGTTTCTTTTTCGATATACAGGTCGCGCCGCGGTACGTAAGCCTCAGGCTGGTAGTAATCGTAATACGAGACGAAGTATTCTACGGCGTTCTCAGGGAAGAACTCTTTGAATTCAGCATACAACTGCGCGGCCAGGGTCTTGTTGTGGGCCATCACCAGGGCTGGCATGTTTGTCTCTGCGATGATGGAGGCCATGGTGAAGGTCTTGCCTGTGCCGGTAGCGCCTAGTAGAACCTGGTGCTTTTGGCTGCCGCGAATGCCTTGTAACAGCTTGCGAATCGCTTCGGGCTGGTCGCCGGTAGGTTGGAAGGGGGCTTTAAGTTGGAAGTCCATTTTAAAGTGGATGGTGGATCGTGAATAGTGGATGGTGCCCGCTTATCAGGGTAGATGTGAGTATATCATAAAGGCGGTAATCATCGAACATAGACCGGGTTTGAAATGATCCAGTGCCGCCGCTTGCCCAGGTAACGGATGTAAGCCTCCACACGGTAGACGCCCGGCTCGGTGGTGATGTAGGTGCACAACTCGTGGTTTTTCCAGGTGCGCGCCGGCTTGCCATCCTTGAAGAGCACGCATTCGGTGCGCATCGGCAGGCGGATCTGGAAGGTGACCCCGTTCTTGCTGGAGATTTCGTCGCCCATGCCAACGCTTCTTTCGGCGCCGTGGACAAGGATGCGGAACCCGCGCGTCGAAGCCGGCAGGTCATAGCCAATAAAACAGTGCCCCTGGCGCAGCGCGTCGATGATCATCTGCCCATCGGCAAGCGCATCGTTCCCCAGGGGGCGCGGGACGATGACATGGGTGTTGATGCAGCGGAAATGGAATTCGTATGGAAAGAGGGTGCGGCGAAGCGGTCCCAGCCGGGCCGGCATGCCATGCGCATCTGAGCCGCCGATCGCTACCACGCGCTTGCCCTGCCCCAACAGCGTATCCCACCTGGCAAAGGCCTCGGGATAAGGACCGCTTGCCACCCGGTTTGGGCTATAGGCATAGAACAGGCCGTGCAGTTTGCTCTTGAGCAGCCCCTTGAATTCTGAGAAGCTGTTCCACAATTCGATACCGGTGTAGCCGATCAGGTCCCAATCTACCCACGAGATATCCCCCTCGCCCACGGCCGGGGCCTCAGGGTCTACCGGATGGGCGAAAAAGGCCAGCCCCCCGGCCTGGTTGACGGCGTTCAGCAAGCGTTGGGGGGCATAGGCATGCGTAGCCAGCTCGCGATGCGCGCCGAAGACCAACATGTGGTTCTTCTGTGGGTCGCGCGCCTGGTCGTGGATCTCTTCCCCGACCAATAGCAATACCCGGCGGTCGCCATCTTTATAATAATCCTCTGGCCCTCCCACCCAAACGTTATGGTCGGTGACGATGACAGCGTCCAGCCCGCTGCGCATGGCCGCGGCGGCGATCTGGTCGTGAGAGCAATGCCCGTCGGAATAGGGCGTATGCATGTGCAGGTTGACTACAAGCTCGTGGGCAGTTTCTGGCATGATTTGACGATTCCACCAAGCAAAGGTATAATCCCTTGACACTTTTTTCGGAGGACTAGCGTGGAAAATGTTTTGTACATCTCGTTGATTATAATCTCGATTGCCTTGATCGCAAGCGTGATCTTGCAGAGCAAAGGCGCGGGGTTGGGCGGCCTGACCGGCGCTGACATGGGCGGTATCTTCACCGCACGGCGCGGCATTGAAAAGACCCTCTTCTTCGTCACCATTGGTCTGAGCGTGCTGTTCTTTATCCTGGCAATTGCGACCGTACTGGTTAGCAGCTAACTGCCACCCCAGGCGCTGATAGGGAGGCGCGGCGTCACTGGCCTGCGCCTCGCCTGCAGCGCTTTTCTTTTAAAAAAATATGAAAAAACTACGTTGGCCCCTGTTGATTGCCCTGCTGGCATTGGTAGCGATTGCCGTGCTTTTGCTGGGGCAGAAGCCGGTCACGCTCGTCCCCATCGAGCCGGTTGTTGAACCAGCCGAAGGCGGCGTATATACCGAGGGACTGATCGGCGAATTAACCCGCCTGAACCCACTGCTGGACACTTACAACAACGTGGACCGCGACGTAGACCGCTTGATCTTCAGTGGGCTTTTGCAATTTGATGACCGCGGTTTGCCCCAGGCCGGCCTGGCTGACTCTTGGGGCATCTCGCGCGACGGGGTGATTTACAACTTCTCGGTGCGTTCCAATGCTGTCTGGCACGATGGGCAGCCGGTTACCAGTGATGATGTGATCTTTACCATCGAGTTGATGCGCGGCGAAGATTCGCCGCTCTCTGCCGACCTGGTTCAGTTCTGGAAGCAGGTAGAAGTCAAGCGCCTGGACGAGAAAACCATCCAGTTTGTCTTGCCAGAAGCTTATGCCCCCTTCTTGGATTACCTGACCTTTGGCGTGCTGCCCTCTCACCTGTTGGGTGATTTGAGCGTCGCTGAAATCATTGATTCCCCGTTTAACTTACAGCCGGTTGGCAGCGGTCCGTATCGCTTTGACCACTTGATCGTGGAAGATGGGCGGATTGCAGGGGTCGTGCTGACCGCTTTCAAAGATTATTACGTTCAAGCCTCTTTCATCGAGCAGATTGCCTTCCGCTATTATCCTGACGCCGCATCGGCATTCGCGGCTTACCAGGAAGGTGAGATTGGCGGCATTGCTCAGGTGACAGCCGAAATTCTGCCGCAGGCGTTGGCGGCACCGGGCCTGAAACTTTACACCAGCCGCCAGCCCGAGCTGAGCCTGGTCTTGTTCAACCTCAATAATCCAGAGGCCGCTTTCTTCCAGGACGCGAACGTGCGCCGGGCACTGCTCATGGCGCTCAACCGCCAGGGCATTATCGACCGTTTGCTGGGCGGGCAGGCCATCCTGGCCGATGGGCCGATCTTCCCGGGCACCTGGGCCTATTACAGCGGCACACCGCAGGTGGGTTATGATACCGGTGCGGCTGTCAGCCTGCTGCGCCAGGCCGGTTATACCATCCCAGCAGGCGGCGGCGACGTGCGCCAGAACGAGGATGGGACGGCCCTATCTTTTACACTGCTCTACCCGTCTGACGAAAAGCACAAAGCCATGGCCGAGTCCATCCGGGCCGATTGGGCCGATGTTGGGGTTCAGGTATTGCTAGAAGGCGTGGATTACGATACCCTGGTTACCGAGTACCTGGATACGCATGTGTACCAGGCTGCCCTGGTCGACCTCAACCTGTCCCGCTCGCCTGACCCTGATCCTTACCCCTTCTGGCACCAGGCACAGGTCACCGGTGGTCAAAATTATTCTCAGTGGGATGACCGCCAGGCCAGCGAATACCTGGAAGCGGCGCGCATCACCACGGATGTCGATGAACGCACCCGGCTGTATAACAACTTCCAGGTGCGCTTTGCCCAAGAACTGCCTGCCCTGCCGCTTTTCTACCCGGTTGCCACCTACGCCGTCACCACCGAGGTGCAGGGTGTGCGCGTGGGCCCGATGTTTGACTCGGCCGACCGCTTTAACACCCTGACAAGCTGGTTCCTGGTTACCCGCCGGGCCAGCGAGGCAACCCCAACGCCGTAGATTAGAGCCAAACCAAAAAAGAGCCCAGACGGGCTCTTTTTTGGTATAGCATTGTTTTATCCTATCCTGGATGGATATAGCGCGGCTGGGTCATGTTCTCGGGCCGCAGAAGGTCATCCAGTTGTTCTTTGCTCAAATAGCCCTTCTCTAGCACGATCTCGTAAACTGCCCGCCCGCTGCGCAGTGCCTCAGAGGCCACGTCGCTGGATTTTTCATAACCAATGATGGGGTTAAGGGCGGTGACCAGGCCAATGCTGTTCTCGACCTGTTTGCGGCAGTGCTCGCGGTTGGCGGTGATGCCCACAACGCAGCGCTGCGCCAGGGCGCGGCAGGCCCGCCCCAGGGTGTCGAGCGAGTTGAAGAGACGGTTAGCCATCACAGGCTCAAATACGTTCAATTCCAATTGCCCGCCCTCGGCCGCCATGGTCACCGTCACATCGTTGCCGATGACCAGGAAGGCCACCTGGTTGACCACCTCGGGAATGACCGGGTTGACCTTGCCCGGCATGATCGAAGAGCCAGGTGCCATGGGCGGCAGGTTGATCTCGCCCAGCCCGGCCCGCGGGCCAGAAGAGAGCAGGCGCAGGTCATTGCTGATCTTAGAAAGTTTGACTGCCACACGCTTCAACACGCCTGAAAGCTGTACGTAAGCCCCTGTGTCTTGGGTGGCTTCCACCAGGTTTTCGGCTTTGACCACCGGCACACCGCTGGCCTGGCGCAGTTTTTCGGTCACCACCAGGGCATAGGCAGGGTGGGCGTTCAGCCCGGTGCCAATGGCTGTGGCGCCCATGTTGACCTCGCGGATCAGGGCCTGGGTCTCGCTCACGCGTTGCAAATCTTCGGTGATGGTCACAGCCCAGGCTTCAAATTCCTGGCCCAGGGTCATGGGCACGGCGTCTTGGAGCTGAGTGCGCCCCATCTTGAGCACGTCGGCAAACTCGGCGCCTTTCATGCGCAGTGCATCTCGCAGGCCGGTCATTTCGACCATCAGGCCGTCCATTTTTTGGCTCAGGGTCAGGCGGATGGCAGTGGGGTACACATCATTGGTGGATTGCGACATGTTGATGTGGTTGAGGGGGTGCACAATGTCGTAACGGCCCTTCTCATAGCCCAGGTGTTCGAGGGCGCGGTTGGCAATCACCTCGTTGGCGTTCATGTTCGTGGAGGTGCCTGCCCCACCCTGGATCACATCGACAACAAACTCAGAGGTCAGTGCCCCGGCCGCGATCTCATCACATGCCTTGACAATGGCATTGCCGATCTTGGGGTCGAGCAGGCCCAACTCAACATTGGCCTGCGCGGCGGCCTTTTTGATATAGGCCAGCGAATGCACCAGGCGCGGGTAATGCGAGATGGGAACCCCGGTGATGTTGAAATTCTCCAGGGCACGCAGGGTCTGGATGCCATAATACGCTTCGGCGGGCACTTCGCGTTCGCCGAGCAAATCATGTTCAATACGGGTTGATTTCATGTTCGTTTTCTCACTCCATTGATAAGCCATAGGATGGCAAAGATGATCAGTACAGCCAGGATCAGCCAGATGATGAACGGCCACCGAGCTCCCGCCATCTGGCGCAGCATGCCCACCACGGCTGCCGTGCAGAAGACCGCTTCAGTTTCTACCAGCAAGGCCACCTTCTCAAAGCTGGCTTGCTGGTAACCGCGCAGCGAGCTCCAGGCCAGGCCGAGCAGGGCCGCGCCCAGTATGCGGGCCAATACCGGGTCAATTGGAGCCCAATTGAAGAGCCCCAAGAAACGTCCTGGGGCAAGCAGCAGCGGCGCGCCACACACAAAAGCCACAATGGCATGTGCCAGGAAGGTGATCTTAAGCAGCTTAGACATACGAGCCTCCTATCTATCTGATCGGGGAGCGCCTGGCGACTAGCGAGACCGCCGGGCACGTACATTGCACTGCTGTATAGTATAACCAAAAACCCGCCGCATGGAGCGGCGGGTTTTTGAAGTCAAGTCAGGTAACAGCTAGATCGCCTTGACCTGAGCGGCCTGCAGACCCTTGGGGCCCTTCTCGATGGAGAACTCCACCTTCTGGCCTTCCTGCAGCGTGCGATAGCCATCGCTCTCGATGGCCGAGAAGTGCACGAAGACGTCCGCGCCGTCGGGCTGCGACAGGAAGCCGTAACCCTTGCTGTTATTGAACCACTTGACTGTGCCGATGATGCGTTCAGACATTTTATTTGCCTCCTTAAGGCATGATAGAAGTTTGAGATGCACGTCCAATTCCATCGGAGCAGTCAAAGCAAAACGGCCCAAGGACCTTGCCTCGAGCCGTTGTCTTTCTACTTCATCCAACGAGAACTTGCTGGCATCCTACAACCGCTGATTCTATCAGGGATTAACCAAATGTCAAGGGATGAATTCACACCTCTTGAGGTTAATTCCCTGCCTCTTGGAAAAACTCCTTCAGCGCAGGAGCCATATTCTCGGGGATGTTAGCGCTCCATGCGCCGCCATCGATCACCTCGCCGGTTGCCCGGCCGGTCTCATCAATGGCAAAGAAAACTGGAATGTAGGGATAGTCAAAATCGCTGCCAGCCAGCTGATCTCCCCAACTGTCCACGTTTAATTGGATGATATATGCACCGGTATAGGCATCTACCATCAAAGGGTCTTTTTCGGCGATGCTCACGGCAATCGCTTGGCAGGCCGGTCACCACATTGCTTCTAATTCGACAAAGGGTTTTAGTCCCATGGACCTGGCATTGGCGGCTTCGGTGGCAAGCTGGGTCGCTAGGTCTCCTTTGGAAGGGAATAAGCGGACCACTACGTAGGACGGCGGAGCTGTGGGCGAGGGGGGGATGGGACTGGGTGTATCGCTGGGTGGCGCGGCTGTCTCGGTGAGCGGTACGACCATGTCAGTAAGCGGTATGGCTGTGTCGGTGGGCGGCGGCAGAGTCTCAGAAGGCAGTGCCACTGCTGTGGGTGGCAAGGCGGCTGTGGGAACCGCTCCAGACACAGCCTGGCAGGCCAGTGTGGTCAGCAGGAAGAATCCTGCCAACAGGATTTGAGCGGAATGGCGCCTTTGTGTTGAATGGCTCATAATCAGATGGGTATTCTCAGGTGAACTGGATTTTACGGCAGTTGAATATCCACTGCCTTTTCTATCACAGGCCGATAACAGCCGCGCGGCGAACAAGCCATATAAGTGACCAGCACCTGCTCCAGGCGGGTACTTTCGGGCAGTTGCACTGGCAGGCGCAGCACCACTGGTCCGGCCGGGTAGACCGGCAAGGGCGGCAGGTCAGGAGCAACGATGATGCTCTCGGCTACGGCGGCAGTTTGCAGATCACCCGATGCCTGGAGAGATGTGCCGGGCGCCAAGGCCAAGCGGGTGGGACGGCCGAGACCATCTACCCCCTCTAGGGGCAGGTCCATGCTATACAGGTGCGCATCTTCTTCATCGGGGGTGAAGGTTGCGGTCAGGGCGGTGCCCCCATGCACATCTTGTTCGAGGACAATGCGCACGGTCACGCCGTTCTGGTTGAACTCTGTCAAAGGCGCCGAGGTGGGGGCCGCATTTGAATTGCAAGCCGCCAACCATGGCAGCAGCATGAGGAAAAAAAGGAACAGCTTCAGCCATCCAAAATGGCTGAAGCTGTTCGTATAGCGCATTCCTCTAAACATCAAAGTACAGGCTCATCTCATAAGGATGAGGGCGGTTGCGCACCTGGTAATACTCTTGGTTGCGTTTGAAATCGATCCAGCGGCGCAGCATATCTGCGCTGAAGACGTTCCCCGCCAGCAAGAAATCCATATCCTGCTCCAGGGCCTCTAATGCCTCGTTGAGCGAGGATGGCAGGCTCTTGATCTTGGCGCGCTGTTCATCGCTCCAAGAGAAGATGTTGTCATCGATCGGCCCAAAGCCGGCTTCGGTCGGGTCCAGCTTGCGCTGGATGCCGTCCATGCCAGCCAAGAGCTGAGCCGCCAGCGCCAGGTAAACGTTGCAGGTTGCATCCGGAGGACGAAACTCCATGCGGGCGGTATCGGGCTGGGTGGCATACTTGGGGATGCGCACGGCCGCCGAACGGTTGCCCAGCGAGAAGAAAGCGTTCACCGGGGCCTCGTAGCCAGGAACCAGGCGGCTGTAGGAGTTGGTGCTGGGGTTGGTCAGGGCCAGCAGCGCTGGGCCGTGAGCCAGCAGGCCGCCGATATAATATAGAGCTTCTTTGCTCATGCAGCCATAGCCCTTGGCATCATAGAAGAGATTGCGTCCCTTTTTCAACAATTGCTGGTGGAAGTGCATCCCTGAGCCGGCCTCGCCATACAGCGGCTTGGGCATAAAGGTGGCAGTCTTCCCGTGCCGGCGGGCGGCCATCTTGGTGGTGTATTTGATCATCATCGTGGCATCGCCAGACTGCACCAGGCCCATCAGCGGCGTTTCGATCTCCGACTGCCCCGGCCCGCCCACCTCGTGATGGTGGTACTTCACCGGTATGTTCATGGCTTCTAGCAGCAGGCTGATCTCGGTGCGCAAGTTGTACGATTGGTCTTTGGGAGGAATGGCATGGTAGCCGCCGTGCAGTGGAATGTAATGCCCGTGACCGCCTTCGGCACTATTCCAATCAGCCTCTACGCAGTCGATGCGATAGCTGGCGCGGTTGACGCCGTTTTCAAAAGAAACGTTGTCAAAGATGTAAAACTCGTATTCCGGCCCCCAGCGGCTCTCGTCTGCGACGCCGGTTTTGCGCAAATGTTCCTCTGCTCGGATGGCGATGTTGCGGGGATCATTGGTGAAGATGGCATGTGTATCCGCTTCGAGCGTGGTGCAGATGAAGCTGATGGTTGGTACATCCCAGAAGGGATCGCGAACTGCTGTGGGCAGGTCGGGCACCAGTACCATATCACCGGCTTTGACGCTCTTCAACCCAACCGATGAGCCATCGAAGCCAATCCCCTGTTCCATCAGGTCAGGTGTGAACTGGCTGACCGGCACGCTCAGGTGGTGCCATCTCCCCCACAGATCGCAAAACTTCATATCCACCATTTGGATGCCATGCTCATCCATGTAGCGACGAGCCTGATCAAAGTCTTTGAACATAACCCAATCTCCTCCTCTGAAGCTTTATATGATGATCGTTCCAGTATCTCTTATCCTAGTGCAAATCTTTCCTAAGGTGAAGTGGATTCCATCATCAAATGGCCCGCGGGTTATCCTGTTTTGGCCGCCAGACTCCCTGCCGCAGGGTATGAAGGGATGAATTTTGACCCTGGCAGGCCGCTGGCGGGGCTAACTACCACAGGCGGTACTCGTGCACGGTTTGGCAGTCGTCTTTGAATATAAAACGCCCGTTCAATTTGCTGCCGGCTAAGGCCTGGGGCAGCCAATAGCGGTTATCGTCCCACATCTGGTCAAAAGGGATGGCATCCAAGGCAAACCAGGCCGGGCGCATTTCGTTGCTCTCTGTCACCTGCCCTTGCCAGGCGTGCACCACAAAGGCGTGTACCAGCTCGTCCCAATTTGGCCGGGCCGGGAAGATAAATGTTAGCGCACCCACATAGGCCAAGGCCTGCCCATTGCTGGGTTCGATATGCAGGCCGCATTCTTCGCGCAATTCGCGCCCGGCGCAGATGGGCGGCGTCTCGCCTGGCTCGAGCTTGCCGCCAAACCCGGCAAACTTCCCGCTGCCAAACCCTTGCTTTTTAAAACCCAACAGCACGCGCCCGTTTTGGATAGGGTAGCAAACCGTATATTCTCTCAAACCCATGTCATTCACTCCAGAAGAATTCTTAATGAATAGCCGGTCATCGCCAGGCCGGTTCCATGATCAATTATAGCAAAATGGGGGATATATCTGGTTTTTCCTCTTGACAGATTGGCGGCCGCGCGGTATTATTTTGATATCAAACTATTTGATATATAATTACTTGATATAGAGACATATGCCTACACATTACCAGGGATCCCCACGTGAAGTACTCGCCCTTGATACCTTCATCAAGTTGACCCGTGCGGTCGACTCGTTGACGGCGCGTTTGCACCAGCACGGCAGTATGGGCGGTCTGACACTCAGCCAGTTTGGTGTGCTAGAAACCCTCTACCACCTGGGGCCGATGTGCCAGAGCCAGATCAGCAGCAAGTTGCTGCTCAGCACCGGCAATATCACCCTGGTGATCGATAACCTTGAAAAACGCGGCCTGGTGCAGCGCCAGCGCGATTCTCAAGATCGGCGTTACATCACCGTATCGCTTACCGAAGCCGGGCAAGCCCTGATCGCGCAGGTCTTTCCCCTGCATGCGGCGGCAATCGCAGAAGAAATAAGTGTCTTAGAGCCTGGCGAACAAGAAGCCTTAGGCCAATTGTGCCGTAAGCTAGGCCGCAAAGAGAATTCTTGAATAAATTATTGGTACAAACCATCTAATCTCAAAACCAAATTTGGAGGTATCCCTATGTCCTGGAAAATTGACCCTGCTCATTCTGAAATCAACTTCACTGTTCGTCACATGATGATCTCAAACGTTCGCGGCCGGTTCGAAAAGTTTGATGGCCTTGTTGAAGGCGACGAGAAGAACATTGCCAACTCGACTGTCGATGTGCAAATTGAGGTTGGCAGTATCAACACCAAAGAGGCGCAGCGCGATGCACACCTGCGCTCGGCTGATTTTTTCAATGCCGAGGCATTTCCCTATATGACCTTTAAATCAAGCCGAGTCGAAGCCTTGGATGCCAGCCACGGCCGCATCTATGGTGACCTGACCATACGCGATGTGACCAAAGAAGTGGTGTTGGATGTGGAGTATTCTGGCATGGCCAAAAGCCCTTGGGGCACCGAGTCGGCTGGCTTTACTGCAACCACCACGATCAACCGCAAAGATTGGGGCCTGGTTTGGAACGTGGCCCTTGAAACCGGCGGCGTGCTGGTGGGTGAAGAAGTAAAGATCAACATCGAGGTTGAGCTGATCAAACAAGCTTAGCCGGTCAGTAACCCCCACTTCTTTCCAGAAACGTAAAGGGCGGCGCTTTTGCGCCGCCCTTTACGTTTCTGGTCTTTGGATCATTGAAGGCCCAGCATTTCGCGCTCTTTTTGGGTGCGGATACTGCCTTTGACGTAGGCGGTGGTCAGGGCCTGCACGCAGGTGCCGTCGTAGTGTAAGTTCACCCCTTGATACAGATAATCCAACACTTCTTCCACCGGCATGGCGGCGCGATAGGGCCGGTCGGAGGTCATGGCATCGAAGACGTCGGCAGCGGCGACAATGCGCCCCATGAGCGAGATCTGATCGCCTTTTAACCCAAGTGGATAGCCGGTGCCGTCCAGCCGTTCGTGGTGTTCAGCCAGGGCCGGCAGCTCGGCGTGCAGCTTGCGCACCTGGCTCAATATATTGGCGCCGATCGTGGGGTGTTGTTTCATCACATGGAATTCATCGTCCGTCAGGCGGCCCGGCTTGACCAGGATATGATCTGGAATGCCGATTTTGCCCACATCATGCAGCAGGCTGCCAATGCGCACATGGTGCACCATCTCGGCCGGCAAATTGAGCTGGCGGGCTATCTCAACCGAGTAATCGGAGACGCGCTGCGAGTGACCTTCGGTGTAGGGGTCCTTGGCATCAATGGAGGCCGCCAATGCTTTGATCAGATCGAGAAACAGCTCATTGGCATCGCTGTACAGGTCGGCGATTTGCAGCACGGTGGCGGCCTGGTTGGCCAGCGTGACCAGCAGTTGGGCATCTTCGTCATCAAAAGTGCCCTGTTGTTTGTTGACTGCCTCAAACCCGCCAATCACACGGGTTGAGATGGAGCCGCGTTCCTGGCCCAAGACTACGGTGCGGGTGCGCAGCGGCACCGCCAGGATGGCACGCGTCACGAAGCCGATGGCTTGATCGATCTGCCGGTAATGGCGGGCATCCTGGCTCACATCAGGGACCAGTACGGTTTGCCCGCTTTCAACCACGTGGCCGATGATGCCCTTGCCTTTGGGCACCCGTACCTGGCTCAGGCTGATCTGCTGGTTGGCGTTGCTTGCCAGGTGAAGCACATTTTCTTCAGTCTCTCCTTCGACCAGGAAAAGCGAGCAGGCTTCGGCATCGATCACCTCGCGCGCATGCTCAATCATCATGCGCAGCAGTTGGTCGCGGTCCAGGGTTGATCCGATTTGCTCGAAGATCGAGATCAGGGCTGCCAGGCGCTCGGCGTGCATGGCATATTCTTCGGAGCGCGCCGCGCGCTGAACATCAGATGCCAGGCGGGCGGCAAGCACTGCCAGCACCTCCAGCGGCATGGCCTGGCAGTCAAAGAGCTGCACTACGCAAACCGGCTGGTTATCAGAGAGAAGGGGAATCGATAAGATGTTGGTCTTTGGGATGGCCTGTAGGGCTTCTAGGTCTGCCGCCCAGGCCTGGCCTGCCGAAAGCTCTTGGTGCAGCGGCAGTCCGCTGTGCAAAGCCTGGCTGGCTGGGCCATGGTTGGCCAGGGCTCCACGGCAAACCTGTTCCACCTCGCCTGGCAGACCGCGCACTGCCAGGCAAGTTACACCGCCTGTTTCGGGCGTATGTAGATACAATACCCCTGCTGGAGCGGCACATAGCTCTGCCAACAGCGCCAAGATACCATCCAAAAGGTCGCCCAACGTTCTGGCTGCGGCCACCTGGTTGGCGCGTTCCAGCAGCGGGAGCAAAGCTTCAGTCGTTAGCATAGATCACAAAACCCTTTGTAACACGTTTACCAATAATATGGCTCTGCGTCGATTGGAATATGTCTAATCATACCACAACATGATTATGCTTAAATGCTAGCCAACGAGAGGTGCTTGCACACACCAATGAATTTGTATGTGCTACAATTGCTCACATGACCACCATCTTGCAGCGTTCTTTCTTTGCCCGGTCCACATTGCAGGTGGCGCGCGACTTGTTGGGTATGCGCCTGGTGCGCCTGGAAGGAGAACAGCGCCTGGCGGGTCTGATCGTTGAGACCGAAGCCTATGTGGGCGAGGAGGACCTGGGCTGCCATGCCCGGGCCGGGCTTACGCCCCGCACCCAGGTGATGTATGGCGCTGCCGGGCATGCTTACGTTTACTTTACATACGGCATGCACTGGATGTTCAATTTCGTCTCCGAAGCCGAGGGTTTTCCTGCCGCGGTGCTGCTGCGGGCTGTGCTGCCCACCGATGGGCTGGATGTGATGCGCCGGCGGCGCGGGCGGGCAGCCGACAGCCTGCCGCCCGCCCGCTGGACAGACGGCCCCGCCAAGCTGTGCCAGGCCTTGGGAATCGACCGCCGCTGTAATGACCTGGATCTGTGTGCGCCCGGCGCGGAGATATTTGTTGAGTCCGCCGCACCGATTCTGGATGCAAGCGTGACGATTGGCCCGCGGGTGGGTTTATATACTGTGCCAGAACCGTGGAAGAGCCTCCCCTGGCGCTTCCGCGTGGATAACCCCTCTTTATTGGAGGCATAATGCCCTATCATTCGATTGTGCTCGTCAAGCAGGTGCCCGATACCCGCAGCGTCAGCGGGGATGTGATAACCCCAGATGGCACCATGAATCGCAGCGCCCTGCCTGCCATCTTCAACCCTGAAGATCTGAACGCGTTGGAGATGGCTCTGCAGGTCAAGGATCAGCACGGGGGAACCGTTACCGTGCTGACGATGGGCCCACTGCAAGCCGCTGAAGTGCTGCGGCAGGCCCTTTACCGGGGTGCAGACCGCGTGGTGCTGCTCTCGGACCGCAAATTTGCTGGCGCCGATACTCAGGCTACCTCTTATACCCTCAAATGTGCGGTAGAAAAGCTGGGCGCCTTTGACCTGGTCTTTTGCGGACGCCAGGCGATTGACGGCGATACGGCCCAGGTGGGCCCGCAGACTGCCGAAAAGCTTGGCCTGCCTCAGATCACCTATGCCGAAGCTATCCTCAGCCTGGAGCAGGATGAGATCGTGGTGAGGCGGGCCTTTGACCTGGGTATTGAACTGGTCAAGTGTAAACTGCCTTGCCTGCTGACGGTGGTTGGTTCGGCCAACCAGCCGCGCCCGCCCTCGGCCCGCAAGCGTATTGCCTACAAGCTGGCCTGTGTGCCGGCTGAGTATCCTCGCTTGCTTCAGCAGTGGCCTGATTTGGGTGATGAGGCCAGCCTGGATGCCCTGCTGGTGCAGCAAGGCCTGAAGATCCCCGTGTGGAACGCGGCCGACCTGCCTGTGAACGAGGCTGAGCTGGGCCTGAGCGGCTCGCCGACCCAGGTTTACAAGGTCAATTACGTGGTGCTCGAAGGCACTGAGAGCAAAGACATCTCTCCCACGCCCGAAGGCATCCGGGCGTTGATCGAAGAGCTGGTTGAAGAATATATCGTTGGGTAAGCGGAGCGTATGATGAGCGAAGCGCGTAACGTATGGGTTTTCATCGAGCAAGGAGATGGGCAGGTTGCTGATGTCAGCCTGGAGCTGCTAAGCAAGGCCTGCGAACTGGCCCAGCACCTGGGCAGCCAGGTGTGGGCGCTGCTGTGCGGTTACCAGGTCGAAGGCCTGGTTGAAACGGTCATCCAGCACGGCGCGGACCATGTGCTGCTGGCCGATCACCCTGAGCTGGAAGTGTACCGCACACTGCCTTACTGTCGTGTGGCAGTGGGCCTGGTGAAACAACACCAGCCCTATATCTTTTTGATTGGCGCCTCACCGGTAGGGCGTGACCTGGCCCCGCGCATCGCCAGCGCGGTGCGGGTGGGGCTGACCGCCGACTGCACCGATTTGCAGATTGGCGACTTCTTGTACAAGAAAGAAAACACGTTGTATAAGGATCTGCTTTACCAGATCCGCCCGGCCTTTGGCGGCAATATCATTGCCACCATTGTCAATCCTAAAACCCGCCCACAAATGGCCAGTGTGCGTGAAGGCGTTATGCGCCGCCGCACCCCCGACCCCAGCCGCCAGGGCACGGTTGAAGCGGTCAGGCCGGGCTTCCAGCCCCAAGACTTTGCCCTGCAGGTGCTCAGCCATGAGATGCGCCCGCCAACCGTGCGCCTCAAAGATGCCCCCGTGATCGTGGCGGGCGGCGCGGGCGTGGATGGCCCAGGCGAATTCGAGCTGATCCAAGACCTGGCAAACTTGCTGGGCGGCGAGGTGGGCGCCAGCCGGGCTGCCGTAGATGCCGGGCTGGTCAGCCGCGAACACCAGGTGGGCCAGACTGGCCTGACGGTGCGCCCGCGCCTGTACATTGCTGCGGGCATCTCGGGTGCAGTCCAGCACCGGGCCGGGATGGATAAATCCAACAAGATCATCGCCATCAACACCGATCCTACTGCCCCCATCTTCCAGGTGGCGCATTATAAGATCGTCGGTGATTTGGCTGAAGTGCTGCCTTTGTTGATCAAGACCCTGCGTGAGAAGGCCAAGTAGGTTCACCACAGAGATGCTGAGAGCGCAGAGAAAAGCATTGGGCTTAAAACTCAGCGTACTCAGCGGCTCTGCGGTAAAAAAGCTCTCTACAAGAAAGACCACGGATCAAATCATGAGCGATAATTTCTTCCTAGATAACCCCGATATGCAGTTCCGCCTGGAACGGCTGGATCTGCAAGAAGTGCTCGAGATCAAAGAGCAGGGCTACCGCCACCATGCCCAACACCCTGCCGCGCCGCGCTCTTATGCTGACGCCAAGGATAATTACCGCCTGCTGTTGGAAGTGTTGGGCGAGGTGTGCGCCACCGTGATAGCGCCGCGCGCTGCCGAGGCCGATGAACACGGCGCCGTCATCCAGGCTGGGGAGGTGGTCTATGCCGAGGCTACCCAGGCAGGCCTGCAGGCCCTGCGCCAGGCAGGGATGATGGGCGCCATGCTGCCCTGGGAGTACGGCGGGCTGAACCTGCCCGAATCGGTCTACCAGATGATGGTGGAGATCGTCTCGCGCGCCGACGCCGGGCTGATGACCATTTACGGCTTGCAAGAGATCGCCTCTTGTATCGAAGAGTATGGCGATGAAGAGACCAAGCAGCGCATCCTGCCGCGCTTTGGGCGCGGTGAGGTGGCGGGCGCCATGGTGCTCACCGAGCCAGATGCCGGGTCAGACCTGGGGGCGGTGCAGATGCGCGCCACCCTGGACGAGGCAACCGGCAAGTGGAAGCTGGATGGCGTCAAGCGCTTTATTACCAATGGCTGTGCGGATGTGCACGTGGTGCTGGCGCGCAGCGAGCCCGGCTCTACCGATGCCCGCGGGCTGTCGCTTTTCGTCGCCGAGCGCGATGAAACGGTGCACATCCGGCGACTGGAGAATAAGATGGGTATCCACGCCTCGCCCACCTGCGAAGTGCAGTATAACGGCACCCCGGCTGTGCTGTTGGGCAAGCGGCGTTTTGGCCTGCTGCGCTATGCCATGGCGCTGATGAACGGCGCCCGCCTGGCGGTGGGGGCCCAGGCCCTGGGCATTGCAGAGGCGGCTTATCGAGAAGCCTACCGCTACGCCCAAGAACGCTGCCAGTTTGGCCAACCCATCGCCGAGTTGCCGGCTGTAGCACGCATGCTGTTGAGCATGCGCGGCGAGATCGAGGCGGCGCGGGCCCTACTGTGTGAGACCGGGCGCTGGGTGGACCTGCTTAAGGCCTATGAGAAGCAGTCTGCTGAGAATCCCGACCCGGCCCTGCGCCAAAAGCAAAAGCTGGCTTCAGGCCTGGCCGAAGCCCTGACGCCGATGGCGAAATTCTACGCCACCGAAATGGGCAACCGCGTTTGCTACCAGGCCATGCAGGTGCACGGCGGGGTGGGTTACATGCGCGAGTTCAATGTCGAGCGCCACTTCCGCGATGTCAGGGTAACTAATATATATGAAGGCACCAGCCAGCTTCAGGTGGTGGCGGCCCTGGGCAAGCTGTTGGGGCGCGCCCTTGATCCGCTTTTTGAACAGTGGGCGGCGCAAGATTACGGCCCCGAGCTGGCCCCCCTCAAGGCGCAGCTATTGGAGGCCACCGATCTTTTCCACCGGGCCGGCGATTTTCTCAAACAGCAAGAACGCCCGGTGATCGATTACTACTCTTTAGACCTGATGAACATGGCGCTGCCGCTCTTCAATTCCTGGCTGCTGCTGCAAGATGCCTCTGCCTCTGAGCGCAAACGCCTATTGGCCCAGGCCTACGCCGCCGAACAACTTCCGCGCTTGCACAGCGCCGGTCAATCCATCTTGCGCGCCGATGCTGCCCCGCTGGCGGCGCGTGATGCCTTGCTGGCGTAGCGATCTGCAACCTGCACAACCCTTTTGGAGGAGATCACATGCGAACGGCATTTCAGAGGATCATTCAGTCTATCTCAGGTGAGCGGGCATTCTATTCTGTCCGTGAAATTGCCAATTTTCACCGCATCCAGGCTTCCACCGGCTACCGGGCTGCTGCTTACCATGTTAAGCAGCGCCTGGAAGAAAATGGGCTGGATGTCTCCATCAAAACCTACCCTGCAGACGGCAAGACCTGGTACTACACCTCCAAGATGTTCCAAGAATGGGATTGCCGGGATGCCCAACTGAACCTGGTTTCACCGGCCGAGTGCCTGGCAGATTTCAGGGCCAATAACCTGTCGATCATCCAGCGCAGCTATCCTTGCGATTTTCGCTCTCAGCCGTTGGATATCGTTTTGCTGGACCAGGGCAGTGCCCCCAAGGCTTACGAAGGGTTGGATCTAAAGGGTAAGCTGGTGTTCGTGCGCGAGCACTTCCAGGCTTTTGTGGATTGGGCTGTCAAAGAGCGTGGCGCGCTGGGCTTTGTCACCGATTTTATCCGCCCAGTCAAGGGCGCCCGCGAGCGGCATGACCTGGTAGATATCCTGAACTACACTTCTTTCTGGTGGAAGCATACCCCCGACGAGCCGCATACCTTTGGCTTTGTGCTCACCCCGCGCCAGGGTGACCAGTTGGCCCGCCTGTGCAAAGAGGCGGCAGCGGCGCACGCCAAAGACCCCTCCCAAGATGCTTACCCCAAGGCCACCTGTTACGTGGATGCCGATCTTTATGATGGCGAGATTGAGGTAGTTGAAACGCTCTTGAAAGGCCAAACGGAAGAGGAAGTGCTGATCGTCTCGCACCTGTGCCACCCGCGTTCTTCGGCCAATGACAATGCCAGCGGCGTGGCGGCCTCGATGGAAGCCTTGAAGGTGATCCGCGACCTGGTTGCCAGCGGAGCCCTGCCGGGTTTGAAGCGCAGTATCCGCATGATCTTTGTGCCCGAGTTCACCGGCACCTATCCTTACCTGCACGAGCTGGGCGAGCGCACCCGGCGCATCAAGGCCGGCATCAACCTGGATATGGTGGGCGGGCGCCAATCGCACGGCTATGGGCCGGTCAACCTCAGCGGCCTGCCGCACGCCAGCCCGTCTTTCATCGTCGACCTGGCGGCGCTGATCATGGACGAGGTACGCAAGAATGTGCCCTCAGCCGGCAAAGACAGTTACCTGCCGATGTTCAATGCCGTGATCTCGGAGTTTGAACCGGGCAGCGACCACCTGGTTCTATCTGATCCGACGATCAATATCCCGGCTGTGATGCTGGGGCAATGGCCAGATTTGAATTACCATACCAGCGGCGATACTGCGGAGGTCGTTGATCCCTTCATCTTGCATAAGACGGCTTCGATCTGCGCTTGTTTCGCTTATACCCTGGCTGCCCTGGCGGTTGAAGATATCCCCCTGATCCTGTATAAGAGCCGGGAGCGCTTCGTGGCTGAGCTGTCAAAGCAGATCGCCCTGGCGGTTGAAACCGGCGGAGACCCTGCCGACTTGCACGAATGCATCAGGCATTACCGTGACTTCTACCTGGCCTGCAACCGGGCCTGTATGGGTTTCTTCCAGGGGCAAGAGCTTGCCCAGGTGCAAGAAGCGGTCAACAAAGAAAACCGCCTGCTCGAAGAGATGAGGTCTGCGATGTGGCGGCGCTACCAGGAAGATTTTGCGCCCGGCTTTGTGCCCGCGCCCGCCTCCATCCCCGAGATCTACCGCTATGTGCCGGTGCGCAAGTTCACGGGGCCCATCGTCCACCTGGAAGATTACGCCCTGGGCGATGCGGTGAAGATGGAAGCCTGCAAGGTGCATGTACAGCAGCACCAATCGAAGCTGCATTCCGGGTACATGTTCGATGCCGTGGTGGGCTTCTATATGGATGGCAAAAGATCGCTGTGGGAGATTGCCAAAGAAACCATGCTCGAAACTCGCGATGGCAGCCTGGAATATGTGCATGCGTATGTGCAGCTCTTGCGATCATTCGGCCTTGTGGAAATTCACGAGGCGTGAGCTTAAGATCAGAGGAAATTATGTCGCTTCTCAATGGTAAAACAGCCCTCATCTTTGGGGTGGCTAACGAACGGTCCATTGCCTGGGGCATTACCAGGGCCTTTCACGAACACGGCGCCACCCTCGGCCTGAGCTATGCCGGTGAGATGTTGGAGCGGCGTGTTAAGAGCCTGGCCCAAACCATCGATTGCAATTTCGTCGAGCCTTGTGATGTATCCAGCGACGAGGCCATCCAGGCCCTGGCAGATAAAACTGCGGCGGCCTTTGGGCAGGTGGATATCCTGGTGCATTCGATCGGTTTCGCCAACCGTGAAGAGTTGAGCGGGCCTTATTACCGCACCAGCCGCGAAGGCTTCCGTGTGGCAATGGATATCAGCGTTTATTCGTTTACGGCCCTGGCGCGCGCCTTTCAGCCTTTGCTCAGGCCGGGGGGGGCCCTGCTCACCCTGACCTACTACGGCTCTGAAAAGGTGGCCCCTGGATATAATGTGATGGGCGTGGCCAAGGCGGCCCTGGAGGCTTCGGTGCGCTACCTGGCCTATGACCTGGGCCCACAGGGCGTGCGCGTCAATGCCATTTCTGCCGGGCCCATCCGCACCCTGGCGGCAGCCGGGGTGGCCCGTTTCAAAGATATGTACCGCCACTTCAACAAGCTGGCCCCCTTGCAACAGCACGTGGGGATCGAAGACGTGGGCAGCATGGCAGTGGCGCTCTGCTCAGACCTCTCAAAACGCGTCACCGGAGAGGTTGTTTACGTGGATTCAGGGTACAATATTGTTGGCGTGCCTGAGCCGCCGGAATGTGAATAGAGGCTTATGTTCCGAAAACGCAGTGACTCTTCTTCTACCCCTGATACCACTTCTGCTGCCGCACCGGCTGATCGCATCACATCGGTGCTGAGCTCGGGCATCTCGTGGAAAGGCCAGTTGGGCGGCAGCGGCGGTGTGCGCATCGAAGGCACCTTTGAAGGGGAAATTGCCCTGCGCGGTATCCTGGTGGTTGGCGAGACCGGGCGGGTAACCTGCCAGGTGTTGCGCGCCAACACCGTCATCGTGGCGGGCGTGGTCAAGGCCGATATCGTATCCGAGCGGTTGGATATCCGTTCTACGGGCCGCGTGTGGGGCAGCGTGGTCACAGCCGCCTTCTCGACCGAGGAGGGTGCCTTCTTGCGCGGCCAGGTGACCATGGAAGAAAAGGTGGATATTGGCGTGGGTCCAGCCGACGCAGCCTCAGAGCCAACCTCAGAGGGCGATGGCGAAGGGCCTTTGCTGGCTGAATAACCTGCAAATCAGAGATTTTACCGCTGAGACGCGGAGTTCGCTGAGTTTTTTGTTTCTCTCTGCGTGCTCTGCGTCTCAGCGGTTATCAAGTACCCTTCATTCGAGGTCTAATTCTTTGCCCAGCAGATAATGCCCAAACCAGGTCAGGTTCTGGTGCATCACGGCGTGGTTCTCGCGCGGGCGGGTGATGGGATGCCGCATGCCGGGGAAAATGAACAACTCGACCGGCACGCCCATTTCCTTCAGCCCGCGATACAGTTCCTTGGCATTCGAGAGCGGCACGCGCTGGTCATCTGAGCCGTGCTGGATCAGCATCGGCGTCTTGGCCTGGGCTAGCCCGCTCATGGGCGAGGTCTTTTCGTAAATGCTGCGGTCTTTGAAGGGCGAGATAGACAGGTATTCGTTGGTGAAGTGGGGAATATCGTTGCTGATGTGGTAGGTGTACCAATCTGAGATGCCCGCCCCCACCGAGACGACCTTGAACTTGTCTGAGTGCAGTCCGGCAAAAGCCGAAATGTAGCCGCCCTGTGACCAGCCCATGCAGCCCACCCGCTGGGGGTCGATCCAGCCCAGGGCATCCAGGTGGGCAATGGCGCTTTCAAGGTCCCACAGATCGCCCACGCCCAGGTTGTTCACGTTCAATTCCAAGAAGGCCTGGCCGCGGCCGATCGAGCCGCGGTAATTGGGCTTCAACACCAGCACATCCTGCTGTAGGAATTGCGGCACCGGGTAATAGCGGCGCTCTTCATAGCTGACCAGCACTTCGGGCGAATAGCCGGTCGGCCCGCCGTGAACGACAAAGACCAGCGGGTACTTCTTGGTGGGGTCGAAGTTGGCTGGTTTTCGCAGCACCCCCTCGATCTCTGTGCCATCCTGGCTTTTCCAGTGGATGGTTTCCACTGTGCCCAAATCCCACCCCCGCACCTGCTGCCCATAATTGGTGAGCGGCTGGAGGGGCCAGTGCGCCCCATTGCCCGGCCCAGTGGCGAAGGCTTCGGGGAAAGAGGTGGCGTTAGCGGCGATCAGACCAATGCGCCCGGCCGCGCAGACGTGGAAATCTTCGTCCAAAGAAAATCCGCCAAAATCAAGCGCTGTGATCTGCCCATCCGGCGCGATGCGTGCGACCTTGACCACCGTCCCATCTACATAGCTGGCAAAGATGCCGTCTGCCACCCAATAGGCCTGCATCACAAAACGATCCAAAGATGCCGTCAGGCAGTGCATCTGGGCGCGTGCGGCTTGCTCATCGGATGCCGAGAGCGCCGCCGCCACATCTGTCACCCACAGGTCAGGCTGGGTATAGAAGTGGTTGTCGCGGCCCTGGAAGTGGAGCAGCAGCCGGGTGCCATCTGGAGAGACATCTTGAATGGAGCACTGCGAGGGGAAATTGAGGCGTTTCAGGGTGCCCAGGTAGGTCAGTTCTTCGGGGGTTTCGGCAGGCTCTGCTTCGGCTTTATCGGCCGGTTTCTCAACCTGCTTTTCCTTCTTCTCTTGGGCGCGGCGCAGGTGTTCAGCCAGCGCGGCTGGGGCGTCGATCTGCAAACAAAAGACACTGGTCTCAAGCCAGTATACGTAGTCGTCCCGCCGGCGGCAGTTCAGGTACACCGACTTGTCATCTGGCGCGGGGATCATGCTGCTGATGTACAGCGGCCCAGGCAATAAGCGGCTCAGCTCTACCACCGGCTTTTCAAGTTTCTCTGCTTCTTCTTCTGTGGCGGCGCGCTGCCGGGCCTCATACTGGTGCAGCGCTTCCAGGCCGGTGTAGTACAAGGCTGAGGCGCTGTCTTCTTGCTCAAAATGCCAATAACTGCCGAAACGCCCGGTGCGTTCTTTCTTCTCTGCACGCTCGGGGTCTTCTGCCAGGTAGAGCAAGCCCCCGGCAAAGGGTTCGAATTCTGCCACGCCGTCTTTGTGAGACGTCACCTGCCAGCCTTCGCCGACCAGCCCTTCGTACAACCAGACCTGGGGTGGTTGCCCCTCATCGCCAGATTTCAGCAGGGCCAGCGTGTCATCGTCCACCCATTCCACCTGGCTGACGCTGCCGCTGCGGTTCAGGCGGCGTGGAGCGGCTTTGGATGCGCTGCGCGCCAGGTCTTGCACATAGCAGATGTTCTCGTAACGGTTGTCCCTCCAGTTGGTGGTGTGCGCCAGGATGGCGGCTTTGCTGCCACTGGGAGACAGCTTGACTTCGTAGGGGATTTCGAGCGCCAGCATGTCGCGCAGCGTGGGCTGGTAAGGGGAGGTGTTTTCGGGCATGGATTTTCCTTATCGTTCCAGTGGCAGCACCACCACCGGAACTATGCATAAAGATTTGAATGTCTCAGCCATATCGGGGCTGCCGATATCGGCACCAACGTGCATGGGGATGGCGATCTGCGGCCGGATGTCGGCGGCAGCTTTGGCGGCCTCTTCGGCGGTCATCACATAGGTGCCGCTGACGGGCAGCAGGGCGATATCAGCGTGGGTCTGGGCCATCTCGGGGATGTGGTCGCTGTCGCCAGCATGGTAGACGCGCAGCCCTTCCAATGTGAGCACGAAGCCCACCAGCTTCAGGTGCGGCGGGTGGAACAGGTTGCCCGGGCTGCGGAACTTGTTGGTGTTATAGGCGGGCACAGCCTGTACCGTGATGCCCTTCACCTGGAGCGTATCACCAGGTTGCACCTGCATCACCTGCCCGATTAGCTTGGCCGCCGCGTCGGGCACGGTGACGATGACCGTCTCTTGGCCCTGGATGCGGGCCACATCTTGCGGTGAGCAGTGGTCGCCGTGGTGGTGGGTGATCAGGATCAGGTCGGCTTTGGGCAGGTCCCTGGCCGGCAACTGGTAGGGGTCTATATAGATCACCAGCTTCTCAGCCTCGATGCGGAAGGAATCATGTCCTAGCCAATGGATGTGCTTGACCAGTTCTTGTGCGTTCATTGCGTTCATCTCCTTAGAGAATTGTCATGGCGCAGCCGTCTGAGCGCGGGTCAGAGCCCCCACATAATATACCCGTCTGTGGGTTGCGGTGGATGATCTGCCCGCGACCAAAGACGGCGCGTGCGTAACCGCTAACTGGTTTGACCGGGTGGCCCATGCGCTGCAAAGTAGCCATGGTTTCTCCTGGCAGGCCCTCTTCCAGGCTGACCTGGCCGTTCATGGTGTCGTCGCTGATGCAGAAGCGCGGCCGGTCGAGGGCTTCCTGTGGGTTGAGGCCATCATCCACCAACCCCACCACCACCTGCATGTGACCCTGCGGCTGCATGAAGCCGCCCATCACGCCGAAGGGCGCATAGAGCCTGCCATCGGCCTCGTAGGTCAGCATACCGGGGATGATGGTGTGGTAGGGGCGCTTGCGCGGCGCCAGGGCGTTGGGGTGGGTCGGATCCAGGCTGAAGTTGTAGCCGCGATTTTGCAGGCTAAAGCCCCAGCCTTTGGGCACCAGGCCGGTGCCAAAGCCCATGTAGTTGCTGTTGATAAAGGAACAGGCATTGCCTGCCGAATCTACTGCGCATAGGTAAACCGTATCTGAGCCAGCGGTAGGCGTGCCGCGCTGGTGGTCGAGCGTGGCGCGCTGGGGGTGGATCAATTGGCGCCGTTCAGCGGCGTATTCTTTCGAAAGCAGCCATGCCAGCGGTGCCGGCTTAAAGGCCGGGTCGGCGGCGTACCAGCGTGTGTCGGCAAAGGCCAGGCGCATGGCTTCGATGAGCAAGTGTAGGCGCGGCGCTCCGAGCGGGTCTTGCCCTGCCAACTCGAAACCCTCCAGGATGTTCAGGGCCAGCAGTGCCGCCAGGCCCTGCCCGTTGGGCGGGCATTCCCAAACCCGCAGGTTGCGGTAAGGCACGCTGATGGGTTGTTCCCAGGTGCTGGTGTGGGCTGCCAGGTCTTCCACGCTCATGCAGCCGCCGGCCTGCTGGATGACGGAGGCAATCGCCTCGCCAATCTCTCCCTGGTAATAAGCTGCTTTGCCGCCCTCAGCTACCGCCCGCAGGGTGCGCGCCAGGCCGGGGTTGCGGAAGAGCTCGCCGGGGCCTGGGGAGCGGCCATCAATGGTCAGCTCTGCGCCATTGGGGGCCTGGCGCAGCCGTTCGACGCCGCGCTCCCAAAAATAGGCTGTCACCGGTGCCACCGGAAAGCCCTCTTCGGCCAGGCGCACAGCCGGGGCCAGCACGGTGCTGCGCGGCAGTCGCCCGTGGCGTTCCAACAGGTCGCACCACCCGGCGCAGGCCCCTGGCACGGTGATGGTGTGGGGATGGTAGGGCGGCAGGGCCTGGGCCAGGCCTTCTCGCGCCAGGCGTTCCAGGCTCAGGCCGGCTGGGGCGCGCCCAGAGCCGTTCAGCGCGCTGATCTGCCCGCTGGAAGCTTCGTAGTAAAGCGCAAAGCAGTCGCCGCCCAGGCCGGTGGAGGTGGGTTCGGTGACGTTCAGCGCTGCAGCGGCGGCAATGGCGGCATCGGCGGCGCTGCCCCCCTGGGCCAGCATCTCTAGCCCGGCGGCCACTGCCAGCGGCTGGGATGCCGCCACCATGCCGCCCCGCCCGTAAACCGGGGAGCGGCGGGAGTGGAAGGAGAATTCGGTGGGCATGTGCTGGTTAGGGGACTTCGACCACAGCGCGCAAGTGCACATCCACATCGCAGATGTGCTTGATCATCCATTCTTCCAGGGCCAGGTGTAGGGCCATCACTTCTACCATCGTGGCCCCTCCCTGGTCAACCCAGTTCTGGATCTCAGCCAGCTTGGCGCGGAATTCGGCATGTTGTTCCAGGTTTTTGGCCTGGGTGGCACAGTGGTAGCGCTGCATGTAGGCTTCTTCGCGTTCAAAGTGGACTTCGGCATAGTCGGCCAAGAAGCTTAGAGCGCTGCGCAAGGCAGCCTGGCCCTGCCCATTGACGATCGCCTCTTGGAACATATTGAAGCGGTGGAACCATTCCTTGTGTTGTTCATCAATTTCTGATAGGCCGGTGGTCATTTCTTCGTAGTTCCATTTGACAGTCATGAGCTTCTTTCCTCCTGTGTGGAAATTATACAATGAATTGTTTTCTTGACAAAGCAGAACATATGTACTAGAATGAATTTCCACCCAGAATCTAAGGAGAACATAAAATGGAAAACACGATCGTTGCCTATTGTGGATTGGTTTGCAGCGCTTGTTCAGCTTATATTGCCACGCAATCCGGCGACCCGGCGGCGTTGGAGCAGGTGGCGGCGCAGTGGCGGGAAGAATACCATGCCCCAGATATCACAGTTGAATCGGTGATGTGTGATGGCTGCCTGACCGGCATCCACAAGTGCGGTCACTGTGCAGAATGTGAGATCCGCGCCTGCGGCGTGGTGCACGGTGTGGTCAACTGCGCTTACTGCGCCGAGTATGATGCCTGCGAGAAGATCCGGGGCTTTTTTGCCATGGTGCCGCCGGCACGCGAGACGCTGGATGCCATCCGGGCGGCGCGATAAGCCTGCGGAGGACATATGGATGTTTACGAGGCGATCGCCAGTCGCCAGACCATCCGCGACTTTGAGGCGCGGGAGATACCGATGGCGCTGCTCTGCAAGCTGATCGATGCAGGGTTGAAAGCCCCCTCCAACGACCACCTGAGAAGGTGGGAATTTGTCATCATCCAGGATCGGGCCAGGCGCAGAGCGCTGATCCAGTCGATCCGCGCCCCTCAAGATACGCAGGGAGCGACAAATCTGGTCAACGAGTGGGGGTTGGTCGAGCAATCTCAGAGAGAGATGTATATTGATGCCATCCCAAAGCAGCACGCCATGCTGTTAGAGGCGGGGGCGCTGGTCATCCCCTATTTTTACACCAGCGGCCCGCTCTTGCAGCCCGAAACGCTGTCTGCGTTGAACAGTTTTGCTTCCATCTGGTGCTGTATCGAGAATATCCTGGTGGCGGCAGCCAGCGAAGGCATCTATGGGGTGACACGCATCCCCTTCGAAGAGGAGCGTAATAGCTTGCGCCGCCATCTACACATCCCGCAGGGTTATGAAGTGCCTTGCTACCTGGCATTGGGGTATCCCAAAGGCGGGGCAAAACGGATGAAACAGCATGAAATCCGCCTGGAGGACAAAATTCACCTGAATGGCTGGTAGGAGGTTAGCCGGTGTTTGCTGGCAGCAAACACTTCTTCAGCGCAGCGATCTGCGATTCCCGGAACTCCTGCACTACCTGGTATTTTGTCCCAGCTACGTCAAAGCCGTGAAAAGCTCCCGGGACGACGACCAGTTCGCAGGGTACGCCGCAGTCCAACAGCCTTTGGGCGTAAGCGACATCTTCATCATAGAACAGGTCAAGCGTGCCGACCCCAATCCAGGCTGGGGGCAGGCCAGTAAGGTTCGCCCGCCGGGCGGGCACCGCGTGAACCGGAATCAGGGCTGTGCCGTAGTGTTCTCTCAAGTAGGCCTGCCAGCCAAAACAGTTGCTGTCTAAGGTCCAAACCAGGCGTTCCTGTTTTGTGAGGTCTGTGCGGGTGCAGGTACGGTCATCGAGCATCGGGTAAACGAGCAGTTGGAAGGCAGGCTTGATCTCCTGCCGGTCGTGAGCCATGTGTGCCAGGGCGGCTGCTAAGCCTGCTCCGGCGCTGCTGCCGCCGATGGCGATGCGGTTGGCATCTATACCCAACTCTGCCGCATGCGCCCCCATCCATATTAACGCCTGGTAGCAGTCCTCCAACGGAGCTGGAAAGGGGTGTTCCGGCGCCAGGCGGTAATCTACTGAGACGACTACCAGCCCCAGTTGGCGTACATAGTGGATGCAGCCGGGGTCATCTTGCTCGGCTGTTCCGATGATGTACCCGCCGCCATGCATCCAGAGCAAAGCCGGGGCGGGGGCGTTGCCATCCCTAGAGCGGTAGATGCGCAGTCGGATCAGCCTCCCCGCCTCTTGGCTGGGGATGCGAATGTTTTCGATATGGATATCTTTGGGGGCCTGGAGGAGGCGCAGCAAGGGATTCGCACAACGCCAAAGCCAGAGATTCTCGCGGCTGAAAGAGAACCGTGGGAGCGTTCTGGCGATGTTGTGCAGCTCGGGGTGGATTGCAGATATTTTCTCCATTAAGGTCAGCTTCCAGACGGCCCAGCCAGCTTGTGGATATCTGGCCAGCCATAGGCCATCTCGTAGATATCCAGCTTGAAGTATTCGTTGTTTTCCCAGGGCTTTTTGCCCACCAGCACCCCGCCCAGCTTTTCGTAAAAGGCGCGTGCCGGGTTATCGGCCAGTACCCATAGGAAGAGGGATTGGCAGCCCTGGGCGTATAATGCCGCGCTCACCGCAGCAACCAATTGGCGGCCCACATCCTGCCCCTGGTAGGTTTGACACACGTGTAGGGCCACCAGCTCGCTTTCGTAGGGCGGCATCTCGCTTGAAGGGGCGCCCAAGGCATAACCAATCACCTCATCTGCATCGTCTACTGCCACGTACAGCACCGTGCCCTGGTCGGCAGAGGCCAGCAGACCGCGCCAATCTCCTTCTTGTTCTTCGTACGTAAAATGGTCCAGATATTCTTGGGGGAAGATGGGGGCATAGGCGGTGCGGTAGCTGTCTACCTGCACACGGGCGATGCCGGGGCAATCACTTTCGATGGCTTTACGAATTTTCATGTTCGGAAGTTCTGATTGCATCTAAGCGTTCCCGGTTCTCATAAGGTCGGATGAAAGACAGGTAATCGTCTTCGGGAATTTCTTCACCCACGCGCTGCCTGATCTCTTCATATGCCACGATCCGTTCGGTCAGTTTCTTGCAAGTGTACTGCATACATTGGGCACAGTGATCCAGTCCTTGTTCGATCACGCAGGACCGCACCGGGCAACTCTGGTCGATCAGTTTCGGAGTTCCTGGCGCCATGCAGCCATCACACAGGATCTGCTCGGGCGGGATGCGAAAGCCAAAGTACTTGTGCCAGCCGTCGCTCAGCTTTTGTTGGTTGGCGGGGTTCTTCTCGACGTTGGGCCGATAAGCCAGGCACAGGTCACAGCGGTAGCCGCAGCGGGTGATGATGGGTTCCATTCAGGGCAATACTTCGATCCCTGCCCCTGCCACCACCTCGCCGATCTGCCACAGGGGCTGCTCGATTTGGGCGGCCTTCGCCAGCAGGGCCTCTGCCTGGGCAGGCGGCACAGCCAACAACAGCCCGCCGCTGGTCTGCGGGTCGAAGAGCAGCATTTGCGAGGCTTCATCGATCTCAGGGGCAAAGTGCACCTCGGGCCCAAAGTACAGGCGGTTATCGGACGCGCCGCCAGGGAAGATGAATTCTCGGGCATAGCGGCGCGCCCCGCTGATGAAGGGCACCTGGCTGAAGTGCAGGCTCAGCCCTGCGCCTGAGGCCTGGCCCATTTCGATGGCGTGCCCCAGCAGGCTGAAACCGGTGATATCAGTGGCACAGCGCACGCCGAATTCCAGCGCCAGCTCAGAAGCCTTCTTGTTCAGGGTCTTCATCCAGCCCACCGCCTCGGCAATATCGGCCGGTTCGGCCAGGCCGCGTTTGAGGGCGGTGGTGGTGGTGCCAAAACCTAGCGGCTTGCTGAGCAAAAGGATATCGCCGGGCTGGGCCCCGCCTTTGGTCAGCAGGCGAGCCGGGTCGGCAAATCCCAATACCATTAGCCCGTATTTGGGTTCTTGATCTTGGATGGTATGCCCGCCGGCGATGACCACGCCGGCCTGGCGGGCAGTCTCGGCCCCGCCGCGCAGCACCTCGCTGATCATCTCAGGGGGCAGGGAGGGGGGCAGTGCCGCCAGGTTGAGTGCCAAGAAGGGGCGCCCGCCCATGGCATATACATCTGAAAGGGCGTTGGCGGCAGCGATGGCGCCGTAATCGTAGGCGTCATCTACCACCGGGGTGAAGAAATCCGTCGTGACCACCAGGGCGCGTTCTTCGTCCAGCTTCCAAACAGCGGCATCATCAGGGTCGCCCAGCCCTACCAACAGGTTGGGGTAGTCTGAAGGGTTGAACAGGCTTTCAATGGGGCGCAGGACCTGCGCCAGCGTTTCCGCGCTTAGCTTGGATGCTCAGCCGGCGCAGCTTGAAAGCGTGGTCAGGCGGATCTGCCGTCCAGAGGGGGATGATTCGGGGTTGGTCATAGGGTCAGGTTAAATCCAAATAGAATTCTCAAGGCGAAAAAGGCCACTGCGCACAGGCTGATCATGAAACACACCAATCCAATGGCGGTGATGCCCCAGGCCAGGCCGCGATCTTTACCTTGCATCAACAATGCCGCGCCGACGCCGGTTCCAACCAGGCTGAGCAGCAGTACGCATAACAACGGCAGAAAGATGGCAAGTGTGCTGATGGCCATTTACATGCTCCCTGTGCGGGCCATCATGATGGCATAAACCAGCACAATGCCCAGGATGGCGACGATGCACAGCACGCCTGCCACCAACACAGCAATGGCAATGCCGCGCTCTTTGTTCTGCGCCAATAAGATGCCTCCCCCTGCCAGCGCGGCCAGGCCGATCAGCAGGCCGCAGATCAATGGTAGTAAGAAGGCTGGGATAGCAGTCGTCATTTCACTCCTTTATGGTGCAGGAACCGTGGTTTCGTCGCCGGTAGGCAGGGTGGGCAGGGTCAGCAGGTAGGGATTGTCGTTGGGCACCAGCATCACCTGGATGCCCGGTGACAGATGGCCGATATATTGGTACAACAACAGATCGCGGTTCTCACCCAGCGCGTCGGCAATGAGGCGCAGGGCTTCGGCCTCGGCGTTGGCGGCAATGACGCGTGCCTCGGCTTCGGCGTTGGCGGCAATGATCAGGGCTTCTGCGTCACCCTGGGCGCGGATCACCACGGCATCGGCCACACCCTGGGCTGTTTGGCGGGCCTGCTCGGCCTCTTGTTTCTTAGATTCGACCACAAAGACGGCTTGCTGGGCCTGCTGTTCGGCGATCTGCTTTTGCTCCACCGAAGCGGCATACTCTTCTGAGAAAGTGATGTTGCGCAGGATAAAGCTCACCAGCATCAGCCCGTTGGCATTTAATTGGGTTGACATTTCTTCGCTGATGGCGGTGTTCATGGCCACGCGTTGGGTGCTGTAAACTTCTTCTACCCCATACTGCGAGACCACATCGCGGATGATGCCGCGCGCCAGGGGGCGCACCAGGCCATCACCATAGCGGTCTTGCCAGGTGATATGCACGTCCACTACCTGGGCCGGGTCAATGGCATAGATGACCGAGGCGTCGACGAAGATCTCTTGCCCATCGGATGTGCGGGCAGTGATCGAGTCGTCACCCTGGATCTGTCCCTCTGATGACGCGATGGACATGGTGTAGGTCTGGTTTGAGATGGGGTAGCGCACCACGCTCTCAAAGAATGGAATGATCCAGCGCAGGCCGGGCTGCAATGCCTGTTCGCGGTAGCCCAGTGGAGAGACGGCTGAGATGACCACGCCGCGTTCTTGAGGGGCGATAAAGACCATACCCATTCCCAGGCTGGTCAAAGCCAGGGCGGCAATGCCCATGACCACCAGAAAAGTGATGGCCGGTTTGACACTGCGGCCGCGGTAGGCCATGAAGGCCGCTAACGCAATGCCGCCGATGAACAGCATCCAGGCAATGCTTGAGATGAATTTGACAACACTGGCAACGTCCATGGTATACCTCCGGGAAAGTGAATGTAAACATTATACCTGTTTTGGGCCCGGCTTAGGAGAACCAGGCCGGCGAAAGGCTCGGGTTTGACAGGCCCTCGGGCAAGAATTGAATGTGCTGCGGGGATAAAAATATGATACGATGAATGTATGCATGCTTACCAGGCTCGCATCGGCGAGTTGCGCTTAGACCCTGCCGGCCAGGTCCAGGCTCGCCTGGATTGCCCCCCTGCAGCCCTGCCCGCACCAGGGCAATACCTGCTGGCCTATGATCCACAGGACGCGAGCGCGGCCCTGGCAACCCCCTTGTTTGCCGCAGAATTGTTGGCAGATGGCTTCTGGGCGGCTGCGCCCCTGCCGCCCGCCTGGCAGCCGGGCCTGGTGTTAGCGTTGCGCGGCCCGCTGGGGAAAGGCTTCGCCTTGCCGGGGGATGTCCGGCGCCTGGCGCTGGCCGCGCTGGGCGGCTCTGCGGCCCGCCTGCTGCCCCTGGCCCAGCAAGCCCTGCGCCAGGACCTATCCGTGGCCTTGTTCACGGCGGCAGCCCTGCCGCGCCTGCCTTCTTCGATCGAGATCAACCCGCTCGGCATGCTGCCAGAGGCCCTTGCCTGGGCCGATTTCTTAGCAGTCGATCTGAGCGTGGAACAGGTAGAGTCTTTGGCGGGCGTTTTGGGGCTGCAAGGCGGGCTTCCGCCTGCCTGCCCCGGCCAGGCCTTGGTGAGTGCGGCCATGCCCTGCGGTGGGTCGGGTGGATGCGGCGCCTGTGCCATCCCGGTGCGGCGCGGTTGGAAGCTGGCCTGCCAGGACGGGCCGGTCTTTGACTTGAGGGCCTGGTGGTGATACATGTCGAAGTATGACCTGGTTTTTGCCAACCCCCTGATGAACGCCGCCGGCACCCTGGGCTTTGCCCCGGCCTCGCACGATGCCCAGGCCTTGAGCGGCCTGGGTGCATTTGTTACAGACCCGCTCAGCCTGGGGATGCGCACGCCCGCACATGGGCCGCACTGCCTTCCTTACCCGGGCGGTTTTTTGCTCCACACCGGTTACCCAAACCCGGGCTTGAATACAGCCCTGCGCCGCCACGCCGCTCGCTGGGCGCGGGCCTCGCAGCCAGTGATCGTGCACCTGCTGGTGCAAAAGGTAGAAGACCTGTCATGGATGCTGCCACGCCTGGAAAGGCTGGAAGGATTGGGCGGGTTGGAGGTTGGCCTGCCCCCTGAAGTTGATGCCAGTGCCGCGGTGGCCTTTACCCGGGCTGCAGCCGGAGAGCTGCCGGTGATCGTGCGCTTGCCGTTCGAGCAGGCGGTGCAACTGGCCCCTGCCGTGGTAGATGCCGGTGCGGCGGCTGTCAGCCTATCGCCGCCGCGCGGCACCCTGTTGGTCGCCAATAAATCTGGCTCGCCTCACCTGGTAGAAGGCCGCCTCTACGGCCCGTCTGTATATCCCCTGGCGCTGGCTGCGGTGCGGGCGATCACTGCACGCGGCCTGCCGGTGATTGGCGCGGGCGGCATCTATACCGTCGAGCAGGCCAGGGCCATGTTGGCATCTGGCGCGCTGGCTGTGCAACTTGACGGTATAATATGGAAGGAGGGATTACAGATATGGAACTGCTGGAAGTCTATGCTGGCGTAACAGCGGTCATCCGTCCTGAAGAGGGGGCCAATATTGGGTTTGTGCGCACCGCCGATGGAATTGTGGTCATTGACACCGCCTCATACCCCAGTGATATGCAAAAATTGTTAACCGCCGCCAAGGTGCATGCAAAGGACGTTTGCCTGGTAATCAACACCCACCACCACAGGGATCATACCTGGGGCAACCAGCTTTTTGAATGCCCCATCCTGGCGCATAAGATCTGCAAAGAACGCATGCAGGCCAGCCTGGAGAATGAATGGCGGCCTGAGGCCATCCAGGCCATGATTGAGGATATGGCGCAAAGCGATCCCCAGCAGGCCCAGGTCATGCGTGAGAAGGCTGCCGACCTGCGCATTGTCTTGCCGAACCAGACCTTCGAACGCTGGTTCAGCGCTGACCTGGGCAGCGTGCGCATCGAGCTGACCCATTACGGCGCGCATACATCGGATCTGACCGTGGTTTGGCTGCCAGAGGCGCGCGTGCTCTTTGCCTCAGACCTGATCTTCGTGGGGCGTTACCCATACCTGCGCGATGCCGATGTGCCCGCCTGGGTCGAAGCTCTTGGCAGGTTGTCGGAATACAATGCCACGATCGTTGTGCCTGGGCACGGTCCCCTATGCCATGAGGGGGATATCTTGGCTTTGCAAGCCTACCTGGAAGGCACCTGGAGGCTGGTTGCCGAACACCTTGCCAAAGGGCACGCCTTGGAAGAGACCCTTGCCGACCCGGCCTTTCCGCATTACGTCGAGGGCCAGTTGGAGCGCTACCAAAACAACATCCAGGTGATGTACCAGCAAATGGAACGCGGCATGCGCATGGTCCTTTAGCCCAGCAGGCACCCTCTGCCCATCCCTTACTGTATCAGCCGGTAGTCTGTGCTGATTGTTCCATTGCTGAAAAGATTGATCGCTTTGCTGGCGGTCTGTTCAAAATCCCACAGTGTAACCTCCATCCCCCGGTAATCATAGACCGGATTGCTGCGGTATTCCGAGCGCAGCACCAGCCCCAGCTTATCCAGCGGCAGCAGAGCGGTCCAGGGGCGCACCTCGCCGTAGGGCTTGCGCAGCGCCACGCGGCGGATGCCCAGCCCGGCACAGTGCTCCAGGAATTGGCCTATCTGCGGGCTGTTTTCATCGCCGGTGATGCAAGATATTTTGATTTTTATATCAGTTAATCGTAAGATATTTTCGATATCCGGCGGCCCGCTGACCCCCATCATGCGCCGGTAGGTGCTGGCCTCGAAGCTGGGGATGGAGAGGCTGGCGCGATCGTATTGGTTGAAGACCGCCATCTTGCGCAGCGCCAGCCGCCCGTTGGTGTGCAGGGAGAATTGGGTCTGGCCCGGCAGGTGCTGGCGCAGGTACGCCAGCAGGCGGGCCTCGTGGCGGTAAAGCTGGGGATCGGTGGTGGTGCCGCTGAAGGTCACCTGGCGGATGTTGTGTTCCCAGATCAACGCCATCCAACGCTCCAGGCCGCGCGGCGGGTAGATGCCCAGGTTATCCACATTCAACCGTGGGTCCACCAGCTTGCCAATGCAAAAGGGGCAGCGGGCATTGCAGGGCCCGGCGAAGAGCAGGCTGGCGAAGTCGTAAGCCATTGTAGAATATCATTCCTTACCGCAGAGACGCTGAGTGCGCAGAATCATCTGTGGCGCGTTTTTGGACACCATCTGTATTCCTGTGGTTAGAAGCTTTTTCTAACAAATATGCTTTGACGGCAGCCGCGTAGAAGAGGGCCATGACGCCGTTTGAAGCCCGCACCCCGGCTTTGGTCAGGCGCAGGGTGGTGGGTGTGGATTCCACCAGGCCTTGGTTGAGCAAAAAGTCCACCTCTGCTGAGAAGGCCCGCACTAGCGGTACCCCAAATTTGCGCTCAAAACTCTCCAGGTTGATCTCGCCGAAATAGAACGAAACCGAGATCATCTTTCCCATCGCGGCTGGCAGCGAGAGGTGGTAGAGATCTTGCAGGGGCAAGCGGCCCGCCGTGACCATGCGGCAGTAATGCTCCAGGCGTTTATCGGCTGCGCCGGCATTATAAGCCAGGGTGAACTCAGAAAGTGACTGCGCCCCCAGGCCCAGCCCCAGGTAAGGTGTGCCGTGAATGACGCGCTGGGTGAGGTAGTGGCTGGTGCCGGGGTCGCTGGGCAGGCGGCTGAAGGTGTTCTTGCCGGGTGTGGCCTGGTAGCCGGCCGCGTGCAGAATCTCGGCGGCGCGTTCATACTGCACCAGCACTTCGTTCAGGGTGACGCGCTCAGCCTGGGCCGCCAGCCCGGTGCCTTTGTAGCGCATGCGGTACAGGGTGATGTATTCGGGCGCCAGCCCGATGGCATGTTGGATGGTGGCTTCGACACTGCCCAGCGACTGCCCGGCAAAGCCGTACATTACATCCACGTTGAAGCGCTTGAAACCGGCCTGGCGTATATTTTCGGCGGCCTGCTGGTTGTGGGCCAGCAGGCCGGTGGTGCGCCCGATGGATTGTAGGAGGCGTGGGCTGACAGTCTGCACGCCCATGCTGATGCGCCGGATGCCCATTGCATACAGCGCCCGCATCTTCTCTGGCTCGAGGGCGGCGATCTTGGGCGTGGTCTCGATGCTGATCGCCACCTGCTCGGGCAGTTGGAAACAGCGCCTGGCCGCCGCCACCACCCGCCCAAGGTTGGCCGTTTTGGCTGCCGTGGGCGTGCCGCCGCCGATATCGAAGCCCACCAGCGTCTTGGCAGGCGTATCCACGGCCTGGCGGTACAACTCGAACTCTCTCACCAGCAGGTCGAAGTATAGGTCTTCATCACGCTCCAGCGTGGCGGGGTCTACCACGCAGTACTCGCAGTAACCGCAGCGCTTCTCGCAGAAGGGGATATGAACGTACAACCCCAGGCGGTCGCAGCCCTGCCAGGCGGCCGCGCCGAGGGCCTGCGCCTGGGCGTTGGGCACGCGGTAAGGGCGCATGGTGCTGGTGTGACCGATTGGGTAAGCCGTGTTGGCAATGTGGTGCAGCTTAAGCCCGGCGGCGAATACATCGGCGGGGGCATGGTGGGCCTGGTCGGCGGGGGAAGTGGGGTGGAAGTTCATGTGCGCCTCTCTTTTATGTGTAATATATACACTAATTATTATAGTGTGAATACTACACTATGTCAAGAGGTAGACTTTCCTATTCTTC
>JAKQIM010000022.1 GCA_029557965.1 Chloroflexota bacterium | reverse complement strand
GCCCCCAGCCACACCTATACCAACTCGGGCACCTACACGGTGACCCTCACCGTCACCGATGGCTGCGGCTATGTTGAAACGGTCATCGTCACCGCCGCCGTAACGGTCGACCGGCTGCACTTCTTCCTGCCGGTAGTCTTCAAGTAAGCCAAGAGCAATGAACGCTATGTAAGGGTGACCTGCTGGTCACCCACTAGAACAAGTGTGAGACGGCCGGCGATGCAGGTTATCGCCCAAGCCGTCTCACACTTGTTTTTGGATATAGCGGACGAATTCCAGGGTGCGCGCAAAATCCTGCGGGTCGGCGGGCGTGCGCACCGAAACTTCAGGCACGGGCCGCGTGGCCCAGGTGCGATCGATCAGATCACGCCAGCCCGGGTCCAGGTTGGCCTTGGCCCACTCAGCCCCGGCGCGCTTCGAGCCGGTATCGCCAACGATCAGGTCGCGCAGCATACGGCAAAAGCTCAGCACGATGAAGCCCTGGTAGAAGCGGTTGTTGAAGCGCCCTGGCTCAGCCAGGATCTCTGCCCCCCAATCGTTGATCGTCGCCAGGATATCCCCCCTCAGCACCTGCACCGGAATCGGATCCACCAGGCTGAGCGGTGCAGGCCCGGCCAGCGCAATGCCGTATTGGCGCACCGTCCAACGCACCACCACCGTGTTGCAGTGGGTTGAACGCAGCAGGGCGCGGCTGCCGTTATCCAGATACCACAGGTCTTCGCCCTGGCGCTGATAGTCTTTGAGCACATCCTTAGGAAAGTAAGAACCTTCCAGGTGCTTGGCCCAGGCACAGTCCAGGTCGTACACGGCAGCATGCACTTCTTGCAGGGCACGAACCTGCGCCTCGGTCAGTGCATCTTGCACCACCATCGTAAAATCCACATCGCTGTGCTCATCAAAATCGCCAACTGCAAATGAGCCCTGCAAACAGGCTGCCACAAAGCTGCTGCCCAGGGTATCTTGCACGCGCTGCACCAATGTATCCAGGACGGCGTTGAGATCAGGGTAAGGAGTAGGGTGAAGTTCCATCATGGTCCTTTTTTCGCTTATATAGCGAGGCCGTCAGCCAGGGCAGCAGGCCATCTGAGAGGAAATAGGTCATCCAATCGGCCCGGCGCGGCGGCTGGGGGCCTTGCGGCTGGGGCGGTGCCTGCGGCAGGCTCACACTTGCCAGGGTAAAGCCCTCCCCTTCGGCCTGGCTGCGCTCAGCCAGCACGCTGCCATCCCCATCCACCAGCTTACAGCCAGGGATCATGGGACACGTGAGGCTTAACGGCAAGGCTTTGAGGCCATTGATAGCCAGGTGGCGGATGATCCACGGCATCACCGGCAGGTACAGCGCCGCCAAGGCCCGGCTGCGCGGCAGGGTCGAATGGAACTGCCCACAGCCCACCGAGCAAGCCGCCGGCACGCCCAGCCAGGCCGCCTGCTCATCCAGCATGCGCCCAAAGACGTGCCTGCCCGTATCGCGCATGCCCCGCATCAGGGGGCCGGCGTCTTCCAACGAAAAGGTCTTGCCATCGGTAAAAGCATAGGTGGGGTTGCTGGCATCGGGCGGGCAAGAGCAGACCAGCATCAACTGCACCCGCCCGGCGTATTCTCGCCACAAATTGCGATGCGCCACGTCCCAACAGATCATCAACCCGATGCGGCCCAGGCTGGTCTCAGCCACCGTGGCCCCCTGCCCCGGGCAGAAGTAGGCCCGTTCCCAACTCCAGGGGTAGCGTTTGTCATAACGCCAGGTGCGCCCATCCGGCGCCACCAACAGCAGGGCATTGTAGATCTCATCCCCATCCCGTAGCAGCAGCGAACCTGCCAGGTGCAGGCCCAGCCGGGCCGAGGTGGCCTTCAGCCAGCCCAGCGTGGG
>JAKQIM010000015.1 GCA_029557965.1 Chloroflexota bacterium | reverse complement strand
GCCACGGGCGGCGTGCCGCCAAAGGCAAAACGAACCCCGGCCTCGTGCAGGTCGCTGGCGGCTTCGGCAAACTGCCCCAGCAGGCGTTCGCCGGTTTCGGGGGTCAGGCGGTAAGATATGCCGACCAGGTCAGCTTGCTCGCGCCGGACGGCTTCAAGCACCTGCTCAATGGGCACTGCCGGGCCAAGAAATACCGTGCGCCATCCGGCAGCTTCAGCCAGGCGCAAGAAGTTGCTGATGCCGGCGACGTGGACGCATTCGCCCAGGGCGGCGGCAATCACAGTTTTTTTGAGAGCTGTCATAATTTCCTCCGTTTATTGCGCCCGCTCCAAAACGTTTTGGGAGAGGGCAAAAAAAGGCAGCCCAAGTTTGAGCCTATAAATGGGTTATTTACCGACGGTGGATTGGCGGATCTCGAGCACCGGCTCGATTTGCACATGTCGCTCTACCAGTACTTGACCGGCAATTTGGGCAGCCAGCATCTGCACCAGTTTGCGCGCCATCTGATAAACCGGCTGGTTGATCGTGGTCAGCGGGGGCTGGGTGTGTTCAAAGCCCGCCATGCCGTCGAAGCCGGCTACCAAGAGATCTTTCCCCACCACGCGGCCATGTTCGCGCGCCGCATGCAGCACACCCAGGGCCGTCATATCATCCACGCAGGCAATGGCGGTGGGAGGCTGAGGCAGGGCCAACAGGCGTTTGGCAGCGTAAAAGCCGCCATCGCTGGTCAAGTCGCCTTCTGTCACAAGGACAGCATCGTATGGCAGATCATGGCTCTGCAAGCTGTCTTGGTAACCAGCCAGGCGGTCGGCCTGGATTTTTAGTTCGGCGCCTGCGCCGATGTAAGCGACCCGCCGGTGGCCCAACTCAGCCAGGTGATCGACCAGTACTTTGAACCAGCGCCGTCCGTCAACTTCGACGGATGGGTAATCGCAAGCGTCTTGCGAGCGTTCTAATGTTACGAACGGAAACCCAACCTCTGACAGGTACTGCACGCGCCAATCTTGTAAGTGGAGGCGGTTTAACACCATGCCATCCACCTTGCGGCTTTGTATCCAGCGTTCGTAGGCGCGCTGCTCAGCCTGGCTGTTGGGCGGCGCCGATGAGACCAAGAGATCCAAACCGTGTGCGGCGGCCTCGTCGCCCAGCCCGGCGACGAATTCGGCAAAGAAGGGGTCCGAGAAGCGCGGCCGGTCGGCTGGGAGGATGTACCCGATGCTGTCGGCGCGCTTGCGTCGAAGCTGGCGCGCCGCCTGGTTGGGGGCATAACCCATCTGGCGGGCGGTTTCAATTACCCGCTGGCGTGTTTCCTCCGCCACGTCACTGTAGCCATCTAATGCCCGTGAAACGGTGGTGATGGAAAGGTTGAGTTTCTTGGCGACATCTCGGATGGTGATATTCATGGATCATTGTTTCCCAAAACGTTTTCGGCAAGAAAAATAATACCCCAAAACGTTTTGGATGTCAATGCGACCTGGAAAATTTTCCTCAGATACTCATCTAGCAGCCATTATCTGTTTTATGGGCGGATGATCAAATACTCTGCCATCACCCACCCGGTTTGATTCAGAATGTCGCGTACTTCAATCCATTCTCGGCCGTTGACCGTTTGGCGCTGCATAAGGATCAATACCGGGGCATTGTCAGGCAGCCAGACGATGATCTGCTCTCCGGGTGCCTGGCGCAGGTAAGTGCCCGTACCACCAGGCGTTTGAATGTAGGCCAATACAGGCGTGGGGGTTAAGGTTGGTGACGGCGTGAAGGTGGGCGAAGGTGTGAAGGTGGGCGTTGCGGAGGGGATGGGCGATGCAGTTGCCGTGATGGTCGGTGTGGGTGTGGCGGAAGGCGTGATGGTGGGGGATGGGCTTGGCCCGGGGGTAAAGGTAAGGGTTGGTGTGAAGGTGGGCGTGAGGGTGGGCGGCACCAATGGATCCAGCTTGGTAGTGGGAATAACGATCACTTGAATGGCAGTTGTGCGCTGCAAACGGGCAGCAACGGCCTCTTGCAGTGCGACGACTTCTTTATGACTTGGCTGGCGCGAGGTGCGCACCGTTATGTTTAAGTGCAGGGTCGAGTTACTGGTATCAATCCCCACATCCACCAACTGTGCATCGGGCAGGGCCGAGAATTCTGCCACTACGGCTGAGCGCACTTCTTGCAGGATGGCTGTCTGGTTGACAACTCTCAGGGTCAACATCACCAGGGGCACTGCCGTAACCAACATCAGCGCGGCTGCTACCAGCAGGCTGCGGGGGACATGATGCCAGGTGTTTTCTAAATGTGCGGGGCGGAAACCCAGCGCAAAAAAGACCACAATACCGGCAAACGAAATCGAGGCCAGGTTGGTGAGAAACAGCAGCCCAGCACCCCAGGCAACGCTCCACTCACCGAGCGATATCCCCAGCCCCACAGTGCACACCGGCGGCATCAGGGCGGTGGCAATGGCCACTCCGGGCAAGGCTGCTGAGAGCCGCGGTTGGGCCAGGGCATAAGCCGCTGCTGCACCACCGGCCAATGCAATGCCCAGGTCAAAGGGCGTAGGGTGTGTTCGGGCTAAGATTTCATTGGGCAGTGTGCTTAACATGCCAAACGGCAGGGCTCGCGCCATCCACCCGATAAACGCCGAAAGGGCAGCCGCCAATAAGACACCCTCTAACAGGGCAACCACAGCGCGCTGGAACATGCGCTGTTGGCCCGCCACTGAGGCAAGCGACAAGCCCAAAATCGGCGACATCAGTGGAGCCACCAACATGGCGCCAATAATGACTGCCGCTGAATCGGTGATCAGGCCAAAGGTGGCAATGCTGCAAGAGAGGATCACCAGCAAAAAATAATCAAAACCCGGCGATGATGCCTGCTCCAGTTCCAGCAGCACCTCTTGTCTTCGCCCGGCAGGCAGAAGGCGGAGCCAGGGACGTAGTTTGCTGAGGATCTGCTGCATGATTGTAGAGGGTTTATTCATTATGTGTTTAGTCCTGCCAGTTTGCGCACGGTTTCCAGTGCGGGATCTGCGGCGACCACTACCAATATATCACTGGCTTCTAAGATTGTATCACCATGTGGGATGAATACCCGCCGGCCGCGCTGCAGGCTGGCGACCAGGCTGTCTTGTGGCCAGGGGATATCCTTCATTTGCTTGCCAGCGCAGTCTGAGCCTGGTCGGATGGGTACTTCAGAAGTCTTGATCGTTTCTGATGTCCAGGCGTCGAGGCGCACCTGTTGGGCGCGGTGGCGCAAGGCGGCGCGGCGCGAGAGGGCTACATCATATGCCCGGACAATGTCGCTGCGCCGTACCATGCCCAATAAACGGCGCGTGTCGTCGCGCGCTACCACTGGCAGGCGCGATAGGTCGCGCGGCGACATGCGCTGGAGCGCTGCCCCGACCGTTTCGTCGGGAAAAGCCGTGATCAGTTCACGCGTGGCAATGGCGCTTACTGTGAGCTGTTCTAGCAGCCCATACTCGCCAGTGAGGGCGCGACGATAATCCTCTACTGAAACGATGCCATACAGGTTGCCGTCTGCATTGGTTACTGCAAAGCCATGCCGCCCGGTTTGTAAGAATTGCTCGGCCAGGGCCGAGACCGGAAAATCTAAGGATAAGGCAAAGGTTTCGTGTAGCATCACATCACCCACCTGGACGGATTCCATTACGTCCACGTCGCGCCCGCGTTCCAGGCGAATGCCTTTGCGGGCCAGCCCAAGCGTATAAACTGAATCGCGCTGCAAGCGCTGCGAAAGCAGCAGGCTGATCACCACGGCAAACATGAGCGGTAAAATGATGCGGTAATCGCGGGTCATCTCAAAAAGCAGGAGAATGGCCGTGAGCGGTGCGTGGACTGCCCCAGCCAGCAGGGCCGCCATGCCCACCATGGCAAAGGCCGCCGGGACGAGGTTCAATTGTGGGAAGAGCTGGCTGGCAGCCTGGCCAAAGGCTCCACCCAGTGCTGCGCCAATGAACAGAGATGGCGCAAACACCCCGCCGGGGAAGCCCCCCGCAATGCTGACCGGCGTCAAAATGAGCTTGGCAGCCATCACCGCCAGCAGTAGGGTAATGCCCAGGCTTTCTCCATTCAAAATATTCCCGATGGTCTCGTAGCCAACTCCAAATACCTGCGGTAAGAAAATCCCCACCACCCCAACCGCCAGGCCGGCTGCGGCTGGTTTCAGCCAGCGTGGGATTTTCATCCACTGGTGGAAGAGATCTTGAGCCAGGTACAAAAGGCGCACATACAGCGCTGAAAGCGGGCCGGCCAATAAGCCCAACCCCAGGTAGAGCGGCAGCTCCCAGACTGAATTGAAAGCATAGGCCGGCACGTGGAAGGCCGGCTCTGGCCCGGCGACCGCTTGTGTAAAAACAGATGAGATGACTGCCGAAAGCACTACCACGCCGAGGGCGCCGCCGCTGATCTCTCCTAGGATGATTTCTAAGGCAAAGAAAACGCCCGCGATGGGCGCGTTAAAAGCCGCGGCTACGCCGCTGGCGGCGCCTGCTGCCACCAAGGCTCGCATGCGTTCGTCAGAGATATGCAGCCATTGGCCAAACATTGAGCCCAGGTTAGAGCCGATCTGCACAGATGGATCTTCTGGCCCTACGGATGCGCCGCTGCCAATTGAGATTGCTGCCGCTACGGCTTTGACGGGCACGCGTTTGTAACGCAGGCGGCCGCCGGCCATCGCCACCGATTCCATGATCCCTGCCACGCCGTGATGGCGCTCTTCGCCAATGAAGAAATACAACAGCAGCCCTACCACCAGGCCGCCCAAAACCGGTAGCAACAGCACTGCCCAGCCGCCCAACGGCCGGAGGGCTCCTGCGAGGTGCTCAAAGGCAACCTGGTGAACCAGGTCAATCAGCCATTTGAACAGCCATACGCCCGCCGCGCTGGCCAGGCCGACGATCAATGCCAATGCGCCCAAGATCACAGATTCGGAAGGCTGGAGACGATCTCGTAGGAATTTTTTCATCTTAGTTGGCTTTTTGAGGTGTGGGTCAGTCAGGCTTACTGGTGAGCTGCTGAATTTCATTGATGGCGGCATCATCTGCAATCATCATCAAGATATCCTCAGCCAGTAGTAAGGTGTCGCCGCGGGCGATCAATACCTGGTCACCTCGCCGCAGGCTGGCGATGACGGCGTTCCGCGGCCAGGCCACGTCGCGCACGCGTTTTTCTGCACACAAAGAGCCTTGCTCTATCATGATCTCTTGCACATCCACTCGCCCGCGCCGGGCCTTCAGTCGCTGCGGCAAAGAATCGCCTGGGACAAACCAGAAAGCATTGCTGCCATCCGTGATCGTTGCGTCAATTTCGGCAGACAAGTTTTCGTAAACCTCATTTGAGATCACACCATCTTGCAGCAATCCCATAAACGCGCTGCGCTGCGCCCGCAGGATTTCACGCCGGGCGATGTCCATCTCTTCTGCCTCCAGCGTTGGCGCAGAACGCAGCGATTCGCGCACCGCTTCTGCCAGCAGGGCAAGCTGTTCTTGCAGCTTGGGACGCAGTGTTTCCCAGGTGTGGGTAGAAAGCAGCCCTTCGCGATAACGCCGTTCCAGGTGGCTTTCGGCTGAGCGCAGTGCTGTCAGGCGGGCGTGGCGCTTTTCGTATTCGACCTGTTCTGGTTTGCGCAAGACGATCCCTAAAAAGCGAACAAGAGGCCGCATGGTTGTTGCCTGCACCAGCAAGGTAAATAAGACCACCCCAAAAGCCATGGTGCGCAGCATTCCCCGATCTGGCCCAAAGGAGACTGGCAGGCTGAGTGCCAGTGCCAGGCTCAGCGCACCGCGCAAACCGCCCCAGGCCAGCACATGCTGCCAACGCATCGACACTGGTTCTGCCAGGTGGCGTGCCAGTAAGCTCAACCCATAGACGACGATGAGACGTGCCAGGATGACCGCGCCGATCGCCCAGAGAATTGGCTGCCAGGCTGTTAGCAATGCGGGGAGATCCACTTCTAGTCCAATCAGAAGGAAGACCAGGCTGTTGGCCAGAAAGGCAACATACTCCCAAAAATTGAACAAAACAATGCGCGTCGTGGGGCTCATCCCCTGCGGCCCCAGGTTGCCGTTGATCAGGCCTGCGGCGACCACGGCCAGCACACCGCTGAATTGCAGTCTTTCGGCAATCAAATATGAGCCAAAAGCCAGCACAGTGGTAAGGGTGGTTTCAATCAGGTAATCATCAATCCGGGCAATCAGGCGTGAAATTACCCAGCCCAAAACCAATCCCACCACAAGGCCTCCTGCCGAAATACGTAAGAAATCGAGGGCACTTACAGCCAGGTTGAATTGCCCGGTGGCAACGACCACCAGCATAAGTTGAAACAATACCAATGCCGTGCCGTCATTCAACAGGCTTTCGCCTTCTACCAGCACCGCCAGCCGCTTGGGTACACCTAACATGCGAAAAAGTGAGACCACGGCCACAGGATCGGTGGCAGCGATCAATGCACCAAATGTCAGTGCAATCGGCAAAGCCAGGCCTGTGCCGATTGAAACAATCCCCCCCACGATCAGCATGGTTAAGATCACGCCTGGCACGGCCAAGAGCAAAATAGCTCCCATGTTGTGCCGCAGTTCGTTCAGGTTCAGGTGAAAGGCAGCTTCAAACACCAGAGGGGGAACAAATAACGCCAGGATCAGCTCGGGGGTTAACTCGAGGTTAAGCTGTGATTGAGCTGTCAAAAGCAGGCCCACAATTACCAGCGCCACTGTATACGGTATTTGCAGGCGGCGTACAGCAATGGCCACCAGAGAAACTATCAGCAGCAGTTCAATGATCAGCGTTTCAGTACTTAAGAATTGTTCCATTTTGGGCTAAATTCTAATTCTGTATCAGGTGACCGTCAATGCAAACGCAAATTTTATTTCTACGCTGCTAAATATGATATAATTTACCAACAACTGAACAGCTATTCAGTTGTTGGTTGTAGCGTAAGGAGATATATGGATACATCAAGCTCAACACAAGATATCGAACACGTATTGAAGCATAACGTTCTGGATGGCCTGACCTCGGCCCAGGTTTTAGAGTGCCGCGCCCGCTATGGCGAGAACCGTCTGCCAGCCGAAAAAGGCGTTTCGGCCTGGGCAATCCTGTTCAACCAACTGAAAAGCCCGCTGGTTTACATCATCCTGGCGGCGGCAGGCATCTCTTTGGTTTTGGGGGAGTATGGCGACTTCGCCATCATCATGGCAGTCGTTGTGATTGACGTGATCTTGGGTTTTGTACAGGAATACCAGGCTCAGCGCACGTACGTGGCGCTGAAGGGGCTACTCAAGCCCACCACCACTGTCATCCGTGATGGGCAGCGTGTGGAAGTAGAAGTGTGGGAGTTGGTTCCCGGCGACCTGGTGATCCTTAACGCCGGTGAAAAAGTTCCCGGTGATGGTGAACTGCTGGAGGGCACCAAGATAGCGCTTGATGAAGCCATCCTGACGGGCGAATCCGAGCCGGTGAGCAAGCAAGCGTTTTCGGTTGCAGGGGCAGACCCTGCACAGGTGTTCATGGGCACCACGGTGGTCACCGGGCGAGGTATTTTGCGTGTCACCCAAACAGGGGTGCAAACCGAATTGGGGCAGATCGCGGCCAGCTTGAGTGAACATGTGGAAGAAGAGACTCCGTTGCAGGTGCGGCTAAAAGCCTTCAGTAAGATCTTGACTTATATTGTTGTGGCAGCCACGGGGGTCATCCTGCTGGTGGGGCTGCTCATGGGCCGTGAGTTCTTCGATATGCTGCGCACGTCCATCATCCTGGCGATTGCGGCTGTGCCCGAGGGCCTGCTCATCGCCGTGACGGTCATCCTGGTGCTGGGCATGCGCAAGATCCTCAAGCGCAGCGGCCTGGTCAAACGCCTGCTGGCGGTAGAAACGCTCGGTTCGGTGACTACCATCTGCACCGATAAGACCGGCACCCTCACCGAGGGGCGCATGCGGGTGACCCGCTCTGACCTGGTGGATCAGGAACGCGCCTGGCAGACCATGGTGTTGTGTAACGATCTGGAAGGCCCTGTAGATATTGCCCTGTGGGAACAGGCCGAAAAAATGCAGCCCGGAGCGCCTCAGAAACTGTTCGATAGTGTGCCGCGCCTGGGTGAGGAACTGTTCAGCAGTGAAACCAAGTACATGATCGCCGCAGTGACCGGCAACGTATTCCAGGGTGAGCGCTATTTCTTCCTGAAAGGTGCTCCCGAGATCGTGCTGGGAATGTGCACTATCTCCTCTGAAGAAAAGGAGCGCTTGCTGGTGCAGGTGGACGAGTGGGCCGGTGAGGGCCTGCGGCTCTTAGGATTGGCTTATCGCCAATCTGGGGGCCTGGAAGATTACACCGGCTACACCTGGCTGGGCCTGCTGGGCATGGAAGACCCGGTGCGCCAGGGTGTGGTAGAGGCCATCCAGGTGGCGCAGAAGGCTGGCATCCAGGTCAAGATGATCACCGGCGATTACCGCCGCACTGCCGAGCGCATTGCCAGCAGCATTGGTTTGCTGAAACCTGGAGAGCACAGCCTGGAGGGCGGGCAGATTGCGGCTTTGAGTGATGAAAAACTGCGAGAGGAAGTGAAGCAAACGGCGGTCTTCGCCCGCATCCGCCCACAGGATAAATTTCGCATCATCAAAGCCCTGCAAGCCAACGGCGGTGTGACAGCCATGATCGGCGATGGTGTGAACGATGCCCCGGCCTTGAAGCGCGCCAATATCGGCGTGGTGGTGGGCAGCGCCACAGACGTGGCCAAAGAGACCGCAGACTTGATCTTGCTTGACAACAACTTCCGCACCATTGTGGCTGCCATTGAAGAAGGCCGGGTGATCTTTGCGAATATTCGCAAGGTCGTGGCCTATGTGCTTTCCAATTCGTTTGCTGAGGTGTTGACCATCTTTACCGCCATGATGCTGCGCTGGCCAACGCCATTGTCGGTGGCGCAGATCTTATGGATCCACCTGATCTGCGATGGACCATTGGATATTGTGCTGAGCTTCGAGCCCAAAGAAGCGGGCATCATGGACGAGAAGCCGCGTTCTTTGAAGGCGCCCATCCTGACCCGCTTGGGGATATCGCTGATTGGGGTGATCAGCATCACCAGCTCGATCTTTGCGCTGGCCTTGTTTGGGCATTATAACCAGGTGCACCACGACCCTACGGCAGGCCAGAGCATTGTGTTCGCCAGCTTCGCAGTCAACTCAATCGTCTATATCTTTGCTTATCGCAGTATGCGCCTGCCGCTCTACCGCATGAACAAGTTGACGGTCAATAAACCCCTCATCTGGGCGGCGATTGCGGGTTTCGTCACCATAGGCATCGCATTCTTGATCCCTGGCCTGAGAGAGTTGTTGGGCATTGTGCCCCTGACTTTGCAAGAGTGGAGCTGGGTGATAGGAATCGGCCTGGTCTTGCTCCTGCTGGTTGAGATAGCTAAGGCCATCAGCAACCGCCTTCATGGGCAAGATTGATCTTATGTTGACAATCGAATCAGCTCGCACTACAATACAGGTAATCTGATCACGCGGTGCAAATGATGACAAATTCGAAGACAACAGTCCTTAATGAACATACGGCGGCCCACGTGGCTGAGCTTTTTCGTGCCTTCAGCGATACCAGCCGCGTGCGCCTTCTCTCAGCCCTGGTCAATCAAGAGTTGAACGTGGGCACCCTGGCTTCTCTAGTGGGCATAACCGAGTCGGCTGTCTCTCACCACCTGCGCGGCCTGCGCCAGATGCACCTGGTTCAGGCGCGCCGGGATGGGAAAGAAGTGTATTACCGGATCGATGATGAGCACATCATTGCCTTGTTCCAACAAGGCATCAAGCATATTCAAGACGGTTAAGCCTTGTATGTTGCCTGATTAAAAATAGTGAGGCGGCGCTCAAGCGCAGCCTCACTATTTTTTTACTGTCCTTGGGCAGAGAATTTAGCGCCGGTTGACGATGATCTTGTACACTTCAATGCTGAAGTAGACCAACACGGCACAGCCCAGGCTGATGACCAGGTCGATAATGGTGAGCGGCATGGTGCTGAAGATGTTCTGGAAGAAGGGAACGTACACCACCATCATCTGCAAAGCAAAGGTCAGCAGCACCGCGCCCAAGATCAGGCGGTTTGAGAACAGCCCAATCTGCCACAGGCTGTAGCGCTCAGAGCGCACGGCCAGGGCGTTGCCCATCTGGGCCATGGTCAGGGTGGTGAAGGCCATGGTCTGCCAGGCGGGGTCTCCACGCAGCCAGGCAAAATAACCTACGCCCAGCGAAATCAAGCCCATGATCAAACCGACCACCAGGATATCGCGCCCCATGCCGCGCCCAAAGATGTTCTCTTTGGGCGAGTGAGGTGGGCGCTGCATGGTATCGCGCTCAGCCGGCTCAACCGTCAGCGCCAGGCCGGGCAGGCCATCGGTGACCAGGTTGACCCACAGGATCTGCAGCGGCAAGAGGGCCAGGGGCATGCCCAAGAAGGGCGCCAGCAGCATGACCCAGATCTCGCCGGCATTGGAGGTCATGGTGTAGCGGATGAACTTGCGGATGTTGTCGTAGATGCGGCGGCCTTCTTCCACCGCTGCCACAATGGTGGCGTAGTTGTCGTCCAGCAAGACCATGTCGGCGGCCTCTTTTGAGACATCGGTGCCGGTGATACCCATGGCCACGCCGATATCGGCGCGCTTGAGGGCGGGGGCATCGTTGACGCCATCGCCTGTCATCGCCACGATATGCCCCTTCTCTTGTAAGGCCTGCACGATCTTGAGCTTGTGCTCTGGCGAAACACGTGCGTAAACTGAGAGGTCTTCCACCACGGCCTTCAGCTCATCGACGCTCATCTTGGCCAGTTCCTGGCCGGTGAGCACCTGGTCGTTGGTGGCGATACCCAGCTCTTGGGCAATGTGCAGTGCGGTCAGGGGGTGGTCGCCGGTGATCATCACCGGGCGCACGCCTGCCGAGCGTGTCACGGCCACGGCATCTTTCACCTCGGGGCGGGCCGGGTCGATCATGCCAGACATGCCTACGAACACCAGTCCGTACTCAACGCTCTGCTCGGTCGGCGCTGCGGGGTTTTCATCCAGCCAACGCAGGGCCACCCCTAAGACGCGCATGCCTTTTTGGGCCATGGCGTTGTTGGCGTCTTGGATGCGCTCGGCCCATTCTCGGGTCAGCGGCTCGATATGATCTTCAACCCATACCTGGTCAGAGATCTGCAGCAAACCATCCACAGCCCCCTTGGTGAAGGCCACATATTGGCCCTGGCCTTGCTCCAGCATGCTAGATAAGTTATGGGGCAGTGCCTGGCCTTTGCCGGGCAGGCGGTGGATGGTGGTCATGCGTTTACGATCTGAATCGAAGGGCACCTCACCGGTGCGTGGGAAGATCTCTTCCAGCTCGTCTTTCCACAGGTTGGCATGGGCGGCGGCAATCACCAGTGCACCTTCGGTTGGGTCGCCGACGGCAGTGTACACATTTTTCTCTTGATTACATTCCAAGATGGCGTCGTTGCACAGCGTGCCGCTCAGCAAGAGCAGCGGCACAGATGGATAGTATGAGAACTCCAGGTCGGGTTCTTCTTTGGGGCATACCTGCGGGCTGTATTCGCGCACCTGCTCGAAGAAGTTCAGGCGGTTGCCGGCCACATCCAAGATCGTCACCGTCATGCGGTTCTCGGTGAGGGTGCCGGTCTTGTCAGAGCAGATGGTGGTCACAGAGCCGAGGGTCTCAACGGCGGGCAGCTTGCGGATCAGGGCCTGGCGTTTGAGCATGCGCTGGGCACCCAGGGCCAGCGCAATGGTGACCACGGCAGGCAGGCCCTCGGGAACAGCAGCCACCGACATGCTGATGGCGGTCATGATCAGCAGGCGAATATCCTCGCCGCGCAGTAGCCCGAGTACAAAGACCAGGGCCACAATGCCCAGGGCAGCCACGGCCAGGCCTTTGCCAAGCTGTTCGAGGCGGCGCTGCAGGGGGGTTGGCTCAGAGCCGGTGTTTTGGATCATGTCGGCAATGTGGCCGAGCTCGGTTTGCATGCCGGTGGCAGCCACCACGGCGCTGCCGCGCCCATAGGTGGCAACCGTACCCATATAGAGCATATTGCGGCGGTCGGCAACTGCCAGGTCGGGCTTTTCAAGGGCGCGGGAGAACTTCTCTACCGGCTCAGATTCGCCCGTCAGCACTGCCTCTTGCACGCGTAAGTTGGCCTCTTCCACCAGGCGGCAGTCTGCCGGGATGGCATTGCCGGCTTCCAGAAGGATCACGTCGCCGGGGACCAGCTCTTGGGCGGCTACTTCTGCCACATGCCCCCCGCGGCGCACCCTGACGCGCGGCGTAGCCATCTTCTTCAGCGCGGCCATGGCTTGCTCTGCACGATACTCTTGGGTGAAACCCAAGAGCGCATTGAGCACCACAATAATCAGGATGGTGATGGCGTCGGTATATTCATGCAGCAAAAGGGAGATGACGGCCGAGACGATCAGGATGACGACCATGATGCCGGTAAGCTGTTCCCATAGGATTTTCCAGGGGCTCTTAGCACCGCGTTCAACCAGCTCATTGGGGCCGTACTTTTCCAGGCGGCGGGCCGCTTCTTCGGCCGAAAGCCCGGTTCCCAGGTTTACATCCAGCTCCTGGGTCAACTCTTCAACTTTCATTGTATGCCAATTTTTCATAATTGATCTCTGCCTTTACGTGACAAGGGATTGGGATCTATCGCTTCCTGAAAGCGCAGAGTGCGCTTTTTCTCAGGTGCAGGTTAATTATACCTATGCTTTTCAAAAATTCACCTGGAAAAGTGGGATTTCATTACAAACGTCGCCTATAGGCACTATTTCTTACACATGCCTGGAAATTTGGAGCATGATAAAATCACCTCCAATCTACCAAACCAGGGTTCCCGCCATCCGGGTGGATCGGTGGTCCGAAGGGTTAATTCAAATAGGAGACTTTCATATGATGAAGCCAATTCGTGTCCTTCAATGGGGTCTCGGAGCCATGGGCGGTGGTATGGCCCGCTTAATGCTCGAGAAACCCGGAATTCAGATCGTGGCTGCCGTAGATGGCCGCCCGGATTACGTGGGCAAAGACCTGGGGGCTGTGCTGGGCGTGGGTAAGCAGCTCGGCGTCACAGTCACCAACCAGCCCGAGGCTGTTCTCAAGAAGGAAAACGTGGATATTGTGATCCTCGCCACCACTTCTTGGACCAAGGAACAGATGCCGAACCTGCGCCAGGTGATCATGGCTGGCATCAACTGTATTTCGATCGCCGAAGAGATGTCGGACCCTGAAGCCCAGAACCCCGAACTAGCCAAAGAACTCGATGACCTGGCCAAGCAGCACTGCGTTTCGGTGCTTGGCACGGGCGTTAACCCTGGCTTTGTCTTGGATCTATTGGTGGTCACCCTCAGCGGGGGCTGCCATTCGGTCGAGCGCATCGAAGCCTCGCGGGTCAATGACCTGAGCCCCTATGGCCCGACCGTGATGAAGACGCAGGGCGTAGGCACTACCCCCGAGGCCTTCAAGGCCGGCGTGGCCGACGGCTCGATCGTGGGGCATGTCGGTTTCCCTGAATCCATCCATATGATCAGCGCAGCCCTGGGGTTGGGTGTAGATCGCATTGAGCAAAGCCGCGAGCCCATCATCAGCAAGGTGCATCGCGAGACGCCCCACGTGGTGGTAGAGCCTGGCATGGTGGCCGGCTGTGCCCATATTGGGATTGGTTACCGCGGGGATAAAGAAGTCATCAAGCTCGTTCACCCTCAGCAGATCCATCCTCATCTTGAAAACCAGGATACCGGCGATTACATTAACATTTACGGCAAGCCTGAAATCCATATGGCCATCAAGCCCGAGATCGCCGGTGGCATTGCCACCATGGGCATTGCGGTCAATATGATCCCGCACGTGGTGGCTGCCAGCGCTGGCCTGAAGCGCATGATCGACCTGCCGACCCCTGCCGCTTTGATGGGCGAGTCTGCTTACCGCCGCAACGTATAACCTCGAAGATCGCATCGATTGCCATCCATCAGGCCGGAGACGGGTTACAAGTCCGTTTTCGGCCTGTGGGTAGTTACCATACTTTGATGGAGAGTTGTTGATGAAGAATGTACATGAGCAAGAGCCTGTGATCCAGACGGGAACATGGGTTGAGATTGAACAGATGGTTCTCAAGCCTGAGGAACGCGCCCAAACCCTGCCCGATGACACCAAGCTGGTGCCCTACATGCTGCGCGTATCGGGCTTTTTGTTGGAAACCGCTCGCCTGGGTCAAGAGGTTCGCATCCGCACCATCATCGGGCGTGAGCTGCAAGGCACCCTGCGCACGGTCAATCCCAGCTATAGCCACAGCTTTGGGGCCACCGTTCCTGAACTATTGACAATTGGTACGGAGGTGGAGCAATGAGCCGGCGCGATATGTCTTACGCAGCCGTGATGGCGCGTAAAAACGAGATCATGAAGGCCTCGCTGGGGATCGACTACGATGATTTCATCCAAAGCCCGATCGCCTTTGATTATGACCGCATGATGCGCGAGACGGGCTATACCATGGATGATATGGTGCGCATTCAGAGCGAGACGAAAGTTGGGAATACGCCGCTCTTCGAGCTGCGCAACCTGACCGAAGCCGTGCGCAAGATATCAGAGCCTGGCAAGGGCGCGCTCATCCTGGTCAAAGACGAAGCCGCCAATGCCTCGGGCAGCTTTAAGGCCCGGCGCGCTTCCATCAGTGCTTACGAAGCATTCAAGAAGGGCTACAAAGGCATGATCGCCGCCACCAGCGGCAATTACGGTGCGGCAGTGGCCTCGCAGGCAGCGCAGCGCGGCTTGAAGTGCATCATCGTTCAAGAGGTGTTCGATAGCCGCGGGGTGGGCCAGCCTGAGATCGTAGAAAAGGGCCGGGCCTGTGAAGCCTACGGCGCCGAGGTGCTCAAGCTTTCGGTTGGGCCAGAGCTGTTTTATATGCTGCTGCGCACGCTGGAAGAGACGGGCTTCTTCAACTCCAGCCTCTACACGCCCTTTGGCATTCGCGGTATTGAAACCCTGGGCGCAGAAATTGCCGCCCAGGTGCGCGCCCGCTATGGCAAAGCGCCAGACGCCGTAGCCATCACGCATGCCGGCGGGGGTAACCTCACCGGCACGGCCCGCGGCCTATTGGCGGCTGGCTGCGAGCAGACGCGCATTGTGGCCTGCTCGGTAGATTTGAGCGGCCTGCACATGGCTTCGGATCACGATTTCAACCGCAAATCCTTCACTACCGGGCATACCGGCTTTGGCGTGCCTTTTGCCACCTGGCCCGACCGGACGGATGTGCCGCGCAACGCGGCCCGTTCTTTGCGTTACATGGATGAGTACCAATTGGTGACCCAGGGTGAGGTGTTTTACGTGACCGAGCTGCTCACCAAGCTGGAGGGCCTGGAACGTGGCCCGGCTGGCAACACCAGCCTGACGGCGGCAGTGACCCTGGCGCGCCAGATGGACCGCGACCAGATTGTGGTGGTGCAAGAGACCGAATACACCGGTGCCGGCAAGCATCATAACAGCCAGCTTTCCTTCGCCCGCCAGAATGGCATTGAAGTGCGCCGCGGCGATCCCAAGGATAACGTGCCTGGCAAAACCATTGTCATCCCCCAGCACTTAGAGCAGGTGTGGGGTAAGGTGCAGGATATGGATAAGCTGCGCCTCTCGTACCTGAAGAATGCCGCCAAGACCCATCCGGTGGCACAGTGGAACGAAAACGATTATGCCTTCCTGGCGGCTGACCTGAAGAAGGATGTTGCCTGGGTCAAACAGCACGCCCCAGATCTATCAAACTAACCAGCCTTGAATGGAGAGAACTATGACCGCTGAACGCATTGCCCGGTTCGAAAAGCGCCGGGAAGAATTGAAGAAAATGAGTGATGAAGAGCTCAAAGCCCGCTTTTGGCAGCTTTGTGACCAGGTTGTCGAGCCGGTCGTGGGGCTGGCGCAAACGCATACATCCCCATCCATCGAGCGTTCTGTTTTGCTGCGCATGGGCATCGACAGTGTCAGCTCACACGGTGTGGTTGATCGTATTCATGAAGCAGGCCTGTTGGGCAAGGGTGCCGGCCATGTGGTGTTGAAGCTGGCCCAGAAAACTGGCATGGACGTGCGCCAGGCTGCCGCAGCCATCCTCGAGGACAAAGATGTCCTCAATGGCTTGTTCTAGGACTGGCTTGAGAGAGAGACTGCCATGAATAACCAACAACTTGACCCTCGCAAAAAGCTTGATATCGACGAAATCATGCAGGACCTGGAGTCTTACCATCCCAAGCGCAAAGGCTGGGTGTGGCGAAAAAAGCCGGCCGAAGGCGTGAACATGGGGCCTTTCCATTACCGGGATATGGCTGAGCCTTTGAAGAACAGCATTGGCCTGCCGGCGGCGAAGTATTTCGATGCGATCGACCCACAGCCAAGCTGTGTGGTCACCACCGAGATCGCCTCAGGGCGTTTTGAAGATGATATCCGCCGCATGCGCATGGCTGCCTGGCACGGCGCCGATCACTTGATGGTCATCCGCACCACCGGCCAAAGCCACATCGACGGACTGATGGAAGGCACCCCTGAAGGCACCGGCGGCGTGCCCATCACGCGCAAGCAGATCCGGGCCAGCCGCAAAGCCTGTGATATGATCGAAGAAGAGGTCGGACGCCCGATCAATTTCCATAGTTACGTTTCTGGCGTGGCAGGCCCCGAAGTGGCAGTGTTGTTTGCTGAAGAAGGCATCAACGGCGCGCACCAAGACCCGCAGTACAACGTGCTTTACCGCAATGTGAACATGTATCGTTCGTTTGTGGATGCGGCTGAGGCCAAGCGGGTGATGGCTGGGGCAGATATCTTCCAGATCGATGGCGCTCACAACGCCAATGCCACAGCCAAGGCCGGCTGGCTGGTGATGCCTGAGCTGATGGTTCAGCATGGCATTAACTGTGCCTTTTCGGTGGCGGTGGGTATGGAGAAGGCGTTGATTGGCCTTTCTACCGTACCGCCAAATTCTCCTCCGGCCCCCAAGCTGTGGTATGACCTGCCCTACGCCGTGGCGCTGCGCGATTTCTTCTCCGAATACAAGATGCGCGCCCAGCAGAACACGCGCTACATCGAGGCCGATATTGAAGAGGCCATTCGTACCCACACCATCGATACCCTCATTTCGATGCTGACCAGCGCCGATATCCAGAGCACCATTACCCCCGATGAGGGCCGCAACGTGCCCTGGCATTACAACAACATCCGCGGCGTGCAAACCGTCAAGCAGACCTGGGCGGCCCTGGATGGGATCAAAGAACTGTTGACGATCAACCATGATGGCCCGTTGGGCGAGATGGTGCGAGACCTGAAAGAGCGCGCCGTGGCTTTCTTGGAAGAGGTGGTCGAAACCGGCGGTTACTTTGCAGCGGTTGAACAGGGCTTTTTCGTTGACTCTGCCAAGTACCCTGAGCGCAACGGCGATGGGATTGCCCGCGATGGCAAGGGCGGCGTGGGGGCCGGCTCGCTCATCGCCCGCGACTCTGATTACCTGGCGCCGGTGTGCAGCCACTTTGGGCACAATCATCTGCCGGCAGGCACGCATAAGGCCTGCGATCTGATCGACGGCTGCACGCTTTGCAAGCCCGAGAAGATCGTTTACATCGATGAGCTGGACCCTGAAGACAACGTCTCCAATCGCCTGGAAAAGACCCTGCCGTACCGCAAGGGCGGCTTGATCCGCCCAGAGGCTGAGTGGGCCGGCGATGGCACCGTGTTATTACAGTTCGCCATTCCTGAGTCTGAGGATGTGGCCCGCGAAGCCGGGTTAGAGATGGCCCGCAAGATGGGCCTGCAAGACCCCCAGGTGATCAACCTGAGCGTCTTGCACCCCGCTGAGGGCTGCTTCGTTGAGGTGAAGGGCAAGGTGGCTTTCGATATCAAGAAGGCTGATCTGAAGATCCCGCCCAAGGAAGAGATGCTGCCTGAAGATGAGATCCGCGCTGCCATTAAACAGGTGGGGCTCAAGGTGGTGGCGGCTACGGTGGGTGAAGACGAGCACAGCGTGGGCCTGCGTGAGATCTTGGACATCAAGCACGGCGGCATTGAGAAGTACGGCGTCAAGTACCACTACCTGGGCACATCGGTGCCGATCGGCAAGCTGGTGGATGCCGCCATTGAGACCGGCGCTCAGGCGATCTTGATCTCGACCATCATCAGCCACAATGACATTCACCTGGCACAGATGCGCAAGCTGGCTGAGCTGTGCCGCGAGAAAGGCATCCGCGACCAGGTAGTGCTGGTTGCCGGTGGCACCCAAGTGAACCGCGAGATGGCGGCCGAAACCGGCCTGGACGCCACTTTTGGCCGCGGCACCAAGGGCATTCACGTGGTGAATGCGATCGTTAAAACCCTGAAGCAACGCGGCGTCGTCTAGGCCGCTGTTCTGAAGGATAGATGGTGCACACCATGCGCGGCATTGAAGTCTTGACCATCGAGGTGGGCTCGACCATCACGAAAGTCAATGGATTTAACTTACGCTCTGACGTGGGTTTTGAGCACGTGGCCCAGGGCTTTGCCCCGACCAGCGTGGCCCAAGGCGACGTTGGGGTGGGGGTGGAGCAGGCCATTGCCGACCTGGAAGCCCGGCTTGGCGGCTCAATCGGCAAGCCAGAGACTTTTGTGAACAGCTCTGCCGCGGGTGGGCTGCGCATGGTGGTGCACGGTTTGACCTACAGCATGACCGCCCGGGCGGCGCGTGAAGCCGCCCTGGGGGCGGGCGGCATCGTCAAGATGATCACTGCCGGCCCGCTGGGTGACTTTGACCTGCAAGAGATCCGTTCGATCCATCCCAACATCATCTTGCTGGCAGGCGGCGTGGACTTTGGCGAAAAACATATCGTTTTGAACAATGCCGAGAAGATCGCCTCACTCAGGCTGCCGATCCCGGTGTTGTATGCCGGCAATGCTGCCATCCGTAAGCAGATCAGGCAGATATTTGAAGATGCCGGCATCGAAACCCTGGTGGCAGCCAATGTCTTCCCTGATGTGGATGTGTTGAATATCGAGCCCCTGCGCCGCCTGATCCACGAGGTCTTCAGCCGCCACATCATCCATGCCCCTGGCATGGCCCGTTTTGGCGACCTGACCCGCTGGGGCATCTTGCCCACGCCGGGGGCCGTGTTGTGCGGAGCCGAGCTTTTTGCTGAAGAGCTTGGCGACTGCCTGGTCTTTGACGTGGGCGGCGCCACCACCGATATCCACAGCGTTACCGAAGGCAGCCTGGAATGGTCGCCGCGGCTGACCGAGCCGGAGCCCAAGGCCAAGCGCACCGTGGAGGGGGACCTGGGCGTATATGTCAATGCCCGCAACATCGTTGAATTGGTAGGCGAACCGGAATGGGAGGCGCGCCTGGTGGATTTGCAGGCAATGCCCAGCACCGAACAACAGAAAGAAGTGACGCGTTGGTTGTGTACCAAAGCCGTCGAGACCGGCATCCGGCGCCACGCGGGCGTGGTCACCGATCTGTATACCCCCACCGGCAAAAAACTGATCGTGAAAGGTAAAGATCTGAGCGCCGTGAAGTGGGTGGTGGGCACTGGCGGTGCGCTGACGCGCGTGGAAGGCGGCGAAGCCATCTTGCGCAGCGTATGCACCGGCCCCGGAAAGTATTTGTTCCCATCCCCTGATGCGGCCATTTTAATGGATCGCGACTATCGTTTTTCGGCCCTGGGCACACTTGCCCAGGCATATCCAGATGCTGTCAGGACAACTTTCAGACGCTGGGTAGAGCAAGAACTCTCTACCCGGCACTAACCCGGTCGATCATTCAAAGGTGCTATGTATATTCGTACTCCCCGACTAGAAATATTCCCCCAGCGGATCGAGGCGAATGCCCGATCTGTCGTCCAACTGTGCCATGCTCACGGGGCCCAGGTGGCTTGCGTAACCAAGGTGATGAGCGCGCATCCCTCTGTGGTGCATGCATTAGAGGCCGGCGGCGCGGATATGATCGCCGACTCGCGCATCCTTAACTTGCAGTCGATCTCGAACATTGGCATGACCCTGCCCCTGATGCTGCTGCGCATCCCCGCCCCCAGCGCCGTGGCGGATATCGTGCGTTGTGCCGATTATTCGCTTAATTCCTCGGTTGAGACCCTTGAGCTGCTCTCTGAAGCCGCCGAATTCGCGGGGGTGACCCACCGGGCCATCATCATGGTGGATGTGGGTGACTTGCGTGAAGGCGTGTGGCCCGATAAGGCTGTGGAAGTGGTGCGCGGCGCATCAAAGCTGCCGAACCTGGAGATTGTGGGCGTGGGCTGCAACCTGGCTTGTTACGGCGGCGTGATCCCTACCGCCGAGAACATGCATATGCTGGTCGAGATCCGTGATGCCTGCCGCAAGGCCACCGGCCTGCCGCTGGATATCATCTCGGGCGGCAACAGCGCCAACCTGCCCCTGCTTGCTGCGGGCGGCATGCCCAAAGAGATCAACCATTTCCGCATCGGCGAGGCCATCACACTGGGGCGCAACGTGCTGGACCGCAGCCCCTGGCCCGGCACCCGTCAGGATACCTTCAGGATCGTGGCTGAGATCGTAGAGATTGAGTGTAAGCCTTCTGTCCCCATCGGCAGCCGCGGCCAGGATGCCTTTGGCGGCTATAGCGATTTTGTGGATCGCGGCATTCGCAAGCGCGCCATCTGCAATATTGGCCGCCAGGATGTGGTTGTGGATGGCATCACCCCTGAAGACCCCGGTATCATTGTCTTGGGTGGCAGCAGTGACCACCTGGTGTTGGATGTGGAAGAAGCCCACACAGAGGTAGAATTGGGCAGCCAGGTGGTCTTTTACCCCAGCTACGGGGCGCTGTTGGCCGCCACCACCTCGCCGTATATGCAAAAAGTCGTCGTCAAAGGATAGCTTATGCTCTACCAGACCCATGCCCGCATCCACCTGGATCATATCCGATTCAACATCGATGGCATTCGCCGCGCCGTTGGCCCACAGCGCAAGATCCTGATTGCCGTCAAGGCCAACGCTTACGGCCACGGCGCGGTAGAAGTCTCGCGCATGGCTGAACGGATTGGGGTGGATTGGTTGGGGGTGGCTACTGTACCTGAAGGCATCCAGTTGCGAGAAGCCAGCATTGGGCTGCCTATCTTGAAGTTCTCGCCGGCCTTCGAAGAGGAAATGGACGCCGCCTTGCGCAGCGGCATCACGCTGGCGGTTTGCGAGCGCGCCAATGTAGACGCGCTGGAGCAGGCTGCCCGGTCAGCGGGTGTGCAAGGGCGGGTGCATCTCAAGGTGGATACGGGCATGGGACGGATTGGCGTATCGATCGATGAAGCCCCGGCCCTGGCGGCGCACATTGAACAGCATTGCCCCAGCCTGCGCCTGGAAGGTATCTTCACCCATCTGCCGGTCAGCGATGCCGCTGACCCGGCCTACACCCGCCAGCAGATCGAGCGCTTCAAGGACATGGTGGAAGCCATCCAATCTGCTATTGGGCGCAAGGTGGACCTGGTGCACTGTGCCAACTCGGGGGCGGTGTTGGGTCACGAGCCGGGCTGGCTGGATATGGTGCGCCCTGGCATCATGATCTACGGCTTTTATCCTGATCCTGGCACGCCGCGCAGCATCCCGCTCAAGCCGGGGCTCAGTTTCCTCACCCGCGTTTCATTTGTTAAGAAGGTTCCGGCCGGAACCAGCATTGGCTACGGGCGCACCTGGTTCGCCCCCGAGGATACCTGGATCGCCACCATCCCCGCCGGTTATGCCGACGGCCTCAACCGCCTGTTCTCCAATTGTGGGCGAGCCCTGGTCAACGGGCGTTCTTGCCCGGTGGTGGGGCGGGTGTGCATGGATCAGAGCATGCTCAACCTGGGGCCAGAGACAGATGTGCAGGTGGGCGATACGGTGGTGCTGATCGGCAGGAGCGGTGATGAGGAAATTACCTGCGACGAGTGGGCCGAGAAGCTGCACACCATCACCTACGAGGTCACCTGCCAGATCAATGCGCGTGTGGCGCGGGTGTACGATCCTTATACCGGCAGTTGATCGTTCGGCACGCCGTTTTTTCCATTGGCGAACAGATCTGCCAGCTTGCGCTGCAAGGCCCGTTGGGCGGGGTGCGGGGTAGCGCCCACGCTTTCCAGGAAGGGGATCAGCCAGGCCATCATCTCGTGCGCCGCCTGGCCCAACCGCCCGGCAAAGATGATGGGCCGTAAGTGGTTGCGCGCCGCCTCCCAATCACGGCCCGGCTCGAGCATGTCGGCAAAACGCAGGCACCAGCAGAAGACCGGCGAGCGCGGCGCTCCATCGCCCACGTAAGAATGGCGGAAGATGGCCTCCAGCGCCAGGGGGTCTGCGATGCCCATCTCGTGCTGGGCCACGTAAGCGCTGCAGGGGCCATGCAGGTACAGCGGGTCCTGGTCGCAGGGGGTGGCCAGCGGAAAGTTGACCGCTTGGGCGATCTCGAGCATGCGCTTGAGGGGCAGCTCTTTGCCGGCGTCGTGCGCCAGCCCTGCCAGGTGGGCGGCGGCGGGGTCCAGCCCGTAGATGGGGGCCAGGGCATCCATCACGTCCATCACTCCCAAGGAATGCTGCAAGCGGCCAGGGCTCAGGTGTTGGGTCAGGTAGGCCAGGTAGGGGGTATCATTCATAGATGGCATTATACCCGTGATCTTGGGGATGATAAAATATGTAGGCAGATTGGAGACCCCCATGTCCTCTTCCCTCTTCGAAAGTGCCCGCGTTTACGTCCCAGCCGAATACCGCCTGGCATTGAGCTTGCAGGTCAGCCTGCCCGAGCTGCCCCACGGCGCGGCCTTGTTCGCTGATATCTCAGGCTTCACCCCGCTGACCGAAGCGCTGACGCGCGCCCTGGGACTGCGGCGCGGGGCTGAAGAGCTGCCTCTCTATCTCAACAAAGTATACGACGCCCTCATCAGCGAGGTGGACCGCTTTGGCGGCAGTGTGATCGGCTTTGCCGGCGACGCCATCACCTGCTGGTTCGACGATGCGCCGGTAGGCTTTGATGGGCCGGTGCCCTCCGGCGCTGAGCGGGCCGCTTATTGTGCCCTGGCTTTGCAAGCCGCCATCCAGGCTTTTGCCGCCATCCCTGTGCCCGGGCAGAACCCGGTATCCCTGGCGCTCAAGGTCTCGGTGGCAGCGGGGACGGTGCGGCGCTTTTTGGTGGGCGACCCGGCCACCCAGACCATTGAGCTGATCGCGGGCAGCACGGTGATGCGCATGGCGGCTGGCGAGCACATCGCCGCCAAAGGTGAGACGATCTTCGACCAGCCTACCGCCCAGGCTTTGGGAGAACGCTTGTTGGCAAAGGAACAGCGCTGCGAGCCGAGCGAGCCAGAGCCCTTTACCGTGGTGGATGGCCTGGAGGGCGAACCGGCCACCTTGCCCTGGCCTGAGCCGGATGAAGCCCGGCTTCTGGTTGAGAGCTTGCGCACCTGGGTTCACCCGCCCATTTTTGAGAGCATTGCCGAAGGCCAGGGTGATTTTTTGACCGAGCTGCGCCCGGCTACTGCTCTCTTCATGCGCTTTGGCGGCATCGATTTCGACGAGGACCCCGAATCTGGCGATAAGATGGATTGCCTGACCCGCTGGGCGCAGGGGGTGCTCAATCCATACGAAGCCATCATCACCCACCCCACCATTGGCGATAAGGGCAGCTTCTTGTGCATTTCATTTGGTGCACCCACCGCCCACGATGACGACCCCCAGCGCGCCGCCGCCGCGGCCCTGGAGCTGATCCACCCGCCGGCTGAGTTGGCCTTCTTGACCTCCCCGCAGATCGGCATCAGCCAGGGCACGGCCCGCACCGGAGCCTATGGCGGGCAGACGCGCCGCACCTACGACATCCTGGGTGACCAGGTGAACCTGGCGGCGCGCCTGATGATGGCGGCCAAACCGGGTGAGATCCTGGTCAGCCGGCGCATCCAAGAGCAGGTGCAGGGCGATTTTGAGCTGACCAGTCTGGCGCCCATTGCCGTCAAAGGCAAGAGCCAGCCGGTCGCCGTTGCCCGCCTGGAGGCTCGCAAGCTGGGCGGCGGTCTGCAAGCCATGACGGCCCAGGCCCTGCCGTTGGTAGGGCGAGAGACGGATCTGGAGCGGTTGGATGCAGTGCTCAAGAATGCTTTGCGCGGCCAGGGGCAGATCGTGCACATCACCGGCCCGGCTGGGATTGGCAAGAGCCGCCTGGTGGCCGACTTTGCCGCCAAGGCGGCCAAAGGCGGCCTGCGCCTGTTGGCCAGCGCCTGCCAATCAACCTCGCAAGATGTGCCTTACCGCGCCTGGCAGCCCATCTTCCGCAGCCTGCTCAACTTGCAGCCTGGCCAGCCCGACCCGGCGGCCTTCTTAGAGACGGCCCTGCAGGACCGCAACCGGCAGTGGGGTGAACGCACCCCGCTCTTGGGGGCGCTCTTAGGCCTGGCCCTGCCTGATAACCCCACCACCGCTGCCCTGGATGCCCGCTTGCGCTACGAAGCCACCCAGACCCTGGCAGTGGACCTTTTGCAATCTGTTGCGCTGGAGCAGCCCTTGCTGTTGGTGCTGGATGATATTCATTGGATGGACGAGGCGGGAAAAGATTTGATGCTGGCGGTGGGGCGTATCACGGCAGGCATGACCTGCACCCTGTGTTTGCTAGAGCGTTCCAGCAGCGAGGCCAGCCCCGAGCTGACCCGCCTGCCCGGCTATATTCACCTGGAGCTGGCGCCGCTGGCCCCAGAAGCGGTGTCTGAGATCGTGGCCAACTGCCTGGGCGGGCCGGCGGCCCCGCTGATCCCGGCGGTAGTTTATGCCCAGGCCCAGGGCAACCCGCATTTTGCCGAGCAGCTTTCGCGCGTGATGCAAGAGACCGGCAGCCTGGTCCAAGGGCAGGGGCGCTGGGTTTTCAATGAAGCGGTCATCAATGCCCTGCGCGATGCCAACTGCATCCAGAAAGACCTGGATACGGACGAATGGGTGGTGATGCCAGGCGCGGCCATCCCCACCAGTGCCGTCGGCGTGCCCGACTCAGTGCAGGGGGTGATGCTGGCGCGCGTCGACCGCCTGCCGGATGCGCATAAACTCACCCTGCGCACGGCCAGTGTCATCGGGCGCGAGTTTGACCTGCGCCTGCTGGGGCTGGCGCACCCCGCCCGGCCCAGCGAACAGGCCCTGGCCGGGCAAATGGAGCTGCTGGTCAAGGGCGAGTTCTTTGCCCCCGGCAGTGGGGAGGGGCGCTATGCCTTTACGCACAATGCCCTGCAAGAAGTGCTCTACAATGCCCAGCCCACCGCCTCGCAGGAGGACCTGCACTGGCGGGCAGGGGCGGCGCTGGAAAGCCTGGAGCCTGAGGGTGTGGCCTTGCTGGCCTATCACTATGCCCGCGCCGGGGCCGAGACCCGCCCCAAGACTCTGCATTACCTGGACCTGGCAGCCGGGCAGGCCAAGGCCGGTTACGCCAACCAGACGGCGCTTAACTATTACCGCCAGGCCCTGGCCCTGGAAGAGCGCTGGCAGTGGCGCAAGGGCCAGGCCGAGGTGCTGCACCTGCTGGGCCTGCGGGAAGAAGAAAAAGCCGCCATCGCCGCCCTGGAGCAGGCCCCCGGAGCGTCGCAAGTTGAAGCGGCAAGGCTGTATTTTGAGCTGCATATCGACACAGCTGAATATGCCGCCGCATCTGAAGATGCAGAACGGATGCGTGCTCTGGCCCATGAAGCGGGCGATTGGGTTGGTGAAGCCGATGGCCTGCGTCAATTGGGATGGGTGCAGCGTAAGCAGGGCGAGAACCAGGCTGCATTGGAGTGTTACCAGCAGGCCCAGGTTTTGTTTGATGGACGAAAGGAATTGACCAAAGCCGAGCAGACTGCGAAAACGCATTTGCTTTACAATTGGGGTTGGCTGCTCTACCGCATGAACGAATATGATAAGGCTGGAACCATGCTTAAAGAAACGCTGGAAATGGCGCACCAAGAGCGATTGGCAAATATTGAGATCGATACTTTGAATGCCTTGGGAGGTAATTGCCTTCCATTGGGGAATCTGTCTCAAGCCCGGGTTTATTTCGATGCTGCCCGCGACCGTGCTATGGCGGTTGGCGATCGGATGAATCAAGCGCGTTCATTGATCAACCTGTCGCTTGTGGAGCAGCGTGCAAAAGATTATTCCCAGGCAAAGGTTCTTCTTGAAGCCGCATTGCATCTGATTCAGGCAGTTGGCGATCGCTGGAATGAGATCAATACATGGAATGCTTTGGGAGTGATTTTTCAAGATACGGGCCAATATTTGCGAGCTGAGAAGGCTTTTCAGTGTGCACTAGATATAAGTCGTGAGATTGGCGACGAAGAAGGTACAATGTATTTGTCGATCAATCAGGCCCTGATCAAGCGTGACTTAAACGATCTGGATGGGGCCAACATCCTTTTAGCTGAAGGTCTGGCAATTGGCGAGAAGCAGGAAAATGCATTCATGGTAGCGGCTTTTATTAGCCAGCAGTCCATTTTAAACTTACTGAAAGGCGGACATACAGATGCGGCTCGCCTGGCAGCCACTGCACTAGATTCTCGTACTGAATTGGGGGTAGAAGCCACCGCCAGCGATAACCTGGCGGTGCTGGCGCTGGCAAATACCCGGCTGGGCCAGCTTGCCCAGGCCGGCCAATGGGCCGACCTGGCGCTGCAAATTCTGGATACCACAGGCGGCGAAGGTTTGGAAAACCCCATCCAGGATTACTGGTTCTGTTACCAGGTCCTGGCCGGTTTGGGTCAGGATGAAAGGAGCCGCCAGGTGCTGGGTAACGCCCTGCGCCTGGTGCAGCGCAATGCAGAACGCATGATTGAGGCGCAGATGCGCCAATCCTATTTGGAGAACGTGCCGGCCTGCCGGGAAATCCTGGGTGAGGCCCGCCGCCTGGGGATGATCTCTTAAATGGCAGGGCTGGCGATGAAGTGCGTCGCCAGCCCTGCCATTTAAATCGTAGTCT
>JAKQIM010000004.1 GCA_029557965.1 Chloroflexota bacterium | reverse complement strand
TGCGCAGCTTCTTGGGCATGTTCCTCGGGTATTACCTCACCGAGCTGATCTTTGCCCGCGGTACTCCGCCTGAGTTCAACCAGGACGCCATGCATCACTTTGTGGAAATCTATTTGCGCGGTGTCCTCAAAGATGATCCGGACCAGCCGGGAGGTGTGGTATGAACAGTTTCCTTCAATTGTCTCAATTTATGTTCTACGATACCCTGGTTCTCGAGAGATGATGCCTATGTTCAATTCTCGCTTGCTCTCGCTTATCCGTAAGGAATTCATCCAGATCACGCGCGACACGCGCACGTTGATCCTGGTGTTGGTCATCCCGGTGATGCAGCTCTTTTTGCTGGGCTACGCCGCCACCAACGATGTGCGCAATGTGCCCCTGGCGGTCTACGATCAAGACCGCGGCCCCCAGGCGCGCCTGCTGCTAGATGCATACCGCGCCGCCGATTACTTCCGGGTGGCCTACGATGTCGATTCGGAAGACGCACTGCGCACATTGATCGATAACGGCGATGCCCGCGCCGGCCTGATCGTGCCGCCCGACTACTCTGAGCAGGTTTCTGGCGGCGGCGCGGCCCAGGTCGTTTTTGTGCTCGATGGCTCAGACCCCACCGTGGCTTCTACAGCGCTTTCGGCAGCCATCATGATCGGCCAAGAGCATTCCACCCAGATCTTGCAGGCCCGCCTGGCAGAGAGGGGCATGGGCACGGCGTTTACCCCGCCTCTGGAGGTGCGTACCAGCGTGTGGTATAACCCCGACCTGATCAGCGCGCATTTCATGATCCCCGGCGTGATCGCCATGATCCTCTTTGCCCTTACCTCCATCCTCACTGCCAGCGCCATCGTGCGTGAGCGCGAGCGCGGCACCATCGAACAGCTCATCGTCACCCCCATTCGCCCCTGGGAGCTGGTGGTGGGCAAGCTCTTGCCGTATGTGATCGTGGCCTTCATCAATACTTTCGAAGTGCTGGCGATTGGCCATTGGTGGTTTGGCATGCCCATCCGCGGCGATATCTGGTTGATCCTGGCGCTTTCGGGCCTCTTTTTGCTCTCTAGCCTGGGGATTGGCCTTTTCGCCTCGACGGTTGCCAACACCCAGCAAGAAGCCATGCTGACGGTGTGGATGATCTTCTTGCCCAGCCTGTTCCTGGCAGGTTTCTTCTTCCCGCTGGAGGCCATGCCCAAGTTCTTGCAGTGGGTCTCGGTGGTTTTCCCGCTTCGCTATTACCTGGCCATCATCCGCACGCTGACGCTCAAGGGCGGCAGCATTGCTGCGGTGCAAAACGAGGTCCTGGCCCTGGTTGTATTTGGCATTGTGATCATGACAGCCGCCTCGCTGCGCTTCAGGAAACGTTTGGATTGATCTTTTTAGTGGACATTCGTGTCATTCGTGGATAAATCAGTAACTTGTGGAGGTTCTTATGCATGATAACAGAAGAGTACTCATCCCAATCGCTGTGATCATCCTTTTGATCATTGCAGGCGCCTGGTACTTGATCTCACAAAACCAAAAGGCCGCCGAGCCAGGCCCGCTGAGCGGCTCGGGCACGGTTGAGGCGGTTGAGGTCACCGTCTCGGCAGAGGTTTCAGGGCGCGTGACCGAAGTGCTGGTCGAAGAAGGCCAGTCTGTCCAGGCGGGCGATGTGCTTTTTCGCCTGGATGATACCTTGCTGGCGGCGCAGCGCGTGCAGGCGCAAGCAGCCCTGGATGCCGCCCAGGCCGGGTTGGATGTGGCGCGCACGGCCCTGCCCCTGGCGCAGGCCAGTGTAGACAGCGCCCAGGTGCAGTACGACCTGGAACTGCTGACCGCTCGCAGCCAGGCCCAGCCCCTGCGGGAGGCCGAGTGGGGCCTCTACCCGCCGACCGAGTTTGCGATGCCGGTCTGGTATTTCACCAAAGAAGAAGAGATCGCCGCCGCTCAGGCCGAGCTGGATGCCGCCGCCCTGGATCTGGAAGCCGAACAGGCTGATTTTGACGCCGTGATCGAAGACGTGACCAATGCCGACCTGGCTGGTGCCGAAGAGACCCTGGCTGAAGCCCAGGCGGCCTTCTTGGTGGCGCAGGCGGTGCTGGCCCGGGCCCAACGCCAGAGCGATGCCGAGCTGCGCGACATTGCTCAAAACGAGTTCGACCAGGCCAAGGCCGATCTCGATGCGGCCCAGGCCGACTACGATGACCTGCTCTCGGATGAAGATGCCGCCGATGTGCTCGAAGCGCGTGCCCGCCTGGCGGTGGCCAAAGAACGCTATGAAACCGCCCTGGACAATTACAACAGCCTGCTGACGGGCGAATATTCGCCGCGCCTGCGGGCGGCTGGCGCGGCCCTCATCCAGGCCAAGGCCAACGTGACCCAGGCCGAAGCCAAGATCGCCCAGGCCGAGACGGCTGTAGCCCAGGCCCAGGCCCAGCTTGACCTGTTGGATGTGCAGATTGGCAAGCTGGTGGTCTATGCCCCGGTGCAGGCGGTGGTGCTGGCGCGCAGTATCGAGGCCGGAGAGGTGCTGCAAGCGGGCGCGGCTGCCCTGACCCTGGGGCGGCTGGATGCCCTGACCATCACCGTTTACCTGGCTGAGGATCGTTATGGCCAGGTCAGCCTGGGGCAGGGGGCGGCGGTGATCGTAGACCCGTTCCCCAATCACAGGTTTAGTGCCGAAATCATGCGTATAGCCGACGAAGCTGAATTTACGCCGCGCAACGTGCAAACCGACGATGGCCGCCGCACAACGGTCTTTGCCATCAAGTTGGCAGTCGAAGACCCCGATGGCTTACTCAAGCCCGGCATGCCGGCCGACGTAACGTTTGGGGAGTGATCAATACATTCGCCTATGTTGATTGAACTTGCTCACCTAACCAAATCTTATGGCAGCACCCGGGCTGTGGACGACCTGAGCCTGCAGGTGAATGCTGGCGAGATCTATGGGCTGGTGGGGCCAGATGGGGCCGGCAAGACCACCACCATGCGCCTGACCTGCGGCGCGCTGCGCCCCGACCGCCATGACGGCAGCGAAGCGCCGCGCATCGCGATCGGCGGCTTCGACATGCTGCGCCACACCGACCCCGCGCGCGCCCAGATCGGCTACCTGCCGCAGCGCTTCTCGATGTACGAAGACCTGACCGTGCTCGAAAACCTGCGTTTCTTTGCTGAGGTGCGCAGCCTGCCAAGCAGCCAATGGCGGCCGCGCTGCATGGAGATCTTGGAGTTTGTCGGCCTGGCAGATTTCGTCAACCGGCGCGCCGGGCAGCTCTCGGGCGGGATGAAGCAGAAGCTGGGCCTGGCGGCGGCCCTGGCGCACCGCCCCAAGGTGCTGCTGTTGGATGAGCCCACCACCGGCGTAGACCCCGTGACGCGCCAGGATTTCTGGCAGCTCATCATCCGCCTGGTGAGCCAAGAGGGGGTGGCGGTGCTGGTCAGCACCCCTTACATGGATGAGGCCGCCCGCTGCACGCGGGTGGGCTTCATGCGCCAGGGCAAGCTGTTGGTTGAAGGGCTGCCCGGCGAGCTGCGTCACCGCCTGGATGGGCAAGTGGTTGAAGTGTTCGGCAGCCCCCTGGCCTTGCTGCGCCGCCTGGCACAGGCCGAAGAGGCCGTGGAGGATGCCCAGATGTTTGGCGACCGCCTGCACCTGCGCCTGCGGCCCGGGCAGGCTCAAGCGGTTGTGGAGCGCCTGGCGCAAGCCATCCCCGCCGCCGGCGGCGTTTTGGGCAGCATTGCCCTCATCGAGCCGCAGTTAGAAGACTTGTTCATCTCCTTGCTAGAAGATGGCGCAGGAGCATGATTGAGATGGCCTTACCGCTGGGACGCAGAGAACACAGAGTTTTTCACACAATACCCGGTACACTCCGCCTCTCTGCGGTGAAAAGGTTTCGAGTAGGAATTGACCATGTCTGAAAATGTGATTGCCACCCAAGACCTGACGCATTACTTTGGCGATTTTTGCGCCGTTGACCACGTCACTTTCAGCGTCCAAGCCGGAGAGGTGGTCGGCTACCTGGGACCGAACGGCTCAGGCAAGACCACCACCATCCGCATGCTGTTGGGGCTGCTGAGGCCTTCTGCTGGCAGCGCTCAGGTGCTGGGTTTTGACGTGGCGCGCCAATCAGAACAGGTGCGCCAGTATTCGGGCTACATGTCGCAAAAGTTTGCCCTCTACCACGAGCTGACGGTGATGGAGAACCTGGCTTTTTATGCCGGGGTATATGGGGTCAACGACCAGCGGCGCCTGGATGATGTCTTGGCCCTGATCGGGCTGTCTGATCTGCGCCGCGAGCGCGTCAGCAGCCTTTCCACCGGTTGGCGGCAGCGCCTGGCCTTGGGAACCGCCATCGTCCACCGGCCGCGCCTGCTCTTCTTGGATGAGCCAACCAGCGGCGTAGACCCGGCGGCGCGGCGCACCTTTTGGGACCTGATCTACCAGGTGGTAGAAGACGGGGTGACCGCCTTGGTGACGACGCACTACATGGACGAGGCCGAGTACTGCCGCCGGGTGGGCATCATGCGGGCGGGTAAGCTGCTGGCCCTGGATACGCCCTCGGCGCTGAAGCGCAGCGCCCTGCCCGGCCTGGCCTGGGATGTGTACAATGGGGGAGATGCGCTGGCCTCGCTGGCGGCCCTCCAGGCCTGCCCACAGGTGCTGCGCACCGGCCTGGCTGGCGACCACCTGCGCGCCATCACCGCCCCCGGCGCCGGGCTCGACGCGCTGCGTGCTGCTTTGCCTGGTGCTCGCATCGAACCCGCCGAAGCCTCTTTGGAAGATGTGTTCTTGGCATTGGCCGATTAAACGAAATGCGGGGCAGAGATTTTTCTCTGCCCCGCATTTCGTTTACTTGCTTATTACAGGATGGCTCCGAAGTAGATGACCAGGCCAAAGGCCAGGGCCACCACCGAACCGATGCTGAAGAGCAAGCGCAAGCGGCTCTCTGCATCCAATAAAGAACCATAAGCAGCCAGGGCCAGCCCAACGGCGAAGATCAGCACAACCAACTGCAGCTTGTCGGCGCGGTCGCCGGCTTTTTGAGCCTCGTCGAAGTTGGTAACCGCCTCGTCATAAGTGGCGTTCGCGTCTGCGTACATTTCTTCGTAGTACTGCTCGTCAAAAAGATCCTCACCGCGGTCGATGTTGGCGGTCAGGGCCTCAGAGAAGTTGGCCAGGTAATATTCGGCGGCATCGTCATCCTTACCCTCGTTGACATACCAGCCATCGTACATGGTGTAGTCGTAGATGATGTACTGGTTGGCCTCGAGATAGTACCCGTTCGAATCGGTCAACTGTTTTTGCCCTTCAACGTTCAAGTCGCCTTCTTTCGAGTCGGATACCCCGCTTTGGTAGGCAGCCAGGGCAACCAGGACCGATAGCAGAGCCACCAGGGAACCCAGCCACAATTCGGACGAGAAAAACTTCAAGCGTTTCATATAACAATCATTCTCCTATAAGGTTTATTTTTTTTGGGCGTGGGCAGCAGCCCACAATCCCTTATTCTTTCTTTTCGATCTTGGCCCACTCATCTTTGAGCCCCACGGTGCGGTTGAAGATCAGCTTTTCGGGGGTCGAGGTGATATCCACGCAGTAGTATCCCAGGCGTTCGAACTGGAACTTGTCGCCGGGTTTCGCGTCTGCCAGGCTGGGCTCCATCAGGCAGTTCGACAGCACCACGAGAGAGTTAGGATTCAGGTCGGCAATGAAATCGCCGCTCACTTCGGGGTCAGGGTTGTTGAACAGGCGGTCGTAATTGTAAACTGAAGCCGGGATGGCATGCGCCGCCGATACCCAGTGCAGGGTGGCCTTGACCTTGCGCCCGTCTGGCGAGTTGCCGCCGCGCGAGGCCGGGTCGTAGGTGCAGATCAGCTCGGTCACCTTGCCCTCGGCATCTTTGACCAGGCGCTCGCACTTGATGAAGTAGGCGTTGCGCAGGCGCACCTCGCGCCCTGGGGCCAGGCGGAAATACTTGGGGGGCGGTTCCTCGCGGAAGTCTTCCTGCTCGATGTAGAGCACCTTTGAGAAGGGTACCTTGCGCGTGCCGGCCTCGGGGTCTTCGGGGTTGTTGAGCACCTCGAATTCTTCCACCAGGTCAGCCGGGTAGTTCTCGATGGTCACCTTGAGCGGGTTCAGCACGGCCATTTTGCGCGGCGAGAGCTTGTTCAGGTCATCGCGCACGCAGGCTTCTAGCAAGGCCAGGTCTACAAAGACGCCCGAGCGCACATTGATGTTCTTGGCTACGCCGGCGCGCGCCACAAAGTCGCGGATGGCGGCGGCAGTGTAGCCGCGGCGGCGCAGGGCGCGCAGGCTGGGCATGCGCGGATCATCCCACCCACTGACATGGCCTTCCTCCACCAGGCGGCGCAGCTTGCGCTTGCTCATCACGGTGTAGTTCAAGTTCAGGCGGGCGAACTCGATCTGGCGCGGCTTGTTCTCGATCTCCAGCTCGTTCAGGTACCACTCGTATAAGATGCGGTGATCTTCGTATTCGATCGAGCACAGCGAATGGGTCACGCCGTGCATGGCATCGTTCTGGCCCTGGGCCCAGTCGTACATGGGGTAGATGCACCACTTCTTGCCGGTGCGGTGATGGGGCGGCTCATGAATGATGCGGTACATGATCGGGTCGCGCATGTTCATATTGCCGTGGGCCATGTCGATCTTGGCGCGCAGGGTCTTGGACCCATCTGGGAACTCGCCGTTCTTCATGCGTTCCAGCAGGTCCAGGTTCTCTTCTACCGTGCGGTCACGCCAGGGGCTGTTGGTGCCGGGCTCGGTCCAGGTGCCGCGCTTCTTGCTCACCTCTTCGGGGCTCTGATCGTCTACGTAGGCCTTGCCTTTTTTGACCATCTGGATCGCCCATTCGTAGAGCTGATCGAAGAAATCCGAAGAGAACAATACCCGTTGCCATTCGATCCCCAGCCAGTGCGCATCTTCCATGATGGCATCCACAAATTCGACCTCTTCTTTGGCCGGATTGGTGTCATCAAAGCGCAGATCCAGCTCACCGCCAAAATCTTTGGCGATGTTGTAATCGATCAAGAAAGCCTTGACGTGGCCGATGTGCAAGTAGCCGTTGGGCTCGGGGGGCAAGCGGGTGCGCACATAATTGAAGCGCCCGCTGCGCAGGTCTTCGGCAACGGCCTCGTGAATAAAATCGGTGGGTTTGGGGGTTTCGTCTGACATATGCATGTCCTTTCTTTACAATCTGAGAATTGTATCACATCCTCTTGCTGCTGCTGTGATTTGGTCTGTTCGCACCGGCGGCGGGTGGGGGCGGGCCGGGCAAATGCAGCCGAAATTAAACCGATAATTTATAATATTCAAAAATAACCTTTAAAATATTCAATATTTATATTGACATTTTGAATTTTTGGTGTAAAATAGGGGTGTAAGAGAGGCTAAGGAGATAAAAATGTTTGACCTGAACGCCAACGAAACATCTGATCTGCACCCACAAGCGCTGCCCTGCAACATCTGCGCTGCGCTGCCCTTGTGCCAGGCGCAACCGGCCAATGCCCCCTTGGGGCTGCGTGCCCGCCTGGCCATTGGTGGATGGCTGGTTCGCGCCGGGCAAAAGCTCCAGCAACGCCCCATGCCTCAGCCTGACCCTTCTCCAACGCTGTTCATAACCCTGTGAAGACTACAAGGAGCTGCCGATGAATAATCTTCCTACCAAATGCCCATTGTGCGGCGGCGAGCTGACCGTGACCCGCATCTACTGCCGTGAGTGTGATACCACCATCGAAGGCCGCTTTGGCGGTGGGCCATTCTCTCAGTTGAGCGCTGAACAACTGGCTTTCATCGAAACTTTCATCCGCTGCGAGGGCAAGATCACCCGCATGGAGGTGGAGCTGGGCCTGTCATATCCCACCATCCGCAACCGCCTGCTCGAAGTGATCCGTGCCCTGGGCTACGAGCCGGGCGGCGAAGAGCCGGTTGGGATGAGCGAGGCCGATCGCCAGCGCATCTTGGAAGATTTGGACCAGGGCCGCATTACTGCCGAAGAGGCCATGCGCCTGTTACAAGAAAATGAGAGGTAAATCCTATGGAAAAGATATCGATCCTCACCGGTAATGATCCGGTTGTGACCATTGAAGCCCATGGCGACCTGGTGTTGAAAGGCCAGGATGAGCTTGCCGAGGTGATCGTCAAATGTGACAACCCCGATGATGTGAGTCTCACCCAAGAAGGCGATACCATCACCTTGCGCTGCGAAAGCGAATGCCGGGTGCGCGTGCCGATGGCTGCCAAAGTGAATCTCACGGTTGGCCACGGCGATGTGATCTGCAAGGCATTGGATGGTGTGTTGAAAGTGGGTGAGGTACACGGCGACCTTGAGCTGCGCGGTGTGGGCCCGGTCCACCTGTCGAAAGCCCACGGCGACCTGAACGCCCGCAACGTGGGCGGCGACTTGCTGATCGATACCGTAGACGGCAACGCCAGCCTGCGTGACGTGCAGGGCAGCCTGGAAATCAGCGGCGCTGTCAAGGGCAACCTGTCGGTGCAAGATGTGGATGGCGACGCCCAGGCCCTGGCGATGGGCAATGTGAGCGTGCGCATCGACCCCGCCCCTGGGCAGGCATACAGTTTTGAAGCCCGCGGCAACCTGTTCTGCCGGGTGCCCGGCGACGCCAGCGTGGAGGTCAACATCCCCAAGGCGGGCGGGCGCATTCAGGTCAACCTGCCGGGCGTGGCGCTAGAAGCCGCCCCCAAGCCCCCTTACAGCCTCAAGCTGGGCGATGGCGATGCCAGCCTGGAGTTGAAAGCCGATGGCAACGTGGCCCTGGATACGCATGCCCCCGATTGGAGCATGCTGGAAGATGTGGAGCTGGTGGATGACGAGGTAGAAGGCATGGCCGATACCCTCACCCAGCAGATCGAACAGCAGGTAGAAGCCCAGATGCGCATGATTGAAGAGCAGATGAAGGCCCAAATGGCCAGCCTGAACCTGCGCCTGGGCAGCATCGGCCTGAGCGAAGAGCAGGCCCACCGGGTGGAAGAGCGCGCCCGCCAGGCCAGCGAGCAGGCCACCCTGCGCGCCCAAGAACGCATGCGCCGCGCTCAAGAGCGCATCGATCAGAAGATGCTCGTCTTGCAGCGCCGCATGGAAAACAAGGGCCGCACCGGGGCCGGGCGCCGCGGGCGCATCGATTTTAGCTTTGGCAGCGCCCCCAGGCCGCCTGTCCCCCCGGTTCCTCCGCCGCCCCCCGGCGAGAAGGTCAGCGAAGAAGAACGCCTGATGATCCTACGCATGCTGGAACAGAAGAAAATATCAATGGATGAAGCAGAAAAACTGCTCAGTGCTCTGGAAGGAAAGGCAGGGTAACCACATGTCTGAAGACGAACGCCGCCAGATCCTGGCGATGATTGAGAACGGCACGATCACGGCTGAGCAGGGCCTGGAATTGATGAAGGCCATCGGCGATGAAACAGAGAAGGATGCCCTGCCAGAATCCGCCACCGGCCAGCCTGCTGGTGCCCAAGGCCAGGCGTTTGCACCCCAGCCTGAAGAAAGGCCGCGCCAGGTTGATCTGCCCAGCGCCAAGAAATGGCGCCGTTGGTGGTGGGTCCCCATGGCCATTGGCGTCACCATCACCGTGTTGGCCAGCGTGATGATGTACCTGTCTATTCGATCGAGCGGTTATGGCTTTTGGTTTGCCTGCTCGTGGTTCCCCTTCTTGTTGGGCGTGGTGGTGATGGCCTTGGCCTGGACGGCGCGCACCGCCCGTTGGCTGCACGTCCGCATCCAGCAGAAAGAGGGCGAAAAGCCCCAGCGCATTGCCTTCAGCCTGCCCATCCCCCTGCGCTTAACCGCCTGGTTCTTGCGCACCTTCAAGGGCAATATTCATGGGATGGAAAATACGAATTTTGATGAGGTGGTGTTGGGGTTAGAGCATCTCTCGCCCGACGAGCCTTTCCACGTTGAAGTTGATGAAGGCCCGGATGGTGAACGGGTGGAAGTTTATATTGGGTAGAGGAGGCTTACAATGGCTACTACTGAAGAACGCATGCGGATTTTGAGAATGATCCAAGAAGGAAAGATCACCGCCGAGGAGGGCGCCAAGCTTTTGTCTGCGCTGCGCGAAAGCCGCCGTGAGCCGCGCCTGCCGCTGGCCCCCGGAAGGACCGCCCGCGGCACCCTGCGCGTGCGCGTGACCGATATGGCCACCGGCAAGACCAAGGTCAGCGTCAACCTGCCCCTCAGCCTGGTGGATGCGGGCATGGGAATTGCCAGCCAGTATGCGCCGGATGTCAATTTTGGCGAGATTGCCGATGCCATCCGCAGTGGGCAGATGGAAGGCAAGATCGTAGACGTGATTGACGAAGAAGACGGCGAGCACGTCGAAGTCTTCATCGAATAGCAGCGGCGAAAGTCGTTGCTGCCATTGCATGATAAGAATGCTTTTCGTCATACCATCCTTTGTGAGGTGAACCATGTCTCAAGATGTTGAAACCTTTGACCAGACCTTTTCTGTCAGCGAGCCTGCCCAGTTGAAGTTGGCCAATATCCGCGGCTCGCTGTTGGTGCGGGCTGGCGCCCCGGGCCAGGTGCACGTATATGCGGTCAAGCACCTGGGCTCTGGCAATGCCGAGCGCACCTCGGTAGAGATCGAGCAGGATGCCGACGGCCAGGTTTGCGCCCAAACACGTTTTCGAGAGGGCATGCTGGCCTTTCTAAGCCTCTCTCACCCCTGCAAAATTGATTACGTGGTCGAGACGCCCCCCAGCAGCCGCGTTAAGGCCAGTTGTATCAGCAGCTCGCTGACCCTCGATGGCTTGCAGGGAGCGTTTGATTTGGATTCTGTCAGCGGTTCGCTGGAATTGACCAACCTGAGCGGCGACCTGTGCATCCAGGTAGTCAGCGGCGAGGTGACCGGGACGCGCCTGGCGGGCAGCCTGGATCTGGATACCGTTTCGGGTGCGGTGCACTGCGGCGAGTCTGACTTCCAGCAGATCAAGCTGGGCACTGTCAGCGGCGACGTCACCCTGCAAACGCCC
>JAKQIM010000001.1 GCA_029557965.1 Chloroflexota bacterium | reverse complement strand
CGCTACATTGTTCTTGGCCAGCTTGAGCGCACCACCTATTACGGCCCTGGGCTCGATAAGTTCGAGAGCTACGATGGCCGCTTGTGGCAAGAAATCTATCGCGACCGGGATACGGTGATCTACGAGGTGCTGCCGTGATCTACGTGCTTCTCTGGTGGTTGATCATGCAGGTGCTGGGCTGGTTGGCCCTGCCCACCGCCATGCGCCTGTTTCGCTGGCTGCCAGACCGCGGCTATGCCTTTTCGAAGGCCTTTGGCCTGCTGATCTCCAGCTATTTGCTGTGGATAGGGGCTTCTACCGGCTTGCTGCGCAACGATACCGGCGGCATCCTGTTCGCCCTGTTGGCGTTGGCGGGTCTTTCGGCCTGGTGTTATTTCCGCCAGCCGCTCGGCGAGCTTCAGCACTACCTGCGAAGCAAGAAGGGCCTGATCATCACGGTTGAAATACTCTTCGCCCTGGCCTTCGTGGCCTGGGCCGTGCTGCGCGCCTATGCTTCTTTTAAAATTGAATCGGCCGGCGGCGAGAAGTTCATGGAGATCGCCTTCCTGAACGCCATTCTGCGCAGCGAGCACTTCCCGCCGCAAGATCCCTGGCTCTCGGGCTTTGCCATCTCATACTATTACTTCGGTTATGTGATGATGGCCCTGGTCACGCGCTTCTCGGGTGCACCGGCGGGCATTGCTTTTGACCTGTACGACAGCCTCTTGTTCGCCCTGACGTTGATCGGTGCTTTTGGCGTGGTCTATAACCTGGTCAAGCTCAGTCTACACAAAGAAGAGCAGGCCGGTTCTGCCCGTGTCGTTCAGCGCGAAAGCCAGCCATTGGCAGCCGGTTTGCTGGGGGCGCTTTTCGTGGCCTTCCTGGGCAACCTTGCCGGCCTGTGGGAAGCCTTGCACTCTTGGGGTAAACTGCCGGCTTCCTTTTGGACCTGGCTGGATATCCCCTCCCTGGCACAGGCGCCGATCAACGGCACGCTCTACCCCACGCATTGGATGTGGTGGTGGCGCGGCTCGCGCGTCATTCAAGATGTAAACCTGGCTGGCGCGCCGATCGGCGCCTCGCCGATCGACGAATTCCCCTATTTCAGTTTTATGCTGGGTGATAACCATCCCCACGTGCTGGCTTTGCCTTTTGTGCTCTTGGCGATTGGCGTGGCGCTTAACTTGTTGGCCCGGCAGCTCTCGGCGGCACCTGCCCAGCCCGGCGAGCAGGCCGGCGCGGCCAAATGGTGGAATCCGGTGGGCTTTGCCTTGGACAATGATTGGGGGTTGTTCATCGGTGCGGCCTTGGTGATCGGGGCCTTGGGCTTCTTGAATACCTGGGACCTGCCGATCTATTTGGCGCTGGCGGTGCTGGCCTATGCCGTGGGCCGGGCTTCGCACCTGGGCCGCCTGGATAAAGATACCCTGCTGCGCGCCGGGCTGCTGCTTTTGGCCTTGGGGGTGGCGTGTTTCATCCTTTACTTCTTCTTCTACATTGGTTTCAGCTCTCAGGCCGGGGGTGTGCTGCCCTACGTCTGGCCTCCCACGCGCATGCCGCAGTTCTTGACCATGTTCGGGGCTTTTGCGTTTGTGCTGGCTTGTTTCTTGCCGGCCTTCCTGGCCAAGCAAAAAGAGGCCGGCAGTCGGTTGTGGAAGCAGGCCCTGGCCTGGTGGGGGCGCATCCTCTTGATCTGTCTGGCTTTCTTCCTCTTTGCCTGGCTGGTGATTGCCCTGGGCAGCGCGGCGTTGAACGAAAACCAGTTGGTCAATTCGGCCCTGGCGGCCCTGTTGAGCGGCATGACGCTGAAGGACGGCTTCTTTGCCAGCCTGGCTGCCCGCCTCACAGATCCCTGGATGCTGCTCTTCACCTCAGGCTTGATGGCCCTGGCCCTGGCCAATGCCCTGCACCTAGTCTGGCACAAGGCCGCTGAGCCTGCGGCCCTCGCCTCAGACCAGGAACCTGCCCTGCCCTCTGAACACAGCCGCTGGCCCTTAACCAGTGAGTTGTTTGTGTTTTTGCTGGCTTTTACCGGCCTGGCCCTGGTGCTGGTGGTGGAGTTTGTCTACTTGCGCGATAGTTTTGCTGTGCGCATGAACACCATCTTTAAATTCTATTACCAGGCCTGGGTGATGATGGGATTGGCCAGCGCCTACGGCGTTTGGTGGTTGCTGAACCATCTCTCTGGCCGCCTTGGGCGCGGCCTCTTCTTGATTGGCACGGGGTTGGTGCTCGCTGCCAGCCTGCTCTACCCCCTCATGGCAACCTGGAGCCGGGCGGATGCCTTCCAGAGCGTGCCGAACCTGGACGGTTCCAGCGGCATCGCCAGGGGCCATCCCGATGACTGGGCGGCGATCGAATGGCTCAATGCCAACCTCAGCGGCGCGCCGGTCATCCTGGAATCGCCCAGCACCGGGGCTTTGGGTGAGGGCGCCTATACCTACCGCGGGCGCATCAGTGCCTTCACCGGCCTGCCGACCGTGTTGGGTTGGTCGAACCACGAAGGCCAGTGGCGCGGCAGCTATACCGAGCAGAACCTGCGCGAGCCCGATATCATCACCATCTACACCACCGGCGACCCCCAGTTGATGCTTGACCTGCTGCGCAAGTGGCAAGTTGAATACCTCATCGTTGGCGCGGCCGAGACGAGCTATATCCAGGACCTTTGCGCTGATGGCAGCCGTGGCTGTAACCTGAATATGGCTTTGCGCAAGTTTGACCTGATGCTTGAGCCCGTCTTCACCCAAGGCCAGACCACGATCTATGTTGTCCCCTAGAATCTGTGTCGCTGTGGCGGTCTCGGTCACCGAATAAATTTACGCCATGAGCCATCGAGTATAATAGACGCGTTCAACCTATGAAAACCAAAACCTTCACTTTTGAACTTTTCCTCTACCTCCTGGCCTTCGTGTTGGCCCTGGTCTTGCGCCTGGCGCAGTTGGGCGCGGCACCCTTAGGGGATGTGGAGGCCGGTTGGGCTTTGCAGGCGCTCGACCTGGTGCGCGGGCAAGAATTCACCTTCGGCCCCCAGCCGCTTTACGTGCTCTTTACCAGCCAGCTCTTTGCACTGCTGGGCAGCAGCAACGCCCTGGCCCGTTTACTACCGGCCCTGGCTGGCAGCAGCCTGCCCCTTTTGCCGCTCTTCTTGGGCCGTTGGATCTCTGGCTCGCAGAGACTGCGTTGGGCCGGGCTGATCTTTGCCTTTGGCATGGCGATTGACCCTGGCCTGGTGGCGCTCTCGCGCCAGGCCGGCAGCCTGGTTCCGGCCCTGGCTTTTAGCTTTTTGGCCGTGGCGCTGTATGCCGCCCGCCGCCCGGTGCCGGCGGGCATCCTGGCGGGGCTGGCGCTGCTCTCGGGGCCGGCTGTGCTGCATGGCGCCCTGACCCTGGCGGCGGCCTTTGGCCTGTCGCACCTGCTGGATAAGAACCTGGCTTCCATCGCGGCACCGGCTGCGACCGGTACAGGTGATGCCGATGCGGACCTCGCCAGCAACTTGCCTGGGGAAGCACCGGCAGAGCAGGCTGCGGCGTTTGATTTTTCGGCTCACTTGCTGCGTCCGGCTTTGCTGAGCGCCGGGGTGGTGCTTCTGCTTGCAGGGACGCTCTTCTTGCGCGTCCCGCAGGGCCTGGCGGCCCTGTTTGGCAGCCTGCCCGGCTACATCTCAGGTTGGGTACAGCCTTCTGGCATCTCCCTGCTGCATCTGCTGGCGGGGCTGGCCTTCTACCAGCCCTTGGTGCTGATCTTTGCCCTGATCGGCCTGGGACGCGCCCTGTTTGACCTGACCACCCTGCCCACTAATGCCCAGTTGGGGCCGCGCCTGGCTTTGCGCCTGGGCTTGTGGGTGTTGGCTGCCTTGATCCTGGTTCTGCTTTACACTGCGCGCCAGGTTGCCGACCTGGCCTGGCTGCTGCCGCCCTTGTGGGGTCTGGCAGCCATGGAACTGGCCCAACATCTACCGCCTGCCAGAGATGCCGCCAACCGCCGGGTGGCGGTGGGCCTGGCCTGTTTGCTGGTGGTGTTGGCCGCTTTGAGTTGGATCAGCCTGCTGGCCCTGGCGCGGCAGCCGGGCACCCTGTTGTATGCGGCTTTGATCGTGGGGGCGCTGCTGATGGGCTTCGTCCTCACCTTGTTGGTTGGGGCGGGTTGGTCCATCCCGGCGGCGCGCATGGGGCTGGTCTGGGCCGCAGCCACCTGTTTATTTTTAGGCTCGTTCTCTGCCGCCTGGGGGGCGGCGTACCTGCGCCCCAATGGGGCACAGGAGTTGTGGAGCCCAATCCCGGCCGCGGGGCAAGTGCAGCAAATGGTTTCTACCCTGGGAGACCTGGCCGAATGGAACAGCGGTCATCGCCAGGATATTGGGGTGCTTGTGACCGTCGACAGCGCTTCTTTGCGCTGGGCGCTGCGCGATTTCTCGAATGTCCGCTATGTCGCCGGCCTGGCAGCCAGTGAATCGCCCGGCGTGGTGATTGCCCCCAGAGATCAAGAGACGCCGGCCCTTGCCCAGGCTTACCGCGGGCAGGATTTTGTCTGGCGGGTGTACCCGGGCTGGCCGGGCCTTTTACCTTCGAACCTGCCGGCCTGGCTCACTTCTCGCCAGGCGCCCCTGGCCTCAGAGCAGGTGGTCTTGTGGGCGCGGGTTGACCTTTTTCCAGACCAGGGCTTGGGCCAGGCTGCGCAGCCGGCAGAGCTGGATGAGCTGGTTGTTCCGGCTGACGAAGAACAGATCATCCCATAACAGTACGCTGAGAGGATAAATGAGTATTCCTGCCATCATCGCAATTGACGGCCCGGCAGCTTCGGGCAAATCGACCCTTGGCCAACGCCTGGCCAATGCACTTGGCTACCTGTATTTTGATACCGGGGTTATGTACCGTGCCGTTACCTGGGCGGCTTTACAGCGCGGCGTTGCCATCGGCGACGAGAAAGCCATCACTGAGCTGGCCGAGAGCCTGGAGATTGACGTTTACCCACCCTCGCAAAACGATGGGCGCGCCTACGATGTGCTGGCCGATGGGCAGGATATCACCTGGGAGATCCGGCGAGCGGATGTTGACGCCAATGTCTCTCCTGTTTCGGCTTATGCTGGGGTGCGCAAGCTTTTAACTGCCCAACAGCGCCGCATTGGCCTGCGCGGCAAGGTGGTGATGGTGGGGCGTGATATTGGTACGGTGGTGCTGCCTGAGGCCGATCTGAAGATCTACCTCGACGCTTCGGTTGAAGAGCGCGCCCGGCGGCGCTACGAAGAGCTGTGCCAGCGCGGGCAACCTGCCGAATACCAAAAGATCTTGGATGCCATGCGCCAACGCGACCAGATCGATTCCACCCGCCAGGTGGCCCCTTTGTGCGCGGCACCCGATGCCATCATTGTAGATTCAGACCATGTCAATGCTGATCAGATCCTGGAGAAGGTGCGGGCGCTTGTAGACCAACACACCTCCTAGTGTCGATGGATACGGAATATTCAATACCTTTTCATTTGAGCATCCGGCGCGCATTTCTGCGTGCTTCCATTCGTTTGCTGTTACAGGTCTTTAGCCCCATTCATATCACGGGGCGTGCCAATATTCCTCCCAAGGGCCCTTACCTGATCGTCTTTAATCATGTGTCGTTATACGATCCGCCTTTGGTGATCTCCTGTTGGCCGACCGCGCCCGAGGCGGTCGGCGCGGTAGAAATCTGGAGCCGCCCGGGGCAGTCGCTGTTGGTGAAGGGTTACAAGGCCCTGCCGGTGACGCGCGGCGAATACAGCCGTGAACTGCTGATGACGATGGTTGCCGCGCTCAAGTCGGGCCGCCCGCTGGCAATTGCACCCGAAGGGTCGCGCTCGCACAAACCAGGCATGCAGCGCGCTCACCCTGGCGCCGTCTACGTGGCAGATAAGGCCGGGGTGCCCGTCTTGCCGGTAGGTGTGGTGGGCACCACAGATGATTACTTGGACCGCGCCCGGCGTTGGGAACGCCCTGTGCTTGAAATGCGCATCGGCGAGCCCATTACCTTGCCGCCGGTGCCCGTTGGTGCGGCCCGCAAACAGGTTCTGCAGGCGAATACCGGCCTGATCATGCAGCAGATAGCCCGGCTGCTGCCTCCCGAATACCGGGGGGTGTATGGGTAACCGGCTGGTCTTGTATAAGACCCGACCGTCACCGGTTGAAGAGGCTCCTTATGACTGATTTGATCGAACCAGCCAAAGATCGCCAGGGCAAGGCGGCATTTATTCGTAAGGGTTATGACCACGCCCGGTTGGAATCTCGCCGCCGCTTCTTGCGTTTTTTGATCCGCACGATCGGCTTTAACTTCCTTGCCCGGCTGGAGAGCGTTGAAGGGATTGAAAATATCCCCGCCACCGGCCCGGCGATCTTGATGTTCAACCATATTGCCTTTGTGGATTCTCTGGTGATCTTGCACGTTACACCGCGCAACGTTGTGCCCCTGGCCAAGGTGGAAGTGTATGATTACCCGGTCATTGGCATCTTCCCGCACCTGTGGGAGGTTATCCCGGTGCGCCGTGAGGAAGTGGACCGGCGGGCCATCCAGAGCGCCCTGGAGGTGTTGAAGGCGGGAGAGATCATCCTGCTGGCCCCCGAGGCCACGCGCCACACCGAACTGCACGAAGGCAAGGTGGGGGTGGCATACCTGGCCAGCCGCACCAATGCGCCAATTGTGCCGGTGATGGTAGAAGGTACGCCGGGCTTCCCCAGCCTGCCGTTCTTGCCGCGCTGGCGCGGCCCGGGCATCCAGGTGAAGTTTGGCAAGCCTTTTCGCTTTCGCGGTGACCTGGGGCGGCCCAGCCGCGAACAGCTTAACCAGATGACCCAAGAGTCCATGTATCGGCTGGCGGCCATGCTGCCAGAAGAACGGCGTGGAATGTATGCTGACCTTTCGCAAGCCACACAAGAAATGATCGAAGAGTTCGTGCTATAATTTAGTCAACGGCGCCCGGCACGAATCTTGCATTCGTTAACGATATGAATATTGAGAGCACGCTGTTCACGAACACGTCTTACATTGAACAGCCCGACGGCCTGATCGGCTGGTTGGGTTGGTTAGTGTTCTTGGGCGGCGTGATCTTTTTGCTCTGGCGCTGGCTGCCTTACAATAAGAAGATGGGCCGCGTGCAATGGGTCATCTTGGCTGTGCTGGTGCTGCTGCTGCCGCTGACCAATCTCTTCCTGGCGCTGCGCCTGCCTATCGAAACAGCCCTGCCCCCGCCCGGCCTCCCGGTGGATCCACTGGTGCCACGCGTGGTGTTTTTTGCAGCGCTGCCCTGGCTCTTGGCGGCAGGTCTGCTTGGCCCGGCGCCGGCTGCGGCCTTAGCCTTTGTTTCTGGCGTATTCATGGCGTTATGGAATACGCACAGCCCCTTCACCCCGCTTGAATATTCGCTCTTGGCCCTCTTGCTGGGCGCCTGTTTCCAGCAGCGCTACCGCACGTTGGTCTTTCGTGCCCTGCGCCACCCACTGCCGGCAGCCCTCTTGCTGGGGCTGCTTTACCCGCTGATCTACATTCTCGATACCCTGTTCGTGTTCAGCGGCAGCCTGGCCAGCCGCCTGGATTATGCCCTGGATAATTCGATGGCGGCCTTTGTCAGCATGTTGGCTCACCTGTTGATTGCCGGGTTGGTTGGCGAGCTGGCAGTCTTTGCCTTCCCCAGGCTCTGGGGCGGCCGCGGCCCGCTGGTGCCCTCTCCGGCAGAGCGGCGCTTGCAGACGCGTTTCTTGGCCAGCCTGGCGCCGTTGGCGGTGATCCTGATGGTTGGCCTGATCGCCGGCGACTGGATCGTGGCCGGCACCGCCGCCCGCCAGATGCTGGAGGACCGCATGCAGAGCACAGCCAGCATGGCGGCCCAGGGGGTGCCTTTCTTCCACACCACCGGCCAGGCGTTGATCCAGGATATGGCCAGCGACCCGCGCTGGTACCAGGGACCTCGCGAGGAACAGACTGTCTTGCTGGAAGAAAAACTGCGCAACATCCCCTTCTTCCGCCAGCTTTACCTGTTGGATGAGCAGGGCGATGCCCTGGCAGGTTATCCCACGGTTGACTTCTACACTGCAAACCCCTCTCCCAAAGAATTTGCCGCCATCGACCTGGCCATCGCTGGCCTGGCCTTCCAGTCTTACCCCATTGCCCCGGTGCCGGGCGAGAGCGTGGCCCAAGTCTCTTTCATTGCTGCGATCAAGGATGAAGGTGACCAGGTGCACGGTGTGCTGATTGGGCGCACTGACCTGGCGACAAACCCGCTGACCCAACCCGTTCTGAGCACCCTGGGCAGCATCAGCGATGTCGAAGGGGAAGGCATGTTGTTGGATGATGACGGGCGCATCTTGTTTCACTCTGCCAATGCCCAGGTGATGGAGCTATACCAGGGCGATACCTCTCAAGACCCGGCTTTCTTCGCCGACAGTGTGGCCCCCGACGGCACCCGCCGCATGTTGTATTACCAGCCCGTAAAGGGGCAGCCCTGGGCAGTGGTGACCATTGTGCCCGCCCGGCAGGCCCAGCAGTTGGCTTTGCGCATTGCCGCGCCGTTGTTAGGGATGATCTTGGTGCTGTTCTTCCTGGCGGCTGTGCTGCTGCGCCTTGCGCTGCGTGTTGTGACCGCCTCTTTGCAATCCCTGGCTTCAGAAGCCAACCGGATTTCCAGCGGCCGTTTGGATCGCCCCTTGCAGTTAGAAGGCGAAGATGAGGTCGGGCAGCTGCGGCGAGCCTTCGAGCACATGCGCGTCAGTCTCAAAGACCGCCTGGATGAGTTGAACCGTGTCTTGGTGGTCAGCCAGGGTGTGGCCTCTAGCCTAGAACTGGGCGAGGCCCTCAAGCCCGTCTTGGATGCTGCCATCAGCACCGGCGTGACCTCGGCGCGGGTGGTGCTTTCTTCTGACGTGGCCCCCGAAGCCCAGGTGGGGGCATCGCCGGTGACCCGTTTTGGCATCGGCAGCGAAGCCTTCAGTCACCTGGATGAGCAGATATTGGCCCTGGCGCGCCAGCAAGATCAGCGCATTGTCATCACCAACCCCACTCGCGTGCGCAATTTGAGCTTCCCATCGGGGGCATCTCGCCCCGACGCCCTGCTGGGCATGCCGCTGCGCCATGAGAACCTCTATTTCGGCGTCATGTGGGTGGCGTATGATACGCCGCACCAATTCAGCGAAGATGAGGTGCGTTTCCTATCTACCCTGGCCGGGCAGGCTGTGCTGGCGGCGGGCAATGCCCGTTTGTTTGCCTCGGCTGAAGTTGGCCGCCAGCAGTTAGAAGCCATCCTGGCATCTACCCCCGACCCCGTGCTGGTCACAGATCAGCAGAACAACCTGCTCTTGGCCAACCCGGCTGCCTGGCAGGCCCTGGATTTGAATGCCGCCACGGTGGAGGACAAGGCGGTGGAGAAGATCATCCAGCAGGGCGAGTTGGTGCGCCTGCTGACCGGTTTCTCGCAGGATCGCCTCTCTACCGAGGTGCGCCTGCCGGATGGCTTGATGTATATGGCAACTGCCTCCACCGTCATGGCTGGCGACCGCCCCGTTGGGCGCATCTGTGTGCTGCGCGACATCACGCATTTGAAAGAGTTGGATCAGCTTAAATCTGATTTTGTCTCCACCGTCAGCCACGACCTGCGCTCGCCACTGACCCTCATGCGCGGCTACGCCACCATGCTGGAGATGGTTGGCGAGCTGAACGAACAGCAAACCAATTACGTGCGCAAGATGGTGACCGGTGTAGAGAACATGACCCGCCTGGTGAACACCCTGCTGGACCTGGGACGCATTGAGGCCGGGTTGGCGCTGCAATTGGAGGCCATCCCCATTCATGATATTGTCGACCGCGTGGTGGGCGGTTTGCAGATCCAGGCCTCTCAGAAGCAAATTCAGATGACCTGCGAGATCTCGCAGAACATGATCCCCCTGGTGGAGGCCGACCACGCCCTCTTACAGCAAGCCATGCACAACCTGGTGGAAAACGCCGTGAAATATACCGATCCAGGGGGCCAGGTGCAGGTGCGCGTTTACCAGGACCGCGAACGGATGGTCTTCGAGGTCATCGACAGCGGCATTGGCATTGCACCGGTGGATATCCCGCTTTTATTCAAGAAGTTCTCGCGCGCCGGGCAAAAAGAGGCCAAGAAGCGCCCGGGCAGCGGCCTGGGCCTGGCAATTGTCAAATCGGTTGTCGAGCGCCACCAGGGCCAGGTGTGGGTAGAAAGTCAACTGGGCAAGGGCAGCACCTTCTTCTTCGCAATTCCCTTCCGCCAGCCTTCGAAGAACACCGGCTGAAATTTACGGCTGCCTGGAAAAAAAAGGGTTTAGAAGATTGATCCACCCAAGATTGGTGCCTCTTGACCACTTTTAATCTTATGGTATAATCCGGCCCGCATGATATGGCACATTTGTGAACGCACTGCCTGGCGCTTGAGATCGTAGGTCTCGGGCGCGGGCTTTTGTTTGTCTATCCTCCAGGAGGTAGTTGAGTGGAAACAAAGGGTTTGACCGCATTACGTATCAGCCTGGCCTCGCCAGAAACCATCCGCAGTTGGTCTTATGGTGAAGTGCTGAAGCCAGAGACGATTAACTATCGTCGTCTGCGCCCCGAAAAAGATGGCCTTTTCTGCGAAGCCATTTTTGGGCCTACCCGCGATTGGCAATGCTATTGCGGTAAATATAAGAATATTCGTTATAAAGGTATTGTTTGTGATAAGTGCGGTGTAGAGGTGACCCGTTCATCGGTTCGCCGTGAGCGCATGGGGCATATTGAGCTCTCTGCCCCGGTGGCTCATGTTTGGTATACCCGCCGTATCCCCTCGTACCTGGGTCTGTTATTGGACATCTCGCGCCGCAACCTGGACCGTGTGCTGTATTTTGCCCAGTACGTGGTCACTTATGTTGACGAGGAAGCCCGCCAGAAAGCACTCAAGCGCCTGGAAGACAATATTGTCTCGGCAGAGCGCGAGTACGGGGCGCGCATCAACGCCAAGATTGCCGAAGCCAAGGCCGGGCGTGATCGCACCCTGGCTGAACAAGAACAGCTTCGCCAGCAGGTCACGACCCGCTACGACGAGGCCGTTGCCAGCCAGTTGGAGCCTGTCATTCAAGAAGGCCAGCACCTGGAACGCCTGCTGCAAGAAAATATGGGCCAGCCTGCCCGCACTGAGATCACCTTTGAAGGCCAGGTCATTGCCGCCGCCGGCGAGACGATTGCCAACCAGCACCTGGCCCAGGTGCAGAAGTTTGTCAAAGTGCGCCTGGATGAGATCGAGCGCGAGCTGAAAGACCAAAAGCAGCGCGAGATGGAACACCTGCGCATGGATGTCGAGCGCGTGCGCGCTGAAGCCGACCTGACTATGGAAGGCCTGCGCAATGAGATGGAAGACCAGTCTGGCAACGTGCGCGATGAGAATACGCACCTGCGCGATGAGCTGTTAGAGTTGCGCCCGCTCACCTTCATGGGCGAGACTCGCTACCGCGAACTGAAAGCGCGTTGGGGCCAGGTCTTCCGTGCCGATATGGGCGCCGAAGCCTTCTATGATATCCTGCGCCGCCTGGATCTGGATCGCCTGGCGGATGAGCTGTGGCATGAGGTGCGCGTTTCGAAGAGCAAGCAGAAACGCAAGAAAGCCACCAAGCGTCTTAAGGTTGTCGAAGCCTTCCGCCGCTCTGGTAACCGCCCAGAGTGGATGGTGATGACCGTTTTGCCGGTTATCCCGCCCGATCTGCGCCCCATGGTGCAGTTGGATGGCGGTCGTTTCGCTACCTCTGACCTGAACGACCTCTACCGCCGTGTCATTAACCGCAATAACCGCCTCAAGCGTCTGCTCGAGTTGGGCGCCCCCGATGTCATCGTGCGCAACGAAAAGCGTATGCTGCAAGAGGCGGTTGACTCGTTGATCGATAACTCGCAGCGCGGCAAGGCGCTCTCGCGCCGCGGCCGCCGCGAATTGAAATCCCTGAGCGATATGCTCAAGGGTAAGAAGGGCCGTTTCCGCCGCAACTTGCTGGGCAAGCGTGTAGACTACTCTGGCCGCTCGGTCATTGTGGTTGGCCCGCAGCTCAAGCTCTACCAATGCGGTCTGCCCAAGGGCATGGCCTTAGAGTTGTACCGCCCCTTTGTGATCTCTCGCCTGGTGCAGCATAACTACGCCGCCAACGTCAAGGGCGCCAAGCGTTTCATTGAACGCAACCGCCCCGAGGTTTGGGAAGTGTTGGAAGAGGTCATCAAAGACCGCCCGGTGCTGCTCAACCGTGCTCCCACCCTGCACCGCCTGGGCATCCAGGCCTTTGAGCCGATCCTGATCGAAGGCAGCGCCATTCAGCTTCACCCCCTGGTGACCACGGCCTTCAACGCTGACTTTGACGGCGATCAGATGGCTGTGCATGTGCCGCTTTCGCAGAAGGCCGTGCAAGAAGCACGTGACCTGATGCTTTCTTCGAAGAACCTGCTGAAGCCCGCCGATGGCGAGCCCATCATCAGCCCGTCCAAGGATATGGTCTTGGGCGTGTATTACCTGACCACCATCGATGACTCTCGCCCGCGCCGCGGCGATGGCCGTTCTTTTGCCGATATGGACGAGGTCGAGATGGCCTACCAGTTAGGCCAATTGGAAGTTCACAGCCAGATCCAGGTGCGCGTCAAGACCTGGTATGACGATGAAGGCACTCGCCTGCCCGAGCAGCAAGAGCGCCTGATCAAGACCAGCACTGGCCGCGTCATCTTCAACCGCATCCTGCCCAGCCCCATCCAGTTCGTTAACTGGCCGCTGGACAAGGGCGGCTTGAAGGACCTGGTAGCTGAGCTGTACGAGGTGGGCGGCGCCGAAGCCACCCCCGATGTAGCCGACCGGATCAAAGATATTGGCTTCGTCTATGCCACCCGCTCTGGTTACAGCATCGCCGTCTCTGATATCGCCGTTCCGCCCGAAAAGGCCGAGATCATCAACCAGGCCCTGGCTGAGGTAGAAACAGTGCAGCGCGATTTCCGCCGCGGCCTGCTCACTGAGCTGGAACAGAACGAACGCGTTATCTCCATCTGGCAGCGCACCACCAACCAGGTGGCCGATGCCGTCAAACGGTACATGAATCCGCACGGCAACCTGGCTACCATGGCCAACTCTGGCGCTACCAAGGGTGGCTTTGGCCCGATCTCTCAGTTGGCCGGTATGCGCGGTTTGATGGCTGACCCCTCTGGGCGCATCATTCCTCTGCCTATCCGCTCGAACTTCCGCGAAGGCCTGACCGCCCTGGAGTACTTCATCTCGACGCACGGCGCGCGCAAAGGCCTGGCCGATACCGCGCTGCGTACGGCTGATGCCGGTTACCTGACCCGCCGCCTGGTGGACGTGGCTCAGGATATCATTGTTAATGAAGAAGACTGCCACACCCAAGAGGGTATTCCCATTCGCAAGAGTGATGATGTGGCTGGGCAGTCAATGAGTGTGCGTCTCTATGGGCGTGTGGCTTCTCGCCGCATCGTGGATCTGAAGACCGGCGAAGTGCTGGTTGAGCGTGATGATGTGTTGGATCATGAGCGTGTGCGCAAGATCGTTTCGGCTGGCATCGAAGACGTTTACGTCCGTTCGCCGCTCACCTGTGAGCTGGTGCACGGCATCTGCGCCAAGTGCTACGGCCTGGACCTGGGCCGCGGCAGGGTGGTTGAGATTGGCTCGGCGGTGGGTATCGTGGCTGCCCAGTCCATTGGTGAGCCTGGTACCCAGTTGACCCTGCGTACCTTCCACACCGGTGGTGTGGCAGCGGGTGGTGACATCACCACCGGTCTGCCGCGCGTAGAAGAGCTCTTTGAAGCTCGACGCATGCCCAAGGGTGAAGCCGTGGTCTCTGAGATCGCCGGCGTCGCCAAGGTTTCGCAGTCTGATCGCTACAGCGACCTGCGCATTGTGCGCGTGGAACACAGCGAAATGGTCAGCGATGATTATGCTGTGCCCCAGGGTTGGACCGTGGCGGCAGAAGATGCCACCGAGATCAGCCAGGGCGATGTAATTGCTTACATGGAAGCCGCCACCATCACAGCCCAGCACGCCGGGCGTGTGCGCCTGGAACCGGGTGGTGAGGGCACCAAGGTGGTCGTTTCGTACGAAGTGCGCCAGTCTGGCGAATACGAAATCCCCAGCAATGCCCGCCTGGTGGTGAAAGACGGCGAGCACGTAGAAGCCGGCCAGCCGCTGACCGAAGGCTCGTTGAACCCGCACCGCATCCTGCGCATCCAGGGCCGCCACGCCGGTCAGATGTACCTGCTGTCAGAAGTGCAGAAGGTTTACCGCTCTCAGGGTCAAAACATCAATGACAAGCACTTTGAAGTCATTATCCGCAAGATGATGTCGAAGGTGCAGGTTACTCGCCCCGGCGATACCAGCTTCTTGCCTGGCGACCTGGTGGACATCTTGGATATCCGCCGTGTCAACGAAGACCTGTTGTCTCAGGGCCGCCGCCCGGCGCGCTTTGTTGAGGTGCTGTTGGGCATCACCAAGGCTTCGCTGAGCACCGACTCGTTCCTCTCGGCCTCCTCCTTCCAGCACACCATCAAGGTGCTGGCGGGGGCTGCCATCGCTGCGTCTGAAGACCCGTTGTTTGGCCTGAAAGAGAACGTCATCATCGGCAAGCTCATCCCGGCTGGCACCGGTTTCGTCCAGGGCCGCTTTGTCAACGAAAAGCGTGTCGAAGCGGGCGAAGGCCGCGCCAACAGCGATGAGGACTTCGGCGATGATTTTGGCTCGGATGATGGGTTCGGCGACGTGTCGATAGACGACGCCCTGATGGACTAACCCCCTGCTTGTGATCAATAAAAAAGATGGCGGCCAAATTTGGCTGCCATCTTTTTTTGTATTACAAACGTCCTAGCCGTTTTTCTCGTACCGGTAACAGGCTACGAAATGGTTGGGTTCCAACTCTTGCAAGGTCGGGCGGAAGCGATCGCATCCCAGGGCTTTGTCGGCTACCGGGCAGCGGTCAAAATAAGGACAGCCTTCAGGAGTGCCGATTTCTTTGCTTGTGAGCTCTGTGGTGCCGGTTTTCCACTTTTCATCCAGCCGCGGGACAGAGGCCATGAGCATCTTGGTGTAAGGGTGGATCGGGTGGCTGAAGATTTTTTCGGTGGCGCCCATTTCGGCCACGCAGCCGCGGTAAAGGATGACGGCATTCTCGCTGATGTAATGTGCCAGGGATAGGTCGTGCGTGATGAAGAGGATCGCCAGGCCGCGTAATTTCAAATCTGCCAGCAAGTTGAGCACATCGATGCGGGTCGAGGCATCCAGCATGCTGATGATCTCATCTGCCACCAAGAAGTGAATATCCAACAGCAGGGCGCGGGCGATCAAGAAGCGCTGTAACTGCCCGCCGCTGAGCTGGTGCGGGTACTTGTTCAACACGTGCTCGGGGTTCATCCCTACAGATTCGATGGCGCTGTTGACTTTGTCGCGCCAGGCTGCATCTTGCATATCTGGGAAGAACTCTTCGCGCACATTGGTGAAAACCCGGTCTGCTTTGAAGATGGGGTTATATGAGCTGAACGGATCTTGGAACACGCCCTGCACGTTGCGGTAGTACTCTTTGAGGGCGTCTCCACTCAGGTGAGAGACATCCTTGCCTTTGAATTTGATTGCGCCCGAAGAAATGGAAATCAGGTGCAAGATCATCTTGCCGATGGTGCTTTTGCCGCTGCCGCTTTCACCGATCAGAGAAGTTACTTCCCCTTCTTTGATGTCAAAGCTGACCTCGTTGACGGCGCGAAGCTCCTTTCCTCCAAAGGTGCCTACCCGGTAGACCTTTGTCACTCGATCAAGGCTAAGCATTCGTCTCGCCCTCCTTCCAGCAGGCGATGTGGTGCCCCGGCTCTACCTCGATGAAGGGCGGCGCCTCGGTGCACTTCTCAAACGCGACCGGGCAGCGTTCTCGAAAACGGCAGCCAACCGGCGGGTTGAGCAGCAGGGGCGGGTTCCCCGGGATGCCGGTCAACCGCTTCTCGGTCGATTTGATCCCAATCTCTGGCAGCGATGAGATGAGCAGTTTGGTGTACGGGTGGCGCGGGGCGTGGATGATCGTTTCGGTGGAGGCTTTTTCTGCCAACTGCCCGGCGTACATGATCAGGATGCTGTCGGCGATCTGGTACAAGATCGAGATGTCGTGCGTGATCACAATGGCACTTTTGCAGTAGCCCTGGTTGCGGAATTCTACCAGCATCTCAGCCACGGCCTTCTGGCTGGCAACATCCAGCGCAGAGGTGATCTCGTCGGCGATGAGCAGAGAGGGGTTGAGCAGCGTAGAGAGCACCATCACCATGCGTTGTTTCATGCCGCCCGATAGTTCGATTGGGTACATGTCTAGCACGCTGGTAGAAAGCTTGACCAATCCCAGGCGGCGCTCCAACTCGGGCAAGATGGCTTTGAAATCGACGCCCCTTGACCCCAAGAGCTCGCTGATCATCTTGCCGATCTTGCGGGTGGGATTCATGGCGTTCATGGCGTACTGCGGGATGATGGAGATTTTCTTGAACCGGAACTCGTTCATTCGGTCCATATCCCAGATTGGAAGCTCCTCGCCATCGAGGAGCACCTGCCCTCCCATGTACTTCATCGGCGGCTTCATGTAGATCAGGCTGTGGCCCAGGGTGGTCTTCCCGCAGCCCGACTCGCCTGCCAGCCCCATGATTTCGCCATCTGCCATGGAAAATGTAGTGCTTTCCAGGGCCTGAACTTCGCCTCTCAGGGTTTGATAATAGATCTTGAGGTCGGTGATTTGCAAGCTCATACGCTTAGGTCTCCCTGAGCTTTGGGTTGAAGACTTCATCCATGCCAACGTTCATTACATACAGCGCGCCCACGATCAGGGTAATGGCTAAGCCTGGCGGGATGAACCACCACCACATGCCCAACAGCAGGGCGCCCCACATCACCGCATACTGCATCATCATTCCCAATGAGATGGTGTTGGTTGGGCCGAGGCCAATGAAATCTAATGTTGCTGCATTCAAGATGGCCCCGCCAAACTGGAGGATGAAGGTCATGATCAGGTAAGCCATCATGTTGGGGGCGATCTCTCTAAAGATGATCTTGAACGAACTCATGCCGCTCGTCTTGGCCAGGTCAACGAAATCTCGAGTGCGGAGAGAGAAGGTTTGGGCTCGGATGGCGCGCGCCGCCCAGGGCCAGGCGGTTAGCCCAATGAAAATACACTCGGCAAAGATGCTGCGCACTTCCAGGTAAGCTGCGATAATGAGCAGGACGGCCATGGTGGGGATCACCAGGATGATGTTGGTGAGCATGTTGAGCACTTCATCCACAATCCCGCCGCGGTAGCCGGCTGTGAAGCCGACCACAACGCCGATGAGGGTGGCGAGGCCGCCGCCCAGGATGCCCACCAGGAAGGTGGCGCGCAGGCCCAAGACGAACTGTGCAAATACATCCTGGCCAAAGAACGTGGTTCCAAACCAATAGTCTGAGGATGGCGGCTTGGCCCCGGTAGGGTTGGCATAGGCAAACGGGTCGTTGCGGACCAACAGCGGACCAATCAGCGCCAGGATGAGGAAAACCCCAATCACCACGAAGCCAATCCTCAACTTCCAGTTTTTCAGCGCAAAATATAAGAACTCATTCTTCTTGGCTGTGTTCATGCGGTTTCACCTGTCATGCCTCGCCGAGTGCGCGGGTCAACCAGGATATAGATGATATCAATCGCAAAGTTGGCGATCAATACGCCAATAATAATGAACAAGAAGCATCCCTGGATGAGGAAATAATCCTGGTTTTGGATGGCTGCCAAGAGCAGGTAGCCGATTCCAGGGTATGAGAAAACCACTTCGGTAACCAGGGCTCCGGCTACGATCACGCCTAACTGCAAGGCCAGCCCGGTAATTTGCGGCAAGATGCCATTCTGAAAAGCATATTTTCTTACCAATCGTTGGGGGGCGCCCAATGCTTCGAGGTAGTGAGAATAATCGGCCTCGAGTTCGTAAATGACCATGTTGCGCATCCCAATCGCCCAACCGCCAAACATAACCAGGAAGAGCGAGAAGAAGGGTAAGAACCAGTGTTGTAAAACGCTGCCAATGAATTTCCAAGAGAAGCTGGGCTGTAGATCAAAGCTATAAGCGCCGGCAATGGGGAATATATTCAACACAATGCCAAGCAGCCAGGCCAAGAAGATGCCCAGCCACATATAGGGTGTGGCGCTGAGAATATAGCCGATCGGTGAAACGGTGTTATCGAGCCATTTCGAACGGGCTGCAAAAGCCCCAAAGTTATTCCCGGCCCACCAGCTTAACAAGATGGCAGGCAGGAGGAGAAAGAGGTCGTACGGCACGGCGCGCATCAACACCTTGGCTACCGGAGTGGGGAACAGGTAAATGCTGATCCCCAGGTCGCCGCGAAAGAGTGCGCCCCAAAAGTTGAGATACTGCTGCCAGATAGGCAGGTCTAGCTGAAAGGCATGCGCGTAATAGGTGTACATGACCTGGGCCGCGTCGGCGTTCACATTGGCCCTTGACAACATGTTCTGGATGGGGTCGCCCGGCATGAAGCGCGGGATCATCCAGTCAATGGTCACAGCCAGGAAGAAGGTCAGGGCATAGATGAGGATTTTTCTCGTAAAGTACCGGTTCACACGCGCTCCTCTCTGTGAGGTTGTCCTTGAAACACCGCCCTTCTCTCCGGTGGGAAAGAAGGGCGGTGTCAAAACCATCGGATCTTGTTACGGCTGTGCCGGCTGCAAGTTGATGAGGGTTAACAAGCCGCCCAACTGCCAGTAGCCAGACCAGGTCGTCGGCAGGGTGGGGTTGGTGCTGGTCTCGGTCGGCCAGTTCGTCCAGGTTGAGCTGCTGAACTGTGCCCACAGGCCATTATACCAGAGAGGAATAACGGGCATGTCGGTGAGCATGAGCTCTTGGATCTGCGAGCAGATTTCTTTCATGCCTTCTTCGTCAGTGGCGGGCACTTTGGCCAGTGCATCCACCAGGTCGAACATGGCCTGGTTCTCATAGCGACCGAAGTTGCCGCTCTGCATTTGCTCTTGGATGGGATGGCGGAATAGGAGATTGTACAGGGTCCAGGGGGTGTTGCTCATGGAGGCCCAGTTGTTGAGGGTCATGTCGAAGGTGCCAGACTGGAGCTCGGTGTTCCATGCGCCGTAATCGGGGGTGGCAGCCTGGATATTGATGCCTGCGGCCTGGCTGCTGCTGGCGATGATGTTGATGGCTTCCATCCAGTCAGTCCAACCGAAGGGGCAGGTGACCTTCAGCTCGATCTTCGAGCCATCCGGAGCTTCGACGAACCCGTCGCCGTCCACGTCTACGTAACCGGCCTCGGCGAGCATCGACTTGGCCTTGTCCGTGTCGTAGGAGTAGCCCAGGCGGTCGATCACTTCCTGGTCGTCAAACTTGCCCAGGGTGGGCAGCAGGCCGGTGGGGCTGGCTGCGGCTACCAGTTGTGCGTAAGCAATGTTGACGATGTCGGGGGTGTTGATGGCGAAGGCCAGTGCCCGGCGGAAAGCGGCGTCGTTCAAGGGGGCTTTGGTGGTGTTGAGGAACAGAACAGCCGTGTTGGCAGAGAGCATGTAGGGGGGCTCAGCGAAATAGGTGTCTACATAGCCCTTCTGGGCCAGGGTGGCGATGCCGGGCAGGAAGTTGTTGCTCAGGTCAAGCTCGCCCTTGATGACCATACCCATGGCAACGTTGTTGCTGGAGGTGCGGATGTCGACGATGCGGGTGGGAGCAGGTGTGCCAAAGACATCGATGCCCCACCAGCTCTCATTGCGCACCCAGATGTTGCGGTCTTCGGCGTGGGTCTCGTACAGATATGCACCCGAGCCAATCGGGTTTTCGTTGGCGCCGACCGTGATCTGCTCTTCGGTGAAGCCTTCCCAGATGTGCATGGGGACGATGGGGATGTTGTACAGGTTGTTGGCCCATTCCTGGTAGAGCGGATCGACGAAGGTGAAGGTCAGGTGGGTGTCGTCAACCGCGGTCACGCCGGTCAGGTAGTTCCAAACCGGGGCGAACCACATGGCATTGTACTTTTGGCCCAACTCGAAGGTGAACTTGACATCGGCGGCGGTCAGGGGCTGCCCATCGCTCCAGGTCAGGCCCTCGCGCAGGGTTACATTGTAGGTGAGGTCATCGGCCCATTCGCCTGCTTCGGCCAACCAGGGGGTTAACACACCCGTCATCGGATCGAAGGCGAAGAGCGTTTCGTAAACATAACCCAGAGTGCCGGTGGTGTTGGCCAGGCTGCCGGGCTGGAAGGGGTTCCAGGTGGAAGCAGGGCCCCAGGCGGCGCCGCTGACGTAGAGCGTTTCATTGCGCACATAAGATGCGGCGGCTGGCTCTGCAACGGGTACCGGGGTGGCTTCAACGATCTGGGTTTCCCGGACTACCTGGGTCTCCCGGACTACCTGGGTTTGCACCACGATCGACTCCACCTCGACAGTCTGGATGATTATCTCAGGGGTGGGGGTGGCGCAACCTGAGAGAACCAGGCTCGCCAGAATGATGATGCTGAGGATGGACATAATGGGTTTGCGCATGTTCTTTTCTTCTCCTTCTGATTTTTTGAGGGTGGCGTTATCAGTCGCCGGGGTTGAGATGGTAGTAAAATTTTACTAGAATTTTCGGTTATGCATTAGTAAATATTATACAAAGTTTGGCGCAGAGAGTCAAGAGGTTGCCATAATATGTGGGTGAAAATGCCTGTCTGGGGCAGGCAGCGGATGGTTCTTGCGGGTTTTTGGGGGATTGCCTGCCGCCAGTGCTAGAACCCGGCTTGATAAAAACGAAAAATTGTGTTAATATAATGGAATTATAGTAAAAATTTTACTAGAAACAGGAGGCCGCATGGGAGACAAAGTCACCATTGGCGACATTGCTCGAATCAGCAATGTGTCAATGTCTACGGTGTCGCTGGTTTTGAATAATAAACCGGGCGTCTCGGATGAAACCCGTGCCCGCGTGCTCAAGGCGGCGGAAGATTTGAACTACCCGGTCCGGTCGGCAGCCGAGCTGGACAAATGCGGCACCCTGCGCACGATTGGGATGATCGTCAAGACCGATCCCGATCTATCGCCGCAGGCCAATCCATTCTATTCGAAAGTCATGATGGGCATCGAAGATACCTGCCGCCGGAGTGGGATTGATCTGCTGTTTGCAACCCTGCCGGTGGATGAGAACAATTGTGCCGTGGAAGTGCCCCAATTGCTTTCTAACCCCAATGTAGACGGCCTGCTGATGGTGGGTACTTTTGTTGATGAAACTTTTAATGAGCTGATTGCCAAGTATAAGACCACAATCGTCCTGGTCGATGGGTATTCCAATACCGAAAGCTACAGCACCGTGGTTTCTGATAATTTTCATGCCGCCTACCAGGCGGTTGAATACCTGATCGGCCTGGGTCACCGGCATATTGGGTTGGTGGGCGGCGTGAAAGATGGCTACCCCAGCCTGAAAGAACGCCGCAACGGCTACTTGCGTGCCCTGAAAGATCATGAAGTTGCCGATACCTATGTTGCCAATTTCAACATCAATAAATCTCACGGCGCCCAAGAGACGATTGCCTTGCTCAAAGAATATCCTCAAATCACGGCGCTGTTTTGCGTCAATGATGATGCCGGCAGCACAGCCATCCGGGCCGTGCAGAGCATGGGAAAGCAGATTCCGGCTGATATTTCGATTGTGGGTTATGATGATACGTACCTGGCAACCAATGCGCACCCTGCTTTGACCACGGTGCACGTCGATACCGTGGCTATGGGGCGGGCTGCGGTACGTTTGTTGGCTTTGTGTATTGAAAATCCCGGCGCGGCGCGGATGACACTCACCATTCATACCCGCTTGATTGAACGCGAGTCGGCTGGGCCTGTTCCCCAAAAAACTCAACTTTAGGAGGTAATTCTTTTATGGAACCATCTTCTCTCCCGAATATTCCCTGGGAAGAGCGCCCTGCTGGCTGCTCTGATGTCGTTTGGCGCTACAGTGCCAACCCGATCATCCCCCGCGACCTGATCCCTTCATCGAACAGCATTTTCAACAGTGCGGTGGTGCCTTTCAAGGGCCAGTTTGCAGGCGTTTTTCGCTGTGATAACAAAAAACGCGATATGAACATCCACCGCGGTTTTAGCCCCAATGGCCTTGACTGGCAGATCGATAACGACCCTATTGCCTGGCAGTATGCAGATGCAGAACTGAGCCATTTCCAGTATCGCTATGACCCGCGCGTGGTTTGGATCGAAGACCGCTATTACGTCTCATGGTGCAACGGCTATCATGGCCCCACGATCGGCATCGGCTACACATTTGATTTCGAGCAGTTCCACTTCTTAGAAAATGCCCTGCTGCCGTTCAATCGCAACGGTGTGCTTTTCCCGCGCCGGATCAATGGGAAATACACGATGTTCAGCCGCCCGAGCGATAATGGGCATACCCCCTTCGGCGATATTTACCTCAGCCAGAGCCCCGACATGGTCCACTGGGGCTGCCACCGTTTTGTGATGGGCACCAAGGGCGGCTGGCAGAGCACCAAGATCGGCGCCGGGCCTGTGCCAATTGAAACCCCCGAAGGCTGGCTGTTGTTCTACCACGGCGTGTTGACCTCGTGCAATGGTTTTGTGTACAGCTTTGGGGCGGCCCTGCTGGACCTGGACCAGCCCTGGAAGGTAATTTACCGCAGCGCGCCGTATCTCTTGTCTCCGCAAACTTACTACGAATGCGTGGGAGATGTTCCCAATGTGGCTTTCCCATGCGCCACGCTGTATGACCAGCCCACCGGGCGGATTGCCATCTATTACGGCGGCGCCGATACGGTAACGGCCCTGGCCTTTACCCGCCTGGATGATGTGCTGCAGTTCCTGAAAACGAATTCAGAGCTTTAAATAATAAACCGGGTGGGATGCGCCGCATCCCACCCGGTTCTCTTTATGATCCGTTTATGTGCCCTCTTCCCAAGAGTTCAGGTATTTCACCTGCTCGGGGGTCAGCACATCGATCATCACGCCCATTGCATCCAGCTTAAGGCGGGCAATTTCGCGGTCGATCTCGCCAGGCACGCCGTAGACTTTCTTCTCCAGCTTGTCGGCATTCTTGACCATGTACTCGGCGGCAAGCGCCTGGTTGGCAAAGGACATATCCATCACGCTGGCGGGGTGGCCTTCGGCCGAAGCCAGGTTGATCAGGCGGCCTTCGCCCAGTAAATTCAGGTGTCGCCCATCAGGCAGGATGTACTGGTCAACGAAGGGCCGCACCAGGCGTTTCTCTTGTGCCATGGCCTCCAACGCGGGGATGTTGATCTCGACGTTGAAGTGGCCTGAGTTGGCAATGATCACGCCATCTTTCATTGCTTCGAAGTGATGCTTGTCGAGCACGTTCAAATCACCGGTGACGGTGCAGAAGATATCGCCAATCCTGGCTGCTTCTTCCATCGGCATCACGCGGAAGCCGTCCATCACGGCCTCGAGGGCCGGCATGGGGTCAACTTCGGTGACGACCACGTTAGCGCCCATGCCGCGGGCGCGCATCGCCAGGCCGCGACCGCACCAGCCGTAACCGGCGACCACAAAGACCTTGCCCGCCAGCAAGACGTTGGTGGCGCGGATGATGCCATCAATCGTGGATTGGCCCGTACCGTAGCGGTTGTCGAAGAAGTGCTTGGTCATGGCATCGTTGACCGCGATGACCGGGAAGTTCAGCGCGCCATCGGCAGCCATGGCCCGCAAGCGGATAACGCCGGTGGTGGTTTCTTCGGTGCCGCCGATGATGTGCTTGAGCTGGTCGCGGCGATCCTTGTGCAGGGTGCTGACCAGGTCGGCGCCGTCATCCATTGTGATGTGCGGGTTGTGATCCAGGGCGGCGTTGATGTGCTTGTAATAGGTGACGTTGTTCTCGCCTTTGATGGCGAAGGTGGGCACTTCGTAATAATTGACCAGTGCGGCGGCCACATCGTCCTGCGTCGAAAGGGGATTCGACGCCGTCAGCACCAGGTCGGCCCCACCCAGGTGCAGGGTGTTGACCAGGTTGGCGGTCTCGGTGGTGACGTGCAGGCAGGCTGATAAGCGCAAGCCTTTGAGCGGGCGCTCTTTGGCAAACCGCTCGCGGATCAGGCGCAGGACGGGCATTTCGCGTTCGGCCCATTCGATGCGCCGTCGGCCGCCTTCAGCCAGCTTGGAGTCTTTGATATCAAATTTTTCGCTCATGGTTTCTCCGGAAAACTAGTTGTGGTTTTGGGGGCGGGCATGTTCTGCACATTGGCCCAGGCCCAGGGTTAGCTCAGGGCATTCAAGAGGCCCTGGTCGTCAAAATGCTCCCGGTAGCGGGCGACAAACTCTGCCGGGGTGTAGTTATGGCTTTGTGTGCCTTCTTGCTCCAGGCAGTAGGTGGCGGCTAGGGCGCCCATCTGCCCGCAGGTTTGCCAATCCCAGCCGTGGCTGTAGCCAGCCAGGAACCCGCCGCGGAAAGCGTCGCCCACCCCGGTGGGGTCGGCAATGCGCTTGGGCGGGACGACCGGCACGTTCACTTCGCTGTCGCTGGTGTAGATCGTCGCACCGTGCTCGCCGCGCGTCACCACCAGCAGTTTGACATGCTTCAAAATATCTTGGCCCTTCATCCCGGTGACTTTTTCCACCAGGCTGTACTCGTAATCGTTGACGAAGAGCGCGTGCGCCCCTTCAATGCCGATCTTGATGTCAGCCGGCCCCAGGCGCACAATTTGCTGGCCGATGTCGTAGAGATAGGGGATGCTCATTTCCTGGCACTCAACCACATACTGCTTCATGGCTTCGGGGTCGTTGGGTGAGATAACGGCCAGGTCGGGGGCGGGGCCCTTGAGATCGCTGAAAGACAGCCGAGCGGCATAGCTCATTGCCCCGGGGTAAAAGCTGGCGATCTGAGCATTGGAGCGATCGGTGTTGCAGAAGAAAGAAGCGGTGAAGACGCCGGGCACCACCTGCATCCCCGAGGTGTCAATGCCCTTGGCCTCCAGCCAGGTGCGGTATTCTTCGAAATCCTCGCCCACCGTGGCCATGATGTGCGGCCGCTCGCCGAGCAGCGCCAGGGTGTAGGCAATGTTGGGGGCCACACCGCCGCGGCGGCGGTTGAGCGTCTCTACCAAGAAGGACAGGCTGATCGAATCCAGCTTCTCGGGCAGGAAATGATCCCGAAAATAGCCCGGAAAGGTCATCAAGTAATCATAGGCCACAGAGCCAGTAATGACGATATTCATAGTCTCCCGATCGTTTCTACACAAAAAGACGCCCTCACACGAGAGCGCCAGGTTAGTAAAGAAGAGCAAGTCCGCAACTCGTCTGAGTTTAACACGCAAGGACAGGTTTGTCAACGCATGGTTGACCATTCTTTCTGACATCGGTATAATCTGCGCAGCTTCTTTGAAGCCTTCGGGGCAGGGTGCCGCGGGCAGAAAGGCCCGTCCATTCCCGACCGGTGGTAAAGCCCACGAGCTGTTTTGACAGCATGACCTGGTGTAATTCCAGGGCCGACGGTACAGTCCGGATGAAAGAAGGGTTCTATGCGTGCAAACTGGCTTTTGATCATCCTTTCGATTGGCCTGGCCTTGCTGGGCTGGCAGGTATTGGCCCAGGTGGGCAGTTTTCCAACCTTCATGCTGCCGTCTCCTGCTCAGGTGTGGGAGCGCTTTGTGACCACGCTCGAAGATGGCAGCTTGCTGCGCAACAGCGCCGCGACCCTGCTGGAGGTGCTGTTGGGGTTGGTGTTGGGGGTGGGGGTGGCCTCTGCCCTGGGGTATACCCTGGCCAAATCGCTGCCTCTTGAGCGTCTACTCTCTCCATATATTATTGCCAGCCAATCGATCCCCATTGTGGCCATTGCCCCTTTGCTGGTGATTTGGTTCGGGCCTGGCTTGATCTCGAAGGTGCTGATCTGCGCCTTGATCGTTTTCTTCCCCGTATTGGTCAATATTGTGGTGGGCCTGCGCTCTGTGCCGCAAGATCTGCGCGACCTGATGCGTTCGCTGCGCGCCACGCGTTGGCAGACCTTCCGCCTGTTAGAGCTGCCTGCTGCCCTGCCGGTGCTGCTGGGCGGGCTGCGCATTGGCGCCACCCTCTCTGTCATTGGTGCGGTGGTGGGCGAGTTTGTAGGGGCCAACCGCGGCCTGGGTTTCCTGGTCAATGTGGGGCGCGGTATGTATGATACGGCCCTGGTGTTTGTAGCCGTCTTTGCTTTGGTGGCGATGGCGATGCTGCTCTACGGCCTTGTGGCGCTATTAGAAGCGCACCTGCTGGCCTGGCAAAAAGAAAATACAGAATAGGAGTAGTGCTTGTTATGAAATTATCGAAGCTGGTCATCATCCTCTTTGCCCTGGCCCTGGCCGCGTGCACTGGCGCTGCCAGCCCCGCCCCGCTGGAGACCGTACACGTCCGTCTGCCGTTGGGCTATATCCCCAACGTGCAGTTTGCGCCCTTATACGTGGCCGTGGAGAAGGGCTATTACCGTGAGGCGGGCATTGAGATTGAGTTCGACTATAAATACGAGACCGATGGCGTGGCATTGGTGGGCGCAAATGAGCTCCAGTTCGCCGTGGTTTCTGGCGAGCAGGTGTTGATGGCGCGCGGCCAGGGCCTGCCGGTTGTTTACGTGATGACCTGGTACCAGGATTACCCCATCGCCGTGGCCTCCAAAGCCGGGCAGGGCATCCAGGCGCCGGCTGACCTGGCTGGCAAGAAGGTGGGTTTGCCGGGCCTATATGGCGCCAGCTATATCGGCTTCCGCGCTTTGCTGGATCATGCCGGCTTGCAAGAAACCAACCTGACCCTGGATTCGATCGGCTACAACCAGGTTGAAGCCCTGCTTAGCGATCAAGACCAGGCGGTGGTGATTTACGCGGCCAATGAGCCGGTTCAATTGAACGCTCAGGGTTATGCGGTGGATGTGATCCGGGTGGCTGATTACGTTCAACTGGCTGCCAATGGCCTGATCACTAATGAAACCACCCTCAAGAATAACCCCGACCTGGTGCAGCGCATGGTGCAGGCCACCTTGCGTGGCATAGCCGATACGCTGGCCGATCCAGACCAGGCTTTTGAAATTTGCAAAAGCTATGTCGAGGCCCTGGCCCAGGCCGACGCCCCGGTATTGGCTGTACAGCGCCAGGTGCTAGAAGCCTCTTTGCCCTTGTGGCAGGCCGAAACCCTGGGCCTGGCTGACCCGCTGGCCTGGGAGAATATGCAGGCGGTGCTGTTGGATATGGGCCTCTTGACCCAGCCGCTGGATCTGAGCCAGGCTTTTACCAACCAATTCATCGAGCAGAAGTGAACCCTATCCCCGCCCTGGTCATCAACCATTTGAGCGCCGTTTTCCCCACCGAAGACGGCGGCCTGCACGCCTTGACGGATATTTCCTTCCAGGTGCAGGCCGAGCAGTTCGTCTGCGTCTTGGGGCCCTCAGGTTCTGGAAAAACCACCCTGCTGCGCTGCCTGGCGGGGCTGCTATCTCCTACGCAGGGCGAAATCTTGCTTAATGGAGAGCCGTTGACCGGCCCGCGCCAGGGGGTGGGGCTGGTGTTCCAAAAAGCGAACCTGATGCCCTGGCGCAGTGTGCTGGAGAACATCTTGCTGCCGTTAGAAATCCAAGGCCTGGAAAAAGAGGCCGCCCTGGATAAGGCCCGCCAAATGGTCGAGCTGGTGGGGCTGCAGGGGTTCGAAGCCTCTCTGCCGCGCGACCTTTCGGGCGGCATGGCGCAGCGCGTGGCCATTGCCCGGGCCCTGGTTCAAGACCCAGGCCTGCTGCTGCTGGATGAGCCGTTTGGCTCGCTGGATGCCCTGACGCGTGAGCGCATGGGGGATGAGCTTCTGCGCATCTGGCAGGCGCGGCGCAAAACCGTGCTCATGGTCACCCATTCCATCTCTGAGTCGTTGTTCCTGGCAGACCGGGTGCTGGTGCTCAGCCCGCGCCCGGGCCGCCTGCGCCTGGACCTGGCGGTCAACTTGCCTCGCCCGCGGCTGGCCGAGATGCGTTACAGCCCGGCTTTTGCCGACCTGGCCCGCCAGGTGCGGGCAGCGATCGAATGATCAAGGCTTATGGTAAGATTAACCAATCCTTAACTGTGCGAGGCATTCATATGCGAAAGTGGGCACATTTTCTTCTCCTGTTTTTCCTGGCTGCATTTGCAGCGCTCCCGGCGCGCGGCCAAGAGCCCGTGACTTTTTCGAGTATGCAAATTGCCCTCTGGCCCGAGTACGACCGCCCCAGCGTATTGGTCATCTACCGCATCGTGCTGGCTGACCAGGTCAGCCTGCCCACCCGCCTTTCGCTGCGCATTCCCGCCAGCGCCGGAGAGCCAAACGCCGTGGCGGAGATCGATGTTGCCGCCGGGGGCCTGGTCAATGTAGCTTATGCCCGCCAGGTGAGCGGCGACTGGGCCACGCTGGATTTCACCGTGCGTTCGCCCGAGATCCAGGTTGAATACTACGACCCTGCCCTTGACCGCCAGGATGTCAGCCGTCACTTCGAATACTTATGGCCTGGCGATTACACCATCCAGGCGCTTTCAATTGAAATTCAACAGCCTCTCGGCGCCAGCAACCTGCGCATTTCGCCCAGCCTGGGGGCTGGCACGCCCGGGCAAGATGGCTTAACTTATTACCTGGCAGAGATTGGATCTGTGAATGCCGGGCAGGCGTTCAAGATATCCCTGGACTATGATAAGGTCAGTAACGATTTGAGCGTTATCGGCCCTGAGGTGAGCATCCAGCCCAGTGCGCAAATTCCTGAGACCGTGCCCGTAGAATGGAGCAAATACCTGCCTTGGGTGCTGGTCATCCTGGTGGCGGCGGTTTTGATCGGGGGTGGGGTGTGGTACTGGGTATCTGGGCGCCAAAAACCGGCCCTTAAAAAGGCTCGCCAGCGCTCACGTAAGGCTTCGACCGGAACATCTGAAGCCGCCATTTACTGCCATCAATGCGGCAAGCGCGCAGCTTCTGAAGATGTCTTTTGCCGTTCTTGCGGCACCCGTTTGCGGACAGGGTGAGAGAACCCGGCTGTGTATTTCGATCCGATAAGCGCTCTCAACCTTAACCCGATATATGGGATAAACTCAGACTGGATTAATCTAAGCTTGTAATAATCAAAGTTTAAGGACGCCAAACGGCGCCACGCGCCCATTGATATACCAGCATGGATTTCGCATGCAAGCACAGATCCAGACCAGGAGATTGACTGTATGGAAAAAGCCCTAGAGCCTCGCCCCGCATCTGGAAGCCGCGCAAAATTTATCGTTGGCGGCTTGATCATCATGGCTGCCATCGTTTATTTGATTGTCTCGGCTTCCCGGTCCAGCGCTCAATATTTTTACACTGTTGAAGAATTGGTCACCAAAGGCGCCGCTGGGCGGGATGCGCGCGTTTCGGGCGCTGTGATTGGCGATTCGATCCAATACGACTCCCAAACCCTGACCTTGCGTTTCACCGTGGCTGATGTCCCTGCGGATAATGCCGAGATCGAGGCCCTGGGCGGCCTGGCTTTTGTTTTGCACCAGGCAGTGACAGACCCTGACCGCGCCCGCATGGAAGTGGTTTACAACGGCGTTCAGCCTGACTTGCTGCGTGATGAGGCCCAGGCCATCATGACCGGGCAGATGGGCGATGATGGCGTCTTCTATGCCGATGAGCTGCTGCTAAAGTGCCCAACCAAATATGAGGAAGCGGTTCCAAACCAGGTTGAGGGCGGCGGTTAAATGATCGCGAACTTTGGCTTTGGGGCGCTGGTCATTACATTTTTGGTTTCGTTGTACGGCGCCGCGGCCGCCTTTTACGGCGCCCGTAAAAATTCGCCTGCCTGGATAGAAAGCGCCCGCAGCGCCATGCTGCTGACCTTCCCCCTGCTGACCTTGGTGGCGCTGACCCTCATCTACCTGCTGGTCAGTGCCAGCTATGAGGTAGAGTATGTGGCCTCGGTCACCAGCAACAGCATGCCGTTCTACCTGCGGGTAACGGCGTTGTGGGGCGGACAGGCCGGCTCGCTCATCTTCTGGTCTTGGACGATGTCGGCTTTTGCTTCTGCGGTGACCCTGCGCAATTGGGAGCGCGACCGCGAATTTTTGCCCTGGGTCATTTTGGTATCACTGGTCACCCTGGCCTTCTTCTTGCTGATGTCGATCCTGGTGGAGAATCCCTTCGAGCGCATCTGGCAGATCTCTACCGGCAGCATCGTGGTCTCGATGTTCCAACCGGCCGGCTCGGTGTTGGTTTTTCCCTCAGATGGCAATGGGTTGAACCCCTTGCTGCGCCATCCCGGTATGATCATCCACCCGCCCATGCTCTACCTGGGATTTGTCTCTTTTGTCATCCCCTATGCCTTTGCCATTGCCGCCCTGGTTACCGGGCGCACAGATGACCGCTGGATCCGCATCACCCGCCGCTGGACTCTGGTGGCATGGCTCTTCCTCTCGCTTGGCCTGGTATTGGGCGGGCGCTGGGCCTACGATGTGCTGGGCTGGGGCGGTTATTGGGGCTGGGACCCGGTAGAAATTGCTGCCTTCATGCCCTGGCTGACCGGTACGGCTTTTTTGCACTCGGTGGTGATCCAAGAAAAGCGCAACATGCTCAAGCACTGGAACATGGTGCTGATCATCTTGACCTACGACCTGGTCATCTTTGGCACCTTCCTGACGCGTTCGGGCGTGCTTTCTTCGGTGCATGCCTTCGCCCAAAGCGCCATTGGCCCGCTCTTCTTTAGCTTTATCAGCCTGACCTTTGTGATCTCACTGGCTTTGTTGGGACGGCGTTGGGGCGAGTTGAAGGCCAACGTGCAAATGACTTCCCTTTTCTCCCGCGAGGCCCTCTTCCTGGTCAACAACCTGCTCTTCATCGGCATCCTGGTGGTGTGTTTCTGGGGGGTGATCTTCCCCATCCTCTCTGAAGCCTTGGGTTTTATCGGCAGTGCCATCCCGGCCCTGGCAGATACCTTCACCGGGCAAAAGGTGACCTTTGGCCCGCCCTATTACGAGCGTGCCACGGCGCCTCTCTTTGCCGGCCTGCTGTTTCTGATGGGCGTTGCACCCCTGGCAGCCTGGCGGCATTCGACCGCCAAAACGTTGGGGCGCGCCGTCTGGAAGCCCGGCCTGGCCTCGCTGCTGGTGCCGGTATTGGCTTACTTGCTGGATGTGCGCCATTGGGCGGCCCTGCTGGCCTTCTGGTTGTGCGGCTTTGTGATCTTTGTCACCCTGTATGAGTTTTGGCGGGCAGCCCGGGCGCGCCAGCGCAGCCAGGGCGAGAGCCTGGGCCTGGCCCTTTGGAACCTGGCCGGCCGCAACCGCCGCCGCTACGGTGGCTATATCATCCACCTGGGCGTGGTGCTGATGGCGCTGGGTATCATCGGGATCGAGATGTTCCAGACCGAAACCCAGGGCACCCTGGCCCGGGGCGGCGAGCTAACCCTGGGGCGGTATACCGTTGTCTATAATGACCTGGCGGTCTTTGACCTGTTGGACGAAGGCCGCAACGTGGCCCGTTCTGTGGTCAATGTGTATCAGGATGGGCAGTACGTGGGTGATCTGTACCCGCGCCGAGATTACTATTACGAATCCCAACAGCCCATGACCATCCCCGGCGTGCGCAGCACCCTGGAAGATGATCTGTATGTGTTGTTGGTGGATTGGCAGCCGATCTCTACACAGGGCGCAACGTTCAAGGTTTATCACAACCCACTGGTCAATTGGCTCTGGCTGGGTGGCATTGTGTTCATCCTTGGCACCCTGGTAGCTGCATGGCCTGACCCTGAAGAGCCCCTGCCTGCCCCAGCGCGCTTGCCTGCCGTAGAAGCCGGGGTCCAAAGTTGAGATCCGGGGAGCGGAATGAATATGCGTAAATTTTGGCTTGCCACCCTGTTAGCCCTGCTCTTCACCGGGCTGGCAGCGAACGCCGCCCTGGCACAGCAGCCCACCCCTTCAGACGATGAGGTGAACGCCATCGCCAAGCAGCTATACTGCCCGGTGTGCGAGAACACCCCCCTGGACGTTTGCCCAACCCAGGCCTGTGCCCAGTGGCGTGAATTGATCCGCGAGAAACTTGCCGCCGGTTGGACCGAACAGCAGATCAAGGATTATTTTGTCGAGATGTACGGCGAGCGGGTGCTGGGTGCCCCACCTGCCCGCGGTCTGAACTGGCTGGCTTACATTGTGCCGCCGGTGGTCATCCTGGCGGGCGTTTATGTGCTCTGGCGCGGCATGCGCACCTGGAAACAGCCGCTCCAGGCTGCCTCACCGTCGGTCGATGTTCCCCCATCTGATGAATATGTGGCCCGCCTGGAAGAAGAGCTGCGCAAGCGCTGACCTTTGAGAAAAGACATGGAAGAGACAACGCCTACAAACATAACCGAGAAGAAAAGTGGTTTGCCCTGGGGCAAGCTGTTGGCCTGGCTGGGCTTGTTTATCTTGCTGGCGATCGTGGCTGTTGGCCTGTTGAGCAGCCAGCAAGGCCCGGTGACCATCGGCAGCCCTGCCCCTAACTTCACCCTCACCACCTTCGATGGTCAGCAGATCACCCTTGAAGCGCTGCGCGGCAAGGTGGTGGTAATCAACTTCTGGGCCTCGTGGTGCAAGCCTTGCGAGCAAGAAGCCGCCGATCTGGAGGCCGCCTGGCGTTATTATGAAGACCGCGGTGACGTGGTTTTCTTGGGTGTAGATTGGACCGATACCGAAACCCCCGCCATGGCTTACCTGTCCAAATTCGATATTACCTATCCCAACGGCCCCGACTTGGGCACGCGTATCTCGCAGGCTTACCGCACAACCGGCGTGCCCGAGACCTACATTGTGGATCAAAATGGGGTGCTGGCCTATATCAAGCTCAGCCCTTTTCTATCCCTGGCCGAGATCAAGGCCGCCATTGATCCCTTGCTAAAACCCTGAGGCAAACATTCTTCTATGGATATCGGCTCGATCTTCCTCATCCTTGGCTTGTTTTTGCTGGTGGCGGCCTTCATTTCTCGCCCTTTGCTTGACGCCCGCCAGGCGGGGCCGCAAGCCTTACCTAACCAGGATGACCATGCCCTTTCGGCCTTGCTCGCTGAACGTGACCGCGTGGTGAACACGCTGCAAGAACTGGATTTTGACCATGCCCTGGGCAAGATCCCTGAGGAAGAGTACCCTGCCCAACGCGCCGCACTCTTGCAGCGCGGCGCCGATATCTTGCGCCAACTGGATGTCCTCCAGCCGCAGGCCCTGGCTGTGCCCGCCATCATTGCCGCCGAAGACGGCCCACAACTGGCTGCGGCCTCCTGCAGCCAGGCATCCCCCCGCCCGGCAGCCCAAAATGAGAACGGCCGCGTGGTTGTGACCGAAGATGATGACCTGGAAGTGGTAATTGCCAACCGCCGCAGAGAGCGCAAAGAAAAGGCCTCTGGCTTTTGCCCCAAGTGCGGCGGCCCGGTCATGCAGTCTGACCGGTTTTGCCCCAAGTGCGGTGCCAGGCTCTAATAAGATCATCCATATGCCACGTTACCTGCCGTATCCCCTGTTCGTTTTTCTATCTGCCTTGCTCTTATCAGCCTGTTCCCTGGCTGGCGATGTCACCCCGCCCCCCGGGATCCAAGAGCCGCACATTGTGGTAACCCCCAGCCCCGGGGCGCACGAAGACCTTTTTCCGATTGTGCCGCCAGACCCGGCCAATGGCAAGCTCATCTATGTTGACCAATGCGCGGCTTGCCATGGCGATAGCGGCCTGGGAGATGGCCCGCGTGCCATCGAGTTGAATCTGCCTGTGCCTGAGGTTGGCTTGCCAGAAATAGCCAACCGTTCGACCCCGGTCATCTGGTACCAGGTGGTTACCAATGGCAATCTCGAGCATTTTATGCCGCCTTTCCCTAGCCTGACGCCACGTCAGAAATGGGATGTGTTGGCCTACATTTACACGCTCAGCACTCCGCCCGAGCAGGTGGCCGAGGGGGCGCTATTATATGAAGAAAACTGCGCCCGCTGTCATGGTGATGCTGGGCAGGGTGATGGCCCTGATGCTGCCGGATTGCAGAGCCCACCGGCCGATCTGACCGACCAATCGATCATGACTTCGGCCACCTCGAACCTGATCTACAGCGCCATCAAAGGCGGGGTTTTGCCTTCTATGCCCGGCTTTGGCGGGCAGTTGAGCGGGAACGAGATTGCGGCTCTGACCGCCTATGTGCGCACATTGACCTTTGTCAATTCCAATGCCCAGGCCCTATCTCGCACACCAGTTGAAAGTGCCGCCATCATGAACAGCGCCTACCCGGCCCCGGCCTATCCGCTTCCGGCTTATCCGGCCCCTGAGGCTATCCCCACGGCCATACCCACCCCAGCCAGCCTGGGCACGGTGACGGTCAAGCTACTCAATGGTTCTTTTTCTCCTGTCCCCTCAGATGCGGTTGTGACCCTCTACGCCTTTGATGAAACGAGTGTGACCTTTTCAACCACCCTCACTTATGGTGAAAATGGCGTCTATACCTTTGAGCAGGTGGAACTGACCCCAGAGTGGACATTTATGGCTGCCGTTGGGTATGCTGGCGGCCTGTATGGGTCTGATGTGGTGGTGGCCAAAGCCGGCATGGATCAAATGGCCTTGCAGGCCACTGTGTACGAGACCACTACCGACACCTCTGTGTTGATGGTGGACCGAGCCCACATCCTGTTAGAGTTTCCTGCCCCCAATATCCTCCAGGTGGTAGAAGTCTTCATTATCTCAAACCCCACCAACCAGGCTGTGATTGCATCTGAGATGGGCGGGCCGGTGGTGCACTTCCCCTTGCCTGCCGGTGCGGCCAACCTGGAATTTCAGGACGGCGGTTTGGGAGAGCGTTACCTGGAAGTGCCCGGTGGTTTTGCGGACACGTTTAACGTCCTGCCTGGCATGGGTGAATACCAGGTCGTTTTTGGTTTCACCATACCGTATGATAAGGAGCTGTCCTTTGAGCAGTTGGTACCCATGCCCACCAGCGCCGTAGTGGTCATGCTGCCAGATATGGGCGTCAAGCTTAAGGGAGAGATCTTTGAGGATGGCGGCTTGCGTGATTTTCAGGGCATTTCTTACCAGATGTACAATGGCAGGGCCTTGCTGGCTGGTGACCAGCTCTTGTTCCACTTATCTGGCCGCCCCAAGAACAGCGGCTCGATCTTGACCTCTGGTTCTACCATGAACCTTGTGATTGGATTGGGCGGATTTGGCCTGGCATTGGTGGCAATTGGGGTGTGGCTGCTGCGCCGCAGCAAGGCCTATGGCAGTGAGCTGGGTGAAGCCGGGTCTGCTGAGAATGGTGTCGAAGATGCTTCTGGGGCGGTGACCGATGCCCTGGCCCAAAACGACCCCAACATCCTGATGGATGCGATCATTGCCCTGGATGATCTATACCAGGCCGGCAAATTGCCCGAAGACGCCTATCAACGGCGCCGGGCCGAGCTGAAGGATAAGCTGAAGAACCTTTTATGATCGCCGTCCGCAAGCTGGTCAAGCGTTTTGGGTTGAAGGCGGTGCTGCGCGGCCTGGATTTTGAGGTGGCGCCGGGTGAATTTGTGGCGCTGCTGGGGCCCAACGGGGCCGGCAAAACCACTTTCTTACGCATCCTGGCTTCGCTTACACGCCCGACCTTGGGCGAGGTGCGCATCGGCGGGTACCGCTTGCCGCACCAGGCCGCTGCTGTGCGCCGCCTCTTGGGCGTGGTATCGCACCAGCCCCTGCTTTACGGCGACCTGACTGCCGAAGAGAACCTCGTTTTCTTTGCCCGCATGTACGATCTGCCAGAGCCGCACCGGCGCATTGCCGAAGTGTTGGACCTGGTTGGGCTGGCCTCTCGCCGCCGCGACCTGGTGCGTACCTTTTCGCGCGGCATGCAGCAGCGCCTGGCTATTGGGCGCGCTGTGCTGCACGACCCCAGCGTGATGCTGTTCGACGAGCCCCATACCGGGTTGGACCAAGATGCCTGCACCATGCTGGATACCGTTTTGCGCGATGTGGCGGCTCGCGGCCGCACGGTGGTCATGACCTCTCACGATTTGGCGCGCGCTGGTGACCTGGCCACGCGCTTCGATGTGCTCTCGGGCGGGGTCGTCTGTGCCTCGGTGCAGCGCAGCCAGGTGCAGCCAGATGACCTGTTGGCCTTTTATCGCCGGGCTTTGGAGGATGCTCGCCTTTCCAAAACCGCCAGCCAGGGGGCTGTTGTATGAGGGCCTTCTGGCGCGCTTTGTGGGCCATTGTTTGGAAAGACCTGGCTGCTGAGGTGCGCAGCCGCGAGCTGCTCTCTTCGATGCTCGTCTTTGCTTTATTGGTCATCCTGGTTTTTGACTTCGCACTGGTTTTAGATGTGAAAGCACGCCATAGCGTGACCGCCGGGGTGCTGTGGGTGACCTTTGCTTTTGCCGGCACACTGGGCTTGAATCGCTCGATGGCGCAGGAGAAAGACCGCGGCTGCATGGATGGCTTGCTCTTGGCCCCGGTGGACCGCAGTGCCATTTACTTTGGCAAGGCCATTGGCAACCTGTTCTTTATGTTCATCGTTGAGGCCGTTGTTCTGCCGGTGTACAGCTTGCTGTATAACACCAACCTCTTTAAGCCGGGTTTACTGCTGGTGGTGTTATTAGGTTCGGTGGGCTATGTGGCCGTGGGCACTTTGCTTTCGGCCATGGCCGTGCAGACCCGCACGCGCGATGTGCTGCTGCCGATCTTGCTCTTCCCCTTGGTCATTCCGGTGCTCATTGCGGCGGTCAACGCCAGCACAGCTTTTTTGCAGGGCTGGGAGTTGGCTGAGATCAGCCCCTGGATCAATTTGCTGCTCGGCTATGATGTCATCTTCATCGCCGGGGCCTTCATGGTATTTGATTACATTGTTGAGGAGTAGCTTCATGCAACCCAAACCACGCACCTTGCAAATCTTGGACCTGGTCACCGTGCTCTTTTTCCTGGCAGCGGTGGGCATGGTCTTCTTTTATGCGCCCCTCGAAGCTGTGATGGGCCAGGTTCAGCGAGTTTTCTATTTCCATGTTGCCACTGCCTGGGTAGGCATGCTGGGTTTCCTGGTGGCTGCGATTGCCGGGGTGGCTTACCTGGTCAAGCAGGATCGCAAGTGGGATATTGTTGGCCTTTCGGCGGTAGAGATCAGCCTGGTGTTTTTCTTCATCGCTATCGTCTCTGGCTCGATCTGGGCCAAGCCAAGCTGGGGCACCTGGTGGACCTGGGAGCCGCGCCTCACGACCGCCGCCATCGTCGAATTGGTCTATGCTGCCTACCTGCTCTTGCGCCAGGGTTTAGAAGACCCCGAGCGCCGGGCGCGTTTTGGGGCGGTCTACGCCATCCTGGGCTTTATCAGCGTTCCGCTGACGTTCATCTCTATCCGTCTTTTTCGCACCATTCACCCGGTGGTGGTGGGCAGTGGGGCGGCTGCTTTTGATATGTCCCCCGCCATGCTGCAAACTTTCCTCTTCAGTTTGTGGACCTTTTCGCTTGTCTTTGCCGACCTGCTTTGGCATCGCATCCGCCTGGGCCGCCTGGCCGAACGGGTGGAAGCGTTAAAATTGAAGATCAACGATTAAAGCCGCATACCTGTGCGGTAAACAGGAGCCTGCTTATGCTGTTGTTCGATCAAGGGCCAATTGAAACGACCAATTATATGATCTTGGGCTATGCGGTGATCTTTGGCGTGATGCTGATCTACCTGGTCAGTTTATACTTGCGCCGCCGCCGCCTGAAGCAAGACCTGCAAGTATTCGAGGAGATCGATAAGAAAGGCCAATAGCCTCAGCGCCGCCGCATTTCAGGCGGCACCTCGCGCAACTGCAAATCTGAGAAGGCGATGGCGATCTTGCTGTGCACGGTGGATTCTAGGCCCAGGCGCACCTGCCCCAGGCTGAACTTATCCAGGCGCAGGGCGGTTGCCAACACCCCGTTGAAGTATACCCGGCATTGTTCGCCATATAAAACCACCCGCAGGCGGTTGACTACGTCAAAGCCTTGCTGCAGGGCGGTGTGCTCGGTCCAACTAATCAGCTCGCCGCCCCAGGCGATCTTATCATCCACGTAATGATAAAAACCAATCATATAGGTGCGTTGGGGAGAGACAAAAAAGACGTACCCGCCTTGCTTGGGGTTGTAGCGCAAGACCAGCCCCCCACGAATGTAATTGAGCGCCCCATCCATGAAGCGGATGCTGACACTGGCGTCGAAATCGTCGAACAACCCCGAAGATTGCAGCGCATAGTGCACCAGGTCTGATGCGGGCATCTCAGCCAGCAGGGCGGGCGGGGGGCCGTACAAAGTGCGTGTGCGTTCCAGGCTCAGCCTTTGCCAGCCAGGGATATCTGCGATGGCGTTGAAATCGGCCCCCAACAGCAGGTCGCCCAGGTCGGGCTCGGGGGTAAAGGAGCGCGGCACGCGAAAAGACGCCTTGCAGTAGGCACATTGGGCCACTTCCATCAAGCGCACATCCATATTCGAGATCGCCGCGCCGCAGTTGGGGCATACAATGGGTTGGAACATGGTGTCTCTCTCCGTCAGGTCAGCAGTTGGTTAAGAGTCTAATCGAAAAGCGCCATCTCGGCAACCGGAAAGAGATGCGATAGAATCAACCTTATGCAAAGGAAGGAGACCGCGATGGCAAAGAAAAAGGTTCGGAAAAACAGCATTTCATCTACCAAGCTGTACACCTTTGTGTGGCTGGGTTTGACCATCTTGCTGTTCCTGGTGGTGGCACAGTGGTCGAATGCTCCAAGCATCCCGCTTGAAGGCGCGACGGCTGTCTTGACGCTGATCGGGACGGTGGCGGTGGGCATCGAACGCACCATTGAGGCCTCTTGGGATGGCGTCAGCCTTTTCAGGGGCAAGGCCTGGGCCAAGGCCGCTTTGGATCAGTTGGAGAAGTTCACCCAAGATCTGAACGAGCAAATGGCGCCCTTCCATACCCGCTTTGAAGAGGCCATGGCAAAGATTGAGCAGGAATACGCCAAGGATAAGGCCAAGTTAGAAGATGCCAAAAAGGCGTTGGAGACGGTCCAGGCGCAGATCAGCCAGTTCCAGACGATTGCCCCCAATATCGAGAGCATTAACAAAGCCGCTGCCCAGGCCAATACGGCCATTGCCGCAGTGCAGGGCAAGTACCCCGAGGTGGACCAGGTTTGCACCGTTGGGCAGGTGTTGATCAACGCCACCACAGATTTTGGGGCTTCTTTCAAGGATAATCCCGGACGGCGGCTGATCAGCCTGATGCTGGGCATGTTCTTGGGGTTGTGTATTGCCGGCCCGCTAGGGCTGGATATCTTCCTGGCTGCCCTTGGCACCACGCTGCCCGATTCCAACCTCCTGCCGCATGCCGGCGTGGCGATCACCGGCCTGGTGATTGGCCTTGGTTCTGGCCCAACGCACACCCTCATCCGCACGCTGGAAGAGATCAAGAACAAGCGCCAGGCGGCAAACGTTTAATAAAAGGGATTTTGGGGTTGTTTTGGGCAGCTTCGCTGTTCAAAACAACCCCAAAATCCCCCACTAATAGGTGTAATTCAAAACTTGATAAGGCTCGTTCGGCACACCTGGCCCGCCATCCACCCAGATCTCGGCTTCTTGCGGTCCCAGGCGGGCGATCAGGCGGGCTTTGACATCCTTATTGCTGTAGGCCCGCTTCCCGCCGCGCCGAGAGGTCATCAGCCTGGCCAAAAAAGGCGTCGTATTGGCGTAAAATTGCGCTTCCATCTCATCGAGCGCGGCATGGGCGCGCTGTTCGCGCTGTTCGAAGACCGAGCGCCCTCGCGGATTCAGATTCTCCATCAGGCGCAGTGCATTCGAGCTGTAGCCGCGTGAAAAAGCGTTGGCCTGGAACAAGATGCTTCCGGGGTCGCTTGCCAGGCGCTTGTGGCGGATCAGGTCATATACAAACTCGTGTTTCTTGCCCACCAGGCAGTCTGGCTGTTTGTAAATGGTATTCAAGGCATAGCCATCATAATACGGGCCCAAGGCCTCGATAACCTGGCCGGCTGGGGCCAGGGTGCCCAAGAAGAGGGTAACCCAACTGGCGATGTTGGCCAACAGGCGCGGCTCCAGGCCGGTGAAGGGTTTGAGCCTGAGAGCGTCCACCGCCTGGACGTACCCGTCTGAACGCCAGGCAAAGGCAGAGCCGGGCAGCAGGTCGGGGTAAATGAATGCCAATACCAGGGCCGGTCCGTTGGCGCCCATGGTGCGGAAGATGGCCACCCGCAGTTGATCGAAACGCCCCTCGCTTTCTTCGCCTGAATCTTCTTCGGTATGCCACAATACCAGGTGCCCGTTGGCCTGGCGGTAGATGCCGGTTTGGCAGCCGGTGTTATCGTGCTGTAAGAACATGGCCCTTTCCACCAGGGAGAGGGATTGCAAGGCGGGGTGACGCATCCCGGCAATCCCACAGCCTTCTGCCCAGGCAGATAGACATTCTCGGTATTCATGCAGTGTCTTGCGGATGACTTCGGGCAGGGCGCGCGACTGCCGCCGTTCTTCCAAAGCCAGCCAGCAGGCGCGCGCCTGGAATAAGACAGCCGCCAGGCGTTCCTCAGGGATCGTATCCAGGCGGTGGCGTAAGTGCTGCCGCACCTGCCCACCCACTTCTTCGCCCAGGCGGCAGTGTGCATCGATCAGCGATACGCGGCTGTAATCGAGAAAATTGATCTCGCCCAGTTCTTTCTTGATGTTTAACAGGTCTCTAAATGGAACGATCATGCGCCTCCCGCGGAGATGTATGCCATACCCGCGCGGTCGAATTTCTCTACGGGCAGCACGTCCACCAGCTCATATTCCAGGCTGCCCAGGCCCAGCCTGGCCCCGTACTCTGTCACCAGGTATGGGTCTTTGAGCGGGCCGTGCAGCCAGCGGAAGGGGTGGCCCTGGCGGGTGTGCACTTCCATGCAGGTGGGGATATTTTCTTCCAGCAGACGTTGCCCGGCGGTTGCATCCAACGCTGCCCGGTCGAGAGCCACGATATCATCTGAGCCGAAGATGCCTGCATCTTGCAAAATGGGCATGCTGGTGAAGCCGAAGCAGTCGCATACCGGCGTCATGTGCGTTGCCAGGCCCAGGTGGATGGCCTTGCCTGGCGCAAAGGTAGAGATGGTGATGGCTGTGCTGATGGCACAGGCCTCTTGAAAGGCATGGAAATTGACGGCGTCGATCTTCAGGCTGCCGGGAGGGGCAACCTTCAGGCAGCGCCCGCAAGCATTGCACTGTTCGGGGTGCATGTGGATGCCGCGTGGATCTTGCTTATCTTGCACCAGGGCTTCGAATGGGCAGGCTGCCAGGATGCGCTGGCGCACCGCTTCATCTGGGCACAGGTCGGGGAACCAATAAGGATCAAACTGCATGGTATCGTGCATGGCGCCGCGCGTGGGCCCTGCCATGCAGCCCAATGCCACGTTCTTGAAGGCTGCCCCAAACCCGCAGCTAGGGTGGCCCTTGACATGGGCAAAATTGACCAGGAAGGAAGCATCCTGAACCATGCCCGCCACCAGCCATTTCTGGATGTTTTTGAAGGGCCGCTCGTGGGCATACACGTACTGCTCTTCTGGGCCGGCCGCGGGATACACCGGGCAGCCCAATACCTCGCTGCTGTAGCCGCGCGTCTCGGCGCCATCTACGTCCCAATTCACGTCGGCAATGAAAGGTTTGCCGCCGCCCTCTTTAATGGCTTTCACCACCCTGCGCACGAAGACCGGGTGCACGGTGGAGTAAACAATGTTGTTGCCGGTGTGCATCTTGAGCAACACGGTCTCGCCTTTCACGCGTTCGCGCAAGTTCAGACGTTCCAAGATCAGGTCTAGCTTGGCGGGCAGGGTTTCACTAGCCTCCAGGCGTGCCTGGCGTGGAGAACCATAATATACAATGCTGGGCATAATGGGATTCCTTTCGCTGATAGTTTCTTGTATTATATATCACAAGGGATTTTTTCGGGATGAGCCCGCCCCGTTCCTGGATTCTTGATCCTCTAAATCCCCGCCGCCTAACATTTTTGTAAGGCAGTCGCGGCACTTTCTCTGCGTTTCTAGCGTCTTTTGTATGTAAACTGTAGATACAGATGCCAGGGTGCATAGGTCCCCCCTGGCCAGGAGGCATTGATGAAAACGAAATGGATCACTGCATTTGGTATTTTTATTCTCATCGCAATACTGCTGGGCGTGAACAGCTTGCCTGGACGCGCGGAGGACGACTCGGCCGATCCGGCCAATGTCGTCTTCATCCCGGCCATCCTCCGCAACCATGCTGGCGGTTACACCATCTCTGGGCAGGTGCTCAACACCAGCAACGTGCCCATCATCGGCGCTACGATCACGGCGCGCTCAGGGGATGAAACCTTCACGGCGGTCACGAACAACAATGGGAATTATGTCTTTGCGGGATTGTCTGATACCAGCTACCTGTTGACGCCGGCTTTGAACAATTGCAGTTTCTCGCCCTCCCAGGCTGAGGTCGTGGTGCCGCCGCGTGCCATGTACTTCAACTTTACCGTGGCGCAGGCCTGCTCTGAGGGCATCACCAACGGCGGCTTCGAGGCTAACCAGGCCTGGGAATTCCCGATCACCGAATACGCCGCTGCGTATTCCACCGCCGATGCGCACGGCGGCCTGCGTTCGGCCCGCACTGGCATCACCAACCCGGCTGATAATCGCTATTCTTACTCTTCGGTGCGCCAGTTCATCACCATCCCGGCTGGCACCACCGGGGCCGGGCTGAGCTTCTGGCTCAAGCCGCTCAGCGGTGAGGCTCTCAACCAGGTCAACTTGCTGCCGCAGGCGTATGCCGCCACCCTGGGCTCTCAGCCCATGGCGGGTGACGTGCAGTATGTGTTGATCTTGGACCAGTACGGCAATTGGATCGATACCCTGGTCTGGCAGCTCAGCAACACCCGCACCTGGACCTACTACGAATTTAGCCTGGCCAAGTATGCCGGACGCACCATCCAGGTGCATATCGGTACCTACAATGACGGTTGGGGCGGGGTGAGCGCCATGTACGTCGATGACGTTTCGCTGCAGATCTGCCCTGGTAGCGGCCTGCCCCCCACCAATACCCCGCCGCCGGCTTCTTGCGGCAACCTGGTGGATAACCCCAGTTTTGAAACCCTCAGCGATTGGGAGATCCCCATCACGCGCTACTCAGCCAACTATGCCACCGCCAAGGCGCACAGCGGCTCTCAATCTATGCGCTCTGGTATCATCAACCCCTACGACAATACTTACAGTTACTCGGATTTCCGCCAGTTGATCAGCATCCCCTCTGGCTCACAAGAAGCCACGCTGCGCTTCTGGTTGTATACCCTGAGTGGTGACACGCTGGCGATCAACGCCCTGCCTGACTCTACCCCCACCGGGAAGCCCTTTGGCACCCAGGCCCTGGGCAGCGACTTGCAGTACGTGCTGATCTTGGATCGCTACCAGAACTGGATCGACACCCTGGTTTGGGAGCGCTCTGATCGTGACGCCTGGGCTTACTACGAATTCGATTTGCGCCGTTATGCCGGGCAGACCATTTACTTGCAGTTTGGCGCCTATAACGATGGCTATTACGGCACCACGGCTATGTACGTGGACGATGTGACCCTGGATACCTGCTACTCCACGCCTACCATCACACCCACACCCTCGAGTACCTACACGCCCACCACGACGCCGACCGCCACCATGACCCCCTCGCCAACGATGACCCCCTCGCCAACGTCGACGCCTACTTCTACCAATACACCCCTGCCCACCAACACGCCCACTGCCACGCTGGTGCCCACCATCACCAACACGCCTTCGCCGTGCACCAACTACCTTGAAAACAGTGATTTTGAAGACGATGATGGCTGGGAGATCATTAACACCGTGTATGACGCTGCCTACTCGACCACCCGCGCCCACAGCCCTCACTGGTCCATGCGCAGCGGCATCACCAATCCGTTGGACAACATCTACAGCTTCTCAGATTTCCGCCAGTGGGTGTCCATCCCCCTGGATGCCGATGAGGTCACCCTGGGGATGTGGCTTTACCCGCTCAGCGGCGAATCGCCCGATGGCATGCTGCCCCCCAAGCCCAGCCTTGATGCCAAGCTGGACGGTTCTACCACCTTGGGCCTGACCCCTGAAGATTATGACGTGCAGTACCTGCTGGTGCTGGACCG
>JAKQIM010000061.1 GCA_029557965.1 Chloroflexota bacterium | reverse complement strand
GCATTAAGCAATCATGAGTGCAGAAAGGAGGCGCCTGCCCAGCATCGTGCCGCTGTACATGTTCTAGCCAGTATTTCAGCGTTTCAGATTACTTACCTAGAGGAGAAGAAACACATGAAACACAAGATCTTGTACACCCTGATGGCCGGTCTACTGCTCGCCAGCATCCTGCTCTCAGCCTGCACGCCCCAGGCCGCTACTCAGGCCCCCGGTGAGGTAGTCCCAGCAGAAGAGACTGCCTTTGAGCCGATGTCGGTCTCTGCGCCCGATTGCGAATACGGCGGCCTGTTCAAGACCATCGAAGCTATCGATCGCTACACGGTGCGCTTCACCATGTGCTCCCCCGATCCGGCTTTCCCGTCTAAGATCGCCTTCTCGCCTTTTGCCATCCAGCCCAGCGAATACCTGGAATCTACGGGTGGCGGTGGTGAAGGCTCAGCCCTGCTCGAGAAGCCCATCGGCACCGGCCCCTACATGGTGGCCGAGTGGAAGCGCGGCGATGAACTGGTCTTGACCCGCAACGCCAACTATTGGGGCGAGCCCGCTGATAACCAGACCGTGGTCTTCCGCTGGGGCACCGAAGCCGCCCAGCGTTTGCTGGAGCTGCAAGCCGGTACTGTGGACGGCATTGATAACATTGGCCCCGATGATTTCGCCGTCGTCGCAGCCGATGCCAACCTGCAACTGATCGAGCGCGAAGCCCTGAACATCTTCTATGTGGGCTTCAACAACGTCGTCGCACCTTACGACAATGAGCAAGTGCGCCAGGCCATCGCCATGGGCATTGACCGCCAGCGTATTGTCGATAACTTCATGCCTGCTGGTTCTGAAGTTGCCAGCCACTTCACCCCCTGCTCGATCCCCGGTGGCTGCGAAGGCGACGCCTGGTACGAGTTTGACGTAGAAGCTGCCCGCACCAAGCTGGCTGAAGCCGGTTTCCCGGATGGCTTCGATACCAAGCTCTTCTATCGCGACGTGGTGCGCGGCTACCTGCCGCAGCCCAGCGTGGTGGCCCAGGATATCCAGGCGCAACTGCTGGAGAACCTGAACATCCGCGTGGAGATCGTGGTCATGGAATCGGGCGCCTTCTTGGATGCTGCCGATTCAGGTGCTTTGGACGGCCTGTACCTGCTGGGTTGGGGCGCCGACTATCCTGATATGACCAACTTCCTTGACTACCACTTCGGCGCTGGCGCCACAGAGCAGTTCGGCGAGAAGTTCACCGACATCACCGAGGCCCTCAAGGCTGGTGCTGCCCTGGCTGAAGATGCCGCACGCGCGCCCTTCTATGTCACCGCTAACAATGCCATCCGCACCCATGTGCCCATGGTACCCATCTCGCACGCCGGTTCGGGCCTGGCTTTCAAAGCCACGGTCGATGGCGCTCACGCCAGCCCCCTGGGCAACGAAAGCTTTGCCCACATGGGCATCCCCGGGCAGGATACCTTCGTCTGGATGCAGAATGCCGAGCCCATCTCGCTGTACTGCGCTGACGAAACCGATGGCGAGTCCCTGCGCGCTTGCGAGCAGGTCACCGAGTCCTTGCTGCGCTACGCGGTCGGCGGCGTGGCGGTCGAGCCTTCTCTGGCTACGGCCTGCAATGCCAACACCGAACTGACGGTTTGGACTTGTAACCTGCGCGAAGGCGTCACCTTCCACGATGGCTCAGCCTTCGATGCCAACGATGTGGTCATGTCGCTGGTTGTGCAGTGGGATGCCGCCCACCCGCTCCATAAAGGCAACACGGGTGCCTTCGCTTACTGGAGCGGCCTGTGGGGTGCCTTCTTAAATGCCCCACCCTCTGAGTAAACCACTCATCTGATCTCTCTTGCGTTTTTCCCCGGCGGGGCAGCGCCTGCCCCGCCGGGGGATACCCACCAGATCATGTTCACTTACATTCTCCGTCGTATCCTTTCCAGCCTGCCTGTGCTGTTTGGCATTCTTTTTGTTACCTTTGCGTTGGGGCGCCTGATTCCCGGCGACCCCTGCCGCGCCATCTTGGGCGAAAAGGCCACCGATGTGGTGTGTGATGAATTCATCCATCGCCACGGCCTGGATAAGCCCATCCCAACCCAATTTGCCATCTATGTCTTTGAGATCGCCCAGGGAGACCTTGGCAGCTCGATCCGTTACAGCAAGCCGGTGACCGAATTATTGGTCGAGCGCCTGCCCACCACGCTGGAGTTGACCATCTGCGCCATGGCCTTCAGCATCCTGGTCGGCATTCCCATGGGCATTATCTCGGCCGTGCGCCATAACTCAGCTCTGGATGTGATCACCATGCTCCTGGCGAACACGGGTGTTTCGATGCCGGTATTCTGGTTGGGGTTGATGTTGGCGTATTTGTTTGCATTGGTATTAAAAGATACGCCCCTCCAGCTACCGCCTTCGGGTCGCCTGTCTCCGGGGCTGATGCCTATGCCTTTCTACGAGGCCTGGGGGCTCACCTCTCTGAGCGGCAATGGCGTGATGGAGTTCATCAGCCGCTTGAACCTGTTGAACTCGCTTTTGATTGGGCGGCTGGATATCTTTTGGGATGCCCTCCGGCACATGATCTTGCCGGCTGTAGCCGTGGGTACCATTCCCCTGGCCCTGATCGCCCGCATGGCCCGCTCGAGCATGTTGGACGTCTTGGGTCAGGATTACGTGCGCACGGCACGTGCCAAGGGCCTGCCGCGCTCCAGGGTGGTGCTCAAGCATGCTTTGCGCAACGCCCTGCTGCCCCTGGTGACCATCATTGGTTTATCCCTGGGCTCTTTCTTGGGCGGCGCCGTGCTGACCGAAACCATCTTTGGCCTTTCGGGCGTGGGGCGCATCATGTACGATGCCATTACGGCCCGCGATTATGGGGTGGTGCAATCCTTTACGGTGGTGATTGCGGTGTTCTTTGTCGTTTTGAACTTGATCGTGGACGTTTCTTATATTTACCTGGATCCCCGCGTGCGCCTGGAGTAATCGATGAGCGAAAACACACCCCAGATTACTCAATTAGATGCCGAGGGGCTGCGTTCTCAAAAACCCGTCACCCTCTGGCGCACCGCCTGGCGGCGGCTTTTCAAGCGCAAATCGGCCATGTTAGGCTTGATCATATTGGGAGTGCTGGTATTGATTGCCGTTTTTGCAAACGTGCTCTCTCCCTATGACCCTTACCAGGTGCTGATCGGTATTGAAGATGTCAAAATGCGCCAGGCCCCCTGCATCCATCTCTTGGGCTGCCCTGAAGACCAGCCCCAGCACATCTTGGGCCTGGATGGCAATGTGCGGGATGAGTTCAGCCGCTTGCTTTTTGGCTCGCGCCTCAGCCTGATGATTGGCTTCACTACGGTGGGCTTTGCCATTGTCATCGGCGTTTTCTTGGGCGCGCTGAGCGGATACCTGGGCGGCTGGGTGGATACGATCATCATGCGCCTGATGGATGTGCTGTTGGCCTTCCCTTCGCTGCTGCTGGCAATCGCCATCGTTTCCATCCTGGGGCCCGGCCTGCAGAATGCGCTGCTGGCGATCGGTATCGTTTCGATACCGGCCTATGCGCGCGTTACGCGGGCGGCGGTGCTCTCAACCAAGCAGATGGAGTTTGTGGAAGCCTCGCGTTCCTTGGGCGGCGGTATGTTCTATATCTTGTTCGGGCGCATCTTGCCCAATTCGTTGACCCCGCTGATCGTGCAGGGCACGCTGGGCATCGCCACCGCCATTTTGGATGCGGCGGCCCTCTCTTTCTTGGGCCTGGGGGCGCAGCCGCCGACCCCAGAATGGGGCACCATGTTGGGCGCAGAGCGCAACCAGGTCTTCACGGCCCCTCACCTGGTCTTTTTCCCTGGCCTGGCGATCATGCTCACCGTTTTGGCCTTCAACCTGCTCGGCGATGGCCTGCGAGATGCCCTCGACCCTCGCCTGGCCCAGCGCGGGGAATAGGAAATTTATAAACAAGCATGAGGCGGTGCCGACGCACCGCCTTATGCTTGTTTAAGGGCCCTTTTCGGCCCTTGTTTTCTTAATTCATCAATGGTACTATTATTCAATATCTATACCCTTCGAGCGGTTGGAGGCACAATGAGCGCCTGGCCAGGCAAGTACGTCATCGGGCTGACCGGAAACATTGCCACCGGCAAAAGTGTTGTTCGTAAGATGCTTGAGCATCTGGGAGCATATGGCATTGACGCGGATGCTTTAGGGCATCGCGCTATGGCAAAAGATGCTCCAGGTTACCAGGGCGTGTTGAAGACCTTTGGCAAATGGATCCTGGGCCCGGATGAGCAGATCGATCGTACCAAGCTTGCCAGGGTGGTCTTTTCAGACCCGCAGGCCCTGAGTGAGCTGGAAGCGATCATCCACCCCCTTGTGCGCCAGGCTGTGGATATCCTGGTGCGCCGGGCGCCCCAAAAAGTGGTTGTGATCGAGGCGATCAAGCTGCTTGAGTCGCCATTGCGTGCCAGTTGCGATACCCTGTGGGTCACCTATGCCCCCACCGAGATCCAGATGGCCCGCCTGATGCAAAAGCGCGGCATGGATGAGACCACGGCCCGCCAGCGCGTGACCGCTCAGGGCAGCCAGGATGAAAAGATCTCTGCTGCCAACGTGGTCGTCCGCAACGAGGGGTCTTTTGAAGATACCTGGCGGCAGGTCAACGCCGCCTGGAAACAACTGTTCCCATCTGAAGAGACGGGCGTCTTCCGTCCGGTGACCCCGGCGGCCAAAGGCGCGCTGACGGTGGAGAAGGCCCGCCCGCGCCAGGCGGCAGAAATTGCCGAGCTGATCACCCGTTTGAGCAAAGGCCAGCGCCGCCTGACCAGCGAAGACATTATGGCGGCTTTTGGAGAAAAGGCCTTCATTTTTCTCAAGATGGATAATCGCCCGGTGGGGCTGGCCGGTTGGCAGGTTGAAAACCTGGTGGCCCGCACAGACGATGTGTATGTTGAGCCGGATATCGTCCTCGATAAAGCCATGAAGATCATGCTTGACGAGGTCGAAAATTCTTCTCGTGACCTGCAGTGCGAAGTCTCGCTGCTGTTTTTACCAAGCGCCTTATCTCAGAACAAGGAAGATGTCTGGCGCTCCCTTGGGTACGAGCCGCGCATCATTCAAAGCCTGGGGGTGCGTGCCTGGCAAGAGGCCGCCCAAGATACCCTGGCAAGCGACGAAGTGATGTACTTCAAACAGTTGCGTAAAGACCGGGTGCTGCGACCTGTATAAGTATGTTTAATGGATGGATTGATTCAAAACCTGATTGATAATGTGGGGTTCATGCTCGAGCGCCTGAACTGGCTGAGCATTATTGACCTGGCGCTCGTCACCTTCGTATTCTTTGCCATCTTGCTTTTGCTGCGCGATACCCAGGCCATGGTGCTTTTGCGCGGTGTGCTGGTATTGGTGGCCCTGGTGAGCGTGCTCAACAGCCTGGATGTGCTCCCGGCGTTTTCGTGGTTGGTGGGCACCACCCTGCCGGGCCTGGTCCTGGCGGTGCCGGTCATCTTTGCCCCTGAGATCCGGCGCGCCCTTGAACGCCTGGGGCGGGCCGGATTCCTGCGCCTGGAGAGCCGCCCCTCGCCAGAGATGGAAAAGATGGTCGGCAAGCTGGTTACGGCAGCCATGCGCCTCTCAGACCGGCGGCATGGCGCGCTGATCGTCATCCAGCGCTCGGATACGCTGGAAGAATACATCCATACCGGCGTGTTGATGGACGCCCGCATGACCCCCGAGCTGCTGTTGCAGGTTTTTTACCCCAACACCCCCCTGCATGATGGGGCTGCCATTATGATTGGCGACCGCGTCATCGCGGCCTCTTGTGTGATGCCGCTTTCTGCTTCGGGCGTGCTCACCCGCTCGCCTGAGCGCCAAATGGGCTTGCGGCACCGCGCCGCCCTGGGCATCTCAGAGGTCTCGGACGCGGTGGTGGTGGTCGTCTCTGAAGAAACCGGCTCGATTTCAATTGTGCACGGCGGGCGCATGATCCGCCGCCTGGATGCCGAACGCCTGGAAAACATTCTCATGGCTTTCTTCCGTCCGCCTGCAAAGCGCAGCGCCTTGCACCGCCTATCGGATTTCTGGCCGATTGGCAAAGGGAAACCCGGCGAAGAGAGGCTCGGATGAAGGGTTCTCCTTTGCGCTGGCTGGCAAAGAATTTGACAACCCTGGCGCTGGCTTTTATGTTGGCGCTGATCGTTTGGGTGTCTGCCATCACCTCGGCTGACCCGAATGAAGAGCATGCCCTGGGGCGGGCTGTGCCGATCGAGATCGTTGGCCAAGACCCCAGCCTGCAGATCATCGGCAGCCCCGATGGCGATGTGACCCTGACCATCAAGGCCCCCAACTCGGTTTGGGGTGTGTTGAATACAGACCGGCAAAGCGTGCGCGCCTGGGTAGACCTATCGGGCTTAGGGGCCGGTGAGCATACAATCCCGGTGCAGGTGCAGATTGATTTGCGCCTGGTGCGCCTGATCAAGCAAGACCCACAAACCATCACCGTGGTCCTGGAACCTTTGGTGACCGAAACTTTCCCGCTTGAGCTGGTGGTGAGCGGCCTGCCGCCCACTGGCTACCAGGTCGGCACCCCCGTCTTGCAGCCTAGCGAGGTGAGCGTTTCGGGCCCCAAATCGCTCGTGGACCGCGTAGAAAGTGTGCGCCTGGCCCTGGATATTGCCGGCGCCAGCGAGACGGTATCCAAACAGCTCACCCCGGTGGCCCTGGATGCCGCCGGCAAGGCCATCAGCGGGCTTACCATCACCCCCGACCAGGCTGCCGTCAGCCAGCCGATTGAATTGTTGGGCGGCTACCGTTACGTCATCATCAAGGCCGTCTCTGAGGGGCAGGTGCCCAGCGGTTATAAGCTGACCAACCTTTTTGTCACGCCGGTTGGGGTGGTGGTCTTTTCTTCTGACCCAGACCTGGTGGGCGACCTGCCCGGTTACATCGAGACGATGCCCATTGACCTGACCGGCAGCACGGATGATTTTGAAGCCCTGGTGGACCTTAACCTGCCGGCGGGCATCTCGGTGGTCGGAGACCCGAAAGTGCTGGCGCAGGTCAGCATTGCCGCCATTGAGAGTAGCCTGGCGGTTTCGCTGCCGGTGGAGGTGATTGGCCTGACGCCCGGCCTCTTAGCCAGCGTGTCTCCATCTACCGTAGATGTCATCCTCTCGGGCCCGGTGCCCATCTTGGATGCTCTTGAGCCGGGTGATATCCGCCTGATGGTTGACCTGACCGACTATACCGCCGGTACGTATCAATTGATCCCGGTGGTAGATTTCTTGCCCGACCAGGTGCAGAAGGTGTCTATCCTTCCCAGTACGGTGGAGGTCATTATTACGTTGGCCCCCACACCCACACCCACCCTGACGCCTTCTTTTACCCCTACCCCCCTGCGTACAGGTACCCCTACCCCTACCCTAAGACCCTGAGGATGATCCATGAGAAAACCGATTGTCGCCCTGGTTGGGCGTCCAAATGTTGGCAAGAGCACCCTGTTCAACCGCCTGGCGGGTGAGCGGCTGGCAGTGGTCGATGATGTGCCCGGCACCACCCGTGACCGGTTGATGGCTGAAGCCGAATGGATTGGCAGGGTCTTCGATATCGTGGATACGGGCGGCATTGACCCCACCCAGGTCAGCCGCAACCAACAGCCGCTCTCCATCGGCTCGGCCGACTTCATCGAGCAGATCCGTACCCAGGCCGAAATTGCCATCCGCGAAGCCGATGCCGTGCTTTTTATCACCGATGCTGACAGCGGTGTGACCTCTGCCGACCAGGAAGTGGCTGAGATCTTGCGCCGCTACCAGGTTGAACAAGATGGCAAACTCAAGCCACCTGTTTTGCTGGTGGTCAACAAGTGCGAGAGCGAAGAGCGCCGCATGGTTGCTTTGCAGTTCTACGAGCTGGGCCTGGGCGATCCTTACCCCATCTCGGCTTTACACGGTACGGGCACCGGGGATATGTTGGATGCCCTGGTGGATACCTTTGAGACGCGCGGCGAAGAAGAAGAGGACGAATCGGTCAAGATCGCCATCGTCGGCAAGCCTAATGTGGGCAAATCCAGCCTGCTCAACCGCCTGCTGGGCGAAGAGCGCGCCATCGTCAGCCCCATCGCCGGCACCACGCGCGATGCCATTGATACTTACATGACCTACGACGATCTACCGATCACCCTCATCGACACGGCTGGCATCCGCCGGCGCGGTCACATTGAGCCTGGTGTAGAGAAGTACAGCGTTTTGCGCTCACTGCAAGCCATTGAGCGGGCCGATGTATCGCTGCTGGTCATCGATGCCACCAGCGGCATCAGCGCCCAGGACGCCCACATTGCCGGTTTCGTTTTAGAATCCTGGAAAAGCACCGTGGTGGTGGTCAATAAATGGGATGCGGTTCCTAAGGACACCTACACCATGGCCTCTTTCACCGATAAGATCCGCCAGGAATTGAACTTTATGGATTATGTGCCCATCCTGTTCATTTCTGCCAAGACTGGTCAGCGGGTAGAACAGGTGCTGCCCATGGCTATCAAGGTGCAAGAAGAGCGCCTGATGCGTCTTCCGACCTCGCAGTTGAACCAGATCTTGCAAGATGCCCAAGAGCGCCATCCTGCTCCTTCTCATGCGGGCCAGCAGCTCAAGGTGTATTATGCCACCCAGGTGCGCAGCGACCCGCCAACCTTCTTGCTGTACTGCAACAACCCCAAGCTGGCTCATTTCACGTACGCGCGCTTCTTAGAAAACCGCATTCGCCTGTCACACCCCTTTACTGGTACTCCCATCCGCCTGGTGATGCGGCCGCGGCGCAAATAGGAAGCCTGAAGATGATGAAATGTGAAATATCTCATCTCTCCAAACGCCTCTTGCCCCAACCTGCAAGCCGTTTTATAATCCGTCCGTGAACTCGATACAGCCTGAAGATGCAGCCTCTCAGCCAGCCGGTCAAAAACCGGCGGCTTTGGGCGTGATGAATTTCTTGATGGACATCCTTGAGACGTTGATCCTGGCGGTGGTGCTGTTTGTGGGCATCAATGCTGTTTCGGCGCGCATCCGCGTGGATGGGGCCAGCATGGAGCCGACCATGCACCATAATGAACTGGTGGTCGTCAACCGCCTGGGCTACCGTTTTGGCCTGCCCGAGCGCGGCGATGTGATCGTCTTCCACTTCCCGCGCGATCCCGAGCAGGAATACATCAAGCGGGTCATCGGCCTGCCTGGCGATCGGATCGCCATTGCTAACGGCGTGGTGATGGTGAACGAACACCCCTTGGATGAACCATATATTTCTGCCCCGCCAAGATACACGGGCGATTGGACGGTGCCGGCTGATTACCTGTTTGTGCTGGGCGATAACCGCAACCTTTCTTCTGACTCGCATGAATGGGGCATGCTGCCGCTGGACTATGTGATTGGCAAGGCGATCTTCATCTATTGGCCGCTCTCAGAGATGGGCACGATTGCCCATGTTTCATTGGCTACCCCTATTCCTTGACCTTAAAGACGAGCTTATGTCTGATCAAAAGAAATCTTCTGAAAATACGCCCCTGCCCACTCAGGCTCCGATCTGCCCAGAGTGCCATGCCGGCCTTTACCACCTTGAATACCTGACCTATTTCACCTGGCTCAATGAACAATTGGTCACTGTGCCGAATTTCCCTTCTTGGGTTTGTGATGTGTGCGGGCGGCGAGAATACGATGCCCGCGCGGTCAGTTGGTTGAACACGTTGCTCAGCCCCAGCACGGGCCGCCGCCCGCCCTTCCAGCGCCGCGGCCGTCCCCCGCGCCTGGACCGGCCTCAGCCCCACTAATCGAAAGGAACATCCTCATGGCATTATCCTCCGGACGTTTCATCCCTGCCGACTTATTGACCACCAACCATTATGTGTTTGGGCAGCTCAAAGTAACGCACAGCGGGCTGTTGGGAATGTTCAGCGATATTACCAATTCTTACATCGAAGTGGATGATGCCAGCCTGGCCCATATCTACAAGCCGGATAAGGTGTTGAACTATGCCCCGGTGATGTGGATGGTCAAATCTCAGGTTATCCTTACCTGCCTCGCCAAGCGCGAGTACGTGGGTTTGCAGGGCATGATGCGCGGGGGTTATACCCGCCTGTTCCCATACCCCACGCAGATCACCACTTCGTCTTATGACATTACCGGCACCCTGGAATGGTCTGGCCGTTTCGAGTTTTCGGCATTAATGTCTGAAGGCACGAATGCCTTTTTCATGCTATACGGCGTGACCGTTACTTCTCCGCTTTTCCCTGCCCTGCATATCGAGGCGCCAGCGGCCTTAATGAACCGCTCTTACCTCGAAACCCTGGTGGTGCTAAAGCGCGCTCCCCAAGAAAGTTAAGCATTGTGCTTGGCCTGGGCTAACAGCAGCCCAGCCAGGCTTTTGGCATCGGGGATCTGCCCGCTTTGGGCCATCTCATAGGCCTGCGCGGCAGGCAGCTTGATGACGCTCAAAAACTCATCCACATCGCCCGGCAGGGGGGCAGGGTACAGCCCGGTGGCAAGGTAAACGTGCATGTACTCGGTGCAGTAACCGGCAGCCAGGAAGAAGCCGCCAATCTCTGTCATCTGCTGGCAGCCCATGCCGATCTCTTCGCGCAGCTCGCGCCGGGCGCATTCCAGCGGGTCTTCACCCGCCTCTACCATCCCGGCAGGCAGCTCCAGCAGCTCTTGCCGGGCCGGATGGCGGTACTGCTTTACGAACCAGATCTGCCCTTCGGCGTCCAGCGGCACCACCGATACAGACTTGACATGCTCGACAATATCCAGCCACATCTCCTGGTCGTCTGGCAGGCGGATCAGGTCGCGGCGCACCTTGAAGGCGCGCCCGGCGAAGATGTTTTCACTTTGCAAGGTTTCGTAAGCCATGGCATCTCCTTAAACCAGATGTGAGCGCCCTTGTTGCGCGCTCACATCAGATCAATGGTGCAGCTTTTCTATGGGATGATCAGCACGTCACCGGCAGTCAGGCTGTAAGGGGCCTGCAAATTGTTCTGCAGTGCAATCATGTCGGGCGATACATCGCCAAAGGCGCAGGCAATGCTGTAGATGGTGTCGCCAGCCTTGATCTTGTAGGTGGTGGGGTGATTCATCAGCGTGTTTTCGCCGGCAAATGTGTTTCCGGTCTGAGGAATCTTGAGGGTGGTTCCGGGGTACACGTTAGAGCTCAACCCCAGGCCGTTGATGTTGAGCAGTTCATACTGGTCAACGTTGAAGCGGCGGGCAATGCAGAAGGGGAACTCGCCTGGTTGCAGGGTGTAGGTGGCAGGCGGCGCGCCCGCTGTGGCCTCGATATATACAACCGGAGCCGCGGTGGGCTGGGGTTGCTGTTCGGGCGGGACTGGCTGGGGCGTCTCGGTCACCGCAGGAACTTCGGGATTGACGACCGGCTGCTGGGTGGCGGGCGGCATGCCTGGGGTCTGCTGAGCGGCCTCGGTTTGGGCCACCAGGGTGCCCAGTTCGCCCATGTTTTGATCCGTTGCGCCCGGTACCGGGTAGCTGGAACCGGTGGTATCGGTGGTATCCGTGATCCCTTCTGAAGCTGCCCTAAGGCAGCCGCTGAGTGCCACAGCCAACACCATCACGAGGGCAATCACCGTGCCATAGCGGAGAAAACGCTGGATATTCATGTGAATTCATCTCCTTTTTAATAATACGAGTTAATGATACTAGCATATTCCAAAAATCGCGTCAAGCAGAAGCGGGAGGAAAAATATCTGCCCTTTTGGTTGCATAAGCTGTGCCAGGTCAGGGGCCTGGGGGATTATGAAGTCATCTCATACGCTGCAAGTAATGTGCCAGGTTCTGGCGGGTGATGAGGGTCAAATCGCTGGGCACGGCATGTGGGGCAAACCAGCCAATCTCAGCGCATTTGCCTGGCTCGCGGATGACCGGCTGCCCGGCGGTGATGCGGCACAAGAAGGTGGGCGAAACCCAGTGCTGTCCTTCTTCGGGCAGGATATGATCCACCACATCCAGCAGCTTGCCCACCGCAATCTGGATGCCGAATTCTTCATCCATCTCGCGCTGCAAGGCGGCGGCGAGCGTTTCGCCAAATTCTACCGAGCCGCCGGGGAATTCCCACAAGCCGCGTTCGTTCTTGGCTTTTGGTCCGCGCCGTGCCAGAAATAAGCGCCCCTGCTCGTCGACGATCAGCGCGCCCACCCCCACGCCGATGTAATCTACGCCGCGCCGCCCTGGGGAAGAAGCATTGGAAGATTGCAAAGCATTCATTTTGATCACCGTAACGACCTCGGTCGTCACACCCTTCTGGCGATGTAGAACGAATAGACGCCATCCTCGCAGCGCGGCTCGGCCTCGTAGTGCCGCTGTACGATGCGGCGGGTGAGGGCCAGGTTCCAGGGCGTGGGGGCCAGCAGCCAGCGCCGGGTCAAGGCGTGGATCAGCAGGGAGGGCAGGCCGAAGTAATGGCCCCATTCCACCACCGCCATGGCCTTGGGTGGGAAGTAGTGCCACCAGCGCTCCAACTTGAATCCGGCCTGTTCCAGCCGTTTCTCCCACACTTCCGGCGGGTCGCAGTGTACGTGGCGCGAGATGCGGTTGAAGAAGCGCCGGTAGGCATCGCCCAGGCCCTTTAGCCCCAGCTTATCCAGCCGGTTGCTGACCGACAGCCCAGCCAGGAATTGGTGGTTGGGCACGCAGAAGACAAAGGGCGCCCCCGGTTTGAGCACCCGGGCGGTATCTGCCAGCACGGCTTCAACGTGGGGGATGTGTTCGAGTACCGAGTTGCTCATGCCGCTGGCAAAGCTGGCATCGGGGAAGGGCATGCGCCCGCCATCTCCCTGTACCACCAACTGGTAGCCGGCGCCGCGCCGCGCTTTGCGCAGCGGCCCCCACCACGGGTCGATGCCCACTTCAAGCTGGCGCTCGAAGGTCACGGTGGTAAAGTGCCCATCTCCGCAGCCCACGTCCAGGGTGGGCGAGGGCAGCTCAATATCTTCATAGAAACGCGCCTCCACCGCCCGCACCAGCGAGCGGAAGTAGGGCAGGTCGCGCAGGTGTAACCACAGGTAATCTTTATCGGTCATCCAATATATTCCTTGAACACTTCTTCATACTCCTCCGCAATCTGCTCGGCTGAAAAGCGCTTGGCCACGGCTTGCGGGTCGCCGCGATAGCTGCCGGCGTTGTCCAATATCTCGTTGATCGCCTGGGCCAGCGCTCCGGCATCTTTGGGCGGGACGATGCGCCCCATGCCGGTCATGCGCACCGGCTGGCGCACACCGGGCAGGTCAGAGGCGACCACTGGCGTACCGCAGGCCATCGATTCGACCTGTACCATGCCAAAAGACTCGGTGCTGTTCAGGCTTGGCAGCACCGTCACCTGGCACTGCTGGAAGAAAGCCGCCATTTCAGCATCTGGCAGGTTGCCCAAGAAGGTCCAGTGCTTGCCCAGGGTTTCGATCATCGGCGCCAGCTTGCGGGCATAAGCTTCTTCGCCCATCACATTCTGGTACTGCCCCAGGTAAAGCACGCGCGCCGTGGGGTGGCGTTTGAGCACCTCAGGCATGGCCTGCACCAGGTATTCCACGCCCTTCTCGGTTGCCAGGCGCGCTGCCATGCCGATGATGCGCTGGCCCGCCTGGATGCCGGCCCTGGCGCGCAAGGCCTGTACAGCGGCCTCGGTTGCCTGGGCTAACTCCAGCGGCGGCGGGATGGGGCGGATCTTGCCCAGGTAGCGGCTTAAGAAAGCAGAATTCTCGGCATAATCTTGGGTATTGGTGACGATCACGTTGGCCAGCCCGGCCGAGATGTAATTGGCCAGGGTAGAGACGCGGTTGGCCAGGGCATGGATGGACCCGGTGGGCAGGCGCAGATCGCAGTGGTAGGTCAGCACCACTGGCTTGCCCAGCAATCGGCTGAGCAGGGCCAGCGGGGCAGCGTCGAGCTGGGGCAGGTGCAGGTGCACCACATCCGCCTGGCGCATCAACTGCCAGGCCTTGGGCAGCATGCCCGGCATGATCACCCCTTTGCTCACCCGCAGCCCCACCCCCAGGCGCATCACGTTCACCCCATCGCACAACTCTTGGGCTGGCAGGCCATTCAGGTAGCGCGAGGTCAGCACGGTGACGGTATGCCCGCGTGCCACCAGGGCGCGTGCCAGGCGTTCGGCGTAGATCGTCAGGCCCGAGTAATGCGGGCGGTAATAGGTCAGGGCGGTCAGGATGCGCATTTCAGGCCTCGGCGGGGGGCTTTTGGCGCAGGGCGCGCAGTTGTTTGTATAACCCCGCCAGGGTTTCACCCTCGCGCGCCAGGGCATAGCTGCCCAGTAGACCGGTAAGCAGGTAATTGATCAGGTGGGTGCTGATGGCAAAGGCGGTGGCCTTGGAATGGTTGTTGTCGAAGACGGCCAGGGCCCCCACGATGGCGGCTTCGAACACCCCCAGGCCGCCCGGCGAAGAGGGCGCTGCCAGCCCCAGTGAACCGGCCCCCAGGCAGAAAACCGCCCACAGTGAGCTGGCTTGCGGGTAAAAAGCCCGCAGCAGTACAAAATACTGGATCACGCCGAAAAGCCAGTTGAACAGGCTCCAGCCCAGGGCTTTTAAGAACAGCCGCCCATCGGTGACGATGGCCAACCCGGCCATGAAAGCCTCGGCCCGCCCTCCCAGCAGCCGCCCCACCAGGGGCCAGCGCTGACCGGCTCGTTCCAGCAGGCCCAGCAGGCGTGCCCGGTTCAGGGCCAGGACGTAAACCGATAACAGCCCGCCCCCTACGATGACGGCCGCGCTCAGTGCGGCCTGCTGGGCCCAGCTTACCCCGGCCACAAAGGGCAGGGCCCCCAAGAACAGGCCCAGGGCCATGGCCATATCCAGCATGCGCTCTACCAGGATGGTGGGCAGCACCTGCCAGAAATCCAGGCTGGCCTTGCGGCCTAATAAAAAGGCCCGTCCCAGCTCGCCGAGCCGGAACGGAAGAATATTGTTCAGCAGATAGCCTTCGTTCAGCGTGAAGAAAACATCCTTGTAGCTGGCGCGTTCTCGCAGCAGGGTGCGCCAAACCATGCCGCGCACCAACAGCCAGGCCACCCCCAACAGAATGCCCAAGCCCAACAGGCGTAAATCAGCCTGCTGGACGGCCTTGAGCAGTTCTTTCAGGTCGATCAGCGAGAAAATGACTGCCAGGCAGGCCAGACTGACCAGCACGCCCGGCAGCATCTGTTTCCAGTTTTGCTTGCCAGCCGGTGCAGCGATCTTATTCCTCCCCGATGCGCAGTACCGCCAGGAAAGCCTCTTGCGGGATCTCTACATTCCCCACCATCTTCATGCGTTTCTTGCCGCGCTTCTGCTTTTCCAACAGTTTCTTCTTGCGCGTGATGTCGCCGCCGTAGCACTTGGCCAAAACATCTTTGCGCATCGGTTTGACGTTGGCGCGCGAGATGACCCGCCCAGAAGCATAAGCCTGGATGGGGATCAGGAAGAGCTGGCGGGGGATGAGATCCTTGAGCGTGCTGATGATGGCCTGCCCCTTGTGGTAAGCATCATTGCGGTGGACGATGGTCGCCAGGGCATCCACCGGCTCGTCGTTGACCAGGATTTGCAGCTTCACCAGGTCGTCGGCGCGGTATTCGTCGAACTGGTAGTCCAACGAGGCGTAGCCGCGCGTTTTCGATTTGAGCAGGTCAAAGAAATCGACGATCAGCTCAGAGAGCGGGATGTTGAAGTTGAGCTGCACCCGGTTGGGGGCGGGGTAATCTTGCGAGACGAAGACGCCGCGCTTCTTCTTGGTCAGTTCCATGATCACGCCGTAAAATTCCACCGGGGTGAAGATCTCGATGTTCATCCAGGGTTCGCGTACCTGGGTGATGAGCATCTCCTCGGGCAGCTCGGCAGGCGAATCGATCAGGCGCACCTCGCCGTCTTGCATCACCACTTCATATTCAACCGAGGGCGAGGTGACGATGATATCCAGATCGTATTCGCGTTCCAGGCGTTCTTGGATGATCTCCATGTGGAACATGCCCAAAAAGCCGCAGCGGAAGCCAAAATTGAGGGCCTGTGAAGTCTCTGGCTCAAAGATCAGCGCGGCGTCGTTGAGCTGTAACTTTTCCAGCGCTTCTTTCAGGTTGCCGTAATCTTCGCCCTCCACCGGGTAAATGCCGGCGTACACCATCGGTTTCACTTTGCGGTAGCCGGGCAGCGGCTCTGCCGCCGGCTGCAGGGTGTTGGTGATGGTATCGCCCACCCGGCACTCGTGTACGGTCTTCAGCCCGGTGGCAATATAGCCCACCTCGCCGGCCGACAGGCTGGCGGCGGGGCGCAGCTCCAGCGCAAAGGTGCCGATCTCGACCGGTTTCAGGTCGAAGCCGGTGGCCATCAGGTGCAGCGAGTCGGTGGCGGTGATGCGCCCATCCATCACACGCACGTAAGCCACCACGCCTTTGTAAGAATCATAGTGCGAGTCGAAGATCAATGCCCGCAGGGGGGCATCGTCGTTGCCCTTGGGCGGTGGGACTTCGTTGACGATGGCTTGGAGTACCGCCTCAATGTTGAGCCCATCTTTGGCCGAGATGCGGATCACCTGGTCGGCGGGGGTGCCGATCAGGCTTTCGATCTCTTGTGCCACTTCGTCTGGCCGCGCCGAGGGCAGGTCGATCTTGTTGATCACCGGGATGATCTCCAGGTCGGCTTCCAGGGCGCTGTAGAGGTTGGCCAGCGTTTGTGCCTCAACGCCCTGGCTGGCATCCACCACCAACAGCGCTCCCTCGCAGGCTTCTAGCGCCCGGCTGACCTCGTAACCGAAATCGACATGCCCAGGCGTATCGATCAAGTTCAGTTCATAGGCCTGGCCGTCACGGGCGGTGTAATTCATCCGTACCGCCGAAGCCTTGATGGTGACGCCCTTCTCGCGTTCCAGGTCCATGCTGTCGAGCACCTGCCCGGTCATTTCGCGCTCGGTAATGGTACCGGTGAGCAGCAGTAACCGGTCGGCCAGGGTAGATTTGCCGTGGTCGATGTGGGCGATAATACAAAAATTGCGAATATGGTCAGTTTTCATAGGCGGGCTGTAGTATAACCGATTTTTCTATTTGTTGTACCGTAGGCGGCCGGTGAAGCGTAGGCGGCCTGAGCCAAAAAGCCCAATTTTCATTTGGCTCAGGTCTAATATGGCTCAGGGGTTTCCGCCGCCGGCACCTGGATCTGCACCCAAAAGGCCATGGCGGCTGTTTGGCCCATACCAAAGAGCGTGCCGTCGTTGTTGCGCAGCGCCCAAAAGCCGGTGTAGGTGCCAGGTTGGGTGGGGGCGGTCAATTCAAGCGAGATGTCGACCGTCTCGCCTGCCAAGACGACTTGGGGCAGGGCAATCTCATCGGGGGCGCCCATTTGATCGCCGCTGGAGAAGACCAGGGCATAATCGGCCGACCAATCGCAAAAGCCGCTGTTGCGCACGCGCCAGGTCTTGGTGAAGGTTTCGCCGGGGCTAATGACGGTGTTATCGGGCACGGTGACGTCGGTCACAAAATCAGCCGCATCGCAGCGGCTCGGCGTGGCAGTGACGCTTGGCGAGGCAGTCACGCTCAGCGAGGATGTGACCTCCAGCGTAGTTGCTGGAGATGGCGCCAGGGTGGCGGTGGGGGTGGAGGATGGCCGGGGGGTGGCGCTGGGGGCGCTGGTGGGGCTGGGAGCCAGGGTGGCGGTGGGCCTGGCCAGCTCGGTGAGCAGGGCCACCGCTTCCTGGCCGGCCTGCAGGGTTTTCTGCAGCCCGGCATACTGCGCGGTTTGCGTTTGGCCAGGGCCCAGGTCAGGCGTGGCTGTGGGCACGGCCGTCTCGGCCTTGCACCCGGTCAGCAGCAGCATGCATAAGACCAGGGCTGCAAATGCGGTTCGTTTTTTCCGCATCCTGCTGCTGAAAAACAAGGGCGCAGGAGAATTATGTTTTTGTACGGGTTGTTTTTGGATTCTCATTTTTCCACCTCTGCTGGCAAGACTTCGTTTACCAGCGTTGTTGCATCTACCGGTTCTTTGCCCGGCCAGTACAACCGTGCCAGGAACTCGGTATTGCCTTTGGGTCCAGTCAATGGGGAGCGCAGCAGGCCGCCAACCTCAAAACCATGCGCCTGGGCAAAAGCCAGTACGTCCAGCAGCACCTGGCGGTGGACAGCGGCGTCGCGGATCACGCCTTTGCCGCGCTTGACCTCGTTCCGCCCGGCCTCGAACTGCGGCTTGACCAGGGCCAGCACCTCACCCCTTTCCTCGCCAGCGGCAGAGGAAAACCAGCCTGCAATCACAGGCAGGAGTATTTTTAATGAAATGAAAGACGCATCGACGGTCACCAGGCTCACGGGCTCGGGCAGGTTTTCTACATAGCGGGCGTTGGTCCCTTCCATCACCACCACGCGCGGGTCCTGGCGCAGCTTCCAATCCAAGATGCCCTGGCCCACGTCGATGGCATAGACCCTGGCTGCCCCGTGCTGCAAGAGGCAGTCGGTGAAGCCGCCGGTGGAGGCTCCCACATCGGCGCACACCCGCCCGGCAGAGGGCACTTCGAAGCCTGCCAGGGCGGCTTCCAGCTTCTCGCCGCCGCGTGAGACGAAGCGCGGCCCCTGCTCTACGCTCACCAGGGCTTCCTCAGCTACCTGCACGGCTGGCTTGAGCGCCACTTGCCCATCCACACGCACCTGACCCGCCATCACCAGGCGTTGGGCCAGGGCGCGGCTCTCAGCCAGGCCGCGCGCCACCAGTAAGAGATCAAGGCGAGTCTTTACCATGTCTCTATTGTATACGAAAAACGGTGATCGGTGACTTTTTCGAAGAAGGTTCTTGGTCCCAAGTTCACTTTCTTGGTGATATTCTTGTATAATAATGAATGATGTCTCTTTCAGAGCCTGGCCTGATCCATGTACGCGGCCTGCGCCGGACTTACCGCCGTGGGCAAGTGCAAGTGGATGCCCTGCGCGGCGTGGATCTGGACATCCCCACGGGGGCTTTTGTGGTCGTTGTGGGCCCGAGCGGCAGCGGCAAGACCACCCTGCTGCACCTGTTGGGCGGGATTGACCGCCCCACCGAGGGGCAGATCTGTATTGCCGGCCAGGCCATCCAAGGCGCCAGCGAAGCCGAGCTGACCCGTTTTCGGCGCGACCGCATTGGTTTCATCTTTCAATTCTACAACCTGCTCCCTTCTCTGAACGCCCTGGATAATGTCATCTTGCCTTTGTTGGCCAAGGGCTGGAGCTGGAAAAAGGCCAACCCGCGCGGCCAGGCCATGCTCCAGCAGGTGGGCTTGCAAGCCCGCGCCCGCCACAAGCCAGGTGAGCTTTCGGGCGGCGAGCAGCAGCGCGTGGCCATTGCGCGCGCCCTGGTGGTTGAACCGGCTGTGGTTCTGGCTGATGAGCCAACCGGCGACCTGGACTCGGTCACTGCCCGTGAAGTGGTAGATTTGATGGCCGGTTTGAACCGCAACCTGGGGGCCACTTTTGTGATCGCCACGCACAACCTGGAATTATGCCGCCATGCAACGCATGTGTTTGAAATGAATGACGGCCGCCTGGTGGTCAGCACGAAGGGGTGACGGGCATGATCGCCTTCTTGGGTTATCTGTTCAAAGACCTGCGCCACGATTGGGGCCGCAGCCTGCTGACGGTTGCCAGCCTGTCGATCATGGTCATCAGCTACCTGCTGACGGCGGCGTTGGCCGACGCCTTTGATGAGTTTGGGTCACGCCCGGGGGTGGTCAGCCACAACCTGGTCATGTTGGCGGCAGATACGATCGACCCCATGCAGGGCTCGGTGAGCCAAGAGGCCTTTGACCTGGCGGTAGCGGCAGTGCAGGCTCAGTTTGGGCCGCAAAGTGTGCGCCGCGCCGAACCCACCATCTTCCGCACCCTGCGCATCCAGGGCGATACGATGGAAGTGTTTGCTGTAGCGCCTGTTGGGATGACGGAGATCTATAACCTGGCTTTGCTGGCCGGCCGCCTGCCCACCGGCAGGGCCGAGATTGCCGCCAGCCAGGAGGCTGTTAGCCTGGCCGGCTGGCAAGTGGGCCAGGAGGTTGAATTCTATGGCCAGTTTTTCCAATTGGTGGGCGAGGTGCGTTACGAAGCCGGCAAGATCGCTTCGTTGTGGATGACCTATGATGCCGGCATGGCCTTGTTTGGAGAGCGGCGCGGCTTTCAGGTGGGGGCGCTGAATATTTCTGGCGAGTTAGATCCGGAAACCGTGCGGGCATACCTGGAAAGCGTGCCGGGCATCCGCCCGGCCTATGCCGTGTACCTGGAGCATGATGTGCACGCGCGTTATGGCCAGGCCATTCAAGATCTGTTGAAATTCACCATTGTGATGGATATCCTGGCGTTGAGTGTGATCACCTTCGGCGTTTTTAACGCCACCAGCCTGACGCTGACCGAGCGCAGCCGCGAGATTGCCCTGCTGCGGGTGGCAGGGTTTTCTGGCTCGACCGTGCGGCGCTTCTTATTTGGGCGGGCCCTGGTGCAAACATTGGCCGCCTACTTGCTGGGTTGGGGCCTGGCCCGCCTGGTGACCTGGAAACACGCCGCCTCTTCCTTCTCGATGCATGGCATGCACGTGCAGATCATCCTTTCGCCGCAGGTCGTTTTGCCGGGCCTGGTGCTGACCAGCCTGTGCGCCTGGCTGGCTGTGTGGTTGACCACGCACCACCTGGGACAGCGAAACCTGGTGGTTTTGTTGAACGAGTGAACCGATGCGCACCCTGATCCGCTACAGCCTGCAAGACCTGGCCGCTCACTGGAAGTTGAGCCTGGCGATGACGCTTTTGATCGGCGCCTCGATCTTGTTCTTCCTGGTCATCAGCGGTTACCGGCTGACCTTGGGGCGCGAGTATGCCGCCCTGCCCGATGTTAACCTGATCGTGCAAGAGAGCAACACCCTGGGTGAGCTGTACGGCAGCCGCATTCAGGCCCAGGTGGCTGAGCAGTTGTATGCCTTGGGGGTTTCTCAGGCCATCCCTGAGTTTCACGATACGGTGGGTACCTCGGTGGACGATATGCTCATGCTGCGCGGGGTTGACCCCGAACGCTACCAAACACTGGATCGCTTGACCCTGCTCTCAGGGCAGGCCTTGCAGCCCGGCGACCCGCCGCGCACGGCCATGCTGGGCCGCCGCCTGGCCGAGAAGCTGGGGGTCTCTGCCGGGCAGGCGGCCCTGATTCGCGGCCGCCAATTCAATGTCTGCGGCGTATTCCACACCGGCACGTATGCCGATAACGAGGCCTGGGTATCGATTGCAGATGCCCAAGACCTGCTGGGCTGGGGCAGTGATGTGTCGCTGTATATCATCCCCGACGAGGGCATTTTACAGCCGGGGCAGTCGTTGGCGGGCGGGCTGAGCGTGGCGCGCCGCGGCCAGGGGGCTTACATCTCGGTCAGCCAGAAAGACCCCCTGTTGAGCGCCATGGATATCGTCATCCAGGCCCTGGCAGTGGCGGCGGTGCTGGCCCTCACCAATACCCTCATCCGGCTGGCCTGGCTGCGCCGGCGCGAACTGGCGATTCTGCGCTGCACGGGCTTCCAGAGCGGCGCGCTGGCGGTTTATCTCTTCAGCCAGGCCCTGACCTTGACCCTGGGTGGGGCGCTTTTGGGGGTTGCAGGGACGATGATCGTGTTCGTGTTCTTGCGCGCCGACCTGGCTGGGATGAGCTTTGAGCCGCGCCTGGATGCCGGGTTGGTGCTGATCACGCTGGGCCTGACCCTGCTGCTCAGCCTGTTGGGGATTGTTTTGCCGGTGGCCTGGATCAGGCGTTTGATGCCAGGCGACCTGCTGCGAGATACGTCTTGACCAACTGGAGAAGCCGTTCCTTTCCACCACAATAGGAGGTTGACCATGCGGAAAATCATTTGGCTGGTTTTGATCTTGTTGGCACTGATGTTGGCCTGCAATATGCCTGGCAGCACTGAAGAGCCTGCCGGGGGAGCTGGGCCGGCATCTACCCAGGCAGTTGAGGCTGGGGGGGCGCCGCCGCCGGCGGGAGACTCTGGTGCACAACCTTGCCCCACGGCTGAGCCCTGCCCCACCTTGCCGCCTCCTACCCCCACGCCCATCCCCGATGAACCGGTGAGCATGCGCAAAGGGTTGGCCAGCCTGAACAGTTATATGCTGGTGGTGCAAACGATTGCCTATGGTTCGGATTCCCCCGATCAGACGCTGATGCGCATGGAAACACACTACTCGCAAGAACTGGATGCCCGCATGGCCCACATCAATATGACCATCCCGCAAGAAGGGGAGGAGCCGGTTCAGTCAGACAGCTATACCTACACCATCGGCAACGACCAGTGTACCGGTAACGATGAAGACGGCTGGGAGTTCCAGACCTACACGGCTCAAGAGAAGGAGATGCAGGATTTCCTCTCTCAGATGATGGATCTGATGCCGATCATTGATGATCCGGTCTTTGTGGGCGCCGAGACCATGAACGGCGTCGCCGCCAATCACTTCACCTTCCAGGTCAGCGGGGTGGGAGGAACCTCGGGGGTGGATGTGGTCACCAACCAGGGCGAATACTGGCTGGCTCAAGATGGGCAGTACCTGGTGCGCTATACCCTGGCGATCGAGACGCGCGATGCCAGCACCCAAGAGACCATTCACAGTGAGTATTTGATTGATCTTGCTAGCATCAACCAGCCGGTGAGCATTGTCTTCCCGGCTGGCTGTGTGCCGTAAATCGACACGGGATGATGATGGGCCATCCCATCATCATCCCGTGCGTCCTGAATCCACCGGCGATCTTTAAGGGATATCCTGATCGATTGCCTGCAGGGTGTCAAATTGCTCGGTAGAACCGGTGGGCAGGTGATCGACCAGGATCACGACGTGCAGGTTATCCCACACCACGCCGCTCAGGTCGGGCGTGTCTAAGTTGAAAGAGGCTGTGGCATTATCCGCCAGGTTGGTGGTGATGGCCTGGCGGGTGGTGGTGCGCACATAGCGCGAGGTCAGACTCTCGGCGCCGGGTGCATCAAACACCTCGTACACGATCACCCACACGGTGGCCGAATTGCTGCTTCCCAGGGTGACTCCAGATTTGTTGGTTACATCTGCTTCTACATGGACATGGTTATCCACGCGTGAAACGTCGGCAGTGATCTGCGCCAAAGGTGGGCGGGCCAGGGATGTGTCTACCATGGCGCTGTAATTGGTCATGAAATTCTCATAACCGTAAGAATAATCGTGCCCGCTGTCTACCATCACCATTGGCAAGGATACCGAACTGCCAGGGTATGCACTCCACCAGCGCAGCAGCCGCAAGGCCAGTGGGTGGCTCCAACTGCTTACATCAACGATGCTTTCCAAGAAGAGTACAGGCTGTCCTGCGTAATCCTGGGCTAAATCTTCGATCGCCGAACCGGCGGCCTGAGAATTTCCTCAGGTGGGGCGCAAGAAGGCCTCGAACAGTACCAGGCGTTGATCAGATGGCGTAGAAGCCGTGCCGACAAAGTTTTGACTGCTGGCATCTGGCGGCACATTGACCGCGCGTGAAGCAGGGGCGAAGGTGTAATTGGCCAGCGCAGGCGTCAGCGTATAGCTGCCCGCGGCCAGCCCGCTCAGGCTGTAACTACCGCTGGCATTGGTTTGCGTGGAGTGCCCGGAGCCATCTGCAATGGTGACCCCAGCCAGCGCAGCGCCCAGGTTGTTGGTGACCTTGCCAGCGATGGTGTATGTGACGGGCGCGCTGCCGGGATGTTTGAGCACGATGGGCAGGTAAACCCAACTGTCGTAAGTGGGTGTTGAAGCGGTGGCGATGAAGTTCTGGCCTACCTGGTTGGGTGGAACACCCAGAAGGATATAGGGCGGCGAGAAGGTGTAGCCGGCCTTGAAGGGGCTCAGAGCGTAGCTATCGGCAGTAAGGCCGCTGATGGTGTAGTTCCCGCTGCCATCTGTCTGGACGGATGCGCCGACAGCGTAGCTGATGGTGACCCCAGGCACAGGGTTAGAGAGGTTATCCAGGACGGTGCCGGAGATCGAATACGTGGCGGCCGAGCCGGTGAAGTTTTGGGATACCGCGTTGGGCGGTAGGGTAACGTTAAGGCTGGCGGGAGAGAAGGTATAACCTGTGAATGTGGGTGTGAGTGTATAGTTACCGGCAGGCAGCGCGCTCAGGGTATAGCTGCCGCTGCTGTTGGTGTATGCGCTATGACCACCGGTAGCCGTAACCAGCACCCCAGGGATCGGGTTAGAAGCATTATCCAGCACGGTGCCGCTGATGGAGTAGGTTTCTTCATACTGCCAGGAAGAACAGGGGTCGAAGACATTGAAGACGATGATCTCGGCAAAGTTCCATTCACTTGAGAATGGCCCCTGGTAAGGCCCCCCGCTAGCGCGCCCGATGCCCATGAAGCCTTCTTGCCCGGCGGTGCCGCCGTTATCGTTAAAGGGATACACAAACAGGGCGTGGCGGTGGCCCCAACTGCTGCCGTCATTGTAAGTCCAATTGTAGATTGAGCGCTCTACGGGCAGGGCGATGCTGGACCCCGATGTGACAAAGACGGCCAGGTTCTCTGCGTAAGACAAGAAATCGTAGCAAGCGCCGATGGCCGGGTTGGCGTGCAGGCGGTCCCAGGGGCTGCGTCCGTCAGCATAGTGGTCAAAAGCGTCATTGGCTAACAGGTAATCGGCAAAATACTGGGCCACGCCGGTGACGTTGGCCTCTACGCTATCCAGGGGCTGCGCGCCGCGGGCGGTGCGTTCTTGATTGATCAGCCACAAGGCTTTCTGGCTGTCGCTCAGGGCGTCCCATTCGGTCTGGCTGGGCATGCTGAGCGTGGGCAGATCGATGGATAATTGGGCCTCTTCTTGCTGGCGGGCGTTGTTGAAGGCGGCCTGGATATCGGCAACCCCACTGTACCCCGCGCTCCAGGCGATGTTGGCGGTGGGGTCGGGGGGCAACGCTTCGGGCAGGGCCGAAGCCGGGCTCGTTTGCAGCCCCAGCGCCGCCGCCAGGGCCATGAAACAGGCAACCAGCCAGGCCAGGCGGATATTCTTGGCTGTGCGTGGGAACATAGATCACCTCCGTGCGGAATCAGGATGGCCGCAGCTCTTAAATGTCCCCAAGACAATTATAAGTCAGTTTTCACAATTCACTATTCACTATCTACTCTCTTCATGCTATGATTGCGCCATGTTTCTTGCGCTGATCAAAACCATGCGGCCCAAGCAGTGGGTCAAAAACGCCCTCTTGTTCATTGCCCTGCTCTTCGATGGACAGGTGTTCCATTGGCCGGCCCTGCTGCGCACCCTGGCGGCTTTTGGGCTCTTTTGCCTGTTAGCCAGCCTGGTGTACATCGTGAACGACCTCTCAGACCTGGAGGCCGATCGCAACCACCCCAAGAAGCGCTTGCGACCAATCCCTTCGGGAAAACTGCCCATCAACGTGGCCTGGGCGGCGGCAGGCGTGTTGTTCTTGCTGGTGACTGCCGGCGCCTTGTGGCTTTCTTGGCAGTTTGCCATCCTGGCGGGGTTATACCTGGCCTTGAACTTCGCCTACACCCGCTGGCTGAAGCACATCCCCATCATGGATGTGATGATCCTGGCTGGTTTTTATGTGCTGCGCGTGGGCGCGGGCGGGGTCATCATTGATGTGTCCAGCTTTTCGCCCTGGTTGTACGTCTTCACCACTTTCCTGGCCCTTTTCTTGGGCATTGGCAAGCGCCGGGCTGAGATGGTGCTGTTAGAAGGGGAGGCCAATGCCCACCGCAAGGTGCTGGCGGGCTATACCCTGCCCCTGCTCGACCAGTTGATCATCATCGTTTCCACCTGCACCATCATCACTTATGGGCTGTATACCTTCTTGGCGCCGAACCTGCCTGCAAACCACGCCATGATGTTCACCATCCCCCTGGTCATTTACGGTGTCTTCCGTTACCTCTACCTGGTACAGGTGGAGCACTGCGGCGGCGCACCCGAAGAAGTGCTTTTTTCTGATCGCCCACTTCAGATCGTTTTGGTTGTGTGGGTCATTTCTATTTTTGTCATCTTTTACCTGCTCCAGCCGGGCCCCCTGGCCTGACCGGCGGTTGATAATTGATGGCCATATAACTTATGGTTGATTAAATCCTCATGCCTGCCTTCTCATCCTCCGCTCCTGGTAAGATCATCCTGTTTGGCGAACACGCCGTGGTGTACGGCCGCCCTGCTGTGGCGGTGCCCGTCACCGAGGTCAGTGCCAAGGTCACCCTCACCCCCAATCCGCGCGGTCAGCCGGGGGAATTGAAGATCAGCGCCCCCGAGATCGGCCTGGAAGCCATGCTGGCTGACCTGCCTGCCGAAAACCCGCTCGCGCGCGCCATTCGGCTGACCGCATCTGCGCTAAAGGTCAGCCATATCCCGGCTGCCGGGTTGCGCATCAAATCCAATATCCCGGTGGCCTCGGGGTTGGGCTCTGGCGCGGCCGTTACGGTGGCCTTGATGCGCTCTCTGTCGGCCTTCTTGGGTCAGACCTTGCCCGATGAGCGGGTCTCTGCCCTGGCGTATGAGGTTGAGAAGATCCATCACGGCACCCCTTCGGGTATCGATAACGCCGTCATCACCTACGCCTGCCCGGTTTATTTCATCAAGAACAAGCCCCTGGTGAGGCTTAAACCAGGCCGCCCCTTTACCATCATCATTGGCGATACTGGCATTGCTTCGCCCACCGCAGTGGCTGTGGGTGATGTGCGCAAGGCCTGGCAGGCGGCGCATGACCATTATGAGGCCCTGTTCGATTCGGCCGGGGCCATGGCCGATTCGGCCCGCAAAGCGATTGAAAATGGGAATATCGAGCTGATCGGCCCTTTGATGGATGCCAATCACGGCCTGCTGCGCAAGATCGGCGTCTCTTGCAGCGAGTTGGACCGCCTGGTGCTGGCTGCCCGAGAGGCGGGGGCCTGGGGCGCTAAGCTCTCAGGGGGCGGGCGCGGCGGCAATATGATCGCCCTGGCCTCGCCTGACCGGGCGGATAAGATCGCCCGCTCCCTGCTGGAAGCCGGGGCTGCGCGGGTGATCGTGACCGACGTCAGCTAGGCGGCCTGGATCATGGCCCGGCTTCCTTTTCAAGTCCTGATCTATCTCTACCGGCCCCTTGCGGATGGCGAGTTTGCGTATGCCCTCTTGCAGCGGGCCGACCACGGCTACTGGCAGGCCATTGCCGGCGGCGGCGAGACCCGGCCCGGCGGTGAGGCTGAAACCCCGCTTGAAGCCGCCCGCCGCGAGACGTTTGAAGAAACCGGCTTGACCCCGCAAGCCCCATTCATTCAATTACAGACCATCGAACCCGTCCCGGTGACCGAGTTTGCGGGCCGGGCGCATTGGGGAGATGACCTGTATGTGATCCCACAGCACTGCTTTGGCGTTCAGGCCCCGCAAACCGAGTTGCTGCTCTCGCGCGAGCATACGACCTACTGCTGGTTGTCTTTTCAAGACGCCTTCCGCCTGGTGAGGTTCGAGGGCAATCGCACCGCCCTTTGGGAGCTGAACTGCCGCTTGAAGAAAACCATTCAACCACCCCCGGAGATATAGATGAAGCCCCTCGTTTTTCTTAAGCTGGGCGGATCTTTGATCACCGATAAATCCATGCCGCATACCGCCCGTCCAGAGACGCTGGCCCGCCTGGCTGGAGAGATTGCCGCTGCCTGGGCGGTCAGGCCCGGTTTGCGCCTGGTGATTGGCCACGGTTCGGGCTCTTTTGGGCATGTGCCTGCCAAGCGCCACGGTACCCGCCAGGGTGTTTCCACGCCAGAGCAGTGGCGCGGCTTTGCTGAGGTCTGGCAAGAAGCACACAGCCTGAACCAGGTTGTTATGGCGGCCTTGCAGGCAGCCGGTCTGCCGGCGGTGGCCTTTGCACCTTCGGCGGCGGTCCTGGCTTGTGCCGGGCAGGTAGAAAGCTGGGACCTGCGCCCACTGCAAAGTGCGCTGGAACACGGCCTGCTGCCGGTGGTTTATGGCGATGTTGTTTTCGACACTGCTCGCGGGGGCACGATCCTTTCTACCGAAGACCTGTTTGAACACCTGGCCCTGCGCCTGCGTCCCGAGCGCCTGCTGTTGGCTGGGTTAGAGCCCGGGGTGTGGGCCGATTACCCTGCCTGCACCCGCCTGCTGGCAACCCTCACTCCCACCACCCTGGATGAGATTGCTGCCGGGCTGGGCGGCTCGCATGCCGCTGATGTGACCGGTGGGATGGCAAGCAAAGTGCGCCAGTCGCTGGCCCTGGTGCAGGCCATCCCTGGTCTGGATGTGCTCATCTTTTCAGGCGAGCAGCCTGGCAGCGTGCAAGGTGCGTTGGAAGGGGCCGCCCCGGGCACCTGTATCCGCCTGGCCTCTGCCAGCGGCGCATGAATCTGCCATCGGTGGCAGGTATGGGTTGATAAATTAAAGTTGACAACTCCCATTTCCTGGGTTAGACTCGATTCACTGCATTAGCCCATCCGAACATTTTGTTCACCCTGTTCAAAGATTATAGGATTTTGCCCATGTATCATACCCGTCAGCAGTTAGAAGCTTTTGAAGATCAGCACCTGGCCCCTTACGGCCTGCGCAGCAAGAATTCTAAGGGCCGTGCCTTCCCTGAGGAAGAGGCGGAATACCGTACCGCTTTCCAGCGCGACTGCGACCGCATTTTACACACCACCGCCTTCCGCCGCCTGGAGTATAAGACCCAGGTTTTCATTAACTATGAAGGCGATTATTACCGCACCCGCCTGACCCACACCCTCGAGGTGGCCCAGATTGGCCGCAGCCTGGCCCGCACCCTGGGTGCCAACGAAGACCTGGCTGAAGCTATCTGCCTGGCACACGATCTTGGGCACCCGCCCTTTGGTCACTCGGGCGAGGTGACCCTGGCCCGCCTGATGAAAGAGCAAGGGGGATTTGATCACAACAAGCAGTCTTTGCGCATCATCACCAAGTTAGAGAAGCGCTATCCCGAGTTTCCCGGTCTGAACCTGACCTGGGAGCTGCGCGAGGGCATTGTCAAACACGAGTCGGAATACGATATTTCCGACGCTTCGGATTACAACCCCGATCTGCGCGGCCACTTGGAAGCTCAGATTGCCAATGTGGCAGATGAACTTGCCTACACCGCCCACGACCTGGATGATGGCCTGCGTTCTGGCATGATCACCCCCGCCATGCTGGAGGATATCGACCTGTGGCAGATCCTGATCGAGAGCATTGGTGGGCGCGGCGTGGTGGTCGATGACCTGGCCCGCCACCGCCTCATCCGCCGCCTGATCGGCATGGAAGTCACCGATATCATCCTGGCTACCGATCAGCGCCTGCGCGAGAGCGGCGTGCGCTCGGTGGATGAGCTGCAGCGCATGGATCACAATGTGATTGGCTTCAGCACAGAAATGCACCGCCGCAACCGCCAGCTCAAGGATTTCTTATATGCCAACCTCTACCGCCACCCGCGCGTGGTGCGCATGGCGGTGAAGGCTGAGCGGTTCTTGACCGACATCTTCAATGCATACTGCCAGGAACCGGCCATCCTGCCGCGTCACGTGCAGGGCGAGATCGAAGTGCGCGGCCTCGAGCGCACCGTCTGCGATTACATCGCCGGCATGACCGACCGCTATGCCAGCGAAGAATACCAAAAACTGTTCGATCCTTACATCAAACCATGACACCCAACGAAGATGTTTACCTGACTGCCGAGGGGGCTGCCAAGCTTAAAGAAGAGCTGGCGCACCTTAAAGGCCCGGCGCGCGAAGAGCTGGCTCAACGCCTGCGCTCTGCCATTCAAATGGGCGATCTTTCAGAGAACGCCGACTACCATAAGGCCAAGGAAGACCAGGCCTTCTTGGAAGGACGCATCCAAGAGCTGGAATACCTGCTGATCAACGCCGTGATCATTGACGAGAGCCGGGCCCAGCGCGATGTGGTGGATGTGGGCGCTCATGTTACCATCCAAGAAGAGGACTATCCACCAGAAGTTTACATGATGGTGGGCGCCAAAGAGGCTGATCCGCGCAACGGCCGCATCTCCAACGAGTCGCCGATCGGCCAGGCCATGTTGGGCCGCCGCGTGGGCGATACGGTTACCGCCGAGACGCCCGGCGGCAAGCTCAAGTTTAAGATCTTGAAGATCGAATAAACTTGAATCAAAAAAGCAGCGCACCGGCGCTGCTTTTTTGATTCAAGAGAATTTACTTCTGCCAGATGGCCAATTCAAGGATCAGCTTGTCGAAGAAGCTGCCCTCAGGCAGGGCGCCCTCGCCGTAGCCCATATCTACGATGTGAGCTACCAGGCGCAGGGTGGCGGTTTCAAGAACGGTCTGGCCGCCTTTCTCAGCCAAGAAGGGCTCGCCCTTGGCTTCCAGGCGCTGGCGAATGCCGGCGTCGGCAAAAGCGTGGGCGCTCATGATGACTTTGGTGACCGTTTGGATGTCGTTCTTGTCGAACACCCATACTTCCAGCGCAGTGGCCTTCTTGGGCTCGCCAACGCCGATGGTCTCAGAGATGCTCACCCCGCACTCGCCCAAGAATTCGCCCGCTGGCGAGTCGATGCTGAAGGATTCGTCAAACAGGTCGTCGCCCAATTGGTACGAAGACATGAACTGTGCCATGGGGGATTCTTCGCCCAGGGCGGTGTAATCGGTAGGTTCGGCATCACGGGCAGCCTGGTTGGCTTTTTGGGCCGCGGTCAACTCGCCGGTGCCGGTGGTGCCCCTGCCACGCAGGACAAAGAACAACACCACAGCCAGCCCCAGCAGCAGCGTGACCACGCACAAAATCAAGATGATGGTCATCAGGCTGGAGGACTTGGCTGCCGTTGAATCGGTGGGAGCTTTGGTCGGCTCAGCCCCTGCAACCGGTGCGCCCACGGTGGTGGCGGCCTCAAATGCCGCAATGGCTTCGGGGCTCGTCACGCCAGGCTTCGATTTGACCGCTGCCAGGGCCGTGGATGCGGCCTCCCCCAGGCCGTCCCAAACCTGCTTGGCCTGGATGGGATCGCGGTTTACGGCGTACGCGTCGATTGCCGAGCGCAGCATCAAAGCCTGGTAATCAGGGTGCAGCTGCTGAGGCGAGGCGTTTTCCCATTCGATCGGTGTGAGACCCCAGCCAAAGACGAACAGGCCGATGATCAAGCCTATGAGAAAACCTACTGCACCAGCGACTAAGGGCTTGCTAAGTTGTTCACGGATTTTATCCATACATCCTACTCCGAGGTGAGATTCGAAACCGCAATGATTTAACAGGGGAATGACCCCATGATATCCTAGCAATACAGCGTTATTATTGTAGACTAATCCAGCGAAAAATGCAACTGTCTACACTGGCAATTTGATGGTTGCAAGAGTAGTGCCAATTTGCGATTAACGAAAAAGTGCTGCGCCAAAACGCAGCACTTTTTCGTTGTATCACGAAGATCTAGGCTACCGGGGCTGATTCGTCCACCGTCACCTGGTCGAGGGGGTAGACCTCTTCGCATTGCAGGCACTGGGCCTGGTTTTTGTTGGCTACCACCAGCATGCCCTGGCAGGCCGGACAGGCAGTTGGCAGGGGCAGCTTCCAAGAGGTAAAGTCGCAGTTGGGATAGTTGGCGCAGCCGTAGAACACACGGCCTTTGCGGGTCTTGCGTTCTACAATGTCGCCCTGGTCTTTGGGGCAGCTCACGCCGATCTTTTCCAACCAGGCCTCGGTGTGGCGGCAGTTGGGGAAGCCGCTGCAGCTAATGAATTTGCCATAGCGCCCCCAGCGGATGACCAATTCCATGCCGCAGTCGGGGCAGGCGCGGCCAATGGGCTCGGGGCCGGTCTTGACCTCGGGCATCAGCTCCTCGGCCCGTGCAACCTGCTCGGCAAAGGGGCCGTAGAACTCGCGCATGGTCTCCACCCAGTCTTGCTCGCCGGCTGCAATGCGGTCCAGGTCTTCTTCCATGCGGGCAGTGAAGCCCGTATCCACCACACCCGGGAAGTGCTCGCTGATCAGGCTGTTGACCAGGATGCCGGTTTCGGTGGGCAGCAGGCGCTTGGCGTCGCGCACCACGTAGCCGCGCTGCTGGATGGTGCCCAGAATGGGGGCATAGGTAGAAGGCCGGCCAATGCCGTATTCTTCCAGGGTGCGCACCAGGCTGGCCTCGGTGAAGCGCGGCGGCGGCTGGGTGAAGTGCTGCTCGGGCAGCAGGCGCTGGAGGGCCTGCTTTTGTCCCTCGGCGATCCCGGCCGGGATGCGGGCTTCTTCCTCTTCCTCTGACGGGGCGCGATCTTCATCCTTGGCTTCTTCGTAGACCACCAGGTAGCCGGGGAACTTGACGCTTGAACCGGAGGCGCGCAAGAGGTATTGGTTGACGGGTGCCTCGCCGGTCACCTCTACCGAGAGGGTGTCATACACGGCAGATTCCATCTGCGAAGCCACAAAACGCTGCCAGACCAATTGATACAGGCGGAACTGGTCGCGGTTGAGGAATTCTTTGATGCTGTCGGGCTGGCGCATGACCGAGGTGGGGCGCACGGCTTCGTGTGCCTCTTGAGCGCCCTTTGCTTTGGTGGTGTACTTGGGCGCTTCGGGCGGCAGGAAGCTTTGGCCGTAGCGCTCGGCAATGAACTGGCGTGCTTCGGCCTGGGCCGTCTCAGCTACGTTGGTCGAGTCGGTACGCATGTAGGTGATGAGGCCAATTGCACCCTCACCCAAATCGATGCCTTCGTACAACTGCTGGGCCAGGGCCATCGTGCGCCGGGCGGTATAGCCCAGGCGGCGTGAGGCCTCTTGCTGCATGGTGCTGGTGGTAAAGGGCGCCGAGGGCTTGCGGCGGCGCTCAGAACGCTTGATACGGGTGATGCTGTAGGCGGCCTTTTCCATCTCTGCCAGGATTGGGGTAACCACTTCTTGGTTGGGCAAGACGGGATCCTCACCGTTGATCTTAGCCAGCTTGGCGGTGAAGATATCCTTGGCTTTCAACCCATCGGGGCGCAGTTCTGCGGCGATGGACCAGTATTCCACCGGCACGAAGGCGTCAATCTCGGCTTCGCGCTCGCATACCAGGCGCAGGGCCACTGATTGCACACGCCCGGCTGAAAGCCGGCTGCGCACTTTGCGCCACAGCAGGGGGCTGAGGTTATAACCCACCAGGCGATCCAGCACGCGCCGGGCCTGCTGAGCATCCACCAGGGCCATATCAATATCGCGCGGGTGTGCAAAGGCATCGTTAATGGCGGGTTCGGTGATCTCATGGAAGACTACGCGGCGTGTCAGCTTGGGATCGATCTTGGCCGATTCCAGCAGGTGCCAGGCAATGGCTTCGCCTTCGCGGTCAGGGTCGGTTGCCAGGAAAATCTCTTCGTGAGTCTTGGCCAATGCCTGGATCTCTTTCACCACCGGGCGCTTGTCATTGGGCACGCGGTACTTGGGGGTGAAATCGTGGTCCACATCGACCGAAATCTGAGAACGCAGCAGATCGCGCACGTGGCCAACGGAGGCTTTGACCGTGAAACCCTTGCCTAAGAAACGCCCCACCGTGCGGGCCTTGGCCGGCGATTCGACGATCACCAGCTTGCCCTTGCGATGGCTGCCCTTGGCCGGGGCCACCATGCCTTCGTGGGCCTCGGTCTTGCCCATGCGAAACAGGGTCGTGCCGCATTCAGGGCAAGTGCCGCGCGTGGCAGGGGTGCCGTTATTGGTAAAGACGGGCTGGGGGGTTTGCACCTCGCGTTTGATGCGACATTTGACACAATAAGCTTCCATAAGATTAGCCTCCTCTAGATGTATGCCTGGTTGGTTTGTTTGAGATGGTGGACCACCTGGCGCACTTTTTGGGCCTGGTCTTTGCGGCATACCAGCAGCACATCGCCGGTATCAACCACAATCAAATCTTCCACACCCAGGGTGACGATCAGGCGGCGCTCGTTCTCTACATATACCAGCGAGCTGCGGGTATCCAGGCCAATATGATGGCCGCCCATTACCAGGTTCCCATTCTCGTCGGTGGGCAGTACATCGAATAACGAATCCCAACTACCCACATCGCTCCAGCCCAGGCCCGCGGCGGGGATAACCGCCACGTTCTGGGCGTCTTCCATGATGCCATAATCGATCGTTTCAGGTTTTACTTGCTGCCAAACCTGGTCCAAAACATCTGCCTGCCGTGGGCTGCCCCAGGCCTGTGCCACCTCTTGCAGTTGGGCGTTCAGGGCGGGCATCTGGCGGGCAAATTCTGCCAGGATGGCATCTGTCTTCCAGACGAACATGCCCGAGTTCCAGGCGTGGTCGCCGCTTTGCAGCATCTGCTGGGCGCAGGCCTCGTCGGGTTTTTCTTTGAAGCGCAAGACGCGCTGCACACCCATGCCCTGGTATATGCCCAACTGTTCGCCGGCCTGGATATAGCCATAACCGGTGGCGGCATACGTGGGGGCAATCCCCAGGGTCACCAGGTAGCCATCCAATGCGGCGGCATAAGCGGCGCGCAATAGCTGCTGAAAATGCGCCACGTTGGCAATGAAATGGTCGGCGGTGAGCATCACCATCACCGCGTTGGGGTCGCGCTGCTGGATCGCCACAGCCGCCAGCCCCACCACCGAAGCGGTGCCACGCGGCATGGGCTCTAAGATGAAGTTCTCTTTGGGTAAATTCGGGCACTGCTCTGAAAGGTCATTCGCCAGCTCTTTGCCCGTCACCACGTAAATGTGATCTGGCGCAAAAAGGCCTTCCAGGCGCTTGACGGCTACCTGAAAGAGGCTGTCTTCAGAGATCAGGCGCAGCATTTGCTTGGGGCGTGCCTGGCGCGAGAGCGGCCACAAACGAGTGCCCCCGCCGCCAGCCATGATCACTGCATAGTAATGATCGGTCATTCATCTACCTCGTAAGTTTCCGCTGCCTCAGCAGCGCGCACATAATTCATTCCCCCCACCTGGCGCACCATGCCCTTCAGTTCCATCAATGCCAGCGAGGCAGATACCTTCTCGATGGGCAGGCTGGTGAGGGTGCGGATCTCATCCACGTGCAGGGGCTCGTGGGTGAGGGTTTGCAAAAGCAGGGCCTCGGTGGCATCGCCCGGCAAGGCCGTGCGGGCCGTGCGGTGCTCCACCACCCGGGTCAGGTTGAGCGCTTCGAGCACTTCTTGCGGCTCAAGCAGGGGGCGGGCGCCGTCGCGGATCAGGCGGTTGGTGCCCTTGCTCTGCGGGGCCAGGATGTTGCCCGGCACGGCAAACACTTCTCGTCCCTGGTCGGCGGCAAAGCTGGCGGTGATCAAAGCCCCACTGGTCAGCCCGGCCTCTATCACCACCACGGCCATCGAAAGGCCCGAGATGATGCGGTTGCGGGGCGGGAAGTTGGGGCCGTCGGGAGGCGTGCCGGGGGCGTAATCGCTCATCAAGGCGCCGTGGGCCAAAAGCTGCTCGGCCAGGCGGCGGTTCTCGGGCGGGTAGATCCGGTCTACCCCGCAGCCCAAAATAGCCAGGGTGCGGCCTCCGGCGTTCAGGGCGGCCTGGTGGGCCACCGAATCAACGCCGCGCGCCAGCCCACTGACCACCGTCACCCCGTTGCGCGCCAACAGGCCAGCCAATTCTTCGGTCACCTGCCGGCCGTAAGCGCTGACCTGGCGTGTGCCCACCACGGCTACCGCCCATTCATCCTGGGCTTGCAGGTCGCCGCGCAGGTACAGCACGGGCGGGGGCTGGTCGATCTCTTTCAGGCGGCGGGGATAGGCTTCATCTTCCCAGGTGAGCACCTGGATGCCCTGGGCCTGGATGCGCTGCCAGACCTGCTCTAACGAAACCTGGCTGCGTACCTGGGTCAAATTCTCTACCAGCTTGGGGCCCAGCCCGGCCTGGCGCAGATCAGATGCCGAAGCGTTCCAGGCTTGCTCGGCGCTGCCAAAGGTCTCTAGCAGGCTGCGGAAGCGCACCGCCCCGATGCCCTTGACCAGATTGAACCCGACCCAAAACAGGCGCGCCTTGTCCAACTCAGGCCTCTTCTGATTCGCCTAATATGCCGGGCAGCAGGTGCACGCGCACCCGGCCGCCAGCCAGGTCGATATCTAGCACCACCGATGCAATCAACGGCAAGAGCACCTCAGGGCCGGCGGGTGGACGAACCACCAGCACGTCGTTGGCGCCGGTTTGCAAGATCTCATGGATCACACCCAGGGCCTGGCCGTCTTCGTTGACCACGTTCAGGCCTAGCAACTGGTACTGGTAGTATTCACCTTCTGGCAGGGAGGGGAGCCCGTCGGTACGCACGAATAGGAGTTGGTTGCGCAGCTCTCCCACGGCTTCGGGGGTGGTATAGCCTTCGAATAGCATACGCATGGCTGTGCCATGGAAGCGGGCTTTGAGCAGCTTCAGCGGGTTGTGAGCCTCGCCAACGTATAGGGTGATACCTGGGCGCAGCCGCTCGGGGAAATCCGTCAGCACGTCCATTAAGATATCGCCGCGCACGCCGTGTGGGCGGCGCAGCTTGCCAACCGCCAGGAAAGCTGGCTGGGGCTGGAGCCCTTGTCCGGTGTCAGTCATGGCTGTATCACCTGAGAACGATGCAAAAGCGGTGGTTTAGACACCGCTTTTGCATCGTTCTGCCGATATCATTGGGGATCTTCGATATCCAGGTAAGCTTGCTTACCGGCGCGGTTGGCGGCAATATTGAGCAAGGCGCGCATGGCAGTGGCTACCCGCCCCTGCCTGCCGATCACCCGCCCCATATCCTCTTGCGCCACCTTGAGCTTGAGATAGGTCTTGCTGCCGCGCTGTTCTTGGGTCACCCGCACCTGCGTGGGGTCATCTACCAGCGAGGAAGCAATATACTCAATCAGTTCTTTCATGATTTAAGCGTTAAGCGGACTTGCCGCTTTGCTTCTTGCCGCCCGGGGTGGCCTCGCTGGTGCGGGGATTGGGCTGGCGAGCCTGCTGCGCAGCAGCGGCCTCGGCAGCCAGAGTCTCGACGGACTCACCGGCTTTGAAGCGGGCGAAGCGATCCAGCAGGCCGGCGGTCCTGAAGATCTTGGCCACCGATTCGCTGGGCTGGGCACCCTTGCTCATCCAATCATAGATGCGCGCCTCTTCCAATTCAATGGTGGCGGGCTGGGTGCGGGGGTTGTAGAAGCCCAAGATTTCCAGGAAGCGGCCGTCGCGGGGGTGTTCCCGGTCTGCGGCAACCAGGCGGTAGCTGGGCTGTTTTGTGGAGCCTACACGGCGTAAACGAATGCGAACCATTTGGTACTTATCTCCTTCGAATTACAAATCGTTTTTATTGTTTTTTTTATCGGCCTGGCCACATTTCCGGTGCAGAAGAGGGGTTGCGCTGAAGGGGCGCGGGGCACCGGCTGTATAGCTTAAGCCTATCCAAACAGGCGTGGCAAGCCACGCCCACCCGTTTTCTTGATCGTTTTGAACATGCGCTGCGCCTCACGATACTGCTTGATGAGGCGGTTAACATCCTGTACTTCAGTCCCCGAGCCGCGCGCAATGCGCCGGCGGCGGCTGGCGTTCAGTAAATCTGGATTGCGCCGCTCTTTGACCGTCATCGAGTCGATGATGGCCTCGGTCATCTTGAGCTGGCGCTCAGCATCCTTGGGGTCTACCTGGCGGGCGATCTGGCCCATCCCGCCGGGCATCATCTCCAACAGTTGGGCGATGGGGCCCATCTTGCGCACCTGGCGCAGTTGGTTGGCAAAGTCCTCCAGCGAGAACTCGCCCGAGAGCAGTTTTTCGGCCTGCTTTTGGGCGGTTTGCTGGTCAAAATTGGCCTCGGCGCGCTCGATCAGGCCGAGCAGGTCGCCCATGCCCAAGATGCGAGATGCCAGGCGGCCCGGGTCGTAGGTTTCGAGGGCATCCATGCCCTCGCCTGCGCTGATGAACTTGATCGGCACGCCGGTCACGGCGCGGATGGAGATGGCGGCGCCGCCGCGGCTGTCGCCATCCATCTTGGTCAGGATCAACCCGCTCATCTGGATGGCATCGCGGAAGCCCTGGGCGATGTTGACCGCTTCTTGACCGATCATCGAGTCGACCACCAGCAGGACCTCGGTGGGGCGAACGCGCTTGGTAATGCCCGCCAGCTCTTGCATCAGGGCGTCGTCAAGCTGAGAACGGCCGGCCGTGTCTAAGATGACCACGCTAAAGCCGCCTTTTTCGGCTTTTTCAACCGCCCTGTGCGCCAACTCGGGCGGGGGCACACCTTCTTCGTAGTGTACCGGCACGCCCACCTTCTCGCCCAGGGTTTCTAGCTGCTTGACAGCCGCCGGGCGGTAGGGGTCACAGGCCACCAGCATCACCCGTTCGCCGCGCGAGCGCAGCAGGCGGGCCAGCTTGCCGGCGGCGGTGGTCTTACCAGAGCCTTGCAGGCCCACCAGCATCAACACATAAGGACGCTGCCCGGTGAGGTTAAGATGCTCGGGGACGCCCAGGGTGGCGATCAGCTCTTCGTTGACGATTTTAATGATCTGCTGCGCCGGGTTGAGGGCCTTTGAAACTTCTTGCCCTACAGAGCGCTCGCGCACGCGAGCCACAAAATCCTTAACAACAGCGTAGTTGACGTCTGCTTCTAACAGCGCCAGGCGCACCTCGCGCATGGCGGTATCAACATCTGCCGCCGAGAGCTTGCCCCGGCGGCGCAGTTGGGTAAAGACATTGTTGAGACGTTCGGTCAGGTTCTCAAACACGGCAGTAAATTTTAGCCTGGAAGGTCAGAATGGTCAAGAGGTAATAATGAAGAGAGTGCCCTGATAAGGCCCGTCCACCGTCTGTTGTCGTAACTTTTGGTCATTAACCGGGTTGTATAGAAGTTAGAAGGCACAGTTCTTTTATCTTTCATAGTTTATCAAATTATGCCAAGGAGTAAAGGTCTATGGCAAAGATTGCACTTGTTACCGACAGTACTGCTTATATCCCGGCTGACCTGGTGGAGAAATACCACATCACGGTAGCCCCCCTGATTTTGATCTGGGGACAAGAGATGTTTGAGGACGGCGTCAGCATTATGCCGGGTGAGTTTTATACCCGCATGAAAGGCGCCACCGTGATGCCAACCTCCTCGCAGGTCACGGTGTCTAAGTTCCAGCAGATCTACGAAGGCCTGCTCGACCAGGATTATGAGATCCTGACCATGGTGATCTCTTCTAAGCTTTCTGGTACTTTGAATTCGGCTGTTCAGGCGCGCGAGAGCCTGCCTGCCGGCGCACCCATCCAAATCGTCGATACCAATGCCACCGCTATGGCAATGGGCTTCCAGGTGTTAAGCGTGGCGCGCGCCATCGAACAGGGTGCCTCAATGCAAGAGTGCCTGGCCCTGGCAGAACAGGCCCAGCAGTGCTCTGGCATTGTCTTTGCAGTGGATACGTTGGAATTCTTGCACCGCGGTGGGCGCATCGGCGGCGGCAGCCGCTTCTTGGGCACCGCCCTCAATATCAAGCCCATCCTGCACCTGCGAGATGGCAAGGTAGACGCCCTGGAGCGCGTGCGGACGCGGAAAAAGTCGCTCGCTCGCCTGATCGAGCTGGTGGAAGAAAGGGTGGATGGCCAAAAGCCCGTGCGCCTGGCGGCAGTACACGCCAACGCCGCCCAAGAAGCCCAGGACCTGCTCAAACAGGCCACTGCCCGGCTGGGCGCCGCCGAAAGCATCCTTGGCGATGTCAGCCCGGTGGTGGGCACTCACGCCGGCCCGGGTGTGGTGGGCCTGTCTTACATGTACGGGATGTAAGCTGTTACTTCGCTAAACAAAAGGGTTGTCCGAAGAATTTTTTGGACAGCCCTTGCTTTTAACTAATGAAGCAAACCTTGGCCGGCAAAATACATTACAAAGGCAGGAATTAGATAGATGGATGCCGCGCAAATGAACCGGATCCATATGTGCCGCATGCCTCTCCGGTAGGTCTCACTCGCCTCTGCAACTTGGGGTAAATCTGGAGCCGACCAGTTATCTTTGAAATAATAAATCAAGATGAATAACCATACAGCAAAGAAACCGGAATAGTAAAGAGAACTTGCTATTTCAAGCGAAAGACGATTTCCTAATTGGAAAAGATAAGCGAGATTTAGAGTTTCCCCTTCGACAACCGGGTTGATGCCCCTAAATAAAGGCATGATATTGAACATGTTGATATCGACATTCCAGGGGAAATAGGTCGACACATACCCGGAATAAAAGAACATCAATAAGACGTCCAGGATCAGGTAGTTGCGCAAATTTTCCTTGAAATCTTTTGCCATAAAGGGAAGAAAAACCAGCATAGAGGAAGAAAAGAGTATCCACTGAGGATTCCATGGGATGAAAAGCGCAAATAGGCTCACAGAGATGACGGCGAACTCTACCAACCGTTTTCGTGAGAAGGGTTCCTTTGAAAAATAGGCCCATAAAGCAGTCAATAACATAAAGACCAAAAAGAAACTGGCGACCGCTCTGCCATTGAAAATACCATCCCTCAACAGGTTGATGCCATTGCTAATAAGTCCGACAGGACCTTGAATGATTGTTAATTTGAAGCCGGCAGATCTCACAAATACCAGCAGTTCAACCACTAATGGGATTCCCGCAATTAAGCCGCTGTTGATCAGCTTTTTTAAGTCCTTGCGGTACAGGTACAACACAACTGGAATAAATACGAAAATCGGGAAATACTTGAAGGTGAACGATATGCCGAAAAAGATGGACCCCCTGAAGAAATCCCCACGGAGGAGATGTTTTAATCCCAGCAGCATGAAGAAAACATAAAAACTATCGTACTGACCAAAGATGAACTGGCTGAAAAAGCTTAATGGGACGGTGATCCAGAAAATGACGGCTAGTTTTCTTTTATCTTTTTCGATTCCCAATAATTCCAAAATATCGCAGAAGATTTTTGCCGAGAGAAAATAAAAGACTACTGGCAATAATTTTGCCCAATAGATTCCGGCTCCAAATCCCCAGATTGAGTTGTTCTCGGGAGAAAAATACGGAGTATTTCCGTTGAGCAGCATCAAGGGAATATTCCAGATAGCAAATAAAGTGTATGTCGAAGGGAAATATGCGATTTGGGCCGGATCAAGGTAATCGATAGCGTAGTCATACAGATCGAAAAGGTGGCCGTGTAAAATGCCATCGGAGACGGCACAAGTAACTGGTAAATCACCGTGGTTCAACGAGAAAAAGGCAACGGCAAAAAACAGGGCCCCCAATACGATTGGCAACCGATGCCAGAAAACCGGTGTTTTTCTTGCTTGATCATTCTTGTTCATTCGTCGATCCATATACTAACCTGTAGGAATCATTTTTTTGGAGCAGGATTAATAATTCTACTTGATTCTTTCCATTTTCACCGCATAGAGGAACCATCAAGCTGGCAGAGCGCTCGATGAATATGTGTGAACTGCTGATCGCTTAACCAAGCGCCAGGCTGGCTTGCGAGAACACCTGCTGGCGTTGGCCGTGGAGCTGGCTGACGCGCCAGCCCATGTGCTGGTTAGCGCGTGACCACTCAAAGCCGTGGCGCGCCAGCAATTCGCTGATCTCTTTGTTTTTCGAAGATGGGTTTACTGCCAGCGTCCCTTCGTACGGCAGGGACAGGGCGGTTTGCAGCAAGGCCTCGGCCTGCCCTGGCTGCAGCATCACCCACGGCCCAATACGGTTCTTTTGCGCAATCAAATAACCGGCGATCTGCCCGGCCTCGTCTCGTTGCAAGAAGGCGCGTTGGGGGTACACCTTGAGCAGGGCTTGCAGCACCTTGCGCCGGTCGGCGCCAAAAACGGCCCGGTCGAGGGGGGCTAATTCATCCAGCTCGTGCGGGGTGAGGGCCTGGATGCGGTGTTTTTGCAGGTAGCCGCCTGGCAGCGGCGCGGCTGGGTTGATGGGGCGCACATAGATGCCTGTTTCATCGTAGCTGGTATACCCCAGTTTCTCGTACAGGGGGCGGCCCATCAGGCTGGCATCCAACCAGGAGGCGGGGGGCTGCTGCCCGGCGCGGCTATAGGTTTCGATCCATGCCAGGATGAACTGCATCAGCGCCATGCCAAACCCCTGGCGCTGGGCCTCTGGATGGACCGCCATCAAGCCCACATGGGCAAAATCGCCGTAATGGATTGCCCCCACCATGCCCACCAGGCGTCTCCCTTGTTCGGCGGCAAACCAGCCATCGGGCTGCAACTGGCGGTAGATCGCCAGGTCATGCGCCCGGCTGGCAGAGGTGTGAAAGGCCAGGTTTAGCAGCTCGTCGGCGGGTCCGGTGTCGGCATCGGTGAATTGACGGATAAATAATTGGGACATTCGCACCTCCAAAAGTCGATGGTGGGGGTTGTAGGATTCTATGCTGTACCCTGCCTGGTGTTTCTTGTTGTAGATATTATATAGCGACATACACAACCTTGTTAGACAAGCTTGGCGAAATCAAGCTTGACTTTCTTGCGATAGTTGGCTATATTCGGGGTATGGATCGGTTTTCTTTTATTAATAATATTTTGCTGGGCGATTGCGGTGAAGTGCTTAAAGGTTTGCCTGATAATTCAGTAGATTTAATCTTTACATCGCCGCCTTATGCAGACCAGCGTCAGAAAACGTATGGCGGTGTTTCGCCTGATGCGTATGTGAGTTGGTTCCTTCCCAAAACAGAACAATTTTTGCGAGTGCTTAAGCCTACGGGCACTTTTATCTTGAATATTAAAGAGCGCGTGGTGAATGGGGAAAGACACACGTATGTGATCGAATTAATCCTGGCAATGAGAAGTCAGGGTTGGTTGTGGACCGAAGAATTCATGTGGCATAAGAAGAATTCATATCCCGGCAAATGGCCCAATCGGTTTCGAGATAACTGGGAACGGTTAATTCAATTCAATAAATCCAAAAGTTTCAACATGTATCAGGAAGCCGTTATGGTTCCTGTGGGTAATTGGGCAAAAGATAGGCTGGCTAAGCTGAGCCAGACCGATCAAACGCGCGACGAATCGAAAGTGGGCAGTGGTTTTGGAAAAAATGTTTCCAATTGGGTGGGACGTGATATGGTCTATCCCAATAATGTCATTCACTTAGCAACTGAATGTGCGAATAAAAATCACAGTGCTGCGTTTCCGATTGAATTACCCAAATGGTTTATCAAGCTATTTACAAAGCAGGGGGATGTTGTTTTAGATCCTTTTATTGGATCGGGAACGACTGCGCTGGCAGCCATGCAGCTAGGCCGCAATTATGTCGGGATTGACCTTAATCCAGAATACATCGATATTGCACGTGATCGGGTGGCGGCAACGCAAATTGCTTTGCCCATTGTTGCGGAAGAAAATGGGGATTACCAGGCGATAAGTACATCTGATTCTTCGCGAGAGGACAAGCATGGATCCACTTAACCTGCAAAATGTGTGCGACTATGTGAATGACCATATCCTTGACTTTCACGAGCGGCGTCTTAAATCTTTGGGGGAATTGAGATTAGAGAAATTGCTGAACAAGAATCCTTATTTATTTAAGGCGAAGAACATAACAACTGCTAACGAGTTAATCTCGGGCTTGTTGGATGCCTTTCTCTCATCATCCGAAGAAAAACTTTTTGGGGACTTTCTGGAAGGCCTGGCGGTATTTGTTGCCGAAATGACTTGTGGCGGTCATAAGTCGGCTGCCCCAGGGGTGGATTTGGAGTTTATCAATAACGGTATTCACTATGTGGTTTCGATAAAATCCGGGCCTCATTGGGGCAATAGCTCGCAGCAAGGCAAGCTCGAACAAGATCTTAAGAATGCCATGACCAGGTTGAAACAATTGCAACGGGGGGCGAATGTACAGCCTGTATTGGGAATATGCTATGGGAAAATGAAAACGAGTTATCTAAGGGGATATATGAAGGTGGTTGGGCAGAATTTTTGGTACCTGATCAGCGAGAATCAGAATTTATATACGGATCTCATTGAACCAGTTGGGTACCGGGCCAAAGAGCATAATGATTCTTTCTCTTTTGAAAAAGGCAAGGTGACGAACCGGCTCACCAAACAGTTCATTGATCAGTTTTGCGACGATGGCGGTGCGATCAACTGGGTGAAACTGGTTGAGTTCAATAGCGGGAATTTTGACTTACAGTAGCTTTTGCCGGAAGGATTTCTTATAACACCATCACCACCTGCTCTTGGGCGTTCAGTTCCAGGTAGATGGCGTCGAGCTGGGCCCGGCTTTCGGCGTTGATGATGACCGTTACCGAGCGGAAGCGTCCGCCGCTGCTCATCTTGCGTTGGATTTGGCTGGCGGCAGGGTCGGCAATGTGCTTGTGTACAATGCCCACCACCAGGGTCTCGAAATCATCATGGTTGGGTCCCATGGCTTTGACCGGGAATTCGCAGGGGAAGGTCAGGCCGAGCGGGGCGGAATTGTCTTCAGAAGGATCATCCATTGGGTAAAAATCCAGAGAATCTCAACGCAGGGGGATATCTGCGGTGATGGGTAAGAGAATATGGAAAATGCTGCCGGGGCAGCGTTCTTCATCCTGGCATTCACTTTCCACCCAGATGCGCCCGTGATGGGCCGCTACGATGCCGCGCGCAATCGCCAGCCCCAGGCCAGGGCCGCCGCCCTTGAACTTGGTATCGCCTGAAGAGTGAACTTCTACCGCGCCGGTCTGGTAGAACTTATCAAAGATCAGTTCCTGGTGCTCTTGATCGATGCCGATGCCGTTATCTTGGATCTGGATATCTACGCAAGAGCCCAGTTCTTTGTCCTGCACCACCAGCCCGCGCGCCACGATGCGTCCCCCATCGGGGGTATATTTGATGGCATTGCCGATCACGTTTTGCAGCACCTTGAGGATCAGGGTGGGGTCGGCATGGATCAGTGGTACGCTTTCCAGGTTTTCCAATTCCAGGGTCAGGCTGCGTTCTTTCAAGGCGGGGGTAATATCTGCTTGGATGCGCTTGAGGGTCACGCCGATCGACATGATCTCGGGCCGCATGTCCAATACCTGGCTGTCGATGCGCGCCACGTCGAGCATGCTGTTGACGATGGTGTGCAGGCGGTCGATGCCTTTCAGCACGCCCTTGACCGCTTCGGTCAGGTACTGGCTGTTCTTGACGGCGGGGTCGTTGGTGAACATGCCCAGGTAGCCTTTCATCACCGTCAGCGGGGTGCGCAGCTCATGCGCGGCTACGTTGATGAAGACAGTCTTGTTCTTATCCAGCTTTTCAAGCGTTTTATAGGCCACATTCAGCTCATCGGTGCGCTGGATAACCATTTCTTCAAGCTGCTCGTTGAAGCGTGTGATCTCGTTATACAGGCCGGCGTTCTCGAGGGCGATGGCGGCCTGCAGGGCAAAGGTGGAGGCCATCACATCATCGTCCTGGCTGAAGGCGCGCACATCCTTGCGCGTCAGCGAGAGCATGCCGATGACATGGTCTTTAGAGAAGAGCGGCACGCCCATCCACGAATGGTTGAGCGGCAGCCAATCTTGTTGTTTCCAGCCTGAGATGCGGGTCACGTCATCGATGATGACCGGGCGGCCCGCTGCCACTACCTGTTGGAAGACGTCGCCTTCGCGGATATCGACCAGCAGGTCGCGGGCGCGCTCGTCTTTGGGGAAGCCGCGCTGTGCCACAATGCGCAGCACATCGCCCTCTTGCAGCAAGAGTGAACTGCGCTCGTAGGGCACCACCAGGGCCAACTGCTCTAACACATATCCGGGCACCTCGTGCAGCTTGAGGCTGCTGGAGAGCTTGCGCCCGGCCTGCACCAAGATCTCTGCCACCTGGCGGCGCTCTTGCTCAGCCTGGTACATGTGAGCGCCCTCGATGGCGGTGGCAGCCTGGGTTGCCAGCGACATGAGCAGGTCAACATCGTGCTGTTCAAACTGGCGCTGGTCGATGCGGTTGATGGCTGTGACCGTGCCGATGACCTGGTCTTTGGTCTTGAGCGGCACCACAATGACCGACCCTGTGCCGGCGCGGCGCCGTTTTTCGGCGGTCTCGGGCGGCTCAATGCCGTCGTCGGCACTGCGCGAGAGCACCGGTTGGCCGGCTTCAAAGACTTTGCCGCTGATGCCGCTTCTCAACTCTTGATAGGTGGTGTCTAGATCGTCGCTGATGTGGCCGTTGTGCACCGAGAGCAGTACCTTCTCTTGGGTGTGGTCTACCAAAAAGACCAGCACCCGGTCGGCCTGCACCAGCCCGGTGAAGTGATTGGTGAGCTTCTGGCAGATCTCAGCCACTTCGGTAGCGCCCAAGATGGCGCGTGCCGCCCGGAAGAGGCCGTCGGTTTCAGCCAGGGCCTGCTGGGCACGCTGGGCAGCCGTCTCGGCGGTTTTCTTGGCAATATCCAGCTCAATGGCGTGCTGTTCAGAGCGCACCAGAAGCCGCCCGATCTCTTGCATGGCCTGCTCACGTTCTTTGACCAGCAGGGCGCGGTAGATGGCACTGCTGAGCAGGTTGCTCAGGCGGATGTACACTTCCCATTCGCTTGGGCCGACCTCGGTCCATAAAAAGCCCATCGGCGACCCGGCAAAGCTTTGCAGGGTGATGACCGCGCTGTAACGGCGCGCTTGCGGCAGGCAGTTGGCGGGCGCCATCTGGCGGGCGGGGAAGGATGGTAGATCGTTGGGGTTGAGATCTGGCTGGGCGGCATCGTAGGCTAAGAAGAGGCGCGCCTGCGGGTCACGGCGCAGCAAAGAGGGTGAGGCGCTCAGGTCCGTGGGGTCGAAGAGGGCCAGGTGACAGTGCTGAATGCCCAGGGCCGGGAAGTGTTGCGTGGCGGCGCCGGCCATCTCGCGCATGCTGGGCAGGGTTGCCAGGGTGTGACCCAGGCTTTGTAACAGCGCTTCTTGCTGTTCCACTTCCAGGCGCTGGTAGGCCTGCTCGCGTTGGGCCACCTCGCCCACCAGGATGCGGGCTTGCTCTAACAGGTTTTCGGCCCGCAGCATGGCGCGGCGGTCGGGCAGGTAGGGTAACACCTGGCGGCGGAATTCGGATAAGAAGCCGTGCCAGAAATTGGTATCTCGGTTGGCCACCGGCAGGCGCTGTACTGCCAGCAGGGCCTGGGCAATGGTCTTGGGGAAATCATCTTGGGTCTTGCCGCCCATATCGCTTAAGAAGCAGTCCCACAAGTCCGCCAGCGTAGCGGTCACGCGCCGCCGGTCGGCGGCTGAGGCGGCCAACATGTCATCCATGAAGACCTGGTTCAATTCTTCGAGAGCGCTTTTGCGCTGGGCTTTAAGCGCTGCCAGGGGGGGCTGCCCCGCGGGCAGGGTGACCGTCTCGGCGATCAGCGTCAGATCGTCGCAGGCCACCTGGCGCAGGGCCTGGGGCAGGCAGCCGCAAGACCAGCGCGTGACCAGCTCGGTGGGCATGACGATCTGTTTGGGGGTGGTCTCGCCGCGGATGAGCTGCATCAGCATGGCAATGGCCTGTTTGCCCGAGGAATAGAAGGGCTGGCGCACCGTGGTGAGCGGTACGCCCAGCACCTGGGCTTCTAGCACATCATCGAAGCCCACCAGGGCCACCTCGGTGGGCACCTGCAGGCCGCATTCTTGCAGGCCATCTAGGGCGCCAAAGGCCATGCGGTCATTGGCGGCGGCTACAGCATCGAACTTGACCTGGCGTTCTTCCAGCAGGGTGTGTACGGCGGCTCGCCCGCTGTCTAAGTTGAAATCGCCGGCCACCACAAGCTGGGGATCGAAAAGCAGGCTGTGTGCCTTCAGGGTGTCAAGATACGCCTGGTAGCGCTGTTCGGCTTCGATCTGCCCCTCGGGCCCGCGAATGAAGGCAATGCGCTGGCGGCCGTGTTCTTGGATCAGGTGTTCCACCGCCAGGCACATGCCGTTGTAGCTGTCTGATAAGATGGCGGGGATATCGCCGGCTGCCATCGAGATGGTCAGCATGGGGCGGGGTGCAAAGCGCTGGCAGAATTGCAGGACGGTTTCTTCTTCAACCCCGTGGCCAATATCGGCAAAGAAGATCAGGCCGTCGAGCTGCTGCGGGTCGATCAGGTCATACAGCGAAAGATCGCCACTGTCTTCGGGCTTGAGCGAACCACCGGCGAAGACGAGCAGGTTGACATCCATCTCTTGGGCGGCAGCGGTCAGCCCGGCCATCAGTTCTTTGCCCCAGGCCCGCCCAATACGCGCAATCAACAGACCGATATTCGGCCGGCTGCTGCGCTTGCGAGAAGAGCGGGGTCGAGTGGGCATAGGATGTTTATCGAATCAGCCTGACTACTATTGTAAGCACAAATGCGCAAAATGCCAATGTGTCAAAGGGCCCTGTGGCATACACAAATGTAAGTTAGGGCGTCCCGTCCCAACCTGCCAGGCGGGCCGAAAGCCACCAGAAGGCCTGGCCTTTGAGGTAACAGTTGAGCGAATGTGAATGGGCGCAGCTAAAAGCCGGGTCTGGGCAGTAGCCGGGGTGTGTGCTGCACCAATTGGCGCACCAGGGGCAGCTATCATTGGGGATGCCGCTGTAGGGGGTGCCGTCTGGCAGCCAGCTTTCGATATCGGCGAAATCATAGAGCACCTTATCGTTGTCGAGCACAAATTGGCGCACCATGTCGTTGTTGCGGTTGAGTGTCTCGTAACTGCTGGCGTCAGTGTGCCCGGTCATGTAGACGAAGCGCACGCTGGGATATTCGCTCTCGAGCTGGAGCATCATATCCAGGTAGCCCTGAACTTGCTGCACGCTCAGCCACGACATCTCACCGCACCAGGACCACATGAAAGCAGTCGCCTCGGGTGAGTTATTCAACAAGCCGCGTGCCCAATCCAGATATTCCGCGGCATTCCAACTGAAGCCAGAATAGCCCATGCGCAAGAAGGGCGGGTCGCCGGGCTCGGGCAGGCTGTACCATCGCATTCGGAAATTGTATGCGGGCGGGTTGACGTAAGTGCTCAAATATCCTGCCCCTTCGTAAATCTGTTGGCCGTGCGAGGTAGAGCCGTAAGCCCAAACCACGTTCTGCTTGGCGGCTTCGATCCATTGGGTGGGGATGAGGCTGATATCGCGGTGGTTATGGTCCACCACAATGGCGGCCTCGGGCTGGGGAGATTGTTCGACGACATAGGGCAGGTAGAACTGCTCTGCCAGGGGGCGGGCGGTGGCAGGGCGGGGCTCTCCGACGAGCACCTGGCAGATGAGTGCCAATAAGATGGGAAACAGAACCAGGGTGTAAAATTTCTTACGAGATAATGGGGTATTATTCATAATATTTTACCTTTCGTCTTGCTCGGGCTTGCCTTTTTTGATCAGTTCTTGGATCATCCCCAACATATGCTCATAGTGTGAACCCTTCCAGTATACCTGATTACAGGCCGGGCACAAGTGAAATTCATCAAAATATTGCCTGGTCAGCGGTTCCAGGCGTTCTAATACCTCGGCCTTGGGCACGGGCCGCAGGGGATGGTTACAGCGCAGGCAGCGCTGAAAGGGGCTGGCCTGGCAGGGCAGGTCGTAGCGCAGCACCACCTCTGCCAACTGGCGCGGCGGGTCTTTGTGGCGCACGCAGTACCCATACAGCACACTTTTGCGCATCAGCAGGCGGCGGTCACGCGTCAGCAAAATGCGCCCCTCACTGCTGGCAACCTGCGCCAGTTCTTCATCCTGGTAATCGTTGCGGTACAGGCTGTCGCAGCCCAGCATGCGCAGGTAAATTGCCAGCCGTCCCAGGTGGTTGTCGAGCACAAAACGCGCCCCGCCTGCCGGCAAAGGCGCCCGCCCGTAAGGGTACACGTCCAGCCTGTCGCCGTCCTTCAGCGCCAACCCCGCTGCCGCCAGGAACAGATCTGCCGCCGGCTGCCCGTTGAGGCACATCTGACCGACTTCGGTATGAGGAATGCCCAGGGCTTCTACCAGGTGTTTGATCGACTGGTGTGGGGCGCAAACCATCTGCACCTGCCCACTGCGCTGCGCGGCGGGCAGCAGATCTTCCAATCCATTGTGGAAATGGAAGCGCAAGTTGATCTGCGCGGCAGGCTGGTTCACGGGAGGGTTACCAGGCCCGGGTCATCTCCGGCGTGAGCTTCACCAGGCGGTTCTCAGGGTCGCGCGACCAGGACTGCGGCTCTTGGCCGAGCACGCCCTGTGGGCCCATGTAGCGGGTGTAGATTTCAATCGATTTCTCTCGCACCAGCTCGCGCGGCGTTTCAATCACTTCGGCGCTGCCTTCCATCAACACGGCTTCCAGCTTGCCCGGTTCTTTGCCCGGCTCTTTGGCCTCGATCAGTACGGCGCAGCGGGGGTTGCGCAGCAGCTCTTTCAGCTTGCGGGTGCTCTCAAATGCGCTGATCCAGATGCTGGTGCCATCCCACAAGAACCACACCGGCACCACGTGCGGCTGGAGAGTGCGCGGGTCGGCGGTAGCCAACCTTGCCAGCACTGCCTCGCCAAGCAGGGCATGGATCAGGGCAGGGTCGGTAGTTTTTGGGGGCATAAAATCCTCCTTAAGGATGGTTATTGAGTGTAAATGAAGAAGCTCGGCAGGATAAAGCGGGCCAAACCCCAATTCATCCTGCGCGCGCCAGCACATTTTTCTACAGTATAGCACAGCCTCATGCTATAATCATGTGCGCTATGAATGAAGAACCAACTGTCCTCGACTACGTAAAATCGCTGCTGAGCGGTAAACCGCTGCCCATCCCTGAAGAACCCACACCAGAATTCCTCCCGGAACCTGTGCAACCTGCCGGCGAGGTGCGCTCTGAAGAGCCTGCCCCCGCGCCGGGTGAGCCGCTGCTTGATGCGGCTGCCTCTTCGCCTGAACCCAGCCAGCCTCGCTCCACCGGCCAGCCTGTTGCTCCCCAGGCGTTCCCCTGGCATGCCCTGGTGGCCCTGGCCCTGGCGTTGGTGGCCCAACTCTCTCTTGAGCCGCGCCCCAACCGCACCTGGATCTTGGGGGCTTTCTTGTACTTCATTGCGGGGGCCTGGGTGCTGTGGGCCGGTCACCGCGGAGAATGGGCCCTGGGTGCCGCAGCCACGCCTGAGGCGGCTTTGCCCACAGAAGAAAGCGCCCAGCCAGAGCAATCCCAGCCCTGGTACAAGGTGCGCACCGAGGCGGTCTTTGCCGCGCTGGTGCTCATCCCCCTGGCCTTCGTCATGTTGGGCGGTAACCGCTTCACCAGCTTGAATTTGATCCTGTGGCTGCTGGCGGTTGCCAGCGTGGTGTGGGCCTTTTGGCTGGGCGGGACACCCGTGCGAGATTGGGGCGCTGGCGTGCGCGCGGCCCTGCGCCTGCCCTGGAAGTTCTCCTTCACCGGCTGGAGCCTGGCGGTGGTATTGGTGCTGGCCCTGGTGGTCTTCTTCCGCACTTACCAATTGGTGCAAACCCCGCCCGAGATGGTCAGCGACCAGGCTGAGAAGCTGTTGGATGTGTGGGATGTGCTCCACGGGCAGACCAGCATCTTCTTCCCGCGCAATACCGGGCGCGAGGCCTTCCAGATGTACCTGACCGCGGCGGTAATCAAGCTCTTTGGCACCGGCTTCTCTTTCCTCAGCCTGAAGATTGGCACCGTGCTCTGCGGCCTGTTGACCCTGCCCTTCATTTACGGTCTGGGCAAAGAATTAGGCGGGCGGCGGGCGGGCCTGTTTGCCCTGGCATTGGCCGGGGTGGCTTATTGGCCCAACGTCATCTCGCGCGTCGGCCTGCGTTTTACCCTGTATGCATTCTTCACCGCACCGGTGCTGTACTACCTGCTGCGCGGCCTGCGCGCTCGCAGCCGCAACGATCTGATCCTGGCAGGCATCTGGCTGGGGTTGGGCCTGCACGGTTACAGCCCCTTCCGCATCGTGCCGTTTGTGGTTGTGGCGGCCTTTGTGATTTACCTGCTGCACTGCCGCTCGAAAAACGACCGCCAGCAGGCCGCCTGGTGGCTGGCGATGCTGGCCCTGGTTTCGCTGCTTGTTTTCTTGCCGCTCTTGCGCTATGCCTTAGAAAACCCCGAGATGTTCTCGTACCGCGCCCTGACGCGCCTGGGTTCGCTCGAACAGCCCCTGCCGGGGCCGGCCTGGCTGATCTTTTTGAAGAACCTGTGGAATGCCCTGGTGATGTTTGCCTGGGATAACGGCGAGGTGTGGGTGGTCTCGGTGACACACCGCCCCGCCCTTGAGCTGGTTTCAGCGGTGCTCTTCCACCTGGGCCTGTTGTTGGTGCTCTTGCGCTACCTGCGCCGCCGCGATTGGCGCGATCTCTTCATCCTGCTTTCGATCCCCATGCTGCTCTTGCCTTCTATCATGGCGCTGGCTTTCCCTGCCGAGAATCCCATCCTCAACCGCACCTCTGGTGCGTTGGTGCCGGTCTTTGTCATCGTGGGCCTGGCATTGGATGGCCTGCTTAACGGCCTGCAGAAGGCCCTGCCCGCCTGGGGCAGCCGGCTTGGCTGGGGCCTGGCGGTCTTGCTGATCGGCTGGTCATCGCTGAACAATTATGACCTGGTTTTTAACCAGTACCAGCGCGCCTACGAGCTTTCTTCGTGGAATACCAGCGAGATGGGCGAGGTGGTGCGCGATTTTGGTGCCATGACCGGCAGTACTGATACGGCCTGGGTGGTGGCTTATCCCTACTGGGTGGATACGCGCCTGGTGGGCATGAGCGCGGGCCTGACGACGCGCGATATGGCGATCTGGCCTGAGCACTTCGTCGACACGCTGGCAGACCCGCGTCCCAAGCTCTTCCTGGTCAAAAATGACGATGTCAACTCGCTGAGCCTCTTGCAAGAGCTATACCCGCAGGGCTCGTGGACGCTCTTTGATTCACGGGTGGATAAAGATTTCTTTATCTTTTTTGTGCCGCCGGCGTCTGCAATTCCGGTGAACGCGCTGCCCTAATCTCAACTTGATATAGAATGTTTGCAAGCTTATGACCAATCTGCAACCTGAAACCCAAAAGAAACCCTCGGCTGTGAGTCGCCTGACCTATGCCCTCTTGCTGCTCTTGATCTTGATTGCCGGGGCCTATGTGCGGTTTGTGGGGATTGACTGGGGCGAATATCAGTACCTGCATCCCGACGAACGCTTTTTGATCTGGGTGGGGGCCGATATCCAGCCGGTGGAGAACCTGGCGCAGTATTTTGATGCCGCCAATTCTAGCCTGAACCCCGAGAACCGCGGCCACCCCTTCTACGTTTACGGCACCTTGCCCATGTTCATCACCCGTTACCTGGCAGAGTGGGCTTACGAGCGGGTGGGCTTCAACGAGATGACGGATATGGGGCGAACCCTTTCGGCCCTGGTCGACTGGCTGGTGATCCTCCTGGTCTACGCGGTGGCTCGGCGCGCCTACGATCAGCGCGTGGCGATCCTGGCGGCGGCCTTCTCGGCCTTTGCCGTCTTGCAGATCCAGCAGTCGCACTTCTTTACCATGGATACTTTCGTCAACCTGTTTACCTTGTTGGCGATCTACTATGCCGTTAAGATTGTCTCCCGTAAAGCGCCCGCCCCCGAACCCATTGACCTGCCGCTGGCAGAGGAGCCGGCTTTGCCCGGCGCCACTGACCCTGAACCGGCGGGCGAGGCGCTTGAATCTGGCGATGCGCCCTTGCTGGCTGATACGCCGCCTGCCGAGCCGCCTGCCAGGCCCAATTTCTGGCGTTCGCCTGACCTGTGGCTGAGCATTGCCTTCGGTTTTGCCCTGGGCTGCGCCGTGGCCTCTAAGCTCAATGCTGCCCCGGTGGCGATGATGCTGCCGCTGGCTTTTGGCCTGCGTTATTTCAAGCTGCCCGTGGCAGAGCGGACGCGCTGGATGGCGCAGATCCTGGTCTTCCTGGCGGCGGGCGCGCTGGTCAGCTTGCTGGCCTTTCGCATTTTCCAGCCTTACGCCTTCACCGGCCCCAGCTTCTTTAACGTAAAAATCTACCAGCCCTGGTTGGCCGATATCCTCGAGCAGCGCAACCAGGCCGCCGGCGACCTGGATTATCCCCCTGCCATGCAGTGGGCGCGCCGCTCCCTGGCTTTTTCTTTCCAGAACATCACCGTCTGGGGTCTGGGCCTGCCGCTCGGCATCCTGGCATGGGCGGGCTTCTTATGGGTTGGGTGGCGTATTTTAAGGGGCGATTGGCACAAGCATCTGCTGCTGTGGTCTTGGACGGCGGCCTACTTCCTCTGGCAGTCTTTCCAATTCAACCCCACCATGCGCTACCAGCTTCCCATTTACCCCATGCTGGCGATCTTTGCTGCCTGGGCCCTGGTGGCCCTGTACGACCTGGGCCAGGCGCGGGTCAAAGATGCCGCCGCCCTTGAAAACGAGGCCCCCGCGGAAGGCCTGGTCAGCGTCTCGCAGCCTGGGCGCGGGGAGCGTTTCTTCCGCCCAGCTGCCGTGATCCTGGGTGCGTTGGTGCTCGTGGCAACCGCGGCCTACGCCTTTGCCTTCAGCGGCATCTATACCCGGCCGATCACGCGCGTTGAGGCCTCTTATTGGATCTACCAGAATATCCCCGGCCCGATCAACCTGCACCTGCAAACAGAGGCCGGCCCTTACAACCAGATTATCTCCTTCCCCAGCGGTTCCTTTGTTGGCCCTGGTCAACCGTATGTGGCGACCTTCTCCGCCAAAGAGAGCGGCACGTTGAACGAAATCTACCTGGGTGGCGTGGTTGACCTGCAAACGGGCCAATCTGCTGTCTTAAACCTGGTTGTCAGCCAGCAGCCGGATGGCGAAAAACCGTTAAGCACCCTGGTCATTGAACCGTCCAAGCCCAAAGAAGAGGACGAGCCGGTGGGGCAAGAATACAGCCTCCTGCTCAGCCCAGCCGTCGAAGTGGTCAAAGACCAGGTTTATTACCTGTACTTCTCGGTGCCCGATACGGGCAGCACCGTCGATGTCTGTGGGCCGCTGGTGGTGACCATCCAGAACGGCAGCGAGATCTACCCCCAGCAGCTTCCCCAGCCGCAGCAGTGCCTCATCCGCTCTGGTATGCCCTACAGCATGTCTTTCGTTGCTTTGCAGAGCGGCCTGCTGACCGAAATCTACCTGGCCAATGTGGCCGACTTGAGCACAGAGGCTGGCTTGCAGACCCTGGATCTCGTTGTCAGCCCTACCAGCGACGACGGCTTGTTTGCCACCGCCACCTTACGCGAGGATTTCTCGCCGGATGCAGATGGCAAGGGCCAGGGATATACGCTGGCCCTCGACCGCCCGGTGGATATTGTGGCCGGGCAGAACTACCAATTCTCGCTGGTGTTGCGAGAGGGCAGCGGCGCTATCCAGGTCTATGGCTCGGGTGTGGCCAATGAAGGGGATTGGGATGACGGCCTGCCGGTGCGCGTGAACGGGTACGATGCCTATGGCGGCATCTATCCCAACGGCCTGAATTTCAACATGTACACAGACGATAACCTCGAGAAGCGTGAGCGCTTCTTGAATATCTACGACGAGGCCGATTACATTATTATTAGCTCCAACCGCCAGTGGGGCACCCTCACACGCCTGCCTGAGCGCCACCCCATGACCGAGGTGCATTACCGCCACCTGCTCGGCTGCCCCGATGATCAGACGGTCGAATGGTGCTACCGGGTGGCCCAGCCGGGCATGTTCCAGGGCGACCTGGGGTTTGAACTGGTCAAGGTCTTCCAATCTGATCCGCAGATTGGCCCCCTGCACATCAACACCCAATTCGCTGAAGAAGCCTTTACCGTCTATGACCATCCCAAGGTGCTGATCTTCCGCAAAACTGCCGATTACAGCGCTCAGCGCGCCAGCGACATCTTGGGGGCGGCCGATATTGACCACATCATCCGCGTCACACCCAAGAAGGCCAAGTCTTACCCTGCCACGCTGACCCTGCCCGCCGAAAGGCTGGGCGAACAGCAGGCCGGCGGCACCTGGTCAGATTATTTTGACACCCAGGCGCTGCAAAACCGGGTGCAGGTAGTGGGCGTCATCGCCTGGTACCTGAGCGTGAGCGTGCTGGGCTTGCTGGCTTACCCCCTGCTGCGCCTGGCCTTGCCCGGCCTGCCCGATCACGGCTACCCCCTGGCACGCACCGCTGGGATGCTGCTGTTGGCTTACTTCACCTGGCTGGCAGGATCTTTGCGCATCCCCTTCGAGCGGTTGACGATCAGCGTGGTGATTGCTTTGCTGGCCCTCACTGCCGTCTTCCTGGCCTATCGCCAGCGCAGTGAGCTGCGCCAGGAGTGGCGCAAACGCTGGAAGTACTTCCTGGTGGTCGAGTTATTAACGCTGGCTTTCTTCCTGTTCTTCCTGGCCATCCGTTGGGGCAACCCCGATCTGTGGCACCAGTGGAAGGGCGGCGAGAAGCCGATGGACTTTGCCTACTTCAACGCCGTGTTGAAGAGCACCAGCTTCCCGCCCTACGATCCCTGGTATGCCGGCGGCTACCTGAACTATTACTACTACGGCTATGTCTTTGTGGGGGTGCTGGTCAAGTGGTTGGGCCTGGTGCCGGCCTTTGCATATAACCTCATCTTGCCCACCCTCTTCAGCCTGACGGCCCTGGGCGCTTTCTCTATTGCGTTCAATGTGAAGATGGCTGTGCCGCAGCGCGAGCCGGTGGAGCCAGAACCCCCTGTGGAGTTGGCTGAAGGCGAGCAAGCTGCGTCCCCTGTGCCCTCTCACCGCCCGCCGCTGAAAACGCCCTCCCTGCGCGCCGCAGTCATGGTTGGCATGGCGGCAGCCCTGGGCATGGCTGTGCTGGGCAACCTGGGTACCGTGCGCATGATCTTGCGCGGTTACCAACAACTTGCCATCCCCGGCGGACTGACCGCCGATACTGGCCTCTTCACCCGCATCATCGGCACCTTCCAGGGGCTGGCCAAAGTTGCCTCGGGCCAGGCCTCTCTGCCTTACGGCCTGGGCGATTGGTACTGGATCCCCAGCCGGGCCATCCCCGCGCCCAACGAAGTCGAGCCGATCACCGAGTTCCCCTTCTTTACCTTCATTTACGCAGACCTGCACGCCCACATGATGGCCCTGCCGATTGCCCTGCTGGCGCTGGCCTGGGTCTTCTCAGTGGTGCTGGGACGCGGCAAGTGGCCGGGCTGGTTAGCGGGCGGATTGGGCTTTGTGTTGGGCGGGGTGGCCATTGGGGCCCTGCGCCCCACCAATACCTGGGATATCTTCGTTTACATTGTCCTGGCGGCGCTGGCAGTGGGTTATACCTGGTGGCGCTACCTGGCTGTAGACGAGAACACGTTTGGCGGCACAATCCTGGCGGGCCTGCCGGCCTGGTTCAAGCGCCTGGCGCTGACCGCGGCGGGCGTGGGCCTGATCGTTGGCTTATCCCTTTTGCTGTACCAACCTTATGCCCAATGGTACGGCCTGGGCTACAGCAAGGTGGAGCTGTGGAAGGGTACCCATACCCCTTCCACCTCTTACCTGGTCCATTGGGGCTTGTTCCTCTTCTTGATCGTCTCGTGGATGGCCTGGGAAACGCGGCAGTGGATGGCCGAAACCCCCATCTCGGCTTTGAGCAAGTTGAAATCCCGCCTGCCCCTCTTGCAAGGTGCTTTGATCTTGCTGGTGACCTGGGTGGCAGTGCTGACCTGGTACCTGAAGATCAGCGTGGCCTGGCTGGTCTTGCCGCTGGCAACCTGGGCCCTGATCCTCTTGCTCAGGCCCGCCCAGCCGGACGGCAAGCGCCTGGTGCTCTTCTTGGTGGGCACCGGCCTGGTGTTGACCCTGATGGTTGAGATGATCGTGCTGCGCGGCGATATCGGGCGCATGAACACCGTCTTTAAGTTCTACCTGCAGGTCTGGACGCTCTTCGCCGTCAGTGCGGCGGCGGCTTTGGGCTGGCTGATGCCTTACCTGCGCACCTGGAAGCCCGGTTGGCGCATTCCCTGGCAGGCTGCCCTGGTCACCCTGGCAACCTGTGCCGCCCTCTTTACGCTTTTGGGCGGGATGGCTAAGATCCGCGACCGCATGGTTTCTACTGCGCCGCACACCCTCGACGGCATGGCTTACATGCAATATGCCGGTTACGAGGAGCACAATGCCTATACTGATAATTACGACCGCATGGATCTGAGCCAGGATTACAATGCCATCCGTTGGCTGCAAGATCACGTAGAAGGCTCGCCGGTGATCGTTGAGGCCAATTCGCGCAACCTCTACCGCTGGTACTCGCGCTACACCATCTACACCGGCCTGCCCGGCGTGGTGGGTTGGGAATGGCACCAACAGCAGCAGCGCGCCCTCAACCCGGGGGATTGGGTCACGCAGCGCGTTTATGAAGTCGATGACTTCTACAATACGCTGGATGCCGCAGCGGCGCGCCGGTTCTTGCTGCGCTACGATGTACGCTACATTGTTCTTGGCCAGCTTGAGCGCACCACCTATTACGGCCCTGGGCTCGATAAGTTCGAGAGCTACGATGGCCGCTTGTGGCAAGAAATCTATCGCGACCGGGATACGGTGATCTACGAGGTGCTGCCGTGATCT
>JAKQIM010000059.1 GCA_029557965.1 Chloroflexota bacterium | reverse complement strand
CGGGCCAGTTCTTCGGCCACCTGGCGGGGGTGCCAGCCGTTGAGCGTGAAGGCAAAGGTGGGCACGCGCTCTTCCAGGCGGCGCATCTCGGTCAGGCCATGCATCTGCACGCCGGGGATGGCCTGCAGGGCCTCTAAAACGGCGCGGCTGATCTCGAACTCGTAAGCGCGGATGGCCGACATGGCCTGCTTCAGGTGCAGGCGGCGGCCGCTGAAATGCCGGTCGTACTTTTCGTAATAATCCTGCCCGAAGGTTTGCCCAACCCACTGCAAGTATTCGATCGCGCCTAAGACCCCGGCTATGCCCTCGTGATTCTGCGTGCCCGTTTCGAGGCGGCCCGGCAGATCGTTGGTGGCGGGGCGCACCTTGTAGGCAAACAATTCGTCCAGGCGGTCATAGCGGCCGTATAAGATGCCGGCATGCGTCCCAAAGAATTTGTAGGCCGAGGAGACCAGGAAATCGCAGCCCAAATCCTGCACATCGATGGGGCCGTGGGCGGCATACTGCACGGCATCAATATAGACTTGTGCCCCGGCGGTATGCGCCATCTGCACCAGCTTCTTCACCGGGTTGATGGTGCCCAGGGCATTGGAGGCATAGCCCACCGCCACCAGGCGGGGGTGGGTTTCCAGGGCCGCGGCAAAGTCATCTAACCTGAGGGTTCCCTCTTCAACGTCGAAATCCACCCAGCGCACGTTCACCCCGCGATCCTGCGCTGCCAGCACCCAGGGGGTCACGTTGGCATCGTGATCCAGGCGGGTGACCACGATCGTATCGCCTGGGTTCCAGGTGCGTGAGATCGAGCGGCTGAGGTGCAGCGTCAGCGTGGTCATATTGTTGCCGAAGACAATTTCCTCCGGGCGGGCGGCGTTATAGAAATCGGCCATGGCGGCATGCGCTTCGTTCAGCATGGTGTCAGATTCCTGGCTGGTGGCAAACGCCCCGCCGTGGTTGGCATTGTGCTGGATCAAGTAGGCGTTGATGCGGTCAAGCGACTGCCGGGCAATTTGGGTGCCGCCGGGGTTATCGAAGAAGATCACCCCTTCGCGCTCGTGCAAAGCGGGGAATTGGCTGCGGATGGTGGTCAGGTCAAGGGTCATAGGGGTCTCCAAAAGAGGTGGGGTTTTGAGATTGGCTGTGTTTTAGGGCTTGTGATCGCCCGGCTTGCACTGCCCCTGCTGGTATTCAAATTCATTGCAAGATGAGTTATCGTCGAAGAAGCAGGTGGCAATGCTGGATTCGTTGGATGCCTTCAAGGTGAAGCCTTGTTGCAGGCAGTAGCTGTGTTCTTGCCCACACCTGCCGCCCAAGAAGGCCCAGGTGTCGCATTCTGTGCCATCAGGGAAGATGCATACGCCATACTCCCCGCCTTCGCCGCTGCGGGTTTCTTCGGTGAATCCCAGCCCCTGGCAGTAAACCGAGGCCGGGTTTGCCAGCCCAGGCTGCTCGGTGGCCTCTTCTTGTTCACAGCCTGCGAATGCCAGGGCCAGCAGAGCGATCAGCATGATCAGGGTTATTTTCTTGAACATAACAGACCTCCTTTTGGTGATCTGCCGCTGAGGCAGATCAAAGCTTAAACGCAGCCTGGCCCCGGTTGGTTCCGGGCCTGTTCGGCTGCATCGTAAACCTGGGCCTGCTTTTCGGCCGCCGCCAGCTCGGCGGGCGTGTTGGCATTCATAAAGGTCAGGCCCTGTGGATCCAGGCGCTGGAGCGAATCCTCAGGGATGGTAACGAGGTTGACCTGAGAGAACCAGGCATCCACGCGCCGCTTGCCGGCCTCTAGGGCGGCAAGCACCTGCGGCAGGCAGGTCTCGCGGCGGTAGACGGCGTGGAAGGGCTCCAGGCCGGTGGCGGTGTGCACAATGGCCACGTCGGCCCCGGTTTGGTTGAGCAGAGCCATTTCGACCGCGATCAACTGGGGGTTGACGAAGGGCATATCGCAGGCAATGACCGTCACCAGGGGGTGGTGAGCGGCGCTGAGGGCGGTGTACAAACCACCCAGCGCACCACAGCCAGGCAAAATGTCGGGGATGGGCGTGAGACCCAAGAAGGCATATTTCTCGGGCTGGTTGGCGGTCACCAGCAGCTCGTCGGCCATCTCGGCTACCCGCCCCAAAACCCGCAGGATGAGCGGTTGGCCCAAGAAGGGCACCAGGGCTTTATCTTGCCCCATGCGCTGCGATTGGCCTCCGGCCTGGATGACGATGCTGAGCATAGGCATCAACGCTTTGGGGGTTGAGATTGGGCCTTTACCTCAGCCGCGCTGAGGGGCAGTGCGCCGAAGATCTCGCCGCCCAGCTTATAGCCCACCACTTCCAGGCGGGGAGAGAACAACGGGCGCAGGCCGGTGGCCTTGAGCTGACCGGTGATCTTTCCATCAGACCCAACGCCGGTCTGTTCGAACCTGAAGATATCAGACATGGTGATGATATCCCCTTCCATGCCCGAAATCTCGGTAATGTGGGTGACCTTGCGCGTGCCATCCGACAGCCGCCCCAGGTGCACCACCAGGTTAAAGGCGGAGGCAGCCTGGCGCCGGATGGCGATGAGCGGCAGCTCCAGCCCGGCCATCAGCACCATGGTCTCCAGGCGGGCCATGGCGTCGCGCGGCGAGTTGGCGTGCAGGGTGGTCAGCGAGCCGTGGTGACCGGTGTTCATGGCTTGCAGCATATCCAGCGCCTCGCCCGAACGCACCTCGCCCACGATGATGCGGTCTGGACGCATGCGCAGGCAGTTACGCACCAGGTCGCGGGCGTTGATCTCGCCGCCGCCTTCTACGCCGCGCGCTTTTGTCTCCAGGCGGATGACGTGCTTCTGCTTGAGCTGAAGCTCTACGGCATCTTCGATGGTGATGATGCGCTCGCGTTCGGGGATGAAGCTGGAGAGCACATTGAGCATGGTGGTCTTGCCCGAGCTGGTAGGCCCAGAGATGAGGATGTTCAGGCGCGCCGCCACGCAGGCTTGTAGGAATTCAGACATGTGCTCGGTGAGGGTGCCAAAGCGGATCATGTCTTCCATCGACATGGTGTTCAACAAGAATTTGCGGATGGTGATGCAGGGGCCCACCGCCGAGACGGGGGGGATGATGGCGTTGACGCGCGAGCCATCCGGCAGGCGGGCATCGGCCATGGGGCGGTCGGCATCCACACTGCGCCCGATGGGATGCAAGATGCGGTCGATCATGCGCAGCACATGCTCTTCATTCTCGAAGTGGGCGGTCGTTTCGATCAATTCGCCGTTGCGTTCGATAAAGATCTGTTTGGGGCCGTTGACCATGATCTCGCTGATACTGGGGTCATCCAAGAAGGGCTGGAGCGGCCCGTATCCAGCCATCTCATCCAGCACTTCGCGCAACAAACCCAGGCGCACTTGTTCATCTAGCTGTACGCGTGTGCGGGCATATACCTGGGGCAGCAGCTCGGTTACCCGGGCGCGCACCTGGCCGGGGGCAGGCGGGTTGGCCTCGATCTCTTGGCGCAGGGTGGTCACCAGGTGGGCTTTCAGGCGGGCCAGATCGGGATTGGTCAGGGTGGGCATATTGTGATTATAATGTGTTTTATGAAATCACTCGGCGAAATCTTGGATGAAATGACCGCACCCGGAGAGCTGGCAGAGAAGCTGGAAGACAATGCCGTGCGCTGCACAGCCTGCGCCCACCGCTGCCTGGTGAAGGATGGGCGGCGCGGCATCTGCCAGGTGCGCTTCAACCGGGGCGGTGAGCTGCGCGTGCCCTGGGGCTACGTGGCCGGTTTGCAGGCCGACCCGATCGAAAAGAAGCCCTTCTTTCACTGCTTGCCCGGCGAAGATGCGCTCACGTTTGGCATGCTGGGCTGTGATTTTCACTGCGACTTCTGCTTTCCCGGGGATACACAGGTGATCACTGGGAAAGGACCAGCAACACTGGAAAACTTATTTTCAACCGCCACCCGGATTGACCGGCAGTCAAAGGTTGAAATTGCCTATCCGGAGGAACTGTCTGCGGTTACGTCCAGTGGCCATACACGGCCTGTAAGGGCAATCTTTAAGCATGCTTATCAGGGTGAGTTGACCATTATCCGTCCATATTATCTTCCTGGTTTACGCTGTACGCCCGATCACCGCTTGTATGCAACTCCTGACCCTATACAGCCCCCTGGTTTATGCCGGGCCAGCGAACTAAAAAAGGGTTATTACCTGGCGATTCCGCGGCATTACACTTTTTCTGCGCCTCAGGTGATTGATGTGTCACAGGAACTGGGGCAATTTGAGATCACTCATCGTGTCAGATGGAAGCTGTCTGCGGCGCAGCGACAGATGATTATGACTGCTACCGCGCAAGGGCAGACTTCCCGCCAAATTGGCCAATTGTTGGGTAAATCCTCGTCTTATATTCGCCACGTGCGCAGCAAGCTGGTGCATGGGAAAAGTGATACTTGCACTCACCATGCCCGAATTGAAAATGGTAGACTGCGTTTCCCGCATGAACGGCAACCAGGGTTGCCACTCATGGTGCCATTCGACGAAGACCTGTCTCGCTTACTTGGCTATTACTGTGCTGAAGGAACGGTTATTCAAAACCAAGAACGCCCCAATAGTTACTCGCTCAATTTTAGCTTTGCTAGATATGAACAAACCCTGGCAGAAGAGGTTTGTCAACTGCTAGAGCGCTGCCTGGGAGTCAAAGCTAGAAAGATCGAGCGCCCGACTACCCTGGGCGTTACGTGTGGGAAAGTATCCACCGCATTATTGTTTCATGCGTTAGTTGGGAGGCGCTCAGGTGAGAAACGGGTTCCAGCACAGTTGTTCGATGCACCCCAACCCGTGGTGCGGGCTTTTTTAGACGCCTATGTAACTGGCGATGGCCATCGTTTCGCAAATGGCAAGGTCAGTGTTACGACCATCTCTAGAGAGTTGGCCTGGGGTATTGCCTGGCTGGTACTTAAGCTTGGGTATATGCCAGCATTGTACGATACACCCATGTCTTCAGATGGAATTGTGCAGAACCGGCAGGTGCGGCGTGCTGCTCATCAGTACACGGTTGTTTGGTATGAGCAATACAATTTTCCTCGTAAGCTGGTAGAAACGGATTCCTATTACCTGGTGCCATTGCGCCAGGTAGAAAAACTGCATTTTGACGGTTGGGTGTATAACATGGAGGTTGAGGCCGAGCACAATTACCTGGCTGGCCTCTTTTTAGTGTCTAATTGTCAAAACTGGCTTTCCTCGCAGGTGCTGCGCGACCCTCAAGCTAACGAGTCGATCGGCTATGTGCGCCGCGCCAGCCCCGAACAGATCGTGGCGGCGGGCAAACGCGCCGGGGCAGGGATCGTGGCTTCATCTTATAACGAACCGCTGATCACCAGCGAGTGGGCGGTGGCGATCTTCCGCCAGGCGCTGCAGGCGGGGATGAAGTGCGTGTACGTTTCGAACGGCAATGCCACGCCAGAAGTGTTGGCCTACCTGCGCCCCTACCTGAGCGCTTACAAGATCGATCTAAAGACGATGCGCGATCCGCAGTACCGCCGCCTGGGCGGGGTCTTGCAGAATGTGTTGGATACCATCCGCCGGGCGCATGAGATGGGGCTGTGGGTGGAGGTGGTTACCCTGGTGATCCCCGGCTTTAACGACAGCACCGAGGAATTGATGGACGCGGCGCGCTACATTACATCTGTCTCGCCGGATATCCCCTGGCACGTCACGGCCTTCCATCCCGATTATCAGATGACCGACCCCCCACCTACCTCAGCCAAGACCCTGCTGCGGGCCGCCGAGATCGGCCAGGAGGCCGGCTTGAAGTACGTTTACGCTGGCAACCTGCCGGGACGTTTGCAAAGCTACGAGAACACCACCTGCCCCAAGTGCCAGGCGGCTCTCATTGAGCGCAGCGGCTATACCATTCACGCCTACCGCCTGACGGCCCAGGGCACCTGCCCGCAATGTGGGACGAAGATTGCCGGGCTGTGGACGGATAAGCCGGAAGCGGTCAGGACGGGCGGGTGGGGGATGCCGCGCCTGGTGCGCTAACCGCTCCTGCGGCGCTAGCCGCGATTGCTGCGGCAGTTCAGCGCCGCATCTTCACACGCACGATGTGCCGGTCGATGGCCCCAAAGCGGTATTTATATTCCTCGTCCCCGCGCATGAAGTCGAAGTGGCCGCGCTGGTTCTGGTTGGCCCACTGCAAGAGGTAACCCAGCAGCACCCAGCCGGGCGAGAGCTCGCGGAAGTTGAAATCCAGGCCAGAGTTGTAAACCCAGATGTGGTTGTCGTAATCGAAGTTCAAATAGCCGGCAGCCTTCTTCCCATCCACCTCCAAGAAGGCCAACTGTAGCCAACCGGCGCGCAAAGCGGCCCGGGCGGCAGCGTGCATTTGGGTGCGCATGCTTTCGGTCAAGAAGCGCCCTTTTTCAGGGTCTTGGGCCATCAAGCGTAGAAACTCATCCATCTCGGCCTGCAAACTGGCCTCGTCTTGGACGATATACCAGCGCACCGGCAGGCCGCTTTCTTCGGCGCGGCGCATCTTGCGGCGGATCTCGTGGCGCTGCTTCTTGTCCACCTGTTCGGCCAGGTACTTCTCCCAATCGCCGGGCAGTGCAACGTAGGGACAGTGCTGCAGGAGTTCTTGTTCCAGCGTCCAGCCGCGTTCGTGGGCCGCATCCACCAGGGCGGGCAGGCTGGGAGAGCCCTCTGGCAGGTTGTACAGGTCCAGCAGGTCAAAGTTTGGGGCCTGCGGGCCAGATAACATCTCGATCAGGCCGGCCAAAAAATCGCCCAGGTCTGCGGGCCGGGCCAGTACATCCAGGTAATCAGAGATCTCAATGCTGCCCAAGAACATCAGGGCGCGCTCGCCAGCGCGGTTGGTGGTCAAGAAGAGCGGGGCAATGCCGGCCAATTTGCCGCCGGCGTGGCGGGCGATCACCACGTACAATTCGCCTGCCGGCCATTCGCCGCCGCCCAGGGTTTGCCACCACGCCGCCAGGTATTCATAGCGCAAGAATGGCACGTCACTTGCACTCTCTGTTAATAAGGTATTCCATTCGCCTGCCAGGGTTTCCATCTCGGCGAGGGTGCGGATCACGGTAAAGTTCATGCTCTCTCCATTTTGTTTTCGCTTACCCAAACGGCACACAACTTGCATTTTACCAGTATAATTTCACATACAACTATGAAATCTTCGTTAGACCTTAATCTTTTGCCGGTGGCCCGCCTGGGGGGCCAGGAACTGACCGAGTCGCCTGGTTTGTATACCAGCACAGCCCCGCGCAAGACGGCCCGCGGGCGCGAGAATGACGGCCTGGTGCTCTACTTGAGCATGGCCGGCAATGCGCCGCTGCCTGGAGACCAGCTCAGCAGTCTGCTGCAGCGCCTGGCCCAAAAGTATTATAAGACCTCTGGCAGCGTCACGGCTGCCATGCGTACCTTGGCTGAAGACCTCAACCTGACCTTGCTGGACCGCAACCTGCAAAGCTCCAACAGCGGCAAACAGGGCATAGGCCGCCTGGCTTTGATCGTCTTGCACGGCGAGACGGTGTACCTGGGGCACAGCGGCCCCTTGCATACCTTCTTGGTCACGCCGCAAGATACCAAAGAATTTCACGATCCACAGGGCGGGCGCGGCCTGGGCCTCAGCCGCACAGCCACGCTGCGCTTCTACCAGGCGCCCTTGCAGGGGGGCGATTACTTGGTCTGCGCCCCACAAATGCCGCCCGGTTGGACGGCCAACCTCCTGCGCCATCCTCAGCGCCTGGGGTTAGAAGGCATGCGCCGCCAATTGTTCGATTTTGCCTCGGGCGAGTTAGAGGCGGTGCTGATCCAGGCCCTGCCCGGTGAGGGCAGGCTGCGCACGCTGCGGCGCAAGCCCGGGGTGAGCGATATGGCGCATGCTGCTGCCTCACAGGACCAGCCCGTGGAGCTGCCTGATGCGGCTGCCCAGCCGTTCCGCGCCCTCGAACAGCCATCACCTTTGCCTGCCGCCCCCGCAGAAGCGGCTGTGATCTCTGCCCCTGTTGAACCGGCAGAGCCCAGCCTGCCTGTGCCGCCTGTCCGCTCTGTAGATGAATCCCCGGCGGCCGCGCCGCCGCCTCAGCCGGCGCCTGGCACACGGCCCGAGCTGATCTCGAGCAGCGGCTTGCGGCGCACCGGCCCCGGCCCTGATGCTGCTCGCCCGGCCCCTGAGCCCGCTCCATCCACCCCCGCCCCGGCGGCCGAACCGCCCCCCGCACGCCCTGAGCGCAAGCCGCGCCGTGAGCGGCGCGACGATCTTGCCCCCGTGCTCAAAGTGGTGGGCACCCTGGGCAGTGCCCTGGGCACCACCCTGGCGGCTTTTGCCCGTGGCCTGGGAAAGCTGCTGCGCAGCATCCTGCCAGATGAAGGGTTGCTGCACCTGCCGCCTTCGGTGATGATCTTTGTTGCCCTGGCTGTGCCGGTGGTGTTGAGCACCATTGGCGGGATGGTGTATGCCCAGCGCGGCCGCGCTGCCCAATACCAGCTTCATTACGAACAGGCGGTCAAGGCCGCCGAAACTGCGGCCCAACAAACCGAGCCCGCTGTGCTGCGCCAATCTTGGAATGATGTGCTGGCGACCCTGGATAAGGCCGAGTATTACCAATCGACCGAGCAGTCTGAGGCGCTGCGCTTGCAGGCCCAGCAGGCCATCGACCGCTTGGATGGCATTGAACGCCTGCTCTTCCAGCCGGCTGTGATTGGCGGCCTGGGCGATACGATCCAAGTGGCCGGATTGGTGGCCTCAGAGACAGACCTTTACATCCTGAACGGGGCGCAGGGCAATGTGCTGCGGGCGGTATTCACCAGCAATGGGTATAAGGTCGACTCGAATTTCCAATGCGGTCCCACGTTTGGCCCGACCATCGTCGGCCCGCTGGTGGATATCGTGGCCCTGCCCAAAGGCTCGGTGGAGAATGCCACCTTGCTGGGCATGGATGCCAGCGGCAGCATCATCTACTGCATCCCAGGCGGCGAACAGCCGCTGACGGCCTCGTTGGCCCCGCCCAACACCGGCTTTGGCATCCCCTCAGCCTTTGACCTGGATATGGGCGACCTGTTCGTCTTGGACCGGGATGTGAACGCCGTTTGGGTCTACCGCAATATGGATACGAAAACCCAGCCGCGTTTGTTCTTCGGCGACGATATCCCCCCCATGCAAGATGTGATCGACCTGGCGGTGAACAACGACGACTTGTATTTGCTGCACAGCGATGGGCACATCACCCAATGCATCTACAGCGGGATGACGGCAGCACCCACGCGCTGCGAAGACCCCTTCATCTTTTCGGACACGCGCCCGGGGCGGCAGGGCGGGCGGGTGATTGCAGACGCCCTGTTCAACGAGGTCTATTTCTCTTCGCCGCCTGATCCTTCTATTTACATGCTGGATCCCGAGAACCAGGCCATTTACCATTTCAGCGTGCGGCTGGCGCTGCAGCGCCAATACCGCACCTTCCAACCCCTGCCAGAGGGCTCTGCTACCGCCTTTGCCATCAGCCCCAACCGGCTGGTCTTTATCGCCGTGGGCGCTGAGATCTTTTACGCCGCCCTGCCATAAGTATATAAAAAATGGCGGAGAAGGATTTCCCTTCTCCGCCATTTTTTATTTTAAAGATCAAACCTTTCGCCCACCCTTAAGTGAATCTTGCAGCTTTTTCAGGCCTTCTAGGTCGCCGGCGCCTGCCAGGCGGGCCTGTTCGGGCCAGGTGCTCGGGTCGCCCAGGCGCAGGTTGGCGGCTTTCAATATTTCGCTCAGCCTTTCCACCGGGGTGGCGGCCAGTTGCGCAAAAGTTGCAATGCCCGCTTCTTGGAACACGCTGGCAATCTTTGGCCCAATGCCTTCGATGATCTGCAAGTCATCGGGGATCACCGGGCTGGGGATGGCAGGAGCGATGGGCAGCTCGGCGGCAGGCGTTTCAATCACCGGTACCACCGCTTCGACCCTGAGCGGTTCAACCTCGGGCGCTGCAACCACCGGCGCTTCAACGACCGGCATTTCAACAACTGGCGTTTCAACCACCGGCGCCATCACTGGCTCTGCCTTGACCGCTTCGACCTGAGGCGCGGCGGCATGCACCGGGGCGGCATTGGTCCCGGGTTCGCTGTGGCCGTGTTCAACAGGTGGTGTTTCGGCCTGAGAGGCATTCCGGCTCAGCGCCCAAACCACGATCAGGATGATGATAGCCAGCAGCAGTAAGATCAGCCACCAGGGAAGACGGTTTTCTTCTTCCTGCAATTGGACGAAGAAAAGTGGAGCCAGGTATAGCGCTTGTTGGAACATGGATGTTACCCTCCTTTGTAATGAATGGTCAGCAGGCTGTCCTGCTGTTGGATCACGGCCTGGTGGCCGTGCTGGTCGGCCTGGGCGTGGGCACGCCCAGGCAGTAAGGGGAGAGCAGGGCAATGGATTGGGAGGCGGATGCGCCCCCCGCAGTGACCCCGATCTGCAAAAACGCCCGCTGGCAGCCGCCGATCGTGGTCACCAGGCGGCCTTCGGGCAGGGGGTTGAGGGGGTCGTCATAGCTCCAGTATACATAACTGCCGCTGCCGCCCTGGCCTTCAAAAGCCACCTCCACCACCCAGCCGCTCCAGAAGGGCGCCGGCCCCCAGGTCTCTAGCCACCAATCCAGCCCCAGGCTGGGTTCTGTCTCGCCGGTGGCCTGCAGCCGCTCGCGGACAGTGGCGGGGTCTTCGTCAAAGGCGGTGTAGGTGATGAGCGTTTGGTGGCGGCTGCAATCGGGCAAGAATTGAACGATGACCGCGTCGAACAAGAAGCCGTCTTTGGCAATCTGCACCACCAGCACATCGCTCTCAGAAGATGAAAGGTCGATCAGGGTGCTTTTGCCGCCAAAATCCAGGCTCTGCTGCATGACGACGCTGCCCCCCGGCACGGTGCGCACCAAAACGGCAGCCGGGCTGAGGCTCAGGCCCCGGAACAGGTCTGGCGAAGCAACCTTGATCTCCAGCGAGCGCAGACCACAGCCGCGTATGCCAGGGGTGCTTTCAACGGCCGCTTCCATGCGCACCTGCGGCACTTTGAAATCGGGCCAATCGCCATCGCCGCCGCCAGCCTCCGGCTGCTGCTCAGGGGTGGGCATGGGGGTGGCGGTGTAGATGGTGGCCATTTGTGTGATCAATGCAGACATGGTGGCGGTGGCCGGCGGCACCGTGCTGACAGGTGATGCCGGGGTGTCGGTAAGTATATCTTCGGGGGTGGCTTCTATCACCACGGCAGTTGCTTCTAGGGTGGGGGGCAGGGGTGTAGAAACAGCCGGTGTCTCAGAGGCGGGCATGGCAACTTCGGCTGTCTTGATGTTGGGGGTGGCACTGCCTGGCTGGGCCGGGCCTTGGCTGGTGGCCGTCAGCCGGGCAGAATGGACGATCTCAGTCCCCTGGGCGTTGAGCGTGGCCACTGCGGCCGCGTTCTGGCTGCGAAGCTGCGGGCCGATCAGCAGGGCGTAAGACGCCGCGATCACCAATGCCAACCCTGCCAGGGCGCCCAGGGCTGCCAGCCAAAAGGCCGGCTTGCGCAAGACAGCCGTCCAGGGTTGGGTAGATGGCTTCGGCGGGGTGGCCGGGGCGGCCTCCAGGGCCGGGCGCAGGGTGGTATCGGGGTATTCGCCGGTCTGGTCAAACACGAAGGA
>JAKQIM010000044.1 GCA_029557965.1 Chloroflexota bacterium | reverse complement strand
GGGCATGAAGATGGCCGAACTGCCCGCCGGAACGCCTGGCGGCGCAGGTATTTTCCGGATATCGGCCACGACTGTCTTTACGCTCGAGACGCTTTCAGAGGGCGCTCCACCCCCCAATCAACACCTGGTGTTGGATGGCTCCACCCCGCCCTGGCAAGCTGTTGGCCCCACGCGGCCCGATGTGTACCAGGCCATTGTTGAACTCTCATCAGGCCAGCACATATTGGGTTACAACCCACCTGCCGGTGGGCTCACGCTCGCCTTCTCCATCGCCAACCTGAGCAGTTACCCGCTTGACTTTCAGCAGAACAACAATGCCGGACGGCGCATCCTGCTGGCAGATTACGCCAGCGATCCCGGCGCAGTTACTGCGCCAGACAGCCCAATCCCTTCTGCCAGCCTGTCACTGCGCTTTGATCATCCTGCCACCTACGCCGTGCTGGACCTGGGCCGGGTGACCCTGGGGCGGCTTACCGCCACGGTGAACGGCCCCGCCGGTACGGTGATCGATATCGGCTGGGACGAACGCCTGCTCGATGGCACCTTGCGCCCCTTGCCCTACCGCGGTTCCTTATTCTCCACTTGGAATCAGGTTGACTCGTGGACGCTGGATGGCACATCCCGCACCCTGACAACCCTCGACGCCCGCTGTGGGCGCTATCTCGTGATCGCCGTATGGGGTCCAGGGCCGGTTTGGCTGGAGGAGGTGCAGGTTCACGCCGAAGGATACCCCCTCACCCAACAAGGCAGCTTTTCATCCTCTGACCCACTCCTGGATCAGATCTGGCAGGTGGGCGCCGACACGGTCAAGCTGAACATGAGCGACGCTTACGCCGACCCCTGGCGTGAGCGCGGCCAGTGGTGGGGCGACAGCTTTGTAGTCGACCAGGTCAACACAAGCGTTTTTGGCGATACCACCCTCCTGCGTCGCGGCCTGCTCTTCATGAACACGGCCTTTGAAGAAAGCCTGGCCCCTGCCCTGGCGCCGCATAACAATAATCATCAAATGCTAGACTATGCCATGCTGTGGGTGCACAGCCTGGCATCTTACACCACCCGCAGTGCAGATGCCAACCCGCTGTTGAACGAAACCTATCCCACGCTGCGCCGCTTCATGGATGACCTGGCTGGTTTTGAGAATCCAGGCACCGGCTTGCTCGACCTGCCGCAAACGCACTGGTCAGAAACGGCCTATATCGAATCGCTGGCCTACCACAGCCGCTATGGCCAATCCACTGCGCTGAATGCCCTGTATTACGGCACCCTGCTGCAAGCCGCCCAGCTTGCAGTCCAAGTGGGCGATGAAGCGCAGGCGGCAGCCTGGCAGCAGCAAGCCGAAGCCGTGCGCAGCAGCCTAAACGAACTGTTGTATGTAGAATCCGAAGGCCGCTACTTGACAAACATCTACCAGGGCATGCCCTACCCCCCCACCCCACAGGCACAAGCCTGGGCATTGGCCTACGGCCTGCCGCCAGAAGGCTCCAGTGAAGCGGTTGCGGCAGCGCTGGTAGAATTGCTCTCGCCTGACCCGGCCCAACCGAACGTTGAGATCTATGGATTTTATTGGGTGTTAGAAGCCTTGGGACAGTCAGGTCACGATACCAAGGCGCTCGAACTGATCAAGGATTATTACGGTCGCATGTTAGACCTGGGTGCAACCACCTGGTGGGAGTGGTTCACTTCAGACCAGCGGCCGGCCCAAGCCTTATCCCACGGATGGGGCAGCGCGCCCACCTGGTTCCTAACCACTTATGTGCTCGGCGCTCGCCAGGTTGGCCCAGATCAGTGGCTGGTAAAGCCATCTTTTGACGGCCTGGATTTTGCCTCTGGCACAATCCCCATGCCGCAAGGCATGCTGCAAGTCACCTGGCACGCGGGTGCCTGCGCAGCAGGTGGCGTGCGCTCGCTCGACTTACAAATCGAAGCCCCACCCGGCACGCGCGGCCAGGTTTATTTACCGTTGGGCACTCAATTGGTGAATGTAGATGGGATCGGAACAGGTAATACCAAGATGAGCCTGAGCGAAGGGGAGCACGTGCTCACGTTTGAAATGCGCTGCACGCCTTGATCCAGGCGCAAAACCTCTAGAGTCAACCAACCGGATCTGTAAAAGCCACCACGCGGTTGCGACCGGTCTGCTTGGCACGGTAAAGGGCCTGGTCAGCACGCTTCATCATCATCTCTAAGTCGGTGCATTCATCATCGATCGCCGTCACCCCAAAGCTGGCCGTGATGAGCACCTGTTGGTCTCGCCAGACAACCGCTTGGTTTGCAAAGCCAAATCGCAGCCGTTCAGCCACCTGGCGGGCTTCTTCAAGCGATGTTTCAGGAAGCAAGATGGCAAATTCTTCTCCCCCAATGCGCGCCACCACATCCACAGAGCGCACACCAGCGCGCAAACGGCTGGACACCTCACGCAAGGCCTGGTCGCCCATGTCGTGACCGTACGTATCGTTCACTTTCTTGAACCAATCCACGTCCAGGGTGACAACCGAGAAAGGTGTTTGGTAACGTTGTGAACGTTCCAGTTCCTGTCCAGCCAGGTTGAAGAATTTACGCCGGTTATACAACCCGGTCAGGGCATCGGTAATCGACATGTGAACGGCCTGCTCATACAGATGGGCATTTTCTAAGGCAATCGCGGCCTGGTCAGCAAAGGTCTGGGCCAGTTGCGCATCGGCATCCGAATAGATCTGTGAGGGGTTGGCAAAGAAGACCAGGAACCCCATCCGCCGGCCGCGTGCCCTCAGCGGCAAGGCAATGCCGCTGGCAAAGCGAGGCAGCCCCGGCAGACAACGAGTAAACGGCCACCCCTCGTCATTCGAGAAACGCTGCGGCTCATTATCCGGCAGGCTGAGCAGGGGGCAATCTTGCCCCGGGCAGATCATCTTATCTCCCAGCTCCTGCAGGCCGCGGCTGGCTTTCAAATGCATCCCCTCGCTGTTTTGCAAGACCACAAAGGCCGCCTGGTAGGGTGTGACCTGGCCCAGGTACTGCAGCACCGTATCCAGCACCTGGTCGACATTGAGCTCAGAAGTGAGGGCCTGCATGGCCTGGCGCAGGGTTTCGGCCTGGCGGCGAGCAGCCCGCTCGGCATCTTCAGCCCGCCGGTGCTCCGTCACGTCCCTCAGAATGCTGCCCAACATAAATCCCTTCAACGTGTTGATGGGGAAAGTAACCGATTGTAAATAGCGGCGGCTGCCATCTGAACGCGGATACTCCCGCTCAACGGCCTGGCCCATCCAGGGCGCCTGGCCGGTCTTCAGAGCCTGGCGTACCTCTTGTTCGTAATTGGGGTCCGGGGGTAGGTCGGGGTTGGCCTGGAATTGCTGGACCTCCCAAAGCGGCCTGCCCAGCACCTGGATCAACGAACGCCCGGTGGCACGTTCCATCGCCGGATTCCATTCGATCACCAGGCCCTCCTCATCCGTCAAGGCTATGCCATCTTGCGATTGCTGCACCACATCGCGGAATTTGCTTTCGCTTTGGCGCAGCGATTCTTCGGCCTGGCGCTGCTCGGTGATGTCTTCGCCAACCATCTGGTATTCGATCAGCTTGCTATGCTCATCGAAGATGGCGCGATCCGTGCGCCGCAGCCAACGCAGCGATCCATCGGGAGAAAGGACGCGATGGTAATACGTTGTCACCGGGTGCTCCATCGTCAACCCCAGGTAACGCGACCGCACCCGCTCGTGTTCTTCAGCCGGGATGAATTGAAACAGCGACATCCCAAGCAGTTTTTCCAGGGATTGGGCAAAATAACGACCGAAAAGCGGGTTAACAAAGGTCAGTGCCCCATCTGACTGAAAACGGCACACCAGCACCGGCATATCTTCGGCAATATCACGATAGCGCTGCTGCGAATGCAGCAAACGCAGCTCGGCAGCATGCTTGGCCAAAGCAATCGTAATGGCCGTATTCAGGTCTTGCTCTTTGAAAGGCTTAACGATAAAACCAAAAGGCTCTGCCTGGCGAGCGCGCTGTAAGGTTTCAGAATCCGAGTAAGCCGTCAAGAAAACAACCGGCACGTTGAAGCGCTGGCGGATCAAACGCGCCGCCTCGGCCCCATCCAACCTGCCAGCCAGGTGAATATCCATCAACACCAGGTCTGGACGAGCCTGCTCAACCTTGCGTAACGCATCTTCACCGGTGGCGGCGCTGCCCGCGACGCGATAACCCTGAAGCTCTAAAATCGCGCACAGGCTGAGGTTAACAATATTCTCGTCTTCAACGACCAGTATCGATGCCTGGGTCATGAAACCCTTTCCATTGATTAGCTGAATTGTAGCACGATTCAGCTCAGAAGCTCCCAACCGCTTTGTTAGGTGGGGGGTGATTTTTGAAATCCCCCAAATCTTTTTATGATAGAATGCAATCAGTCGATCTACCCGACACCCCTTAACCGCGGCACCCCAAAGCGCCGCACCTTCCCCTCCCCCGAAAGGAGAACACAATATGAAAAATACACTCTTGATCATCGTGGTGCTATGCGCAGGCATTGCCTTGGGCACAGCCTTTAACTTAGGGGCCGGCAGCGCCCTGGCCCAAAGTGAAACCCCTGGAGATTGGAGCACCCCCGCTGGCCCCGCCCCTGTGTCAAATGCCGGCGTCCTACCGCAAGGCAGCGGCCCTAACAGCGCCGAGCCCGCCAGCGTAGACGCTTTGCCCAGCTCACAGATGAGCTACCAGGGCAAGCTGCTGCAAAACGGCGAGCCGGTCAGTGGCACCATCAACATCACCTTCAGCCTGTACAATGAACTCACCGGAGGCGCCGCCCTGTGGAGCGAAACCCAGTCTGTGAACGTGCAAGACGGCTTCTTCAACGTCATGCTGGGCGCGGTCACACCAATCGATGTGCTCGATTTTTATTTGCAGCTTTACCTGGGGATCAAACCGGCTGGGGCATCCAGCGACCTGATGCCGCGCCAGAAATTGGGGGTCTCGCCCTATGCCTTCAGCCTGATCCCCGGTGCTACCATCTTCGATACCAGCGCCGCTGGAGGCTATGGAGCTGCCCTCTACGTCAGGTCCGATAACCACGCCGGCGTCTTCGGCTCATCAGGCCTGGTCAATTCGGTCGGCGTGCGCGGCGAGGCAACCGGCGCATGGACCACCCCCGGCGGCCCGCCGGTTGGCGTATCCGGCAAAAGCACCAACGGCTACGGCGTGCAGGGCACCAGTGACAACTCAACCGGCGTCTTCGGGCAAGGCTCTTTGATTGGCGTCTGGGGCCAGGCCAGCCGCACCTACAGCAGCGGCGTGCTCGGCTACGGCGTCAGCCTGACCGGCACCTACGGTGTGCACGGCACCAGCGCCGGCTACGATGGGGCCGGGGTCTACGGCTCCACCTCTGCCGCAGTCGATAATTGTGCCACCAGCGATAACTATTGTTCCGCTGCCATCGCCGGGGCCGCCTTTGGGCCCGACAATGACGGTGCCTTCGGCGGGTTCTTCTACAGCGCCGAGGCCTCCAGCGTGATCGGCATGAGCAGCGCCACTGGCTCTTATGAAGGCTGGTTTTTCAATCCAACCGAATATGGACCTGGTCGCGGCGGGCTGTATACCAACAGCGATGGTAGATTTGGCGGCGATGTGTTTGTAGAAGGCACCGTAACAGCCGACAATGTGACCAGCATAGCCGTCAACAGCGGCAGCCAACCGCTCAGGCAGGGTGACGTGGTAGCAGTTGTCGGCTATACAAATGCCGCGCAGGGCACCGCCCCCGTCATCCACGTGGCCCTGGCCGACTCAACCAATGCCAGTGCCATCATTGGCGTGGTCGATGTGCGCTACGAACCCTGCACCATCCCCATGGATCAACGCCCGGTGGGCCAGGAATGCGGCGGTTTCGACTACACCGCCACCGCCATCCAACCTGGCGAATACCTGGCCGTGGTCACGATGGGCGTTGCATCCGTGCGCGTGAACGCCAGCAGCGGCCCCATCCATGCCGGCGACCTGCTGACCGCCTCAGGCATGCCCGGCCTGGCTGCCACAGCACAAACGATCACCGTCGATGGCGCCAGCTTCTACGCACCCGGCACCATCCTTGGCAAAGCCCTGGGTGACCTGGAAACGGGCAGCGACCTGATCCCCGTCTTCATCACCATCAAATAAAGGAGGCCTATCATGCGCAGAAAATTTTGGATCGGCCTGCTCCTGGTACTGGTGGTTGGCCTGGGCATCGTCAGCATTGCCCATGCCCAAACCGGCAGCGGCTTTGACCTGAGCTGGAACGTGATCAGCAATGGCGGCGGCACGGGTGCCATGAGCGGCAGCGGCTTCTCGCTGGAAGGCACCCTGGGTCAGACAGACGCCGGGCCCATTGCCAACGACGTTTTCGAGGTCAGGGCAGGGTATTGGGACGGGCAAGCCTATATCACCACCCCAATATTACTGCCCATCATCATCCGGTAACCTTTACCGCCAGAAAGTCTTCGATCAGAACCATATAGTAGAGGCCGCACCAGGCAAGCCGGTGCGGCCTCTATCCATCCATCGATCACATCACCAGGGCGTCTTCTTCATCCACCTGCCTGTGCGATATATGCATCCACCACCTGCTCTAAGATCTGTAAGGGCATGGCCCCGTTTTGCAGCAGGGTCCTGTGGAATTGGGGCAGGCTGAACTTTTCGCCCAGCGCTTTTTGGGCCTTCTGGCGCAGCTCGATGATCTTAAGCTCGCCGATCTTGTATGCGCAAGCCTGGCCGGGCCTGACAATGTAGCGTTCGATCTCGCTCACCACGCTTTTCATAGGCTGGCCGGTGTGAGCGATCATATAATCGATGGCCTGCTGGCGCGTCCAACGTTTGTCATGGATGCCCGTATCCACCACCAGGCGCACCGCGCGGAACAGCTCAGACGCCAGGCAGCCCAGCTCGCCATAGGGGTCATCCTGGTAAGCCCCTTGCTCACGCACCAACTTCTCGGCATACAAAGCCCAGCCCTCGGCATACGCCGTGAAAGGGATCATGCGTCGGAAGAACGGCAGGCCGCGCAGTCCCATAGCAATCGCGATCTGGAAATGGTGTCCGGGAATACCTTCATGGTACGCCAGTGTTTTCATGCCAAACTTAGGCACCTCGTTCATATCGCGCAGATTTGCATAGAACACACCCGGGCGGCCCCCGCCCATATCAGCGGACTGGTAATATGCACCGGGCGCGGTCTTCTGCCGGAACTCGGGCACGCGCTGCACCTTCAATCCGGCCTTGGGACGCAGGTCAAACAGCGGCGCAATGCGCTGGCTGATCTCGTCCAGGATCTTCTGGTAATCTTCCAGGCAGGCGGCCCGGCCCTCGTCGGTATTGGGGTATAGGAAGCGCGCTTCTTTGCCCAGGGCCACCATGCGCCTGGCAATGGGGGTCAGCTCAACACCCGGGGCATCGGCATCCGGCTCAACTTGCAGCTCGCCCAGGCGCTCCAGAATGGTGTGCATTTCTTGCTCGATCCGCGCCACTTCCCTCAAGCCCAGGTCGTGGATCTGCGCCGCGCTCAGCTCGGTGGTGGTATTGCTGCGCAGTTGGTAGGCATAATACGCCTCTCCAGAAGGCAATTTCCATACCCCATCATCGTCGTTTGTGGCGCGCTCCAACCCCTGGCACACTTCGATCAATTTCTGGTAGGCCGGGTAAACCTGCCCCTGGATGGCATCTTGAACACCATCCAGCAGACGCTTTTTTTCTTCCGCATTGAGCTTGAGCCGATCCAATTTGCGGGCAAAAACCGTATACAACACATTCTCACACGGCGGGGTGGCCACAAATTCTGTCATTTCGGTCAACACACGCTGCAGCACAAAGCGCGGCGGCAGGCAGCCATTGGCCTGCCGCGCCTGCAGGCCCTCAATGATATGGCCAAAGCGCCAACCGGCCAGGTGCAGGCGCTTGATGTAATTGCGAGCATTGGCGCGCCCATCCATGGGGTGCATACTGGTCATAAAATTCGGAAACTCAGACTGCTGTCCAAACATCTGGTTAACCGGATAGTCGTGGTAGCGAAAAGGCTCAGCGCGCACCTCATCTTCCAGGAACCAATCCAAAATATCCATCGAAAGCTGGTTGGCGCGGTTTTGGCGGGCGCGGGGATAGCTGCGCAGGGTAGCTAACAGGCGCTTCAACAGCGCAGCCTGTTTCGCCTCGCTTTTTTGTGAGATATCTGAGAGCCTGGCATTGTGAAAGTTGATCCCAACGCGCTCAAGCAGGCCGACCATCGTCAGCACCTCCGGGCCATCGAGCATAATGTGCAGGATGGCTCGCGTAAAGAATTGGCCCACCGTGATGGGGCGGAACCAGATAAAGCGGATCGCCACGTAGGCCAATCCAATCACCAACAATGCAATTAAGATATAGATCAAAGCAGCAGGCACATCTCACCTCTTGGTCATGAATATCATCGATGTTCGAATCCGTCTAATTGCGAGCGCAAGTAATCACGTTCGGCGACTTTACGCGCCACTTTGTGCTTCAAGGCCTGCGCCATCTCAGCCAGCAGGTCGCGGCCGGCGCGGCGAGCCAGTTTTACCTCCAGGCTGAGCTGCACGCTGGGGTGGCGGCTCAGATTCGCCAGGCGCTGGCGCACCTGATCCAGGTGGCGCTTCAGGCGCTGTTCCTCGCTCAGCGGCGCAGCAGCCTCGGTTGGCACAGACAGGCCCGCCAATGGATCCGGGTCAGCCAGCTTTTGCAGCGCCGCCAGGTCGCCAGCCGCATAGGCCCGGTTGATCTCAGCCATCTCTGCCGTGCGCTGCTGGCGGTCGGCTTCACTGATCGCCAGGTCAGGGTGACTGCGGCGCGCCAACCGGCGGTAGATGGCTTTGATCTCTGCCGCCGCAGTGGGCGGCGTTCCCACACCAGGCCCAGGCTCGGCAGGCGGCGCTTCACGAAAAGCATCCGCGTGCGGGATATATTCCCGTTCAGGTCGTTCTGCCGGGCGAGCACCGTCAAAATACGTAAATTGTTTCTCTCCATACAAATGCTGATCGCGCAGGCGCTGCACCGCATCCGTCAGGTTCAGCACCTCGTTCTCCAATACAGAAAGCTGGTCGAGCATTGCGCCCAGGCGTGCATCCACTTCTGCTTCGAAAGTGCGCAGCTCGGCTGTCAGCTCAGCCAGCTCAAGCTCAGCATTTTGGATATCCAACCGCAGGCGGTACAGATCAGAAGGAGAATGCACAGGTGGCTTTCCTAGAACCACAATTGCATGATCAACAAAGCCGCCATGCCCACCAGGATCGTCCCCAGCACGCTCTTGGTGCGCCAGGCCACCAGCGCCGCCAACAGCCCCGCGAAGAGGCGCGGGTTGAGAGGCGCAAATTGACCCTCACGCAGCAGCAGTTCAGGGACAATGATCGCCGCCAGCACAGCCGGGGGCACAAACCGCAGGGTCTGGGCCACCCGGGGCGGCGCATTCCAACGGCCCAAGAGCGCAATCCACGATAAGCGGGTCAGGTAGGTCAACAACCCTGCAATCCACAGGGTCAGCCAGAGTGTGTCCATCGCCTCTCGCTCCACAGTCCTACTAAGATGCCCACCAGCGCCGCCACGATCAGGCCCAGCTTATAAGGCAGCCCACTCGCCAGCACTGCCGTCACACCGGCTGAGAGGGCTGCCAACCCGCCGGCTTTATCCTTGATGTTTGGCACCAACAAGGCAATGAAGGTCAACGCCAGGGTGAAATCTAGAGACCAGCTCTCAGGCACCTGTGCCCCCAAGAAAATGCCCAGGGCAGTGCTTACCTGCCAGGCCGTCCACAAGGTCAGCCCTGCGCCCAAGAAATACCAATGGCGGTTGGCGGGCAAAGCAGTCGTCTCAGCGGGCTCTATATAATGCGTGATCGCCACCGCATAGGCTTCATCCGTCAGCAGGTAAGCCAACAACAGCTTCCAAAGCGGCGAAAGCCGCCGCAGATGCGGCGCTACCGAAGCGCTGTACAAGGCATGCCGCAGGTTGACCACCACAATCGTCAGGATGATGACCAGCCCCGGTGCACCGCCTGCAATCAAGTTGACTGCCAGGAACTGGGACGAACCCGCGAAAACGACCGCCGACATAGCCTGCGCCAGCGCTGGCGGAATTCCAGCCGCCAGCGCCAGCACACCATAGATCATACCGAATGGAAAGACTCCTACCAGGAGAGGCAGCTCAGCCCGCACACCTGAGAAAAATTCCTGCCGCAAAGAAACCGGGCTGCCCATCGCTTCGAATCCCGATCAAGCACTCGCCAGGGAAAACTCACGTCCGGCATTAAATGCCACGTAATTGGCCGCCCACACCACCGGTTTCGAGTTAGCCCTCTTGAGCGCCTTCAGCCACAGCTCGGGCGGGAACACATCCAACGGATGCAAGGTGCTCAATACGCCCATCATCACCACGTTGGCCACCCGCCCGGTCGTATCGCCCAGTTCAAGGGCCTTGCACAGCACGTCCATTTCGATGACATGGTAAGGGCTGAGGCGCGCTGCGATCTGTTCATCGCTGGGGTATTGATCCTCTGGCAGTCCCAGGGGAATGATGCGCGTATTGGCCAGCAGCACCGTGCCGCCCGGCTTGAGCATTTCCAAGAAGCCCGGTCGCAAAACTTCGCTCTTTTCCATTGCAATCACACAGTCGGCTGTGCCAGGCAGCAGAACCGGGCTGGATACCTTGCCGCAGCTAAAGGTGCTGATGACCGGGCCACCCATTTGCGCCATGCCGTGCGTCTCGCCCTTGATGATGTTGGACTGCCCATAGCCTGCCGCCAGGGCCAGTTGGCTGAGCACGCTGCCAAAGAACAGGTTTCCTTGCCCACCCACACCGCGGATGGCCAAAGAAATGCGCTCCGGCAGTTGATCGGCCGGCAAAGCCGGCGCATCCGCCGCTTCAGGGGGCTCGGAATATGTCGGCATCACCGGGAGATCCAGGTCTTTCAGATCGACGACTTTCAGAACGCTCGTCGGGCACATCTGCACACAGGCCGGCGTCTGCCCGCCGCAGCCGCTGCACAAGTTATTCACGTGCGGCACCCCGTTCTCATCCAATTCCAGGCCCTGGCAGATCATGCAGGCATTGCAGTTCTTGCACGCTTCTGGGTCCACGTACACGCGCTGGGTGCTGCCCTTGATCTTCTGAATACAACTCCCATCCGTAACCACCAGGGTGGTATAGGTACCCTTGGCGGCCTCTGCCAGTGCTTCGCGCAGCGCCGTGCGGATTTGCTTCTTGTTATACGCGCTCACCACCACCGTATGCGCCCCATAGGCCTGCAAAGCCGCCGGCAGGTTGAAGCGGATCGGCTCGCCTGCCAGGTTAGCAGGCGAAGTGAGCGAGGGCTGCCCGCCGGTCATTGCCACCCACGAGTTGTCTAAGACTACCTTCACGCCAGCCACGTTGCGGAACACGGCATTGCGCGTGGCATCCAGGCCGGTGTGGCATTCTGTGCCGTCGCCGATGATGCTGATACAGCGCCCGGCCTGCTCGGGGCGAGAGGTCACATAGCCCACCCGCTCGGCTTCGCTGGCGCCCATTGCCAGGCCAGTATCCAGGGCATTCATAAAATACAACAGCGTGTTACAACCAATATCGCCGAAGATGGCGTCTAACTGCTTCTTCTTGCGCAGTAGCTTCACTTCCTCGGTGAACAAGCGGTAGGGGCAGCCGGCACAGATCACCGGCGGGCGGGTTACCGGGCTGACATTGGCAGCCGCGGCCGGGACCGGCGGCAGGGTGCAGCCCAAAAGCTGGGCCACTTTGGCTGGGTTCCACTCGGTCAGGGTGCTGTAAGGCGCTTTGCCAATCACAGGTAACCCAGCCTGGGCAATCTCTTCTTGCAGGTAGCGGTAACCATCTTCGATCACGTACACAGGCCCATTGATTGACTGGTGGAACTTGCGGATCAACTCCAGGGGCAGAGGGTTGGTGAAAGCCAGTGAAAGGATATCCAACTTCAACCCCAATGCCTCTTGCACCTCGCGCACATACTGCTCGCAAACGCCATACGTGATGACGCCCATCTTCCCCTCGCCCTTATACCAGTGGTTCAGGGGGCTGTTCTCCACCATTTCCACCAATGCCGGCATGCGCTCTGCCATCATCTGGTCGTAGTTCTTGCGTGCCAGGGCAGGTAAAACGTTGAAGCCGCGCAGGCTCTCGGGCATTTGCTGCGGCTCCCGCTGTTGCACGGGCATCAAACGCACCAGGCCCTCGCTGTGACACAGGTTGCCGTTGGGCATGATCACAATCTGCGTCTTAAATTTACGGGCAATCTCCACTGCCAGGGCAGGGGCCTCGTACATTTCCTGGTGGGTGCGCGGTTCAAAAACCGGCGTGAAACAACTCTTGAACAAGTAATGTGGATCGATCACGTGTTGGGTTGAGCTGGGTGTGTAATCGCTGGCAATGTAATAGATCAGCGCGCCACGCGGCTGAACGAACAAAGCCCCGCTGGTAAAGATATCGCCAGCCTGGAAAAGACCCGGGATCTTCATCGTCACCACGCAGTCTCGCCCGGCCAACGAATGCCCGTGACCAACCCCTGAGGCCACCGCCTCATTTACCGACCAGCCTACCTTGATCAGGTCTTGCACCTGCGAGAGCCCGCGGTCAATCACTTCTGAGCTGGGTGTGCCCGGATAGCCATCTGCGGCATGGATGCCGCCGCGCACACAACCTACCGCAAATGCAATATTGCCCTGTAAGATCTCGGCCTGCCCGCTGGGGGCCAGGCAAAGCTGCCGGATAGAACTTGCCATTACGCTCCTCCTATGAACTTGCCCTATTGAACTTAACTGGTTGTTTGTGCCGCGGATACGCCCGTTGATCACGCGCACTGCGGTTATCCTAGTGTAATTCTACCCCGTTTCGGGCTCGAATTCATTTCAATCCAATCTCAGCAAATGGCCGTTCACCCTTAACCAGCGCGCCCGTTCCTTGTAATCGGGCATAATAGCCCTGACCTTGTTCCAAAAATCTTTGGAATGATTCCTGACCTGCAAATGACACAGCTCATGCACCACCACGTAGTCGATCACCGGCAAAGGCGCCATCACCAGGCGCCAGGTGAAGCTGAGCGTCCCCCGGCTGCTGCACGACCCCCAGCGTGTACGAGCACTGCTGATGCGCAGCTTCTGCGGCTGCAAGCCAATCTGCCGGGCATAGAAGGCCACCCGCTCTGTGAAGACCTGCCGCGCCTGGCGGCGGTACCAGGCGTCAAAGAGGGCCGCCGCGCCGGGCTGCGCGGCCCGCACCAACCGGAACTGCCCCGCTTGCGCATCCAATGCCAGCGCCGGGCGGGCCGCGTTTGCGATCACCAGGCGGTAAGGCTGCCCCAGGTAGTTGAAGATCTCGCCTTCCACAAAAGCCTTCGGCGGCGCGGCAGCCGCCCGCTGGCGGGCAGCCTCTTGCCGCGTGCGCACCCACTCGGCCTGCTGCTGCACCACGTCCATGATCTGGCGCTGGGTAACCCGCAGCGGGGCGCGCACCAACAGCGACCCATCAGACTGTACGATCAGGGCGATGGTCTTGCGGCGCGAGCGGACGATTTTGATCTCTGGATCTACCGGCATCATTCAATCTTACATGCCCAAGTATTGAGTGTCAATGGTAAAGGAAATCATCAACCCTGAAAGATTTCTCCCCCTGCCAGATTATATAGTATAGAATATGCTTTACCAGGAGCCTGCATGCCCGAATCCGATGAACACACCCTGATCGCCGCAGCCCAACAAGATCCGCAGCATTTTGACCCGTTTTACCGGCGCTACGTGCCCCGCATCTATGCCTACGCCTACCGCCAGACCGGCAGCCGCGAGGTAGCCGAAGATATCACCGCCAGCACCTTTGAAAAAGCCCTGGCCCATATCGACAGCTACCGCCCGCAAGGCAGCAGCCCGGCTGCCTGGCTGTACAAGATCGCCCTCAACGAGATCCGCAAGAACTACTGGAAGCAGCGCCTGCTGCGCCCCCTGCACGAGGCCGATACCAGCCCCGTGAACGTCGAGCAAGCGGTCCAGGCCCACGAACAGACCCGTGTTTTGTGGGCCGCGCTTGCCCACATCTCCCAGGCCGACCGCCAACTGCTGACCCTGCGTTTTTTCGAAGAGTTGAGCAGCGCTGAAGTTGCCAATATCCTGGGCTGTTCCCTGCCCCAGCTTTACCTGCGCCTGCACCGCGCCCTGAAGCGCCTGCGCAAACAAATAGACCACCAGGCCATAGAAGGAGTATCCTATGTCTCAGAATAATTTGTCCGAATGGGCCAGTCGTCTGGAAGCCCGCCAAACCGGCGAAGCCGAGCTGGACCTGGCTGCCAGCCTGCAAGCCAACCGCCCCCACACCCCCCTCCCCAGGCCCGAATTCACCAACCGCCTGCAAGCCCGCCTGGCCCAGCGCGCCGCCAGCCAGTCCCATCAAACCAAGATGAGCTTTGGCTGGCTGGGCGCAGCCGCCGGCCTGGCCCTGGTGGCCCTGGTCACGATTTTTGCCATCCGCCTGCTGCCCCATCCCCCCGCCTTGAACAACCCCACCCAGCCTGCCGCCATCCAACCCGCCAGCCCTACCACCACACAGCCCCTCCCCACCCCGGTTCCCCCGCTGGTTGAAGCGCCTGCCCCCGCCCGCCTGGCCTATAACTGTGCCCTGGGCGCAACCTGCGCCGCCAACCCCGATGGCAGCGCAGCCACCACCATCCTCACCCTGCCCGACCAGGAGATCACCCTGCTCTCGGTCTCGCCCGACAGGCGCTATTTACTGCTGGCAGTGGAACCCGATGTGGCCCACCGGCCCACCCCCGATGACCAGCCGGATATCCCCGGCGTGGGTCGCATCGGCGGGCTGTACACGCTCAACCTGGCTGATGGCAGCCTGGTGCAGTTAGCCGACCGGTTTCAAGGCGGCGGCCTATCCACCTGGAGCACCGCCGCCTGGCAGCCCGATGGGCAGGTCATCTTCATTAATGAAGACGAGAACCTTCAAACTGCCCTGTACCGCATCCAACCCAATGGCAGTGGACTGACCCGCCTGAGCGAGACCGCCCCCAGCCCCACCCACTATCAACTCTTGCAGCCTGCCGGCCCAGAACGCGTTTACTGGCGCGAGGGCATCACAGAAGACTACGCCGTCAGCATGGGCCATTACTGGTGGTCGCCGGTCAGCGGCGAACAAACCAGGACCCTGGCCTGGCCCACTCTGGGAAGCCGCCTGGGTGAAGTGCGCATCTCGCCCGCCGGAGGCCAGATGGCTTACAGCCTATACGAAGACCCCCTGGCAATCTATGTTGCCAGACTGGATGCCTCAGAGCCGCGCCAGGTTTGGGCTGCTCCCTCCGGCGGCGTCACTGCCGGCATGCCGCCTCAGTTCTACTGGGCGCCGGATGGGCGCTCTCTGCTGCTTGAATTGTATTTGATGAACAGCGAGCTGCAACCCGCCTCGGTAGCCTATGCTTTGTACAATCTAGAAAGCGGTCAAACGATCGACCTGCCCTCCGAGCTCACCGTCGAACAAGATGTGACCGGCTACGGCTCTTGGGTCATCGGCCTGGATCCCCAGTGGTCGCCGGATGGCAAAACCATCCTGCTCAACCATCCGCACTACGCTTACCCCATGCTGCTCGACCTCGAGACGATGACTGTTAGCCAGGCGCTTACCAACGCCGTCCAACCCGGCAGCCTGGTTTGGCAGCCGGTGATCTGGCTGCCTTAAATATAAAAAAGCGGGTGACCAACCAGGGTCACCCGCTTTTTCCTTCTTTGTTTTACCCCACGCTTGTCGTGAACTTCGCCCCATCCGCCTTGCATAGGGCCTGCACCAGCCGCCGGCCCGACATAACCCCCGTGGGCAAGCCGCCGCCGGGCTCAACCCACTGCCCGCACTGGTAGAAATTTTCCAGCCCCGGCAGGGTCTGGCTCATCGGCTTCATCACCATATGGGCATTCTGCGGGGTGATCAGCCAACCCTCGAAGGTGCCCTGCCAGTTGCCGGTATAGCGCTCAAAGGTCAGCGGGGTGGCTACATCCACCATTTCCACCTGCTCGCCAATCCCCGGGAAGCGCTGTTCCAAGAGCGTCACAATGGTGCGCGCCACCTGGTCTTTCTTCTCTTCATAAGAGGCTTTGTCCTCAGCCAGCGCTTTCCAATAATCATACTTGCTGGGCAGCATCACCACCACGCTGGTCTTGCCTTCAGGCGCCAGGGTGGGATCCTGGTTAAAAATGTGCACCGGCATCGAATCCCGCACCGCATCGGCGATCTCGGTGGGCTGGCGCAGCATATAGCTCATCCCCGATACCGTCTGCGGCACATCATCGAAGCGGCGGTTGACGCCCAAACCCACAAAGAGCAAGGGCGGGAAGATCGGCCATTTCTCGTACGGCTCGCGCACCTTTTCGTCGGCATACTTGCCGTCCAGCATCTTGAAGATGGTGGTATGCCCATCCGCCGCCGAGATCACCCGCCCGGCGCGCACCTCGCTGCCATCTACCAGCCGGATGCCCACCGCCCGGTCATTCTCCACCACGATCTTCTCCACCTTGCTGCGGTAATGCACCTGCCCGCCCAGGCTTTTATAGCGCTTCTCCATCGCCAGCGACATGGGCAGTGAGCCGCCGATCGGATAACCGGCATTCTGATTATTCAGGTAAGCCAATGTGAACAGCACAAAGAAGATCGAGAACTCAGGCAGCCACATCTCCTGTAAAGTCCGGCGGATAAGAGGATCTTTGAAGCGGTTGGTGAAATCCAGGGTAGTGGTGCGCATCAGATCCTGCATCATCTTACCCTTGCTTGCCATCAGCAGTCCAAACTTGAGGCCCTTCAGCGTCCGCTGCAGCACCGAATCCGAGGTCGTCGGCTGGGCCTGGTCAAAGGTTATCCCCAGGCGCACCCCCTGGATGAACTGGCGGGTCAAGTCAGCATCCTGCGGCGAAAGCTCCAGCATATGCTTTTCAAGTTTATCCACGTCGCAGTACACGGTGAATACCCGCCCATCCGGCCCTTCCGCGCGCACAAACTGCTCGGCATTCACAAACTGCCTGCCCTGCGCCACCCCCACTTCTTGCCAGAAACGGTACATACCGCTGTTGGGCGAAGAGCCCACCAACCAGTGGATGCAGCCATCGATGGTATATCCCTTGCGCTTCCAGGCCGTACACAACCCGCCCGGCAGATCGCCCATCTCATAGATCTGGCTCTGGTAGCCGTTCATCTGGGCATAAATGCCTGCCGATAGCCCCGCAAAACCGGCGCCGATGATCGCAATACTTTTGTCTTCCATACTCTCCTCCATCCGGTGAATGACACAATTTCCTCAGATTACGTCGTCTTGATTAGGTCGCGCATGTTTCTTAATGAATTGCTCCACTTCAACAAAAGCCTCGGGCAAGAATTGGTGCACAGTCAGCAGGTCTGCCTTACCGCGCACCTTCATAAGCGTGGTCAGGGCAGGCGGCCGTTGGCAGGCCTGGAACGTGGCGTCATCTACCAGAACCTCGTCCGGCTGGCACAATCCTTGCAGGCGGCTGGCCAGGTTAACCGTATCGCCCATCACGGTGATCTCTTGACGGGCGCGCGAACCGATGCGTGTCACCAGGCAACTGCCGCTCGCCAGGCCCAGCCGGGTGGAGAAAGGCGACCGCCGGCTGGCAAGCTGTTTCTTGTTGAACTCTTGGATGGCACGCTGGATGTGCAGACCAGCCAACAAGGCCTCATCTGGGTGTTTGAAGAAGGCCAACATGCCATCGCCGATGAACTTGTCAACATCACCATCATGCTGATAGACCAAGCCTGCTAACAGGTCCATATAACGGTTCAAATCGGGGATGAGCTGTTCCGGCGGCGTGGTATCTCCCAATTGGGTAAAACCCGCGATATCGCTCGACAGTACGGTCAGCACCTGGCGGCTGGCCAAAGGGGCAGATTGCAGATCTACCCTGTCGCTCGCGGCCACTTCTTCCCAGGCAGTGCGCGACAACATGCTCTGCAGCACCCCCTGCATGCGCTCCAGGTCCTGGTTGCGCCGCTGCAGGGTCTTGTACAGAGCCGCGATCTCTCGATTGCGGCTCTCCAGGCGCTTGGAGAATAGGCTGGCAAATGCCAGGTAAGGTTTGGGGGTTGAAGGATGATGCTCGCCATGCGGCGTGCTGCGCTGCATGGCCGCATCCAACGCCCGCCGCGCTGCCCCCACCAACTGCATGTCAAAAGTCAGCGCCCCCACGTAAGAGCGCCCTCGCCCAAAAAGCAGTCCGCCAGGATCAGCCTGGTTTGCGCTGACCTGGCGCGTAAACAATGCCCCACAAAACTGCGCCTGCTCAAATACAATGAACCACTCTTCCGCCAATGGAGCCCCCTCTTCCAGGTACACAAACTGCACCCCCGGGATTTCGGGAACCGGCCCATCCGGAACCGCGAACACCAACACTTCACCACACATCGCCGCCAGGCGCGCAAAACGATTGATCTGAGGCAAAAAAGCTGAAATGCGTTGAAAGCCTGCGTAAAAAGTGCCCTTCAAACGCTGCGACATGACCGTATCCTCAAGACCGTGGCTGATCGCCAACATGGTACTTACCAGTGAAGTGCCAAGCTGGTCATCTGAAACTTGAGAAGCCAATGGGTAAAGAGAAAGTTTTTGAATCCCTGAAAGATTATTCATCGCTTGTCCCTTTCAATTCATTCAATTCAACAGTTTCCTCTTTTAACCTCGCCCGGTCCTTGATCCAAAACGGCAGGTACAATAACGATGCCAAAGCCAGCCCAATCGCCACCATCGACAGGAAATACCACGGCCAGGGCCCCAGGTAATCCAACAGCGTCGCCGCCGGCGGCTTATACGCCAGGAAGAGGTAATTGCTCCCCAGCACCTGGTTCAGCCCAAAGATGAACAGCGCGTACAGGATTGACAGCCCCGCCACGCGCCCCACCGCACCCCAAGAACGCGGCCGCATGCTCTCCCCCAGGGTCAGGTACAGCGCCGCCACGATGATGCCCCCGTGCGAGATGAAGATCTGGAAAAACAGGATGTGCGGGAAGCCGTACTGCCCCAGGGCCGGCGTGATCAAAACCTGCACCGCCGCCGGGATGCCCAGCAGATAGGTGAACTCATAAGCAAGCTGCTTCTTGCTCAACAGGGTGTAAACGCTGCACAAGACCATCAGGTTGCACAGGTTCAGCGGCAGCAGCGTGCGCACCGACCACAGCCCATAGGCCGCATGCCAGGCATGCCAGAAAATCTCATTCACCAATATCACCATCGCCAGCCCCACACGCAGCCGCCTGCGCTGCCCCACGCTGAACCGGCCGCGCCACCCCGCCACGATGAGCAGGAAGGTGACCAACAGCGCCCCCAGGTGGGCCGCGCCCAACTGCTCAAACGGCGCCCCGGTGTAGTCATAGGCAAAGTATTCACCCATGCCTGGAATTGTATCATCTCCGCCGCAGGTTTTCTGAAAGGTATCTTCTCAAAAAGAAGGGAGAAGCGGGGTGTTTTGAGCGTGCTTCGCACGCTCAAAACACCCCGCACCCCTATTTATTGAGAAGTTACTCTGAAAGCATTCAAGGGTATTCATTTGATCAGCGATCATGATATCATTGGGACTTATGCCTCGAAAGATACCCTTTTACCCCATCTTATTCTCCATTTTTTCAGTGCTCGCCTTGTTCGCCCGCAATATCCACGAGGTAGAAGCCGCTGTCCTGGTGCGGCCTCTGCTCATCTCCCTGGGGCTTGGCATCCTGGTCTACGCCGGGCTGTACCTGGTTTTTCGCAGGTGGGATAAGGCCGCCCTGCTGGCATCCTTCTTGTTCGTCTGGTTCTATTCATACGGCTACATCTACCAGTATTTCGAGACCCACCCCGGGCTGGGCGCCATCTTAGGCCGTCACCGCTACCTGCTGGTCATCTATGCCATTTTGCTGGGCCTGGGCCTGTGGCTCATTGGGCGCATCAAACCCCAACAGCCGCTGAAAGCCGCCCCCCTGGCGGCCATTGGGCTGATCCTGGTGGCTTTCCCGCTCCTCCAGGCCGGCTCCTACACCATCCAGGGCCTGGTCAGCAGCCAGGCGCGCAGCTCGCTGGCACAAGAGACCCCCGCATTGCAGCCGCCTGACCCTCAACACCTGCCCGATGTTTACTTTATCGTCCTGGATGGCTATACCCGTTCCGATGCCCTGGAACAGAACTACGGCTACGATAATTCCTACTTCATCCAGGGCCTGCGAGAGATGGGGTTTTACGTGGCCGATTGCAGCCGCTCAAACTACGGCTATACCCAGGGCTCCATCACCGCATCGTTGAACATGAATTACCTCGATAACCTGAACAGCCTGCTTTCTCAAGTCACCCCCCCCACCAATGACGTCTTCGTTCTGCTCAAACAAAGCCTGGTGCGAGAGCAGTTGGAGGCCCTGGGCTACCAGACGGTGGCCTTTGAAACCGGCTATGAGTGGAGCCGCCTGGCAGATGCCGATATCTACCTGAGCATGGCCAAAGACCCCTACAGCATGCAAAAATCCCTCAACCCCTTCGAGGCCATGTACATCAAGACCACCGCCCTGCTCTTGGTGACCGACACCCTCTACCGCTCCCGCGTGGACGAGTTCCGCAACCCCAATTATCCCTACAGCGATCACGTAGAACGCCAGCGCTTCATCATTGACCAACTGCCGCAGTTGGCCGGAGATGCCGATCGGCCGCGCTTTATCTTCGTGCACTTCCTCATCCCCCACGAGCCGTTTGTGTTCCAAGGCGATGGCGAGGTGGTGTCTGATCCGGGCTTCTACTCAGGGGTAAAGGGCAGCGCGGTCAACGATATTTACCGCGCCCAGGGTTACACCAACCAGGTCGAATTCATCAGCCAAACGATGCTGCCCATCCTCGAACAGATCCTGGCCAACTCACCCCAGCCCCCCATCATCGTCCTGCAAGGCGATCACGGCTTCCGGCCTGAAGAACGCTTCGTGATCCTGAACGCCTATTACCTGCCCGGGCAAGATTACCAGGATTTCTACCCCGCCATCACCCCGGTCAATTCCTTCCGTCTCATCTTCAACCATTATTTTGGCAGCCAATACGAACTGCTGCCCGATATCAGTTTGAACAGTCAAGATGGGCAAGTGCAGGTGATGGAAGAAACCTTTGCCTCCTGCATGCTCCCTTAATGAATTTGAGCCGTGCTTTCGCACGGCTCAAATTCATTATAAGATCACCTATTTCTTATCAGGCAGCAGATCCTGCAGCACCCGGGTCAGGTTAGCCACGTCCCCGGTCGAATTCTGCAGAGAAGCAATGTCAGCCGTGGTCAGGCTGCGTTCCACGCCCGGCAGGACCTTTTCGGCCATCTCGCTCGCAGCCGAGATCTTCTTCGACAGCGCCAGGGCATCTTTGGCAAATTCCTTGAACGAATCGGGGAAGATCGGCAGGCTCTCCATGATCGGCACGATGGTCTCAAGGATGTTGTCGGCCATATCCACATAGCGCATGATGATGACGCGCAGCGAAGACACGGTACGCGTCAATTGCACGGCCATATCCTGGATCGAGTCGAGGGTGCCGCGGTTATCATCGATCACCTTGTTGATGTTCATCAAGGCGCCGGTCATCTTATCCGAAAAATGGACGTAATCCTTGTCCGCCTCTTTGCTGGCGGCAGGCATAGGCCGGGCGGCTGCGGACGCCGTGGGGGGCTTCCAGGCGAACTGGGCCGGGGTCACTGTTCCCCCGGCTGGGGGTTTGGTGGCCGGCCTTTTAGCCGTCGCCGCTGGCTTTGAAGCCGGCTTTGCACCGGTGGCGGGCTTAGCGGTTGATGTGGTTGCCTTCTTGGGCATTCCTTTGAGTGTAGACATCTTATCCTCCTTCTTGTTGATGAATAATTATCGCACAAAAAGATGAATCTGGCTTGCGATTGGGCTGTAAACACCCCTCATTCCCTAAATATCATTGATTATCTCTTCCCGTTTACGGGCATACTCTTCCTCGGTCACCAACCCTCGCGCCCGCAGGTCAGCCAGCTCTTGCAGCCGCTCGACTGAAGAGGGCCGCCACGCCGCCCGGTCAGCTTGTGAGGTCTCTAGATCGAAAGAAAGCACTTCCATCAGCTTGGGTTGGTCGGCTTCATACCGCACTTTAGCCGCCACCCCCGGCTGGACCAGGGCCGCATTCAGGCGAGAGACCAACGTCTTCGCCTCCATCTCAAAGGACCCTCCCTGCGGCGCCCCCAAAGGTGGGCGCACCTCCAGCAGGACCCCCACCTCGGGGTTATCGTTCACCGAAACCCCCGTATCCCACACTTTGAGCACCTTCGCGCTCGCCTCCATCGGGTTCTTCATCTTGCGCGGGACGAACAGGTGCCACACCGGCCGCAGGCTAAAGACCACGATCAGCAGCACCGCCAGGATCATGATCAATATGATCGGGCCGCCCCCTTCTCCACCATCACTTCCCGCCGCCGGCTGACCCTGGTCGGCCATCACCAGGAAAGCCACCACCCCCAAAGATACCAACCCCATCCCCAGGCTGATGAACAAGATCCAACGCGCCGATTTCATCTCCTACCTCCTTCCATTGCCACAGCCAGATGTTAACAGCATACCGCAAAAAAAGGCTAAATACAAGCTCAGACGAGCGCAAGTATGATGTAGAATAGGAACATGCTTGAAAAACTGCTTACATTACATGCCATCACAGACTTGAACGACCCCCTGCTGCCAGAATGGCTGGAGCTGTATGAAGCCTCCTTCCCGCCCAACGAACGCCTGCCGGTCTCGTATTTGCAGGAATTGGTCGCCGCCGGTTCCCCTGGCGATGAGCTGTTGGCTGCCACCCTGCCGGACCCCACCGCAGCGCACGGCCGGGCCCAATTCGTAGGGCTGGTGTATTACGAATTTCTAAAAAGCGTCACCCCCGCCCCCGGGCAGCCGGTCTGCTCGGTGCCGGGTTTCTTGTGGTACATGGCGGTCAAGCCCCAACTGCGCAGCCAGGGGCTGGGCGCTGCCATCTACCGCTTGGCCTTTCAGCACTGCCAGCAGAAAGGCTGCTGCGCCTGGCTGATCGAAGTAGAAAAGCCCGAACTGGCGCAGACCCCCGAAGAAAAGGACTTCGCCTCTCGGCGCATCCGCTTTTATCAACGCCAGGGGGCGCGCCTGCTACGCGGCATCTCCTATATCGCCCAACTCGGCGAACACCAGCCCGATACCCCCATGCACGTGATGATCCACAGCCAGGCCCCCCTCACCCCGCAAGCGGCCTTCGCATACGCCCAATACATCTCAGGCGGCGTCCTCATCCAGTCTGGCAAGCTGCGGCTGGAGTAGAGCCTCCGCGCCGCCTCACCAGCAGCCTCATTTGCTCAACCGTTTCTCCACAAACCGGATGATCGAGGCCAGGCCCATGGTCATGGTCAGGTACAAAAAGGCCACGATATTATACGTCTCGAAGAACTTGAAGGTAGACGCTGAATAGACCTTACCCAATTGGGTGATATCTTGCACGCCCAACGCCGAAACCAGGGCCGAGTCTTTGAGGATCGCAATGAATTCATTCCCCAGGGCCGGCAACACGTTGCGCACCGCCTGCGGCAGGATGATGTAGCGCATGATCTGCCAGTAGCTGGCCCCCTCCACCTGCCCGGCCTCCGTCTGGTCTTTCTCAATCGACAGGATCCCCGAGCGGAAGATCTCGCCGATGAAGGCCCCGTAGCCCATCGTCAGCGCCAGGATCGCCCGCCAGGTGAAATCAAACTGGCGGATATCCACCTTCTCGATCACCCCCGCGTTGATCAGCGGCGCACCCAACCAGTTCAGGCCGCTCACCAGGGCCGGAGCGCCCACAAAAGAAATGTAGTACAACAGCACCAACATCGGCACGCCGCGCATCACCTCGGTGTAAAAAGAAGACACCTCTTGGGTCAGGCGGCTGCGGTAGATGCGCGCCAGGCTGAGCACAAGCCCCAACAGCATGGCAAACAGGTACGAGATCAGCGAGACAAAGACGGTGGTACCCACCCCTTTGCGCACGGCATTGAAGATGGTGCCGTAATCCTGGTTGTTGGCGATGCCCCACAACAGCAGAATGCCGATCAAGATCGAGACCAGCAGCCAGTATGGCAAACGCGAAAACGTATCGACAGCAGGCAGTAGGTGTGAACGTTTCATAATTATTTTGGGGTTGTCCGAAAAGTGGGGATTGGGGAGCGGCGACCCCCGTCCTTTAGGGTTGCCGCTCCCCAAAAATCCTCTGGTTGGGGGTGGGGCTGTCCCAAAAGGTACTTTTGGGACAGCCCCACGCTTCCTACTGTGCGCTGGGGTCGTACAAGAAGAACCAGCGCGTGTTGAGGTAATTCAAGAAGCCGTCATCGGCCATGCTCTGGATGGCCGCGTTGAAAGGCTCCACCAGCTCTGAGCCGGGCGTGAAGATGAAGCCGAACTCCTCGGTGCCCAGCGGGTCGCCGATGACCGCCAGCTTGTCGGGGTTAGCGCCCACGTAGCCGCGCCCTGAGGCCGCGTCCAGCAGCACCATGTCCACGTCGCCTGCCAGCAGGGCCTGCACCGCCGCACCGAAGTTCTCGAACAGCTTGATGCGCGGGTTGGCCTCGTCGCCGTCCAGCACTTCATACACCGCCGTGTAGAAGTTGGTCGTCCCCGTCTGCGAACCGATCAGCAGGTTGGGGTCCGCCCCAAACTCCGCCGGGGTGCTGAAGCGCGTCTCATCCGCCCGCACCAGCATGAACTGCTGCGATACCATGTACGCATTCGAGAAGTCCACCTGTTCTCCGCGCTCGTCGGTGATCGTGATGCCATCCATGCCCACGTCAAACTGGCCTTCCTTCACCGCCGCAATCATCGTGTCCCAGGCTGTCACCTGCCAATCCACCACGCAGTTCAGGCGGCGGCAGATCTCGTTCACCGCGTCGTACTCCCAACCCACCGCCTCGCCCGTCAACGGGTCCACAAAGTTCAGCGGGGTGTAGTCGTTGCCCGTCACTGCCACCACCGTCTGCCCGCCCAGGTCTGGCAGGCG